>NZ_JASTWJ010000001.1:1841250-2455000 GCF_030499515.1 Streptomyces sp. DT2A-34 | reverse complement strand
GGATGTGGAGTCGCAGAGACAACCAGGAGGTTGGCTTAGAAGCAGTCACCCTTGAAAGAGTGCGTAATAGCTCACTGGTCTAGTGATTCCGCGCCGACAATGTAGCGGGGCTCAAGCGTACCGCCGAAGTCGTGTCATTCACACAATAGGGCCAACGCCTGTGTGGATGGGTAGGGGAGCGTCGTCTGCCGGGTGAAGCAGCACCGGAAGGTAGTTGTGGACGGTTGACGAGTGAGAATGCAGGCATGAGTAGCGATACACACGTGAGAAACGTGTGCGCCGATTGACTAAGGGTTCCTGGGTCAAGCTGATCTGCCCAGGGTAAGTCGGGACCTAAGGCGAGGCCGACAGGCGTAGTCGATGGATAACCGGTTGATATTCCGGTACCCGCTGTGAAGCGTCAAACATTGAATCCAATGATGCTAAGTCCGTGAAGCCGCCCTGGAGCCTTCGGGCAAAGGGGAGTGGTGGAGCCGACGAACCTATCTGGTAGTAGGTGAGTGATGGGGTGACGCAGGAAGGTAGTCCATCCCGGGCGGTGGTTGTCCCGGGGTAAGGGTGTAGGACGTCAGGTAGGTAAATCCGCCTGGCAATAGTCTGAGACCTGATGCCGAGCCGATTGTGGTGAAGTGGATGATCCTATGCTGTCGAGAAAAGCCTCTAGCGAGTTTCATGGCGGCCCGTACCCTAAACCGACTCAGGTGGTCAGGTAGAGAATACCGAGGCGTTCGGGTGAACTATGGTTAAGGAACTCGGCAAAATGCCCCCGTAACTTCGGGAGAAGGGGGGCCACGCTTGGTGATGAGTCTTGCACTCTGAGCTGGGGGTGGCCGCAGAGACCAGCGAGAAGCGACTGTTTACTAAAAACACAGGTCCGTGCGAAGCCGTAAGGCGATGTATACGGACTGACGCCTGCCCGGTGCTGGAACGTTAAGGGGACCGGTTAGTCACTCTTCGGGGTGGCGAAGCTGAGAACTTAAGCGCCAGTAAACGGCGGTGGTAACTATAACCATCCTAAGGTAGCGAAATTCCTTGTCGGGTAAGTTCCGACCTGCACGAATGGCGTAACGACTTCTCGACTGTCTCAACCATAGGCCCGGTGAAATTGCACTACGAGTAAAGATGCTCGTTTCGCGCAGCAGGACGGAAAGACCCCGGGACCTTTACTACAGTTTGATATTGGTGTTCGGTTCGGCTTGTGTAGGATAGGTGGGAGACTTTGAAGCGGGCACGCCAGTGTTCGTGGAGTCGTCGTTGAAATACCACTCTGGTCGTGCTGGATGTCTAACCTGGGTCCGTGATCCGGATCAGGGACAGTGTCTGATGGGTAGTTTAACTGGGGCGGTTGCCTCCTAAAGAGTAACGGAGGCGCCCAAAGGTTCCCTCAGCCTGGTTGGCAATCAGGTGTTGAGTGTAAGTGCACAAGGGAGCTTGACTGTGAGACCGACGGGTCGAGCAGGGACGAAAGTCGGGACTAGTGATCCGGCGGTGGCTTGTGGAAGCGCCGTCGCTCAACGGATAAAAGGTACCCCGGGGATAACAGGCTGATCTTCCCCAAGAGTCCATATCGACGGGATGGTTTGGCACCTCGATGTCGGCTCGTCGCATCCTGGGGCTGGAGTCGGTCCCAAGGGTTGGGCTGTTCGCCCATTAAAGCGGTACGCGAGCTGGGTTTAGAACGTCGTGAGACAGTTCGGTCCCTATCCGCTGTGCGCGTAGGAGTCTTGAGAAGGGCTGTCCCTAGTACGAGAGGACCGGGACGGACGAACCTCTGGTGTGCCAGTTGTTCTGCCAAGGGCATGGCTGGTTGGCTACGTTCGGGAGGGATAACCGCTGAAAGCATCTAAGCGGGAAGCCTGCTTCGAGATGAGGACTCCCACCCACTTGATGGGGTAAGGCTCCCAGTAGACGACTGGGTTGATAGGCCGGATCTGGAAGCACCGTGAGGTGTGGAGGTGACCGGTACTAATAGGCCGAGGGCTTGTCCTCAGTTGCTCGCGTCCACTGTGTTAGTTCTGAGGCAACGACCGTGTTTTTTCCGGTCTGACTTCATAGTGTTTCGGTGGTTATAGCGTGAGGGAAACGCCCGGTTACATTCCGAACCCGGAAGCTAAGCCTTACAGCGCCGATGGTACTGCAGGGGGGACCCTGTGGGAGAGTAGGACGCCGCCGAACAAATTTTGACGGGTTGGACCCGGAACTTCGGTTCCGGGTCCAACCCTTTTTTGTTGTGCGTCACCTGAAGTTCACGTAGCGCAACCACCATCGCCCATATGGGTACTGCTGCAATGCTCAGGGCCGCCGGCATAGGAGTCGGCGACGAGGTTGTCGTACCGGCCTTCGGGAACGTCGAAGTCGCCGAGGCTGTGGTTCTGGCCGGGGCGCTGCCGGTGTTCGCCGACATAGATCCGGTGACGTACTGCCTGGACGCCATGGCCGTCGAGGTGGTCGTCACCCCGCGGACGGCGGCCGTCGTCGCCGTACATCGCTTTGGTCGGTCGGCCGATATCGCGCGGTTGCACGAGCTCGGGCAGCGGCATGGGCTGTTGGTGTTGGAGCAGGGTGAGTCCGAGGCGCCGTACGACGAGATTGCTCAGCGCAGGCAGCGGGCCTCGTATCTGGATGCGAAGTTGAAGGGTGTGCAGACGCCCGATGGTGGTGACGGGCACACCTACCAGCAATATGTCGTGCGGGTGCCTGGGAACGGGCGGCCGGATCGCGATGCCTTCGCTCGGGCCGTGCGGGCCAGGGGAGTTGACTGCCGTGTGCCGGTGAAGACGCCCGTGCATCGGCTGCCCGAGTTCCGCAGGTGTGTGTCGCTGCCGGAGACCGAGCGGGCCGCTGATGAAACGTTGGCTCTGCCTGTCGACGCCTCTCTGACGAAGCGGGACATGCACCGGATCGTGTCGGCCTGCAACGCGCTCGGAGGACTCCTCCAACCCGCTTTCTGACGAGGTTGGGAGCACGGGTGTGTTCGGGGTATGATCTATTCCGTTGCCGCGAGGGAAACTTCGCAAAAGGTGACAGGCCCCTATAGCTCAGTCGGCAGAGCGTCTCCATGGTAAGGAGAAGGTCAACGGTTCGATTCCGTTTGGGGGCTCCAGACAGAAGGCCCCGCCCATTCGGGCGGGGCCTTTCTCATGCCCTCCGCGTGCCTTGGGTCAGTCCTTGTGGATGCCCGGCACGCGCATCGCCAGGATCGCCATGTCGTCGGACGGGGCGTCCGAAGCGAAGCGTTCGACCGCGCGCATGATGCGGGCCGCCACGGCGCCCGCCGTCAGGCCGGTGCAAGTGGTGAGGACGTCGGTGAGGCCGTCGTCGCCCAGCATGCGGCTGCCTTCGCGGCGTTCGGTGACGCCGTCCGTGACGCACAGGAGGACGTCGCCCGGGTCAAGGGTGACCGTCTGCTCGTAGAGTTCCAGGTCCTCCATGACGCCGAGGAGTGGCTGGGGCTCGGCCGCCGGCTCGACTGTGCCGTCCTGGCGCAGGCGGAGGGGGAGCGGGTGGCCGGCGCACACCACCTTCAGCTCCGCGCTGCCGTCCTCCTGTGGCCTCAACTCGCCGTAGAGGAGCGTCAGGAAGCGGCTGCGAGCGCCCTCGTCGAGGATCGCGGAGTTCAGGCGCTCCAGGACCGCCGGGCCGCTGAGACCCTCGCGTGCGAGGAGCCGGAGGGCGTGCCGGGCCAGGCCGGTGACCGCGGCGGCGTTCGGGCCCGTACCGCAGACGTCGCCGATGGCGAAGCCGTAGGCGCCGTCGCTGATCGGGAAGAGGTCGTAGAAGTCGCCGCCGACCTCGTTGCCCTCGCCGGCCGCGCGGTAGATGACCTCGACCTCGACGCCGTCGATCTCGGGGAGCTCGGGCGGCAGGAGGCTGCGCTGGAGGGACTGGCTGATGGCCGTACGCTCGGAGTAGAGGCGGGCGTTGTCCAGGGCCAGGGCGGCTCGGCGGCTCAAGTCCTCGGCCAGTTCCAGGATTTCCTGGCGGAAGTGTTCGTCGGTCGGCTTGCCGAGGGTCAGCATGCCGATGACTCGGTTGCGGGCCACCAGCGGGAGTACGACCGTTTCGCCGCCCACTGCGGACGCCGTGGCCAGGGTGGGGCCGATGCCCGCGCTGATGCGGCCGACCGGCTCGCCCAGGCCCAGGCTGCGCATGGAGGTGCGCAGGGCCGCCTGGTGGGCCGACTGGGCGGGAGCCGACCAGACGCGGGCGCCAGGCGTGGGCACCGGGTCCGGTGGGGCGATCTTCGACAGCAACGACTTAATGCCGTCGATGAGCTCCTCGTCCTCGTGCAGGACGTACGACAGGTACGGCTCCGAGGCCTGGTCGGCGATCGTGTAGACCGCGCACCAGGTGGCCAGGGTCGGCACCGTCATCTGGGCCATCAGGGCCAAGGTCTGGTCGCGGTCCAGGGTGCCGGCGAGCAGGTCGGAGGCCTCGACGAGGAAGCTGAGTGAGCCTCGGCGCAGGCGTTCCAGTTCGCCCAGGCGGGCCGACTCCACGGCCAACGCGATGCGGTCGGCGGCGAACTGCAGGCGCAGCGCCTCCTCGTTGGAGTATCTGGCCGGGGCCTCGGCGGCGACGCCGAGCGAGCCGGTGAGGCGGCCCTCGACCTTCAGGGGCACCGTGACGACCGAGCGCATGCCGGTGCCGTTCAGCAGTGGCACGGCGCCGGGGACCATGGTGAGGTCCTCGTGGACCGCCGGCATGCGGGCGGAGCCGTAGCGGCCGGGACCCGCTTCGACGGGCACGCGCGCGAAGCGCTGGCGGGCGGAGGGCAGGCCGGTCGAGGCGCGGACCTCCAGTTCCGTCTCGTCGTCGGTCGCCAGGAGCAGGAACGCGGAGTCGCCGTCGAGCATGTCCCGGGCGCGTTCCACCGTGCGCTGGAGGAGCCCGTCGAGGTCGTCCGGGGCGGGGGAGCCGATGAACACCTCGAAGGGGTCGGTGCTCTGGCCCTCGGAGGTGGTGGACGTGTCGGAGGCCGGCACGCGCGACGGGGTCTGCAGGACGGCGCGTTCGTGGTCCCGGACCAGAAGGCAGACCGTGGAGGGTTCGCCGTCCGTGTCGCGGACGCGGAGGTGGGAGGCGTACACCGGTGTGACGCGGCCGTTGGCGCCCCTTATGCCGTAGCTGCCTTCCCAGCGGGAGAGTTGGAGGGCCTCCGCGATGCCGGTGCTGGTGCCCGGCGTGTGCGGCCAGGCCGCGAGGTCGGTCAACGGCTTGCCGGTGACCTGCTCGGCCGCATAGCCGAAGAGATCCTCCGCGTCCTCGTTCCAGGACGAGATGGCGCCCGTACGGTCGATCTGGACAACCGCGACGCGGACGCGGCCGTCGGCGAGGGGCAGGAGGTCGGCGGGGAGCGACGGGCCGGCCGCGCGGGTGCCCACCGGGCGTTCGGGGAGGTCGAGTTGGAACCAGACCTGCTTGTGCGTGGGCGTGTACTCGACGCCCCAGCAGGCGGCCAGGGCCGCGCACAGCTGGAGGCCGCGGCCGCCCTCGCGGTCGGGGCTGCCCATGTTGACGGGCGAGCCCTGGAGGGGGATCTCGCGCTCCGGGTACCGGTCGGCCACCTCGATCCGTACGCCGTCGTCACTGCGCAGACACAGAACGTCCGCGGACGTACCCGCGTGGACGACGGCGTTCGTCACCAGCTCGCTGGTGAGGACCACGGCGTCGTCCACGATGTCGGCGAAGCCCCAGCCCTGAAGTGTGTCGCGGACGAAGGAGCGGGCGCTCGCGACTGACCGCCCGACGGGATCGAAGGTTGCTGCCGCGCGCGCGGTGATCACAGAACTCCTCGTCCGGTTGTCGACGTGCAGGGCTCCGCGGCCCACCGGGTCGCGCCGCTGGTGCGGCATGTGCGCGCCCGTCGGCCGGTCCGGGGATGGTCCCCCCGGGATCAGTCCGGTGGTCATGTCCGGCTGCCCCTCCGATGCCCGCTCGTGCTCCTCCTGCTACCGCCCAGGCCGGACGGACCGGCGCGGCTGGACAGCCGCATGCAAGGTTACTTACCTTCGACGGCCATGCGGATGCCGGTCTGCAGTGTTTCCGTCCGGACGGTGTGCGGACGATGTGCGAAGCTGCCGAACTGTTATGGCCGGGTTCAGGCAGGGTGAAACACTGGGCAAGCTTCTTGTGAAGGTCCGGGCAGGCTGAGTGTCATTCGCGTTCTGCGGGCAGCAGCACGTGGTGTGGCCTGGTATATCCGGCAGGAATGCCCAGCAGTAACGGGTACGCCGAGCGGTAGAACCCGAACACAGCAGTAACGGTCGACCCCTGCGGGAGGGACACAGTGGAGTCTGGCGCAGCGACGCGGGGCACTAAGACGCGCGCGAAAGGCGGACAGTCCCTGAAGAACGAGCGCAAGCCGCGCAACGGGACCACTGCGGTGGACACCGCTGCCCTGAACCGGCTGATGGCGGCCCTGGTATCGATGCGCGACGGGAACTTCCGGAAGCGGCTCACGGTGTCCGGGGACGGCGTGATGTCCGAGATTGCCGCGGTTTTCAATGAGGTGGCCGACCGTAATCTCCACTTGACGGGTGAGTTGGCGCGAGTGCGCCGCATGGTGGGCCGTGAGGGCAAGCTCACGGAACGGCTGGAGACGGGCGCCTGTGAGGGTTCCTGGGCGGCCGCCGTCGACAACTCCAACGCCCTGGTCGACGACCTCGTACGGCCCGTCTCCGAGGTCGGCCGGGTGCTGTCCGCGGTGGCCGAGGGTGATCTGTCGCCGCGCATGGAGCTGCGGACGCAGGCGCCGGACGGGAACGGGCATCCGCTGCGGGGTGAGTTCCTCAAGGTCGGGCGGACTGTGAACAACCTTGTCGATCAGCTGTCGACCTTCACCGACGAGGTCACGCGTGTGGCCAGCGAGGTGGGTACCGAGGGCAAGCTCGGCGGGCAGGCACGCGTGCGTGGCATGTCGGGTTCGTGGAAGGACCTCACGGACTCCGTCAACACGATGGCGTACCGGTTGACTGCCCAGGTGAGGGATATCGCGCTGGTGACCACGGCGGTCGCCAAGGGTGATCTGTCCCGGAAGGTCACCGTTCATGTGGCCGGCGAGATGCTGGAGCTCAAGAACACCGTCAACACGATGGTGGACCAGCTGTCGTCGTTCTCCTCCGAGGTGACGCGAGTCGCGCGCGAGGTGGGCACCGAGGGTGAGCTCGGCGGGCAGGCGCAGGTGCCGGGTGTGGCCGGTGTGTGGAAGGACCTCACCGATTCGGTGAACCTCATGGCCGGCAACCTGACGGCGCAGGTGCGAGGGATCGCACAGGTGACCACGGCGGTCGCCAACGGTGACCTGTCGCAGAAGGTGACCGTGTCGGCACGTGGCGAGGTCGCGCAGCTCGCGGACACGATCAACCAGATGACCGAGACGCTGCGGATCTTCGCGGACGAGGTCACGCGTGTGGCCAACGAGGTCGGCGCCGAGGGACGGCTGGGCGGTCAGGCGAATGTGCCGGGCGCGGCGGGGACGTGGAAGGACCTCACCGACTCCGTCAACACCGTGTTCCGGAATCTGACCATTCAGGTGCGGGACATCGCGGCGGTCACGACGGCGGTGGCCAACGGTGATCTGTCGCAGAAGGTCACCGTGGACGTGGCCGGCGAGATGCTCGAGCTGAAGAACACCGTCAACGGCATGGTCGATCAGCTGTCGTCCTTCGGTTCCGAGGTCACGCGTGTCGCGCGTGAGGTCGGTGTCGAGGGTGAGCTCGGTGGTCAGGCGCAGGTGCCGGGGGCCGCGGGGACGTGGAAGGACCTGACGGACTCCGTCAACACGGCGTTCCGGAACCTCACCGGACAGGTGAGGAACATCGCCCAGGTCACGACGGCGGTGGCGAACGGTGATCTGTCGCAGAAGGTCACCGTGGACGTCTCCGGCGAGATGCTCCAGCTGAAGAACACCGTGAACACGATGGTGGACCAGCTGTCGAGCTTCGCCGACCAGGTGACGCGCATGGCCCGGGATGTGGGGACGGAGGGCCGGCTGGGAGGTCAGGCGGTCGTACCGGGTGTGGCCGGTACGTGGAAGGAGCTCACCGACTCCGTCAACGGAATGGCAGGAAACCTTACCGCCCAGGTGCGCAACATCGCGCAGGTCACCACAGCGGTGGCGCGCGGTGACCTGTCCCAGAAGATCGACGTCGACGCGCGCGGCGAGATCCTGGAGCTGAAGAACACCATCAACACGATGGTCGACCAGCTCTCCGGCTTCGCCGACCAGGTGACCCGGGTGGCGCGCGAGGTGGGTACCGAGGGCCGGCTGGGCGGTCAGGCGCAGGTGCCCGGCGTCGCCGGTGTGTGGCGGGACCTGACCGACTCCGTGAACGGAATGGCAGGAAACCTTACGGCCCAGGTGCGGAACATCGCGCAGGTCGCCACCGCGGTGGCCCGAGGTGACCTGTCGCAGAAGATCACCGTGGACGCGCGCGGCGAGATCCTGGAGCTCAAGAACACGCTGAACACGATGGTCGACCAGCTGTCGTCGTTCGCGGAGGAGGTCACCAGGGTCGCCCGTGAGGTGGGTACGGAGGGCCAGCTCGGCGGTCAGGCCGAGGTGCAGGGCGTCTCCGGCACCTGGAAGGACCTCACCCAGTCCGTGAACTTCATGGCGAACAACCTGACCATCCAGGTGCGTCAGATCGCCAAGGTCACGACCGCGGTCGCCAAGGGTGACCTGTCGAAGAAGATCACCGTTGACGCGAAGGGCGAGATCCTCGAGCTCGTCACGACCGTCAACACGATGGTGGACCAGCTGTCCAGCTTCGCCGAGCAGGTGACCCGGGTGGCCCGTGAGGTGGGTACCGAGGGCATCCTGGGCGGCCAGGCGCACGTGCCCGGTGTCACGGGCATCTGGAAGGACCTGAGCGGCAACGTCAACCTGATGGCCAAGAACCTGACCATGCAGGTGCGGAACATCTCCCAGGTCGCGGCGGCCGTCGCCAACGGTGACCTGACGCGGACGGTGACGATCGAGGCGCGCGGTGAGGTCGCGCAGCTCGCCGACACCTTCAACACGATGGTGAAGACCCTGAGCTCGTTCGCCGACCAGGTCACCAAGGTGGCCCGCGAGGTGGGCACGGACGGCATCCTCGGTGGTCAGGCGCATGTGCCAGGTGTGGCGGGCACGTGGAAGGACCTCACCGAGTCCGTGAACCAGATGGCCTCGAACCTGACGGGTCAGGTGCGCAACATCGCCCTGGTCACGACCGCCATCGCCAAGGGTGACCTGTCCAAGAAGATCGACATCGACGCTCGCGGCGAGATCCTCGAGCTCAAGACGACGATCAACACGATGGTGGACCAGCTGTCGTCCTTCGCCGAGGAGGTCACCCGAGTCGCCCGCGAGGTGGGCACGGAAGGACAGCTCGGCGGCCAGGCACGCGTGCGTGACGTCGACGGCACCTGGCGCGACCTCACCGAGTCCGTGAACGAAATGGCAGGAAACCTTACTCGGCAGGTGCGTGCCATCGCGCGCGTGGCGACCGCGGTGACCCGAGGCGACCTGAACCTGAAGATCGACGTCGACGCGTCCGGCGAGATCCAGGAGCTCCAGGACTACATCAACAAGATGATCGCCAACCTGCGCGACACCACGATCGCCAACAAGGAGCAGGACTGGCTCAAGGGCAACCTCGCCCGCATCTCCGCGCTCATGCAGGGCCGCCGCGACCTGGAGGACGTGGCCTCGCTGATCATGAGCGAGCTGACGCCGGTGGTGACCGCGCAGCACGGCGCGTTCTTCGTCGCGATGCCACTCCTCGACGGCAAGGACATGAACGCCGAGGCGGAGGACCAGTACGAGCTGCGGATGCTCGGTTCGTACGGCTACTCGATGGGCTCCATGCCGACGTCCTTCCGGCCGGGTGAGGCGCTCATCGGGACCGCCGCCGAGGAGAAGCGCACCATCCTGGTGGAGAACGCGCCCAGCGGCTACCTCAAGATCTCCTCCGGGCTCGGCGAGGCCCCGCCCGCGCAGGTGATCGTCCTTCCGGTGCTGTTCGAGGGCAAGGTGCTCGGCGTGATCGAGCTGGCGTCCTTCACGCCGTTCACGCAGATCCAGAAGGACTTCCTCAACCAGATCGCCGAGATGATCGCGACCAGCGTCAACACCATCTCCGTCAACACCAAGACCGAGGTGCTGCTGAAGCAGTCGCAGGAGCTGACCGAGCAACTGAGGGAGCGGTCGGAGGAGTTGGAGAACCGGCAGAAGGCCCTCCAGGCGTCCAACGCCGAACTGGAGGAGAAGGCCGAGCTGCTGGCCCAGCAGAACCGCGACATCGAGGTGAAGAACACCGAGATCGAGGAGGCGCGGCAGGTCCTGGAGGAGCGTGCTGAGCAGCTCGCCGTCTCCATGCGCTACAAGAGCGAGTTCCTCGCCAACATGTCGCACGAGCTGCGTACGCCGCTCAACTCGCTGCTGATCCTGGCCAAGCTGCTCGCCGACAACGCCGAGGGCAACCTCTCGCCGAAGCAGGTCGAGTTCGCCGAGACCATCCACGGCGCCGGCTCCGACCTGCTCCAGCTGATCAACGACATCCTCGACCTGTCGAAGGTCGAGGCGGGCAAGATGGACGTCTCCCCGACGCGTATCGCGCTCGTCCAGCTCGTCGACTACGTGGAGGCCACCTTCCGGCCGCTGACCGCGGAGAAGGGCCTGGACCTGTCCGTACGGGTCTCGCCGGAGCTGCCCGCCACGCTGCACACCGACGAGCAGCGGCTCCTGCAGGTCCTGCGCAACCTGCTGTCCAACGCGGTGAAGTTCACCGACTCCGGCTCGGTCGAGCTGGTCATCCGGCCGGCCAGCGCGGACGTACCGATGAAGATCCGGGAGCAGTTGCTGGAGGCCGGTTCGCTGACCGAAGCGGACGCGCCGCTGATCGCGTTCTCCGTGACCGACACCGGTATCGGGATCGCGGCCAGCAAGATGCGGGTGATCTTCGAGGCGTTCAAGCAGGCGGACGGCACGACCAGCCGCAAGTACGGCGGTACGGGGCTGGGGCTGTCCATCTCGCGGGAGATCGCGCAACTGCTCGGCGGGGAGATCCACGCGCAAAGCGAGCCGGGACGTGGTTCGACGTTCACGCTGTATTTGCCGCTGCACCCGAGCGAACTGCCTCCGCACGGCTACCAGCAGCAGCTGCCGGCCCTTGACGCCGGCGACCTGGTGGCTTCGGCGGCCGAGCTGGCGGAACTGTCCGACGTGGAGATCGTGACGCCGGCCGAGGTGAGGTCGTACCGGGAGACGCAGAACGGCGCCGCCGCGCTCTTCAGGCGCCGCCGCAGGGCCGCGACCGAGCTGGAACAGCGGCCGGCGCAGCAGGAGCAGTGGTCGGCGACTGAGCAGGACGCGGCGCCGCAGCCGCGCCGGGGCATCCGGTTCGGCGGCGAGAAGGTGCTGATCGTCGACGACGACATCCGCAACGTCTTCGCGCTGACCAGCGTGCTCGAGCAGCACGGCCTGTCCGTGCTGTACGCCGAGAACGGCCGTGAGGGCATCGAGGTCCTGGAGCAGCACGACGACGTGGCGGTCGTCCTGATGGACATCATGATGCCCGAGATGGACGGGTACGCGACGACCACGGCGATCCGCAGGATGCCGCAGTTCGCCGGGCTCCCGATCATCGCGCTGACCGCCAAGGCGATGAAGGGCGACCGGGAGAAGGCGATCGAGTCGGGCGCTTCCGACTACGTGACGAAGCCGGTCGATCCCGATCATCTGCTGGCAGTGATGGATCAGTGGATGAGGGAACAGTGACAGGAACCAACAGTGTCCACACGGAGTGCTGACTCAGTGTGCTCGAAGCCGTGTAGAAGTGCGGGATTGGGGGAACCTTCTGGTCTCCCGCTGCGTTTCTGCTACGTGCACAGTGACATCGCGGTGACAGGGTGTGGCGACAGGCGGGGTGCGGCTACCATGACCGGCACGAGGGCGGGCGGCGTAAGGGAGTCGTCCCCTGGGGCGGAGCCCGGTGCACTGCCGGGGCGAGGAGGGCGGGCCATGGTGCAGAAGGCCAAGATCCTCCTGGTC
Organism: Streptomyces sp. DT2A-34; assembly: GCF_030499515.1. Classification (NCBI taxonomy): domain Bacteria; kingdom Bacillati; phylum Actinomycetota; class Actinomycetes; order Kitasatosporales; family Streptomycetaceae; genus Streptomyces; species Streptomyces sp. DT2A-34. The sequence continues at coordinate 2,442,963 of NZ_JASTWJ010000001.1, read as the reverse complement.
GATGACCGGCCGGAGAATCTGCTTGCGCTGGAGGCGATCCTCTCTGCGCTCGATCAGACCCTGGTGCGGGCATCGTCCGGGGAGGAAGCGCTCAAAGCACTACTGACGGACGACTTCGCGGTCATTCTGCTGGACGTCCAGATGCCGGGAATGGACGGTTTCGAAACCGCGGCGCACATCAAGCGGCGGGAACGGACGCGGGACATCCCGATCATCTTCCTCACCGCGATCAACCACGGCCCGCATCACACCTTCCGCGGTTACGCGGCGGGCGCGGTGGACTACATCTCCAAGCCGTTCGACCCGTGGGTGCTGCGGGCGAAGGTCTCGGTGTTCGTCGAGCTGTACATGAAGAACTGCCAGCTGCGTGAGCAGGCGGCACTGCTGCGGCTCCAGTTGGAGGGCGGCGGCAAGGCCGCGGGCGGGGACGCGAAGGAGCCGGCGGGCCTGCTCGCCGAGCTGTCGGCGCGGCTCGCCGCGGTCGAGGAACAGGCCGAGGCGTTGTCCAAGCAGCTTGACGACGAGTCGGCGGACGCGGCGGCGGTGGCCACCGCGGCTCATCTCGAACGCAAACTCACGGGACTGCGGCGGGCACTGGACGCGCTGGAGCCGGGTACCGGGAGCAGCGCGTCCTCGGTGCCCTCGCAGAACTGACGTCGGGATGGCGCCCGTTGGCCGGCGAGCGGCGCCGAGCCGCCCTGGGCGTTACCGGTCGGTGAACCGGCGTCAGTTCACCGCCTCCACAAGCGCGACACGAACGGGTGAAGCAGTGGGCACACGTGTCCACTGTCTCCTCCACCGGTAACCTCACACCCATGGCCTCACGTCCCTCCGCAGCCAAGAAGCCGCCCGCGAAGAGGGCGGCCGCTTCCGCGAAGGCTCCGGCGAAGAAGGCCGCTGCCAAGAAAGCCCCCGCGAAGAAGGCGCCGGCCAAGAAGGCCGCGGCGAAGAAAGCCGCGCCCCCGCCCAAGCCGGCACCGAACCCCACCGGGGGCATCTACCGGCTCGTGCGCGCCGTCTGGCTCGGGCTGGCGCACGCGGTCGGCGCGGTGTTCCGGGGCATAGGGCAGGGTGCGAAGAACCTTGACCCCGCCCATCGCAAGGACGGCATCGCGCTGTTGCTCCTCGGACTCGGCCTGATCGTCGCGGCCGGCACCTGGTCCAATCTGCGCGGCCCCGTCGGCGACCTCGTCGAGATCATCGTTACCGGCGCGTTCGGCCGGCTCGACCTGCTCGTGCCGATACTGCTCGCGGTCATCGCCGTTCGGTTCATCCGGCACCCCGAGAAGCCCGAGGCCAACGGCCGTATCGTCATCGGCCTGTCCGCGCTCGTCGTCGGCGTGCTCGGCCAGGTCCACATCGCCGTCGGCTCGCCTGCCCGCAGCGACGGCATGCAGGCGATAAGGGACGCGGGCGGGCTCATCGGCTGGGGCGCGGCGACCCCGCTGACGTACGCCATGGGCGAGGTCCTCGCCGTACCGCTGCTCGTGCTGCTCACGATCTTCGGGCTGCTGGTCGTCACGGCCACCCCGGTGAACGCCATCCCGCAGCGGCTGCGGCTGTTGGGCGTCAAGCTCGGGATCCTGCCCGACCCCGACGAGGGCGACGAGTACGCCGAGGACGAGCAGCGCTACGACGACCAGTGGCGCGAGGCGCTGCCCGCGGCGCGGAGCCGCAGGCGCACTCCGCCCCCCGAGGCGTACGACCCCGACGGCGCCGAACAGGAGGCCCTCTCGCGGCGTCGCGGCCGTCCGAGGCGCTCCGCGGTGCCGCAGCCCGAGATGGACCGTCCCATGGACGCTGTGGACGTCGCGGCGGCAGCCGCTGCCGCGCTCGACGGCGCCGTCATGCACGGGATGCCGCCCTCGCCGATCGTCGCCGACCTCACCCAGGGCGTGAGCGTGGGCGACCGCGCGGAGACCACCCCGGTTCCGACGCCCGTCCCCGCCGCGCGGCCCAAGCAGGAGAAGCTCCCGAAGACCGAGGTCCCGGACCTCACCAAGTCCGAGGTCCCGGACCTCACCAAGGCGGCACCCGGCGAGACGCGGGACCTGCCGCCGCGTGCCGAACAGCTCCAGTTGTCCGGCGACATCACGTACTCGCTCCCGTCGCTCGACCTTCTCGAGCGCGGCGGTCCCGGTAAGTCGCGCAGCGCCGCCAACGACGCCATCGTCGAGTCGCTGACCACCGTCTTCACCGAGTTCAAGGTCGACGCCCGCGTCACCGGCTTCACGCGCGGGCCGACGGTCACGCGCTACGAGGTCGAGCTCGGGCCCGCCGTGAAGGTCGAGCGGATCACCGCGCTGACGAAGAACATCGCGTACGCGGTCGCCAGCCCGGACGTGCGGATCATCAGCCCGATCCCCGGCAAGTCCGCGGTCGGCATCGAGATCCCCAACACCGACCGCGAGATGGTCAATCTCGGTGACGTGCTGCGCCTCGCGGCAGCCGCGGAGGACGACCACCCGATGCTGGTCGCGCTCGGCAAGGACGTCGAGGGCGGCTACGTGATGGCCAACATCGCGAAGATGCCGCATGTGCTGGTTGCCGGTGCGACCGGTTCCGGTAAGTCGTCGTGCATTAACTGCTTGATCACTTCGATCATGATGCGAGCGACCCCGGAGGACGTCCGCATGGTGCTGGTCGACCCCAAACGCGTCGAGCTCACCGCGTACGAGGGCATCCCGCACCTGATCACGCCGATCATCACCAACCCGAAGCGGGCCGCCGAGGCGCTCCAGTGGGTCGTACGGGAGATGGACCTTCGGTACGACGACCTCGCGGCGTACGGCTACCGGCACATCGACGACTTCAACGAGGCCGTCCGCAACGGCAAGGTGAAGGCGCCGGAGGGCAGCGAGCGCGAGCTCCAGCCGTACCCGTACCTGCTGGTGATCGTCGACGAGCTCGCCGACCTCATGATGGTCGCCCCGCGCGACGTCGAGGACGCGATCGTGCGTATCACGCAGCTCGCGCGCGCGGCCGGCATCCACCTGGTGCTCGCCACGCAGCGGCCGTCGGTCGACGTCGTCACCGGTCTCATCAAGGCGAACGTCCCCTCACGGCTGGCCTTCGCCACCTCGTCGCTCGCCGACTCGCGCGTCATCCTCGACCAGCCCGGCGCCGAGAAGCTGATCGGCAAGGGTGACGGGCTGTTCCTGCCGATGGGCGCCAACAAGCCCACGCGTATGCAGGGCGCGTTCGTGACCGAGGACGAGGTCGCGGCGGTCGTCCAGCACTGCAAGGACCAGATGGCGCCCGTCTTCCGGGACGACGTCACCGTGGGCACCAAGCAGAAGAAGGAGATCGACGAGGAGATCGGCGACGACCTCGATCTGCTGTGCCAGGCGGCCGAGCTGGTGGTCTCCACGCAGTTCGGGTCGACGTCCATGCTGCAGCGCAAGCTGCGTGTCGGGTTCGCCAAGGCCGGGCGGTTGATGGACCTCATGGAGTCGCGGGGCATCGTCGGTCCGAGCGAGGGTTCCAAGGCTCGTGACGTTCTTGTGAAACCTGATGAGCTGGACGGCGTGCTGGCCGTGATCCGCGGGGAGGCTTAAAGGGAGTCCGGGGCGGAAACGGGGCACAGTGCTCGCTTTGCGAACGGGTGGGTGATGAGTCGATGTTCGATTGTGACTCACCCGTAAGGGATCATTGAGCAACCGTTCCCCTTCGGCGTACGTCAAGTTGAGGGAAGCGCGACAATCTCGTACTCCGTCATCGGCGCGTCCGGCCATTCCGATGGCGTACAAAGTCCTACCGCCCGGTTGCCCCACCCTTTCGTACCCCCCATAGACTGAACCTCCAGCACAGGTGGCTTAAACGCTCGAAAGGCGCCCCCGTGTCCATCGGCAACTCCCCTGAAGACGAGCGTCCGTTCGAAGACGTGTCCGAGGAAGCCCGCCCCTCGATCGGCCGTGCCCTCCGGCAGGCGCGCATCGACGCAGGGCTGACCGTCGACGACGTCAGTAACGCCACCCGGGTCCGCATCGCCATCGTGCACGCCATCGAGGCGGACAACTTCGCTGCCTGCGGCGGCGACGTGTACGCCCGAGGCCACATCAGGACCCTGGCCAAGGCCGTTCACCTCGATCCGGCCCCACTTCTCTCCCAGTACGACGCCTCGCACGGCGGACGACCGGCGCCGACCCCGGCGGCCCCCCTGTTCGAGGCGGAGCGCATTCGCCCCGAGCGGCGCGGGCCCAACTGGACCGCGGCCATGGTCGCCGCGATCGTCGCCGTGGTCGGGTTCGTCGGGTTCACCGCGTTCAAGGGCGATGAAGGGGGCGGCAGGTGGTCGGTCGCGGAAGGTGGCTCGACGCCGACGGCCGACAAGATCACGCCCACGCCGAAGACCGACAAGCCCAAGGACCCGAAGCCGTCGGACAGCGCCATCGCCGCCGTCCCTCAGGACAAGGTGACCGTCCAGGTCAGCGCCCCCGACGGGAAGAGCTGGATCTCGGCCAAGGACCACAACGGCAAGCTGCTCTTCGACGGCCTCCTCAAGCAGGGCGACTCCAAGACCTTCCAGGACAGCGAGAAGATCAACCTGGTCCTCGGTGACGCGGGTGCGATCGACCTGTACGTCAACGGCAAGAAGATCGAGGACGACTGGCAGCCGGGCGCCGTGGAGCGCCTCGCGTACACGAAGGGCGACCCGCAGGCCGGATAAGTCCGGCCGAAGGGTTGAGCTGTGGACGGGGTTGGCCAAGATCGGCCAACCCCGTCGACGTGGGGTGTCAGTGAGACAAAGTAGTCTTGAGCCCATGCCTGAACGCCGTACCGTCGCACTCGTCACTCTTGGCTGCGCCCGTAACGAGGTGGACTCGGAGGAGCTCGCAGGCCGCTTGGAGGCGGACGGCTGGGACCTCGTGGAGGACGCCGGGGACGCGGATGTCGCCGTCGTCAACACGTGCGGCTTCGTCGACGCCGCCAAGAAGGACTCCGTCGATGCCCTCCTGGAGGCCAACGATCTCAAGGGCCATGGGAGAACCCAGGCCGTCGTGGCGGTGGGCTGCATGGCCGAGCGGTACGGCAAGGAACTCGCCGAGGCTCTCCCCGAGGCCGACGGCGTGCTCGGCTTCGACGACTACGCGAACATCTCGGACCGCCTGCAGACCATCCTGAACGGCGGCATCCACGCCGCGCACACCCCGCGCGACCGGCGCAAGCTGCTGCCGATCAGCCCGGCAGAGCGGCAGGAGTCCGCGGCCGGCGTCGCCCTCCCCGGGCACGCGCCCGCCGATCTTCCGGAAGGGCTCGCTCCGGCCTCCGGCCCCCGTGCGCCCCTGCGCCGCCGCCTCGACGGCGCCCCGGTCGCCTCGGTGAAGCTCGCCTCCGGCTGTGACCGGCGCTGCTCCTTCTGCGCCATCCCGTCCTTCCGCGGCTCCTTCATCTCGCGCCGCCCGAGTGATGTGCTGAACGAGACGCGCTGGCTCGCCGAGCAGGGCGTCAAGGAGATCATGCTGGTCTCCGAGAACAACACGTCCTACGGCAAGGACCTGGGCGACATCCGCCTGCTGGAGTCCCTCCTGCCGGAGCTGGCGGAGGTCGACGGCATCGAGCGGGTCCGCGTCAGCTACCTCCAGCCGGCCGAGATGCGGCCCGGCCTCATCGACGTGCTGACCTCGACGCCGAAGATCGCCCCGTACTTCGACCTGTCCTTCCAGCACTCCGCGCCCGATGTGCTGCGCGCGATGCGCCGCTTCGGGGACACCGACCGGTTCCTGGAGCTGCTCGACACGATCCGCAGCAAGGCCCCCCAGGCCGGCGTGCGCTCCAACTTCATCGTCGGCTTCCCCGGCGAGACCGAGGCCGACCTGGCCGAGCTGGAGCGGTTCCTGAACGGCGCGCGCCTGGACGCCATCGGAGTCTTCGGGTACTCCGACGAGGAGGGCACGGAGGCGGCGACGTACGAGAACAAGCTCGACGAGGACGTCGTCGCCGAGCGGCTGGCCCGTGTCTCCCGGCTGGCCGAGGAGCTCGTCTCACAGCGGGCCGAGGAGCGCGTCGGGGAGACCGTGCACGTGCTCGTCGAGTCGGTGGGCTCCGAGGACTCCGCGGAGGGCGCGTACGGCCGTGGAGCGCACCAGGCGCCGGAGACGGACGGCCAGGTGCTGCTCACGAGCGGCGAAGGGCTGAGCATCGGTCGTATGGTCGAGGCGAAGGTGGTCGGTACGGAAGGTGTCGACCTGGTGGCCGAGCCGCTGCAGGGCACGTTCGCGTGTAGTGAGGAGGCGGGCAGATGACCGGAGTTCCGGCGTCGGCCGCGGGTGGCTCCTCGCAGGCGGGCGCGGCGGGCAAGGCCAGTGCGGTGGGTTCGTCCAAGGCCGCCGGTTCGAACAGGGCCGCCGGCTCGAAGTCCGGCGGCGCCGACGCCGGTGTCCCGGGCGGTGCGAAGCCCCCGCGCGGCGGGAAGATCGCGGCCGCGGCCGTCAACCAGGCCAGCGTCTGGAACATCGCCAACCTTCTGACCATGCTCCGGCTGGTCCTCGTGCCCGCGTTCGTCGCACTGATGCTGGCCGACGGCGGATACGACCCGGCGTGGCGCTCGCTCGCCTGGGCGGCCTTCGCCATCGCCATGATCACCGATCTGTTCGACGGTCATCTGGCCCGGACGTACAACCTCGTCACCGACTTCGGGAAGATCGCCGATCCCATCGCCGACAAGGCGATCATGGGGGCGGCGCTTATCTGTCTGTCCGCACTGGGCGATCTGCCGTGGTGGGTGACGGGTGTCATCCTCGGCCGGGAACTCGGGATCACGCTGCTGCGTTTCATCGTTATCCGGTACGGCGTCATCCCCGCGAGCCGCGGCGGCAAGCTCAAGACCCTCATACAGGGCGTGGCCGTGGGGATGTACATCCTGGCGCTGACGGGGTGGCTGGCCACTCTGCGGTGGTGGGTGATGGCTGCGGCGGTCGTCCTGACCGTGGTGACCGGGCTCGACTATGTGAGACAAGCCATTGTGCTGCGCAGGCGGGGAATCGCCGAGCGCAAGGCCGCGTTGGAGGAGACGGAAGCGTGAGTTCCCCGGCCGCCGACGTCGTGCGACTACTCACAGTGAAGGGTGAGACGCTCGCTGTCGCCGAGTCACTGACCGGCGGACTGGTTGCGGCAGAGATCACAGCCGTCCCCGGAGCCTCCCAGGCCTTCCGGGGGTCGGTGACCGCCTACGCCACCGAGCTGAAGCATCGGCTGCTCGACGTCGACGCCACCTGGCTGGAGCAACACGGGGCGGTGAATCCGCAGGTCGCGGCCGCTATGGCGGCGGGCGTACGGAAGGCGCTGGGGTCCGACTGGGGCATCGCGACGACCGGCGTCGCGGGGCCCGAGACGCAGGACGGACAGCCCGTAGGGACGGTTTTCGTGGCCGTGGACGGGCCCGTCGGCCCTGGTTCCGGTTCCGCCGGTGGCGGAAAAGTGGAGGCCCTGCGGTTGAACGGCGACCGCGCGGAAATTCGTATGGAGAGTGTACGGAGCGTACTCGCACTGCTCCTGAAGGAGCTTGCGAGCGAACACACTGGGAATGAGCGGGCACAGGATACGGAACGGAACGGGGGGTTTTGATGTTTGCAGCCCTTAGTGAACACGACATCGCTCCCCGCACGGCCGCGGCGCAAGGCGGTACGGTGGGGCGTGAAGGATGCGGCTACGCGGTCCGAGGAGGGAGCCACCGATGATTCTGCTCCGTCGCCTGCTGGGTGACGTGCTGCGTCGGCAGCGCCAGCGCCAGGGCCGTACTCTGCGCGAAGTCTCCTCGTCCGCCCGAGTCTCACTCGGCTATCTCTCCGAGGTGGAGCGGGGGCAGAAGGAGGCTTCCTCCGAGCTGCTCGCCGCGATCTGCGACGCGCTGGACGTACGGATGTCCGAGCTCATGCGGGAAGTGAGCGACGAGCTCGCCCTCGCCGAGCTGGCCCAGTCTGCAGCGGCCACTCCCAGCGAGCCTGTACGCACATCGGTGCGACCGATGCTGGGTTCCGTGTCGGTGACCGGTGTGCCACCGGAACGGGTGACCATCAAGGCGCCTTCCGAGGCGGTGGACGTGGTTGCCGCGTGACGGTGACGCCGGTGCGTGTGGGCTGACCACGCGCAGAGTTGTGTGAGGCCCCGGCCAGGGCTTCTCCAGGGAGACCTGGGGCAGTGCGGTCGGGGTTTCGTGCTGTACGGACCCTTTCGGGGTCCGTTTGCCGGTATGTGACCCGACGGTCATGGTGGAGGGTGTGACGGCGCCCCACGCGCTGTGACGACGTTGGCCCGCGCTGCATCCGTGTGCCGTTGATGCGCCCTCCCGGCGGGTGAACGGGCGGCCTAGCCTCGGGCTGGAGGTGGGTGGATGGCACGGCCGATAGCGCGCTGGGGGGTGGCCCTCGCGTTCGCGGCGCTGTGGTGGTGGGCCGTGCTGCGGCTCGCGCTGGCGCCGGACGCAGGAGTGCTGGAGGGGGCCGTCGCCGCCGGAGGGTGGGGGTTGAGTCTGTTGCCGGTGCACTGTGTGCCGAAGGCGCGGGCAGCGGGGGCCGTCGACCCGCGGCGGTGGGCAGAAGCCTGGCGGGCGGGGCGAGCTATCACGGCATCGCCACACCGCCGTTCGGACGCAGGATCTGCCCCGTCGTGAAGGCCGAGGCGTCGGACGCCAGGTGCAGCACGGCGTGGGCTATGTCCTCCGGTTCGCCGACCCGGCCCAGCGGCGAGAGCCGGGCCATGAACGCCTCGGTCCGGTTCTGCGCCGCGGTGCCGTGGCGGTCGGTCATGGGAGTGCGGATCCAGCCCGGGGCGACCGCGTTGACGCGGATGCCGTGCGGGCCCATCTCCGCCGCCAGCGTCTTCGTCAGTTGCACGACCGCTGCCTTGGCCGCGCCGTAGCAGAGCAGGCCGGGGCCGCCGGTGTCGACGGCGCCGGAGGCCATGGTGATGATGCTGCCCTTCGTGTGCCGCGCGAGCATCGCGTGGGCGGCCTCCTGGCAGGCGTACAGCACTCCCTTGAAGTTGACGTTCAGTACCCGGTCGAGGTCCTCGTCGCGGGTCTCCAGGACCGGGCTGCTGTGCATGATCCCGGCGACCGCGGCCATCACGTCGAGCCGCTCGCAGGTGGCGACGGCTCGGCGGAGCTGTTCGCGGTCGGTGACGTCGAGGTGGTGGGTGCGGGCGGTGCCGCCGCTCGCCTTGATCAGGGTCGCCGTGTCGTGCAGTCCTTGTGCGTCGCGGTCGGCGCAGTGCACTGCGGCGCCGGCCTCGGCGAGCAGGAGGGCCGAGGCGCGGCCGATGCCGCTGGCGGCGCCGGTGACGAATGCGGTGCGTCCGGTGAGGTCGTACGCCTTCACGGCCATGAAGGGACGGTACGAGGGTTTCTGACAGGGCGTCAATTGGTGGGGCGGTGCTGAGTTCTGCGTGACGGGGCGGCGCCGGGTGTCGTGCTCGGTGCCGGGCCCGCCTGGCAGTTCGGGCACCAGTAGGTGGGGCGCTCGCGGGAGCCGTCGCCCTGGTCGGCCGCGCGGATCGGGGTGTCGCAGCGCAGGCAGGGGCGGTTGGCACGGCCGTACACGAAGAGGTCCTGGCCGCGGCGGCCCGTCGTACTGCGGATCGGGCGGTCGCGGTTGGCTTCCAGGAGCTTCTTGGCGAGTACGGGGAGTTGGGCGGTGTGTTCGGCGGGGAGTGCGCCTACGGGGAGCCAGGGGGTGACGTTGAGCAGGAAGCAGAGCTCGCTCTTGTAGACATTGCCGATGCCGGCGAGGTTGCGCTGGTCCAGCAGGGCCTCGCCGAGGGGGCGGGCGGGGTCCGTGAGGAGGTTGGCGAGGGCACGGTCGGGGTCCCAGTCCGGGCCCAGCAGGTCGGGGCCGAGGTGGCCGACGGCACGGTGCTCTTCGGTGGTGCGCAGGAGGTCCAGAACGGGGAGGCGGTAGCCGACGGCCGTGCGGGCCGGGTGGGCGTCGGTTGCGGGGGCGGCGGCGAGGATCACGCGGATCTGGTGGGCGGGGCCGCCGGTCCAGCGCTGCTGGTCGGCGTAGACCTTCCAGGAGCCTTCCATGCCTAGGTGCGAGTGCACGGTGAGGCCGCCCTCGATGCGGGTGAGGAGGTGCTTGCCGCGTGGGGTGACGTCCAGGACGGTGCGGCCCGTGAGGTCGACCGTGGCGTACTTCGGCACCCGGAAGTCGGTGCGGGTCAGCGTCTTGCCTGCGAGCGCCGTGTGCAGCCGTCTCGCGGTCTGCCAGACCGTGTCTCCTTCGGGCATGGGTCCAGGGTGGCATGGGGCGAGGAGGCGGGGGTGGGGGCGTGGTGCGGGTCGCGTCGGGGTGGGTGGGCTGAGGGGTTAGGCCGAAGGGATTGGGTCAGGCGCGTAGGCGTAGGCCTCGGGGTGTTGCGATGAAGCCTGCTCCTTCCAGGAGGGCGCCTATGGGGGAGGTCAGGGCCGAGGCGCCGTTCACGCGCTCCACCGTGACCGTGCCGAGGGAGCCCGCGCGGGCGGCTGTGGCGAGGGCCTCCGCTGCCGTGTGCAGGCGGGGGTCGTCGGCGGGGTCGGTGTCGGGGGCCGAGGGCCAGGCCAGCAGTGTCTTGCCGCCGCGCTCCATGTAGAGGGTCAGTTCGCCGTCGACAAGCACTACGAGGGAGCCCGCCTTGCGGCCTGGCTTGTGGCCGGCGCCGGTCGGGGGCTCCGGCCAGGGGAGGGCGGCGCCGTATGCGTTCGCCGGGTCGGCGGCGGCGAGGACGACGGCTCGGGTGTCGGCCGTGGGGCGGGTGCGGCGGGAGGCGAAGCCGGGGCCCGAGCCGGGGCCGGGGCCGTACGGGGGGCCGCCGTTGTGCCGGGTGGGGCCTTGGGAGGTGCGTGGGCCGCGCTGGGGGGCAGGTCGCGGGGGGAGGCGTAGTCGCCGGGGCCCAGGTGGGCGTCCAGGAAGTCGTGGTCGAGGTCCGGGATGTCGTAGGTGGGGGTGCCGTCGGGGCTGTCGTACATGGGGGTGCTGCCCTGGTCGGCCGTGGCCTTGTTGCCCTGGTCGGCTCCCGTGGTGCCGAAGCCGTCGGGGGAGCCGTACGTGTCAGATGCGCCGAAGCCGTCGGGGGCACCGCTGGTGGCGGGGGTGCTCGGGGCGGGCAGGCCGTCGCCTCGGTCGCGGGCGTTGGCCACCGCGCGGAGGCGGTCGACCGCGCCGTCCATCGCGAACTGGGCGGCGCCGAGCCCTTCGACCACGTAGCCGCGGCGCGCCTGGCCGCTGTCCTCGAAGGCGGACAGGATGCGGTACGTCGCCGAGAAGCCGCCCTCGACGCCCTCCGCGGTGACCGCTCCCCGGGTCACCACGCCGTGCCGGTCGAGGAGGGTGCGGGCCAGGGCGTGGGCGCGGACGGTGGGGTCGGGTTCGTGCGCCGGGAGCAGGGACCAGCGGCCGGCGACAGTTGGCGGGCCGGTGCGGGAGGCGGGGCGTGCGGCGGCCGTGAGGGAGCCGTAGCGGCCGCGCGGGACCGTGCGCTTGGCGCGGTGGGCGGTGGAGCCCGCGGTGCGGCCCGAGCCCAGCAGGGAGCGCATGGGTGCGAGCGTGTCGTTCGTCAGGCGGCCGGACCAGGCCAGGTCCCAGACGGCGTCGGCGAGTTGGGGGTCGGTGACGTCGGGGTGGGTGGTGGCGCGGATCTGGTCGGCTATCTGGCGGAAGAACAGGCCGTAGCCGCCGGACAGCGTGTCGAGGACGGACTGGTGCAGTGCCGTCAGCTCCAGGGGGTGGGGCTGCGGCAGGAGCAGGGGGGCCGCGTCCGCCATGTAGAGGGAGACCCAGCCGTCCTTGCCGGGGAGCGAGCCGGCTCCGGCCCAGACGACCTCGCCGGCCGCGGTCAGTTCGTCGAGCATCGCGGGGGTGTAGCTCGCGACACGGGACGGCAGGACGAGCTTCTCCAGGGCGGACGCCGGCACGGACGCGCCCTGCAACTGCTCGATGGCGCGGACCAGTCCGTCGATGCCGCGTAGCCCGTGGCCCTTGCCGATGTGCTGCCACTGGGGCAGGAACTGCGCGAGCGCGGCCGGTGGCACCGGCTCCAGTTCATGACGCAGCGCGGCGAGGGAGCGGCGGCGGAGGCGGCGCAGGACCGTGGCGTCGCACCACTCCTGGCCGATGCCGGCCGGGTGGAACTCGCCTTGTACGACACGGCCGCTCGCTGCCAGCCGCTGGAGGGCACCGTCCGTGACCGCGGCGCCCAGGCCGAAGCGGGCCGCTGCTGTGGCCGACGTGAACGGGCCGTGGGTGCGGGCATAGCGGGCGAGGAGGTCGCCGAGCGGGTCCTTGACCGGTTCGGTGAAGGCCTCGGGGACGCCGACCGGCAGGGCCGTGCCGAGGGCGTCGCGCAGGCGGCCCGCGTCCTCGATCGCCGCCCAGTGGTCGGTGCCCGCGATGCGGACCTTGATGGCGCGGCGGGCGGCGGCCAACTCCTGGGCCCAGTGCGGCTCGGCGCCCCGCTCGGCCAGCTCGGCGTCGGTGAGCGGGCCGAGGAGACGGAGGACGTCGGCGACGCCTTCGACGTCCTTGACGCGGCGGTCCTCGGTGAGCCACTGGAGTTCCTGTTCCAGCTCGGTCAGCACCTCGGCGTCGAGCAGTTCGCGCAGCTCCGCCTGGCCGAGCAGCTCGGCCAACAGGCGCGAGTCCAGCGACAGGGCGGCGGCGCGGCGCTCGGCGAGCGGGGAGTCTCCCTCGTACAGGAACTGGGCGACGTACCCGAAGAGGAGGGAGCGTGCGAACGGGGACGGTTCGGGGGTGGTGACCTCGACGAGGCGCACCTTGCGGGACTCGAGGTCGCCCATGAGCTCGGTCAGGCCCGGGACGTCGAAGACGTCCTGCAGGCATTCGCGGACCGCTTCCAGGACGATCGGGAAGGAGCCGAACTCGCTGGCCACCTGGAGCAGCTGGGCGGCGCGCTGGCGCTGCTGCCACAGGGGGGTGCGCTTGCCGGGGTTGCGGCGCGGCAGCAGTAGCGCGCGGGCGGCGCACTCGCGGAAGCGGGACGCGAACAGGGCCGAGCTGCCCACCTGGTCGGTGACGAGCTGGTCGACGTCGCCCTTGTCGAACACGACGTCCACCGCGCCGACGGGTGCCTGGTCGGCGTCGTACTCCGTGCCGGCCTTCGTCGGTTCCTGGTCAAGGAGGTCCAGGCCCATGAGGTCGGCGTCGGGCAGGCGCAGCACGATGCCGTCGTCGGCATGCATGACCTGCGCGTCCATGCCGTACCGCTCGGAGAGCTTCGCGCCGAGGGCGAGTGCCCAGGGGGCGTGGACCTGGGCGCCGAAGGGGGAGTGCACGACGACCCGCCAGTCGCCGAGTTCGTCGCGGAAGCGCTCGACGACGATCGTGCGGTCGTCCGGGACGTGGCCACAGGCCTCGCGCTGCTCGTCCAGGTACGAGAGGACGTTGTCGGCCGCCCAGGCGTCCAGGCCGGCGGTGAGGAGACGGAGCCGGGCGTCCTCCTTGGGCAGTGAGCCGACCTCGCGCAGGAACGCGCCCACCGCGCGGCCCAGTTCGAGCGGGCGGCCCAGCTGGTCGCCCTTCCAGAAGGGAAGCCTGCCCGGTACGCCCGGGGCGGGGGAGACCAGGACGCGGTCGCGGGTGATGTCCTCGATGCGCCAGGAGCTGGTGCCGAGCGTGAAGACGTCGCCCACTCGGGACTCGTACACCATCTCCTCGTCGAGCTCGCCGACCCTGCCGCCGCCCTTCTTGGGGTCGGCTCCGGCGAGGAATACCCCGAAGAGGCCGCGGTCGGGGATCGTGCCCCCGGAGGTGACGGCCAGTCGCTGTGCGCCGGGGCGGCCGGTGATCGTGCCGGCGACGCGGTCCCAGACCACGCGCGGGCGAAGCTCCGCGAAGGCGTCGGACGGGTAGCGGCCGGCGAGCATGTCGAGGACCGCGGTGAAGGCGGATTCGGGGAGGGACGCGAAGGGGGCGGCCCGGCGGACGGCTGCGAGGAGGTCGTCGAACTGCCAGGTGTCCATCGCCGTCATGGCGACGACCTGCTGGGCGAGGACATCCAGGGGGTTGGCCGGGACCTTGAGGGACTCGATGGACCCGGTGCGCATACGTTCGGTGACCACGGCTGCCTGGACGAGGTCGCCGCGGTACTTCGGGAAGACCACGCCGGTGGAGACAGCGCCGACCTGGTGGCCTGCGCGGCCCACGCGTTGGAGGCCGGAGGCGACGGAGGGGGGTGATTCGACCTGGACGACGAGGTCGACGGCGCCCATGTCGATGCCCAGTTCGAGGCTGGAGGTCGCTACGACTGCGGGGAGGCGGCCGGCCTTGAGGTCCTCTTCGACGAGGGCGCGCTGTTCCTTGGAGACCGAGCCGTGGTGGGCGCGGGCGATGACGGGCGGTGCGCCCTGGGCCGCGCCCGAGCCGCCCATGAGCTCGGCCGGGGCGTGGTGCTCGTCCAGGGTTTCGCCGGTGGCCCGCTCGTAGGCGATCTCGTTGAGGCGGTTGCACAGGCGCTCCGCGAGGCGGCGGGAGTTGGCGAAGACGATCGTGGAGCGGTGGGCCTGGACGAGGTCGGTGATGCGTTCTTCGACGTGGGGCCAGATCGAGGGGCGTTCTGCGCCTGCGCCGTCGGCGCCGTCGGCGACCGGGGAGCCGCCGAGTTCGGCGAGATCCTCGACGGGCACCACGACCGAGAGGTCGAACTCCTTGCCCGACTTCGGCTGGACGATCTCCACCTTGCGGCGGGGGGAGAGGTAACGGGCCACCTCGTCGACCGGGCGGACGGTCGCGGAGAGGCCGATGCGGCGGGCCGGCCTCGGGAGGAGCTCGTCCAGGCGCTCCAAGGACAGCGCGAGGTGGGCGCCGCGCTTGGTGCCCGCCACCGCGTGGACCTCGTCCAGGATCACCGTCTCGATGCCGGTCAGGGCGTCGCGTGTCGCTGACGTCAGCATCAGGAAGAGGGATTCCGGGGTGGTGATCAGGATGTCCGGGGGGCGGGTCGACAGGGCTCGGCGCTCTGCGGCGGGGGTGTCACCCGAGCGGATGCCGACCTTTACTTCGGGCTCGGGCAGGCCCAGGCGTACGGATTCCTGGCGGATGCCGGTCAGGGGGCTGCGGAGGTTGCGCTCCACGTCGACGGCCAGGGCCTTGAGGGGGGAGACGTAGAGGACCCGGCAGCGCTTCTTGGGGTCGGCGGGTGGGGGTGTGGAGGCCAGCTGGTCCAGGGCTGCGAGGAACGCGGCCAGGGTCTTGCCGGAGCCGGTGGGGGCGACCACCAGCACGTCCGAGCCCTCGCGGATGGCCTGCCACGCGCCTGCCTGGGCTGCGGTGGGCGCGGAGAAGGCGCCCGTGAACCAGCCGCGGGTCGCGGGGGAGAAGCCGGTGAGGGCTCGGTGCGCGTTGCTGACCATGCGTCCATCCTGCACCCGGGGACTGACAATGGGGCTGAGCTGGGGAAATGCCGTTGGGGTGGGGCGGGTGGGGGTGCGCGTGGGTGCCTGCGGCGGCCTGTGCGGCCTTGGTTGGGGGTGCGCGTGGCGCCTGCGGGTGGGTTGTGGGTCGGGGCCGTGCCGGGGGGTGTCCGTCCTCGGTCCGGTGGTGGGCGTTGGGCGAGAGGTGCCGTTTCTTGACACCGGACTCTGCGGGCGGACACCCCCCGGCACGTCCCCTTCCCGCCGTGGGCGGCTGCGGGCCCGTGGGGGTGTGCGCCCAGCCGTTCGCTGTCGCGACGATGGGGGTGTGGCAGGTTCGGGCGAGAGGGCGCGGCACTGGCGGTATGCCGGGTTGCCTGGAGTCGATCTGCTGCGGACCCAGTGCATGTCATCGTCGGGCTGCTGGCGCTGGACGCTACGGCGGCTGGAGCCGCTGCCGTTGGGGTGGCGCGCGCCTCGTTCCTGATCGTCGGGGCGGCCGTGGGGTGACGGTGGGGGTGCGGGCGATGGGTGGGTGAGGCGGGTCAGCCGATGTGGCGGCCGTATGCCCTCAGCGTGCGCAGCGCCTCGATCGTCACCATGGGGCGGGCCTCCAGGGCGGTGCCCGGCGCCCACCGGCGCCAGTTGATCGGCCAGCCTCCGTCCTCCTGCTGTTCGCCGGCGAGGTGGTCGAGGGAGCGGCTCATCTCGTCGTCCGTGAACCACGCGCGCGCGAGGGAGCGCGGTGTCCGCGCGTAGTCGTGCGGGAAGTGGTGCTCGTCGGGGGCGTAGCCGGGGGAGACCGGGTACGCGTCGAGGTTGTCCGGGTCCAGGGCTGCGAGGCGCTGTTCGCGCACCAGGCGGCCCAGTCGGTCGGCGGCTGCCTCCGCGCGCGTGCGGTCCGGAGCGGAGTCCAGGAAGGCCACGGCGGCCTCGATCTCGTACGGATGGGACTCCTCCAGGGATTCGACCGCCTGCCAGCAGAAGTCCGTGGCCCGGAACAGCCAGGCGTGCCACACCTCGTTGCGGTGCAGCAGACCGACCACCGGCCCGGTGGCCAGGAGCGAGCTGGGCGGGTCGTTCACGATCGGGATGAAGGGAGCCGCGGGGTAGCCGCGCTGGCTGGGGTGGATCGCCGGGAGGGCGCCGTCCGCGGTGGAGACCGACGTGAGGTAGCGGCATACGCGATCCACGCGCTGCCCGCCGCAGCGTTCGATGACGTCCAGGACGCGCAGTGCGTGGCCGGTGTGCAGTGGCTGGCTGACCGGGCCGCGTAGATCGGGCTCCAGCGCGTGGCCGTACCCGCCGTCCTCGTTGCGGTAGGCGTCCAGCGCGGTCTCCACCGCGTCGGCGGCGCCGTTCAGGAAGTGATACGCGAAGAGGCGCTGTTCGAGCACGCGCGCGGTGAGCCAGACGAACTGCTCGGCGCGGAAGAGGGGGGAGTGCGCAGGGGGCGTCGGGGGGAGTGCGGAAGCTCCTGTTTCGGCCATGCGTCAGACCGTAGGGCGGAAAGCGGTCTCGGTAAGCGGTCCCGGCGCAGGCCCACTCTCAGGGGCGGGATACTGGACGCATGCGGTTGACGGTCTTCTGGGAGCGGAAGACTTGCCGACCTGCGGCGATATACGTGAGTCGGCGCTGTGACCTGCACTGTTGCGCGGAATCGAAAGCCCTACGCGTCCCGGCCTGTCCCGCCGCCGAGAGCTTGGGGCAACTGCATTCCGAGCTGGGCCTGCAGCACCCCTTGCTGGGACGTCCTTGATCAGTGGTTGCTCGGGTCCACTGGGCTGTTGGTCATCGACGCCGTCGATGCAGCACGGGGCGATGCGTAATCAGCCTTGTGGCGATGGGGGATCAGTGAGGTTCGCCGGCGGTTGCCGAAGTGGCGGGTGGTCGCATCCATCCGGCCGTGGGATCTGCAGCATTCGACTCAGTTGCGTCAGCTCTTTGCAGCCGCTCCGGTGCTTTTGGAGGATCTTGAGGACGATGACCTAGACCAGGTAGTTGTGGGCTTCACAGCTCTGGCTGACCTCCTGGCTCAGTCAATATCTGGCGTGGCGACACTGTTGCGTAACCCCTTCCGCCTCCGTCTTGCCGCCGAACTCTTGCTGGAAGGCGTGAGCGTGACGGAACTCGGGCGGGTGGGAAGCCGGCTGGACCTCCTTCGTCGCTATTGGCAACACAGAGTCGGCGATGGGGCAGACGGTCTCTCACGCGTGGCGGTGCTGACCCGTTTCTGTGAGATGGCGGTCGAGGGGCGGCGTCTTGCGCTCAGCACCCAGGTCATCGTAGGTAGCGATACGGCCGCCGCTTCGGTGCTGGATACCTTGCTGTCACGAGCCGTTCTTAAGCGTCGCCCCGGTCTCCCCGGAGGCCCGGAAACAGGGCCCGTGGAGTTTTCGCACCATGTTCTCTTTGATTACGCGGTGGCCGTCTCTTTGTTCGGCTCATCCGACGAAGCACTGGTCGATCGTTTGCAGGCCGACCCTGACGCTGCGCTGTTCGCACGACCGAGCATCGACATGCATCTGGAACGGCTATGGGTAGCGGGGCCGGAACGCTTCGCTCGGCGATGGCCTGCAGCCCGCCATGATGTCTCGCTTGCGTCCGCCCTGCCTGTCTACAGGCCACGGGACAGCAGGATCTCGTGGGCCAGGCGGGCACCGCGGCCGCCGTCGGCCGCCCCGTTGCCCGGGGACGGTTCGAGGCCCTCGGCCAGGGCCCGTACGGCCGCGGTCAGCGTCTCCACGCGCTGTTCCAGGTTCCGCACCCGGTGCTCCAGGGTGTCGTGGGTCTCCTGTGTACCGTCGGCGCTCGTGGTGTCACGGCCGGTTCTTCGGCGTTCCGCATGATCGCCTCCGGCATGGTCTTGTTCACTGAATACATCGCGGACCGTCGTCATCTGGGCCAGCCGGCCGTAGGCCGAGTACCCCGCCCGCTCTGGGAGGCGCCCCATGCCCTCGATGTCGCGCTCGGCGGCAGGGACGCTGAATGGGCAGGCACATGTGACGGGTACAGGCCCGTCGCCCCCCTTCGGCTTCTCGCGGTGCCTGTCGGCACCGACCGCGATCCGGATCTCCGGCTCCGATGCGACGTCACCTCGCGTCATGGGGACACGCCGACCGGACATCGTCGACCGCCCCGGCCTGGCCCGCCCGTACCCTCGCACTGTGACGCTGACCGACGGAACGTACCGACTCGGGCCGTCGACAGGCCGCCTCTTGATCAAGACCGGCCGCGCCGGGCTGGGACGCCGGGCGGGGCACGACCTCACCATCGAAGCCACCCAGTGGTCCGGGGAGGCCATCGTGGCCGTCGATGACCCCGACAGGTCGTCCGTGAGTGTGACGGTAGAGACGGACTCGCTGGAGGTCCGGGAAGGAGCCGGCGGACTGAAAGCACTCACAGACGCCGACCGGGCCGAGATCAAACGGACACTGACAGACAAGGCCCTGCTGCACACCGCAGAGCATCCCACGATCACCTTCCGCTCCACCCGCATCACGGGAACCCCGCTCTCCTTCGAGATCACCGGGGAACTCACCATCAAGGGACGCACCCACCCGGTGACGGTGCACGGCAAGGGAAGCGACGCCGGGCCATTGCACGGCTGGGCGACGGTCACGCAGTCCGCCTGGGGAATCAAGCCCTACACCGCGTTCTTGGGCGCGCTGCGGCTGGCCGACGACGTCCGGGTGGAATTCGAGGCGGCCAGGCTCGAACCGGCGGATGGCACCGATTTGCCGCCACGCGCGGGCCAGGCGTGAGAGCCGCGCCGGCCGAACACAGCCACCCGCCCGCAAAGGCCGCACTCGGATCGGCCCCCTGGCCTCCTACGGTGGCGGCATGAGTCGTGTACGAACTCGACAAGCCGGTGGCTCCACGCGCCTCCCCGGGGATCCGGGGTGGCGAGGAACGGCACGTCCGCAAGGTGCACGCGGCGCCCACCGCGCCGGGGGAGCCCGCCGCCACGGGCCCGCGGACCCTCTGTGGGAAAGACACCTTCGCGATGGAAACGGGCTCCCAGGTCACCGAGCCCCCTGAGGTGCCCTGGTATCCCGGGCAATACGCATGCGTGGTCTGCCCCGACTGCGATGCGGTGATCGAGACCTGACGTGCGTCCTGCAGTCTGACCCGGTTCTCCCGCTGACGCGGGGCCGCCCTACGCCGCCTTGAGCAACCTGGGCCGAGCGGTTGCCCTGCTCGCCCAGGGTCGTCGTGCTGCGATGCAGAGGGCCGCGCGTGAGGCGTACCGGTGCAAGAGGGTGCCCCCGGACAGCGCGTGCCGGCACTGCCTGTCCCTGGGCGCCCCGGCCCCGGGACAGGAGCGACATGCTTCTCGCAGCTCATCCCACGCCCTGGGGCAGGCCAAGACGGTGGCGCTCCCAGCTCCGTGGCAGGCGTGCCGACGGCCGTCTGGTCCTCCTCCGCGGGCTTATCGGCGACGACGGCTCCTTGAGCGAGGATGGAGGGGAGGCGTTGAACGATGGCACGCATACACACCGACGGCGACCGCCTGGTCATCCGCTTGGCATGGTGGGAAAAGGCGGCCGCCCGCCGCGGTGACGTGCGCGTGCCGCTGACGGCTGTGCGCCGGGTGACGGTCGAACCCGACTGGTGGCGTGCTCTGCGCGGAACCCATAGGCGCGGCATCTGCATCCCCGGCAAGCTGTGCATCGGCACTCGGGGCCATCCGGACGGGGAGGATTTCGCGGCCGTGCGGCCCGGCAGGCCTGTGGTGTGCGTCGAACTCTGGCCCTCCGCGCTTTTCCGTCTTCTCGCCATCTCCGCGCGTGCCGATCCGGAAGCCGAGGCCACGGCGGAGAGGCTCCGCCGGGCCGCACCGAAGATCGACAGATCCACGCCTTGGCGCCAACCGCTACCTGTGTCCGAAGAATCGGAATGAGCACAGGAGGCCTCCCAGCCTGCGCCGTGCCCCTCCCCGTCGATCCGGCTTGGCCGCTGTGTGGGGACAGTGCCCGGGAGACAAGGAAGACGGCGGCGACGACGAGGGTGATGGTGCCGCCAGCGTCGAGGTTCCAGTGGGTGGAGAGGGCGAGTCCAACGGCGCAGGAGCCGGTGCCGACGGCCGTCGACATCGGCAGGGTCGTGCCGATGCGGTCGGCCCACAGGCGGGCGGTGGCGGCGGGACCGACGATGAAGGCCATAGCGAGCATGACGCCGACTCCGGGTGTGGGTGGGACAGCGTGCTGCGCCGGGGGTTACTGGTCGCCGAGGACCTGCCGACGCTTGGGTTCGGCCTTGCGCGTGAGGGCGTTCGTCATCCGCACGGCGGTGACGGTGAACGCGATGCCGCCGACGACGAACAGCACCCTGGGCGATGACGCTGACGACATGGATGTCCTTGGTCGAGTTGGCGATGCCCAGCAGCACGAAGCCGCCACAGAATCAGGCGAACCAGATCCGGAACTTCTCGATTCTTACGGCCGTCTGCACGTCCCTGTAGCCGGACTTTGCTTCCCCTCTGCGGTGGTGCCGGGCATGTGCCGAATTGTGGCGTGCGGTGCAGGCATGCGGAGGGAGTGTGGCGTCATTGTGACGTAAGGCAAGTGCCGTTCTTCACGGAGGTGTTGACCCAGTGATGATCAGCCCTCACCCGTGACACTCCGGGGACAGGGCCCGCTGGAGAGAGTGACCCCCGACGGGGTCAAGGCGCCTGCACTCCAGGGGGAGGCAGCGGGCGTCAACGTGCAGGGGCAGGCTGGTTCCCCCCGTGACGGGTCTGCCCCTGCTCGAAGATGAAGGCCGGCCCTGGGTGCCCAACCGCGCAGTGGTACCCAGGGCCTTCTCTGTGGGTGGGTGACGGGGGCCGCCCCGGGCGTGGCGGCGATGGCCTGTTGGGCGAATGCGGCGGGTTCGATGCCTGAGTCCCCGTGACGCGGATGGAGTTGCCGACTGGTCATCGGTATCCGTGGACCCGGGGTTCCTCCGTGCCTGCTGATCCCCGCACGACCGCCCCGAACTGCTTCGGCAGGGCGGGGCGTTGCCTGTTGTCCAGTTCGGGAGCAGCCTCTCGGCTCGACCAGTCGGCCGCAGCCTCAGTCGTCGTCCTCTTCTTCCCGGTCCTTCTTCCGATCCTTCTCGGCCGCCTTGCGCCGCGCTTCCGCCTCCTTCTGCGCCCTTTCCGCGTCATAGCTGGGGGTGGCTGACGACGTGGTGGGCGTGGCTGTGGGCGACGGAGGTGCTGTGGTGGGTTGCTCGACGGCTGGTGAGGAGAACCGGGCGGGTGAGGTGCCAGTGGGGGCAGGCGAGCCGCCGCCCTCGTCACCCGGGGCCAGCGCCGTCCCGACGACGGCCGAGACGGCGAACAAGGCGACGCCGCCGACGGCGAGCAGCGCTCTGGGCGAGGCCCCGTAGCGCTTGCCAGGACGCGGCCGGGCCGGGCGGAGGCCCTCGGTGCGCGGGGTATTTGCCGGGGGCGGTGCCACCGGCATGGCGACCGCGCCACGCTCGTCGTGGGGAGCCGAGGGGGCGTATTCCGGCGGGTTCGTCAGCCAGGCGGCGGCCTGGTCGGCGGTGGGCCGTTGCGCCGGGTCCTTCGTCAGCAGACTGATGATGTAGTCGTCGAGCGGCCCGGGTATCTCGGGGCGCAGTCGGGAGGGCGGGACGGGCGCGGCGTCGACATGCTGCTGGACCACGGACAGGGCGGTGGCGCCGGTGAACGGCGGCTGGCCGGTGAGCAGTTCGTACAGCACGCAGCCCAGTGCGTACATGTCCGAGGCGGGCTGGGCGGGTCGGCCCAGGGCGCGCTCGGGCGCCAGGTAGGCGCTCGTGCCGAGGATCGCCCCGGTGGCGGTCAGCGTGGAGGCGGCGTCGTCGGCGAAGCGGGCGATCCCGAAGTCGGCGATCTTCACGGCGCGGTCGGCTGTCAGCATTACGTTGGCGGGCTTGATGTCGCGGTGGATCACGCCCTGGCGGTGCGCGGCGGCCAGGCCCGCGGCCATCTGGGCGCCGATCCGCGCCGTCTCGTGCGCCTTCAGGACGCCGCGTAGGGACCGTTCCTGGGCCAGGCTCCAGCCGTCGACCAGTTCCATGACCAGGTAGAGCTGCCCGTCGTGGGAACCGAAGTCGTAGATGCTGACGACGTGGGGGTGGTTGAGCCGGGCCGCGGTCTGCGCCTCCTGCCGGAAGCGTTCGCCGTCCGTCTCCGCGGCTTCGTCCGTACGCAGCACCTTCACGGCCACGTCCCGGCCCAGGATCTCGTCGGTGGCGCGCCACACCTCGCCCATCGCGCCCCGTCCCAGCGGAGTGTCCAGGCGATACCGATCCGCCACCAGCACGGCTACATCCCCCTTCGGCCCGGCAAAATGGGCAGCCAGCCTGCCCTGGAATCTGCCGGTATCCACGCAATTGCGCAAACAGGCGCCCAGCGTACAGAAGCCGCGACGAGGCGCGACGCCACCCCGCGCGGGCAGGCACGGGGACCGGCGCCGGCCTGACAGACGGCGCCCACGTGTTTCAGCGCCCCAGGTGCCGCGGCTGTCACACTCCTCGGCGAGTGCGGTTCGGCGTCATCGCCGACGTCAGCACCATGTGCAGGACCACTCGGCACCGGGCTCGTCGGGCGCCGGGCGGGAAGCGAGGCAGTCGGCCACGAGCCACTGGGCGTGCTCTGCTGCGGTGCGCACGGACTCGACGGTGGTGCCGAGCACCTGAGCGACCGCCGGGTCGTCCAGCCCGACGACCCCGCGCAGCAGCAGGGCATCCGCCAGGCCTGTCGGCAGAGCGGCCAGAGGGCGCCACACGTCATCCGGGATGCTGCTGCTTGAGCGAGCACCGGCGCGGTCCGGCTGCGGGCGCTGCGCCAGGTGTCTTCGGGCGAGGGACGCGGCCCATATGCGGAAGTCGGTTCCGTCGCCGTGGAAGGAGAGCATCCCGTGGGCGATGTCCCGCCACATGGCGGAGGCCGCCTCGGCGGCCTCCGCGCCGCTTCCCAGCCGGGCGGTCAGGTAGCCCAGCAGTGCCGGGTGCAGGCCGCGGTAGAGGGTCCTGAAGTCCTCCTCGCTCCCTTCACGAGCGCCGGCCACGGTGGCGGTGAGTTCCGGCTCGCGCGGCCTGGAGTGCCGTGGCCTTCGGTACCTGACTGCTGCCACGCCCCGCCTCTCGGTCCGACCGAGCGGCACGCACGGGTGCGAGATCCGCGCTCGGCAACGCTCCTGTCGCGTACTTCTGCGCGCGGACTCACAGATTTGTCACAGCAAAGGACTCAGCCGGTGGCCGTCGTGCACGTGGTCGACGTGGTCGACGTGGGGCACCGCGACGTGGCCGCAGCCTTCGCCGTGCTGGTGTCGTGGCCGTCGTGGGTGGTGTGTGCGGCGGCTTCGCACTCGTCGACGTGGTCGTCGTGGACGCAGTGCAGGTGACCGTCGTGGGCGTAGTCCACGTGGTCCTCGTGCGGGACGGCGACGTGGCCGCAGCCCGCACCGTGTTGATGTGTGTGGGCCGGGTGAGTGGCGTGTGCGGTGGTCATGGTGCATGTCCGGTCGGCGTTCGAAAGCCGGTTGGCGACCGCTGTGCGGGAGGGTACCGCTGCTTCCGTCGTCCTCCCGAACGCGCCGTGCCGCAGGACAGCGCCCCATATCGGCGCAGTCAGTCACGGACCGTGTCCGACCATCGGTGGGCATCCGCGGTGACACGCCCAGGCCCCGCTGGTGTTTCCGGGCTGGAGCCGGAGGTGATCAGCGGCGTTGCCGGTGAGGGACCCACAGGTAGTGGACGACGCTCTCGCCTGCGTCTGATACATCCGTCCGGCCAGTGAGTACGAAGCCCATGCCCTCGTAGATGCGTTGAGCGCGGGCGTTATCGGCGTGCCAGCGCCGCCGCCTTGACGGCCGCTCATAGCGGCTGCAAGGCCGGTCGGATGGCCCTCCGCGCGCCGTGCGACGAAGAAGAACGCGTCCGGAAGGGCAAGTCTCTGGCCTATACGGCCGCTGCCCTCTTCCCCGTGGCAAACGGCCGCTCCGCCGGGCTTCGGCGGCGTTCAGGATCGTTACAGCCGCCTCGATGTCATTCGCGGTTCCGAGGCGGATGGTGACGGCTCGATCGGCTGCCACGGTAGCCGTCCAGCGGCAGGCGTGGTCACCCCTGGGAATGCCGATGAGCCGTGCCGGGTCTTCATCGACGCGATGGACATGATTCTCGGCCGTGGTCCGACGGAGACCTTGACCGTGACGTCGCTTCCGTGCCCCGGTCGGCACTGAGGCGGACATATGTCTCGCGGATGAGAAACATGAGAACTGCACATTCATGACTTCTTCTTGGCTTCCGCTGAGGTTCTTCCCGGCTGGCCAGCATGGCGGAGCGCCGACCTCCCCTCAGTCGGCGAGCACCGCTCACCGCTTCGCACACTCCGATCGTCCGGGAGACGAGATGCCGCTGAACCGCAGGGAATTGCTGGGCCGATCGGCGCTGGCCGGCGCCGGGGTCATGCTCATCGGCAGTGTGGAGGCGCTGCTCACCGCGCCCGGCGCCGTCGCCGACACGGCCGCGACGGGCGGCGCCGTCGGCTACGGTCCGCTGGTCCCGGACCCGAAGGGGATCCTCGCTCTGCCCGAGGGCTTCTCCTACCGGATCCTGACCCGCACCGGCGTCACCACCCTGGAGTCCGGCCAGACCACCCCGAGCAACCATGACGGCACCGGTGCCTTCGCACTCGGCGGCGACGATGACGATGACGACGACGTGACCCTGCTGGTGAACAACCACGAGATCGACGACCCGCTGAGCGAGGCCGACGACCCCGTCCCGCACCTGGACGGCCTGGTCTACGACCCGGCGGCGGCCGGCGGCTGCACCGTCGTCGAGGTGTCCGACGACTCCGTACGCGAGTGGGTCGGCATCGCCGGCACCTCCACCAACTGCGCCGGCGGCGTCACCCCGTGGGGCACGTGGCTGACCTGCGAGGAGACCGAGGACAAGGCCGGCGTGGGCGGCATGACCAAGGACCACGGGTACGTCTTCGAGGTCGACCCCGTGCACGGCAGCGCGGCGAACCTCGACCCCAAGCCCATCAAGGCCCTGGGCCGGTACGCCCATGAGGCGGTCGTCGTCGACAAGAACCGCGGCCACCTGTACCTCACCGAGGACGCCTCCAAGCCCAACGGCCTGCTCTACCGCTGGACCCCGCCGGTCGGCTTCACCCACGGCCCGGGCAAGCTGCGGGCCCTGGCCGACAACGCGGGCGTGCTGGACGCGATGAAGTGCTTCGACGCCGCCGGGCAGTACGTCGACGACCTCTCCCGCGCGACGAAGGTCGGCACGGTCTACCGCGTGGACTGGGTGAAGGTCCCGGACCGCGACGCCGTGACCACCTCCGTGCGCAAGCAGTTCCTGGCCGGTGAGATCACCCGCTCCCGCAAGCTGGAGGGCATGTGGTGGGGCGACGGCGGCACGTACTTCGTCTCCAGCTACGCCCGCACCGAGAGCCCCGGCACCCCGCACGACGGCCAGGTGTGGTTCTACGACCCCCGCACCGGCACCATCACCCTCAAGGTGCTCCTCGCGGTCCACACCGACGTCTCCCAGGACGGTGCCTACGACGGCCCCGACAACATCACCGTCTCGCCGTTCGGCGGCCTGGTGATCGCCGAGGACGGCGAGGGCGTGTCGCACCTGTTCGGCGCCACCGCCGACGGCCAGACCTACCCCATCGCCCGCAACGAGCTGAACGTCGGCACCGCGGAGGCCCCGGAGTACAGCGAGTTCGCCGGTGTCACCTTCTCCGCGGACGGAAAGACGCTGTTCGCCAACATCCAGGACCCCGGCATCCTCGTCGCCATCACCGGCCCGTGGTCGGGCGACGACGGCGACGACGACTAGTTCCGCCGGTTCCCCCCTCCCCTCCGATTCCGCCCCCCACGGTTCCACCAGTTCGACGGCAGTGGCTCAACGGCGAGCCACTGACGACCCCTTGCCAGTGACACCTCTCCTCACGAGGAAGCTGACATGAAAACCCTCATCGCACACGCACGGACCTTCGCCCACTCCCAGGGCGCCGAACTGGGCGAACTGGCCGCAGGGCAGTCGCCGTACGCCCTCTTCATCACCTGCTCCGACTCACGCGTCATCCCCTCGCTCATCACCGGTGCCCGCCCCGGTGAGCTCTTCGAGCTGCGTACGGCGGGGAACATCGTCCCGCCCTACGACGCGGGTCCCACCTCCGAGGCCGCGACGATCGAGTACGCCGTCAAGGTGCTCGGTGTCTCCGACATCGTGGTCTGCGGGCACTCCCACTGCGGCGCGGTCGGCGCGCTGGTACGCGGCGACGATCTGTCGGCCGTGCCGGCGGTGCGCGAGTGGCTCGGGCACGCCGCCGTACTGCCGTCCGGCGCGCCGGACGACCCGCAGGTCGCCGAGGCGGTCCAGCACCACGTACTGGGGCAGGTGCTCCGGCTGGTGTCGTACCCGTGCGTCGAGACGCGCCTGCGGGACGAACGGCTGCGCGTCCACGCCTGGTTCTACGAGGTCCACACCGGCGGCGTGCTGGTGTACCGGGCCGAATCCGACTCCTTCGAGACGCTGTGAGGCATCCGATGAACACCGCTTATCTCAAGCAGGACTTCGCGGCCTCCGTCGTCGTGTTCCTGGTCGCCCTGCCGCTGTGCGTCGGCGTGGCCGTCGCCTCCGGAGTGCCGGCCGAACTCGGCATCGTCACCGGCATCGTCGGCGGTCTTGTCACGGGCCTGCTGCCGGGCAGCGCCCTTCAGGTGTCAGGCCCGGCCGCCGGTCTGACCGTGCTGGTCTTCGAGGCCGTACACGCGCACGGGCTCGCCACGCTCGGCGTGATCGTGCTGGCCACGGGCCTGCTCCAGCTCGGCATGGGGGTCCTGCGCTGGGGGCGCTGGTTCAGGGCCATCTCCGTCGCCGTGGTCGAGGGCATGCTCGCGGGGATCGGCCTCGTGCTCATCGCCGGCCAGCTGTACGCGATGACCCAGAGCAAGGCTCCGTCGTCCGGCATCGACAAGATCGCCGGGCTGCCGGAGGTGCTCGCCGACTCGCTGGGCTCCGCCCCGGCCGTGGCGTCGCTGCTGCTGGGCGCGGGCACCATCGCCGTACTGGTGCTGTGGCCGAAGCTGCCGAAGAAGGTGCGCGTCGTGCCCGGTCCGCTCGCGGCCGTCGCGCTCGCCACCGTCGCCTCGCTGGCCTTCGCGCTCCCCGTCACCAAGGTGACGGTGGAAGGGCTGGTGTCCGTGATCCAGCCGCCCGCACCCTCCGCCTTCGCGGACCTGGCGTCCGTCGGTGTGGTGAGCACCGTCCTGGCGTTTACCCTGATCGCGTCCGCCGAGTCGCTGTTCAGCGTGGCGGCCGTGGACCGGCTGCACGACGGCCCGCGCACGCAGTACGACAAGGAGCTGATGGCCCAGGGCATCGGCAACACGGTCTGCGGCCTGCTCGGCGCACTGCCCATGACCGCGGTGATCGTGCGCAGCGCGGCCAACGTCCAGGCGGGGGCACGCACCAAGGCCTCCCGAGTGATGCACGGCGCCTGGCTCCTGCTGTTCGCGGCGCTGCTCCCGGCCGCGCTGGGCGTCATCCCCATCCCGGCGCTCGCGGCCGTTCTGGTGTACTCCGGCTTCAAGCTGATCCCGGTGAAGGGGCTCGTCGCCCTGTGGCGCGGGCACCGCGGCGAGGCCGTGATCCTCGTCGTCACCGCGGTGTCGATCGTCGCGATCAGCATGTTCGAGGGCGTACTGATCGGCCTCGGGCTCGCCGTGGTCAAGACGGCCTGGGAGGCGTCGCACATCAAGCTGGAGATCGTCGACAAGGGCGCGGGCCCCGTGCAGGCCCACCTGAGCGGCAACGCGACCTTCCTCCGCCTGCCGAAGATCCTCGACGCCCTGGAGGCGATCCCGCAGGACCGCCCCGTCGAGCTGGACCTGTCCCGGGTGCACCACCTCGACCACGCCTGCCGTACGGCTCTGGAGAACTGGGCCGAGCGGCACGGAGTGGCCGACACCGCGTCGGCCAAGGTCATCATGACCGCCGCCTGAGTCATGGCCGTCTGAGCGGAATGCGGGGCGGCACCCCCTACGGACACCAACAGCGTCCGTAGGGGGTGCCGCCCCCGCGCACACAGCCAGCGCATCGCCCACACACAAAGTTCAAGATCAGGCCATGCGCCCAGCAGGCCGCCGCCGGACTCGGCTGGTACCTCTTCAGACCGGGTCCGATGACGCACCCCCGCCCCAGCACACCGAGGAGGTCGTACCCGCGTGACCCGCAGCCAGCGTCTCGCCGCTCTCGCGGCCGGCGCGATCCTGCTTGTCGGAATCCCGGCCGCAGGTGCCCATCAGACACCGCCTCCGGATCTCGGTGAACCCGTCGTCGTCGGCAGCAACGACCCGGGCCCCACGAGCAGTTCCGCACCGTCCCTGGACAACCGGGCGACGGAGAGGACCCCGACCCGGTCACCGTCCCCCGGCGCGACGACACGGACCCCCGACGAGTACGGCGACGAGGATGCCGTCGCCCCCGCCACCACCTGGGTGGAGCAGCCTGAGGAGACGGATCCCGGCCGGACGGACACGGCGCAGCCCGTGGCGCCGAAGGCCCCCGTGCCCGCAGGTAGGGGAGCCGACGACGATACGACGCCCTCGGCTTCGGCCACCTCGGCCACCCCGAGTGCGTCCGCGTCCGCCGACGGAAGCGACGACGGAAGCGACGATGGAAGCGACGACGGAAGCGACGATGACACCGGTGAGGACGGCTGAGCCCGCCCCGCCGAAGCGGGCCGTCGGCATGCCCGGGCGCCATCCGTTCCGGTCGATCCGCGTGCGTCTGCTCGGGCGGATGCTGGTGCTCGTCGGGCTGACGCTGGCGAGCCTCACCGGCGCGGAATCGTTCATCCTCACGGCTCGTCTGAACGAACGCGTGGATCGCGAACTCGCCCACGACATCGAGGCGTTCCGCTCCTTCGCGACCGGCACCGCGGGCGGTTCGGGGCCGGCCCCCGGTGGAGTCCGCGCCCTCTTCGTCTCCTACCTGGAGGGTCACATACCGGCGCACGGCCAGACCCTGATCACCCTGGTCGACGGAGTTCCGTACCGCCGCTCCGCCGAGAAGCCGCCGGCCCGCCTGGACACCGACCGCGCGCTGATGAGCATGGCCGCCAAAGTCCGCTCACCCTCCTACGGCGACGCGAAGAGCCCGGCGGGCTCCGTACGGTTCGTGGCCGTGCCGGTGACGGTGGCGGGCGACTCCGCGCGGGGCGTGCTCGTCATCGCCACCTTCACCCAGCAAGAACGCGACCACATAAACGACTCGATCCGCATCCAGATCTATCTCGGCCTCGGCGCCGTGCTGCTCTCCGCCTGCGTCGGCTGGATCTTCGCCAGCCGTATCGTCGCGCCGCTGCGGCTCCTGCGGGACACCGCCCGCTCCATCCACGAGTCGGACATCACCCGCCGCATCCCCGTCCAGGACAGAGACGAGATCGGCCAACTGGCAGACACCTTCAACGACATGCTCGACCACCTGGACGACGCCTTCACCACCAAGCGGCAGTTCATGAACGACGTCGGCCACGAACTGCGTACCCCCATCACCATTGTGCTCAGCCAGTTGGAGAGCCTCCCCGACGACTCCGCGGACCGCGCCCAGACCGTCGCGGTCATCACCGACGAACTGCACCGCATGCACCGCATGGCGGAGGAACTCCTCATGCTGGCCAAGGCCCGCCGCCCCGACGCCCTGCGCCCCGAGGACCTCAGCCTTTCCGAACTGATCGAGGAGGTCTACGTGAAGGCCGCCGCGCTGGCCGAACGCCGCTGGCTCCTCGACTTCGTCGAGAACCCGCACCACGACACCCTCCACGCCGACCGCCAGCTCCTCACCCAGGCCATGATCCAACTCGCCCAGAACGCCGCTCAGCACACCGAGGAACACGCCCGGATCTGGATCGGCGGCCGGGCCGCAGCCGACAGGGTCGAACTGTGGGTCAAGGACACCGGTCCCGGCATCCGACTCGTGGACCAGCAACGCATCTTCGAGCGATTCGTCCGTGCCGAGGAAAGCCGCGGCAGAACCGGAGCGGGCCTCGGACTCGCCATCGTCAAGGCCATAGCCGAGGCACACCACGGAGAGATCCACGTCGACAGTGCTCCGGGCCGAGGGGCGACCTTCACCCTGCGCATCCCGTACGTCACGCGCGCCCTGAACAGCAGTCCGCAGAAACCATGAGCCACGACAGCCGGCCCCGCCGACGCCTCCTCATCGCCGAGGACGAGGCCCGCATAGCCTCCTACCTCTCGGAACGCTTCACCGCCCAAGGCTTTCGCACCACCGTCGTCACCGACGGGGAGACGGCCCGGCGCGTGGCCATGTCGGGCGGTTACGACCTCATGATCCTGGACATCGGTCTGCCCGGCGAGGACGGCTTCACCGTCGTCACCCGCCTCCGCGCGGCGGCCAGTGTCCTGCCGGTCATCATCCTCACGGCTCGTGACACCGTCGCCGACACGGTGCACGGCCTGGAGGGCGGCGCCGACGACTACATGACGAAACCCTTCAGCTTCGACGAACTCCTCGCCCGCGTCCGCCTGCGCCTGCGCCTGCGCGAGACCGACAGCTCCGTCCTGCGCCGCGCTGGAATCGCCCTGGAAACCCGCACCCGCCAGGCATATGTCGACGGCCGGATTATCCAGCTCAGCGCCCGGGAGGCGGCCCTGCTGGAACACCTCATGCGCAACGCCGGCAGTGTGCTCAGCCGGGAAGACCTGCTTTCCGACGTCTGGGGATACGAGGCGTCGGAAGGCTCCAACGTCGTCGACGTGTACGTCCGTTACCTCCGCCGCAAGCTGGGCGCGCACAGGATCATCACGGTGCGTGGACAGGGCTACCGCCTTGAGGGCGACGAACTCGCGTGACGGGGACAAGGCGTGCCGTGATCGGCAGATTCCTGCCACGGGCGCGACGCAACGACGAGAGCGGAAACTTCTCCGAAGGTTCCGGCAGATACCGCTCGGCGCACGCCTGCGCCGAGCAGATGGACGAGCGGGTTCAACCAGTGCTTGCCTGGTTCGTAGACCGCTGGTCAGGCTTGCACGGGTTCTTCCGCGTGGCGGCGTCCGACTCACTGCCCACGCCGGGCATCGGACGAGCCCGTCGGCTCCGCCTATGACGCCTCACTCGCCTCCGGCCGCGAATGGTGGCGTGACGCCGTACAGGGTGAGGCCTGTTGCTCATGCACGTCGAGCGTGGGTGGCCGAGCTCGTCCAGCGGTTGGCCGCTGACCGCATATCAGCTGGTCAAGCTGCTCAGGGGAGGGATCAAAACACGTGGACGGGCGCCGTGCAGGCGGTGCTCGCGCCGCTCGGGGCGTTCGGCATCAACCTGGCGGCGATGACCGCCGACGATCTGCACCGTCGACGGGGCCCACCCCGACCGGCAGCGGCGCTACCTCGTGGCGTGTGGGCGGGCGTCTTCTACCTGTGCGTCGGGCTGCTCGGCGCGAGCGTCGCCCTGCTGCTCACCGCGATGCCTCACGCGCTCGTCCTGGCTGTCGCTGGGGTCGGCCCGCTCACCACGATCGAGGCGTCCCTGGCCAGTGCCCTGCCGGACCCCGCGTCCAGGGAGGCGGCCGTCGTCACCTTCCTCGCCACGGCCTCCGGTGTGACGCTGCTCGGCATCGGGTCCGCGTTCTGGGGGCTGCTCGCGGGGGTGCTCACCAGCGTCCTCGCGTCGGTGGGACGGCGGCGCCGAGCCACCGCATCCGCATCCCCCCCGCATCCCCCCCGCATCCCCCCCGCATCCCCCCCGCATCCCCCCCCCGCAGCCGGTCACGGCAGCCTCGCGCACACCTGAGCGAACCTCCGCGTGAACACCGACCACGCCGAGACAGCCGCTCCCTCGTCGGCCACGGCCTCGGCGTACAGCCGGTCCCTGTCGAAGCCCTGCCGGGCCAGCCGCGCCCGGTCCCAACCGGCGATCCGCTCGGCCTCCGCCTCCGGGTGAAACTGCACACCCCAGGTCCGCGCCCGACCCGGAACGCCTGGTGGGAGCAGGCCGCGCTGGACGCCAACCAGGAGGCACTCGGCGGGAGTTCGGTGATCGCGTCGACGTGCCGCTCGATCGCGGGAACCGTCGCGCCGAGCCCGTACAGCAGCTGATCGTCGGCGGCTTCGGGACGCAGCCGGATCTGCGTGCTGCCGAACTCGGGCCGCCCGTGACGCGCCCGTACGCTGCCGCCCGCGACCTGTGCGAGCAACTGGCCGCCGAGGCAGATGCCGAGGACGGGCGTGCCGCCGTCCAAAGCCTGCGCGACGAGGCAGCGGGTTGCCGGAAGCCAGGGCGCGCGCCCGTCGTCGTCCGGCAGGAAGCCGCCGCCGAGCACGAGGAGCGGCCTGCCGTCGAGCGCCTGGGGCAGGACCTCACCCTCGTAGGGACGCAACACTTCGAGGCCGATTCCCGCCTCGCGTAGCCAGGCCCCGACCCGGCCGGGACCGCCGCTCCCGTTGTTCTGTACGACCACGGCGGTCGGCGGGTCCGGTGCGTGCGAGGGCGTCATCGCCTCAGCTCCCCTGCTCGGCATCTGCGTTCGCTGCGTTGATCTCTACGGAGCAGGGAGAGCCGGACGGCCGAGGATGCCCCAGAGCAGGCAGATCCGTTCGGGTGGGCACTAGTGCAGGCGGGTCCGGGGAAGCGACACCCCAGACCTCCGAGGGCGCTGCGAGAGGCGGGCCCAGGGCCTGTGATCACCGCTCGCCCCTCTTCTTTCGAGCGGTAGTCGCCTGCAGCGGCAGGCATGCTCTTGCAGCCCTGACGGTCCGGCCCATCACTCGTTCGGCTCAAGGGCTGTCGGCTGGGCCGGGGCTGTGACTCGTGCGGGGCCATCGCGGCTGACCGCTCCCGCGTCCTGGCCGAGCGGGTGGCCACGGCCGCCTCGCCGTGACGAGTATGTCCTGCCGGCTGGCGGACGGCAGTGCGCAGCCGGTCGCCTCCTATGGCCTGAGCAGGGGTGCTGTCTCCTCATGGTGAAACCCGTTGTCGAGGGGGCAAGGTCCGCCCCTGTTTCAAGCCGTCACCGGCGGCGCCCGCCGAGGTCACTCGTCTGGTCGCACCAGGCGAGGCCCGGCGGTGTTCCCCGGTACCGCTGCCTTCGCTCACGCGGTGCCGTCGGTCTTGGGCCGTCGTTATGCGCAGACGAGACCATGGAATCCGGAGAGCGGAGCAGTGAGAGGATTGCGAGGGTGAAGGCAAGAACCACTGACATCGAGAAGGCGGCCGGTGTGCTGCGCGCCGGAGGGCTGGTGGCCTTCCCTACCGAAACCGTCTACGGTCTGGGCGCCAACGCCGAGGACTCCGCCGCTGTCGCGCGCGTCTTCCAGGTCAAGGGGCGCCCGCCCTCCCACCCGCTGATCGTCCACCTCGGCGGCGCGGACCACCTGGGTGACTGGGTTGAGGACGTGCCCGCGACGGCGTGCCTGTTGGCCGAACGCTTTTGGCCGGGGCCACTCACGCTGGTCCTGCGGCGCGGTCGCAGGGTTCCCCTCGAAGCGACTGGTGGACTGGAGACGGTGGCCGTGCGGGTGCCCGACCACCCCGTCGCACTCGCGCTTCTGGCGGCCTTCGGCGGCGGTGTCGCGGCCCCGTCAGCCAACCGCTTCGGCTCGGTCAGCCCCACCACTGCGAACCACGTCCGTGCGGAGCTCGGTGATGCCGTCGACTTCGTGCTGGACGGCGGCCCCTGCCAGGTCGGCGTCGAGTCGACCATCGTCGACGCCACGGGCGAGATCCCGAGCGTCCTTCGGCCTGGCGGGGTGACGCGCGAGGACCTCGAAGCGGTGCTGGGGTGCCCGCTTGCGGTCCATTCGACGAGCCGCGTTCGAGTGCCGGGCCAGCATCCGTCCCACTACGCGCCGTGTGCACGGGTCGTCCTCGTCGAGCCCGAGAAGGTCGTCGCCGAAGCGGAACTCGCGCAGGAGCTCGGGCACCAGGTGGGCGTCTTTCTTCCGCCCTCCTTCGCCGACGCTCCGGTCAAGGTGCACGCCGTGGTGGCGGTCCCCGGTTCGATGGCCGCCTACGCGCGCGGCCTGTACGGGTTCCTGCGCGAGCTCGACCAGCGGGGGTGCGACCTCATCGTCGCGTCCTTGCCGGTGGAGGAGGGGCTGGGACTCGCGATCGCCAACCGGCTCCGCCGCGCCGCCGGGCCCCGACCCTCCGCGGCACAGCCGACAACCTCGCGTCGGCCTACGAGAGGGTGAGCGAACACCGGATCGGGGACGACCTGGCTGTTTGGCTCACCTCGTCCATACCCCCTCACTGTGTCGCGGCGTCAGCCCGTCAGGGCTTCCGCCGCGGGCTGATCGCTGACGCGCGCGTGTCCCCCCATGGAGTGAAGGCGGAGTAGGACGCCCAGGGCGGGGCCCGCGTGGTCGTTGGGCTCCTGCTGAGATTCCCGCTGCGGTCTTCGGACTGGACGGTTGGGAGGGCGTTGTGGCTGATCCCTCGGTCGAGATGAGCGCCTCCGGCCACTGCCTGGTCGCGAGGGTTCTGTGATCCGGCCGGGCTGAACGTGCTTCTCGGCGCGTGGCGGCAAGCGGACGCGAGCGGAGCGGTGCTCGTGCTGGCGTGTGTGCCTGAGCCGTTGAGGAGGATCCTTGAGATGACCGGAGCGGATCAGGTCCTGCGGTGTTTGACACCGCCGCCGACGCAGAAGCGGTCTTCGGCGGCTGAACTGTTTTCCCGTTCGTGCGGTCGCCAGCGAGGTCGACGAGGGCGCGGAGCGTGAGACCGGCTTCCGCCGGATGCCGCAGTGGCTGGTCGAGGCTGAGGGTGTACTGGTTGCGCCGTCCGGTTCGCTGCCGGTGCAGATAGCCGGCCTGTTCGAGGTCGGCGATGATGGCCTGGACCGCTCGTTCGGTGATGAGGCAGGCGGCGGCGATGGTTCGCAGCCGTATGTTCGGGTCCCGTGCGATGGCACGCAGCACCCTGGCGTGGTTGGTCAGGAACGTCCACCGGCTGTCCTGGTGATCCATGGCGTCAGCCGACCTCCCCGCCGGCACGAGATATGCGATGAAGAATACCGGAAGTCCTCATCACCCATTCTGGCAGGGACCAGCATGATCGGAACGCCGTGCGTGCCGGATTCGTGGCTTTGCCCGTGCGCGCGTCGTTGACCTGGCGCGACGCAACGGTGTGCACTTGTGCAGGCGGCCCCTCGTCCTGCTCTCCCGCGCGGGAATGGGCTGCCTCCTCTCCGGTGAACCGGCCGGCTGGGCGGCTCCGGGCACGCACCGACATGCCGGAGCCTGCCCGGATGCCAGCCGGCCCGGCGCGTTCGGCCTGGGCCTTGGTGTGGGCCCGGTGGTAGGACTCCGTGTCAGTCTTGGACAGCTGTTTTCATCCGGTGCCTCGACGAGTCCGTTGGCCGGCGTGGTGGCGAGCACGGAGCGGATGCGGAAGCCCTGCATGGCGGCCTCCGTCCCGGCGATCAGCAGGTGGGACTTGCCGGTGTCGGAGTCGCCGATCCGGCAGAGGGGCTCACCCTTACTACCCCGTTCCTCCGCGTTCGTCGACATCGCCGGACCCGGTCCTCGTCTTGAGGTGTACAGGCGCGATCAGCTCAGAGCGCCTGCGCGCGGTGGCGCTCGACCTGCCGGACGGTTCCTGAACACAGCCGGTGGCGGTGCCGGTCGGGGCGGGCCGGGTGGCGTCACCCGTTCGGCGGGCGTCGTGATCGCGACAACGTCGTTGTGGACTGCGTGACGGTGCACGATGAATTTCCCGTCGGCGGCAGGGCACAGGACGCCGCGCGGGTGCCTGGCGAAGAGAATCGCTACCAGACTGACCGGACGCGCCTTGCGTTGAGGCTTGGGCTGGAAGCCGCCGTCGCCCGGCGCTTGGGCGTGCCCGGGGCACGCCCAAGTTCAGTCCCCGGACCGCCGGATCGGCACCTCGTGGGGTGGCCCCCCGCACTGTGATGAGCTGGGCCTCGTCGTAGCCTGCGGGCATGACTGATGCCGCTGCACTGACCCCGTCCCAAGCCTTCGAGTTGCTGCTGGCCGGCAACCAGCGATTCATCGCTGGCGTGCCGCAGCACCCGAACCAGGACGCGGCCCGCCGCGCCGAGACCGCACCGGGCCAGCGTCCCTTCGCGGTGCTCTTCGGCTGCTCCGACTCTCGCCTGGCCGCCGAGATCATCTTCGACCGGGGCCTGGGTGACCTGTTTGTGGTCCGCACCGCAGGCCACGTGGCGGGGCCGGAGGTGCTGGGCAGCATCGAGTACGGCGTGAGCGTGCTGGACTGCCCGCTGGTCGTGGTACTTGGCCACGACTCGTGCGGCGCGGTGGCCGCCACCCGCGCCGCCCTGACCGACGGCCTGGGCACCACCGGTTACGTACGCGACGTCATCGAGCGGGTCACGCCCAGTGTCCTGGCCGCTCGCGCTGCCGGGCTCACCCGGGAAGACGACATCATCGCCGAGCACATACGGCAGACCGTCGACCTCCTGCTGGACCGCTCCCGTGTCCTTGCCGACCAGGTCACCGCCGGTCAGACGGCCGTGGTGGGCCTGTCCTACCGGCTGGCCGACGGCAGCGCCGAACTCGTCACCACCCGCGGGCTGCCGACAGAAGCAGCAGCCCCCGGTCCGGCAGCCTGAACTGCCCATCGGGCGGCTGGTCCTGGGCACGCAGGAGTTGTTCAATGTCCTGGATCTCGGTGGTCTGCCCCTTGTCCAGGCATCGGGCGTAGCGGGTCGGCAGGACCTCGACGCTGTCGTCGGCGTGCCGGGTGCCCATGGTCGGTCGGTCCGCCCGCGCACAGCGTGACCGATGCGGAATGCACACTGGTCCAAGCACCGCGCTCGGGGCGACGGTGGCCGGGCGCTGGTGTCCGTGATGCTGTGACGAGACCGCCCGGCCAGAGGCTCGGGGTTGAGCCTTCGGCCGGGCGGCAGATCCCTACGACGAGATCCTTACGGCTCCGTGGCCTTCACCGGCTCCGCGTTCGTGACCTTCACCGGGTCGGTGTCGGGTGCGCTGTGCCGCTCCGCCCAGTTCTCCAGGGCCGTGCGGCAGGCGTGGTCGAGGTGGTACAGCCCGGACAGGTCCACCTCGATCGGCCGGTCCTGCGGAAGCGCCTCCAGGCTGTCGAGTATCTTCGGCAGCCGCAGGAACGTCGCGTTGCCCGACAGGTACACCTGGATCGGCCCGGCGCCCTTGTCTATGACCTCCGTCTTCAGGTGCGATGCCTCCCAGGCCGTCTTGATCACCGCCAGGGCCAGACCGATGAGCACCCCCTCGAACATGTTCACCACGACGATCGACACGGCCGTGACCACGAGGATCAGCGCCTCACCCTTGTTACCCCGCCACAGCTCCGCGACCTGGCGGAACGGGATCAGCTTCCAGCCCGCGTGCACCAGGATGCCGGCGAGCGCGGGCAGCGGGATAAGCGCCAGCGCGGCGGGCAGCGCGGCGGCGAACAGCAGCAGCCACACGCCGTGCAGCACCCGTGACGCCTTCGTCTTCGCGCCCGCGTTGACGTTGGCGGAGCTGCGCACGATCACCGCGGTCATCGGCAGCGCGCCGAGCAGACCGCACACCGTGTTGCCCGCGCCCTGGGCGATCATCTCCTTGTCGTACTGCGTGCGCGGGCCGTCGTGCAGCCGGTCCACGGCCGCCGCGCTGAACAGCGACTCGGCGGAGGCGATCAGTGCGAACGCGATGATCGTGCCCCAGATGGCCGGGCCGGCGAGTTCGCCGAAGGCGTCCGCGCCGGGCGGCTGGATGACGCCGAGCAGGCCCTCCACCTCGACCGTGGCGACCGGCAGGCTGAAGGCGAGCGAGGCGAGAGTGGCCAGCATCACCGCCGCGAGGGCGCCGGGCACGGCCTGCGCCTTCTTCGGCAGCTTCTTCCACAGCACGATGACGGCGACGGTGCCCGCGCCGATCGCGAGCGAGGTCAGCGCCTCGGTGCTGCCGAGCGCGTCGGCGAACGCACCGGGCAGGCCCACGATCTTGCCGATGCCTGTATCCGGAGCCTTCAGGCCCGCCGCCGCGTAAATCTGCCCGGCGATGATCACCAGACCGATGCCGCAGAGCATGCCCTCCACGACGGCGACGGATATCGCCCTGAACCAGCGGCCGATCCGGAGGAAGCCCATGGCGAGCTGGAGCAGCCCGGCGATCAGCACGATCACGCCGAGCGCGGCCACTCCGAACTCGCTGACCGCCTCGAAGACCAGCACGGTCAGGCCCGCGGCCGGGCCGGACACCTGCAGACTGCTGCCGGGCATGAGCCCGGTGATCAGGCCGCCGACGATGCCGGTGATCAGGCCCAGCTCCGCGGGGACGCCGGAGGCGACCGCCACGCCGACGCACAGCGGCACGGCGACCAGGAAGACGACGATGGAGGCGGCGAAGTCCTGCCGCAGGTAAGGGAACTTCGACAGCACAGTCAGCCCCCTCACAGCGCCTCGAACGTGTCGGTCTCCACGCGGTGTTCGCGCACGGCCCCGGTGTGCACCTCGTAGTACCAGCCGTGCAGCCGGAGTTGGTCCGCCTGCAGGCGCTTGTCGATGCAGGGGTAGGAGCGCAGCCGCAGCAGCTGCGTCAGGACGTGGTTCTGCACGGCCTCGGCGACCGTGGGATCGGCCTTGTCGGAGCACTTGGGCTCGTCGGCGGCGTGCGCGAGCCAGTCCCGCACAGCCGGCACGGCGTCGAGATCGTCGCCGCGCACCACGGCGCCCACGGCGCCGCAGTGGGAGTGGCCGCAGACCACGATGTCCTTGACGCCGAGGACCTCCACGGCGTACTCGATGGTGGCCGCCTCGCTGGTGGGGTGCTCCAAGGCGTACGGCGGGACGATGTTGCCCGCGGTGCGCAGCTCGAAGAGCTCGCCGGGGCGGGCGCCGGTGATCAGGGCCGGGACGACCCGTGAGTCGGCGCAGGTGATGAACAGGACCTCGGGCGACTGGCCTTTGGCGAGGCCGGCGAACTCCTCAGGGCGCTGTCCGAACATGCGGGCGTTGTCGATGAGGGGCTGCATGATGGGGTGACTCCTCCTGGCGCGCCGTGGGGGCGCGTCGGACTGACAGGACAGGTGTGTGGGGGGCTGCTCTGCTGCTCAGCAGCGGAATACCTGAAGTGCCGCCGGAGAGTGCGCTGTTGAGGCTCTCGACGTGCGGTGGTGCGCGGTACGGGGTGTGTCCGGCTCGTCCGCCTTCGAGGCACCCTGCCTCAGGTGTGGACGGTCGGGTGCCTCGAGTGCGCATTCGGCGGCAGTGCGGTGCCGGTCGCGGGTGCCCAGGGGACCGGTCGGGTCCCCGTGGTGGGCCGCGTCGCGGCAGGTGACGATCTCGTCGCGCAGCGCCTTCCCGGAGGGCTTGATTCCGGGCTGGCCCTTGGCCACGGCGTGACGGGTTGTGTGCGCGGATGCGAAGGATGCGGTGGACGCGAAAACCTGAAGGCCGAGCAGGACGGCGGCGAGGACCGACACCACGGTCCGGACCGTAGTACCTCGGAACATGAGCCTCCCCCCAGGTAGTTCGCGGTCTCTAGAACATGCCAACGCTTAGTCAATGATCCACCAAGAAACACAATAACCCTGCAAAATCATTTGCAGGGTTAACCTAAGGTTTCGACCTGAAGTGAGAGCCTGAAAGCGTGTCGTCGGTGGCGAGAACCGGCCCTCGATGTACTGAAGTTCGTCGGTCGGCGGCCGGGTTACCAGGTCGACGAGCCGCTGGGTGTCCCGGGGCGGCGCCCTGAGTCGGAAGACTGCCCAGATGCTCTTCCTGTGGTGGCCGCCGGAGCGCTGACATCACGTCAGGACAGCCGGTCGACGGATGCCGCTCGCGGCCGAGGGGGCGCGACTCACGGTGAGCCTCCGAACCCCGCACTCGTCATGGCCGATGATCAATCGGTCAGCCTGCTCGGCAGGGCGTGAGAGCGTGGGAGAGGCAGTGGCAGAGCATCCAGTGATCGGCTACCTCATCTGGGCCGTGCTTTTCGGCGCCATCTTCGCCTGGGAAGGCATCGGCCTGCTGCGGCCCCACGACGGCTTTCCCACGCTCAGTGACGCGACCAGAGCCGTCATGCGCTATCCCGCAGGCCGTTGGGCCCTGTTCGCCCTGTGGTTGTGGTTCGGCTGGCACACCTTCGTCCGCGGCTGGCACTTCCTCCTCCGGGACTCCCCCTGAGAGCGGCCGCCACCGGGAGTCGGCCATGCTGCCCGTGTCCCTCAACATCACGCTCATGCTGAGCGGTTATCTGCTGGTCATGGGCTACCTCGGCCTCGGCCTGCTCATCATGCGCCGCCGCCCGATCCGACGCTGGAGACGTGCGCAACGCATCGCGCCGGCACCAGGCAGGCACGGCTGGCCCGCGCTGGTACGCCAGGTAGCGGGCACCGCGATCGGCGGATACGTGGTGCTGGTGGCTGTGGCGGTCGGCTATTACCACGGTGTCACCCGCCTGGGAGGCCAATTCCTCTTGAGCGCGGTAACGGGCCCAGCACTTCTGATCGGCCTCACCCTGCCCGCGTTCCTCTTGGCCTCGTGGGTCGCCACACGTCGACGCAAATAGGGCCGGCGGGCCGATCAGTCGAAGTGCGACTCAAGAGTGCCGCGACGCCGGATGTCGAGCGTCGCGCAGTGGAACGAGCCACCGAACGGCGCGTAGTGCAGCAGGTCGCACGGGATCGGCTCGAAGCCCCCGCTGCTCGAGCGCGCGCAGCATGCCGGTGTGGTGGCGTTCCGCGATCACCCTCTTCTCGTCCACCATCAGCACGTTCATGCTGAGCCGCTTTCCGCACATCGAGGTGACGCTCGGCAGGCGGTCGTCGATCGGATCGGGCTCGGGAGCAACCAGGATCCGCGCGCACGAAGTCCGCCGCGTCGAACACTAGCTCGAACTCGGTGAGGATGTAGCGCACGGGCTCGCCGGGTTCGGGCGCACGGAAACCTCGCTCGAACAGGGCGTCGGTGAGCTCCGGTTTCGGTGCCGCTGTCCAGCGCGCGCCGCGCCGGAAGTAGTCCTTGAGGATCGGGCGATAGGAGTGAGTCTCGAAGTACCGGCACGGCCATGCCATCGGGGTCTCGATGACCTCTTCGCCGATCACGAGCATGCTGTCGCGCGGACAGGTGTTGCAGAAACCGCGCGACGACCAGTGCGGGGTACCGAAGCGCTGCCTGTGGTCGACCATGTCGGGGCGCCGGACCGCGACGCCGAGGGATCGCAGGAGATCAACGAACTGTTCGAGTTCGTGCTGTGCCCGCTCGATCAGCACGCGCGGATACTTGAAGCCGCCTACCAGCCCCGGCAACCGCCCCGTCCAATGGTGGAACGTTGCAGGTCACAACCGGATGGCTGGAAGGGATCGTCGCGCCGTCGAGGCGACCGACGACGATCTCCTCCAGCGGATCCCACTCGTCATGTGAACTGACCGGCGAAACGGCACGTTCCCCAGCCTCGGCAGTCGCGGTCGACGACGCTGACATCATGTGCAGTCCAGAGGCCGCGCAGGGACGTCGTGGTCTGCTGCCGCCGTCACTGTGCGCCTCTGCTTCGCTGTGGTGCGTTCATTCATGAGCGTCGATCCACGTAGGTTCTGGGCGGAATGCTTCAGTGCTTTGGCGGGCTTTTGTACTCCGGCTCCTCCAGATACTCGGGGCAGTCAGGGTTGCGGCATGGGCCAGGGCCCCACACGGGCACAAAGATCCCGAGCGTCTTGTGCCGCTTCTTGATGGTCATGTCCAAGGAGT
Source organism: Streptomyces sp. DT2A-34 (assembly GCF_030499515.1). Classification (NCBI taxonomy): domain Bacteria; kingdom Bacillati; phylum Actinomycetota; class Actinomycetes; order Kitasatosporales; family Streptomycetaceae; genus Streptomyces; species Streptomyces sp. DT2A-34. The sequence goes on along the minus strand of NZ_JASTWJ010000001.1, from coordinate 2,400,901 downwards.
GCTTGCAGACCGGGCATGCAAGCGTCCCTTGCGGGGTCTTTTGCTTGGCTTTGCTCATTCTTTAACAATAGGCCGTTTGTGTGAGAAAAGGGATGGTCTGCTCACTTCGTCAAGGTGCGGCGTGGTCAGCGTGCCCGTCGGGTGGATCGTCTCGCTGAGCCGGCTCGGCCTGCGGGTCGCTGGCGGGCTGTGGGTTACTGGCAACCGTGTCTGGTCGCGGGGTTGGTTGCTCCTCCTCAGCGGCGGGGGCAACTGGGATCGGGACGGGGCGCAGCAGGCTGAGTACGACGGAGGCGGCCAGGACGACGACGATGACCGCGAGGCTGATCGGTGAGGGGATTTCCGGGATGTCGGGACTGATCAGCTTGTGGGATGCCTGGAGGATGAGCTTGATGCCGATGAAGGCCAGGATGATCGCGAGGCCCCTGTTGAGGTAGTGGAAGCGGTCCAGTAGCCCCGCCAGCATGAAGTACAGGGCGCGCAGGCCCAGGATCGCGAACGCGTTGCTTGTGTAGACGATGAAGGCGTCGTCGCTGACAGCCAGGACGGCCGGCACACTGTCGACCGCGAAGATCAGGTCCGCGGCCTCAATAGCGGCCACCACCGCGAGGAGCGGGGTGGCCACGCGCTTGCCGGCCTCCTTGACGAAGAACTTCATGCCCGCGTACTCGTCCCGCACGGGGACGACCTTGCGGAGCAGCCGCAGGGCGAAGCTCTTGCCGGGGTCGAACGTCTCCTCGTCGCCCTTGAGGAGCTTGTAGGTGCTGTAGAAGAGGACCGCGGCGAAGGCGAACAGCACCGCGGTGAAGCGGCTGACGACGGCGACGCCGAGGGAGAGGAAGATCCCGCGGAAGATCAGGGCACCCATCACGCCGAAGAACAGCACACGGTGTTGGTAGGCGCGGGGCACCTTGAAGTAGGCGAAGATCACCGCGAAGACGAAGAGGTTGTCCACCGACAGGCTCTTCTCCAGCAGCCATGCGGTGGTGTACTCGGTGCCGGCTGTTGTACCGAGGACGAGGAAGACGACGCCGGCGAAAACCAGAGCGAGACCCACCCAGAGCCCGCTCCAGGCGGCAGCTTCCTTGAAACCGATGACGTGCGCGGTGCGGTGGGCCAGCAAGTCGACCGCCAGCGACACCACCACCGTCGCGGCGAACGCTCCCCACAGCCAGAGCGGGACCTCAAGCACGCCGGTCACCCTCTCCGCGGCCCGCGCCGATACGCAGACCCTCATACAGGAGTCTGCGGCATCTCACCGCACCGGTCGACTCAGGCCGTCCAGCGCGGTGGCCGGTCGGCGTTCCCCGCGCTCGAGCCCCGTTGAGGGAACTGGATCCGAGTACGTCCAACGCCGAGCCGGGCACAGAGGACCTGTTTGCAGCCCTCGCCGCGCTTCTTAGAAGTCATCTCATTTGGCTGACTCGGTAGGCTGTAGCTCGTGGGGATCGTTGAGCGGCTGGTGCCGGATGAGTTGTGGGATTTGTTCCAGCGAGTGGTGCCAGAGGCTCCCTCGCGGCCTCAAGGAGGTGGCCGACGCCGCCATGGTGACCGGGAAGTGCTGGCCGTGATCGTGTTCGTGGCGACGTCAGGCTGCACGTGGCAGCAGTTGCCGTCCGCGTCGTTCGGGCCGTCGGGAGCGACGGCCCATCGGCGCTTTGCCGAGTGGACGAAGGCCAGGGTGTGGGCCAAGCTCCACCGCCTGGTCCTCGACGAGCTCGGCGCTCGCGGCGAGTTGGACTGGACCCGCTGCGCGATCGACTCCGTGAACATGCGGGCCCTGAAAGGGGGACCTGACGGGTCCGAATCCTGTCGACCGGGGCAAGTACGGGTCGAAGATCCACCTCATCACCGAGCGGACCGGTCTGCCCTTGTCTGTCGGAATCTCGGGGGCGAACCTGCACGACAGCCAGGCCCTGATCCCTCTGGTGAAGGGCATACCGCCAATCCGTTCCCGCCGTGGACGCCGACGTCGCAGGCCGGGCAAGCTCCACGCCGACAAGGGCTACGACTACTCCCACCTGCGTCGATGGTTACGCCAACGTGGCATCACCCACCGCATCGCCCGAAAGGGCATCGAGAGTTCGCAGCGACTGGGCCGCCACCGCTGGACCATCGAACGCACCATGGCCTGGCTCGCCGGCTGCCGCCGCCTCCACCGACGCTACGAGCGCAAAGCCGACCACTTCCTGGCCTTCACCAGCATCGCCTGCACCCTCATCTGCTACCGCAGACTCGCCAAATGAGATGACTTCTTATCCGCTGGTCCACGCCGCTCATGGTGCGTGGGCCCGGCGATGACCGTTTCCGCACCGAGTGGTTCGTCGTCGCCCTCCCCGCCCTGCTCCGCAGCAGGATGGCCGCGGATGCGTCATCGACGATGGGGGGCGAGTCGACGGCCGACCGTTCCAGGTGCGGGCGACCGGCTCGGACGTAGAGGTCAGCCCGCATGACGGCCGAGATCACGTGCCCATGGGAGCTCCGCGCACGCGGAGTTCAAGGCGCCCGACCCTACGATGCGGCTGTTGTGCTGACTCGGTTGTGGGACCTCTGGAGCCCTCACGGTGATTTGCTTCAGCACGTACTGTGAAAAAAGAGCGTCAATCCAGGAATCAGCGGGGAGTGTACTTCTCTTCGAGAAGCCATGATTCGTGATTGATTTCGGGTTCGACTCCCCTAGGTTCATTGGGCGGTCGGGTGGCGGGGAGCCAGGCCCCGCCACCCGACCATTGGACTTGGTTCGCCATCCAGACTCCATCGGCGTGAGCGGTGTTCCCTGTCGTGTTCCCATCGGAACAGGACAGGGGGTTCAGGCCGCTCCGGCGCGTTTCGTGAGCGCGGTGTGCATGCAAGCGGACGGAGGCACTGCGCTGCTTATCGAGCCAGGCGTACGTCTCGCATCGGATAGCGGACGGCGCCGCCGTCGAGCTTGATGTAAGCCGGGCCCTTGCCGTAATTCCGCCAGTTGCGCAGCGTCATGTCCGACACTGCGAGCAGCTCGGCTAGCTGCGAAGGTGCCAGCAATTGCCAAATTGTCGCGTGTTCGGTCACAGGTGTGGACCCGCCCAATCCAAGAGCCTCCAGAGGTGTCTGTATATCCTTTTGAAGGAGATCGTTTGAGTGGCTGCCTTCGAAAAAGACATAGTGGGTTGTGTCGGTGTACGTGTGGCAGGATTTTCGGGCGAGGAAGCCTGATAACCCCAGGACGGAGCCGTCGCGCGAGCTCGGCTTCCATGCCCTGCGCCACACCTGTGCCGGCGTCCAGCTCGAAGCCGGCGAGTCGATCGTCTCCCTCGCCCGCTGGCTTGGGCACGCCGACCCTGGCTTTACTCTGCGTACATACACGCACTTCATGCCCGACGCAGGCACGCGAGGTCGCGCCGCCATGGATGCTTGGTTCAGCGGGGAGGCGAACTCCCTGGAAACCCCCTGACGGTCATGCGGGGGTGTGAGGGGCAGGAAACGTGCAGGTCATTGCGGGTATGGAGCGGAATTCATGCGGTTGACGGTCTTCTGGGAGCGGATGGCGGATCACTTCGGTCAGGGATACGCCGACACCTTCGCGCGCGACCATGTGATGGCGGACCTCGGCGGGCGGACGGTGCACGAGGCGCTGGACGCCGGCTGGGAGGCCAAGGACGTGTGGCGTGTGGTGTGCGCCGTCATGAACGTTCCGGGGGAGAAGCGCTGACCGGTCACGAAGATCACCGGACGGCAGCCGGTTGTCGGTGGCGTGGGCGACACTTGCTCCGTGGCACGCACTGACGAGACCGGGCAGCTCGCCCGGCACGGATCCCCCTTCGGCACGACGCCGCCCATCCAGCCTCCGGGCGAGGGCGCCGCCGGGCCGAGCAGTCGCATGCCGCGCTGGCTGCCGCGGGCCATGGTGCTCGCGCTGGCGCTCGTCGGCGCGTTCCAACTGGGCAGCTGGGCCTTTCACCAGCTCACCGGGCTGCTGATCAACATCCTCATCGCATTCTTCCTGGCCCTGGCCATCGAGCCGGCGGTGAGCTGGATGGCCTCGCGTGGCATGCGTCGGGGCCTGGCCACCGGCATCGTCTTCCTCGCCGTGATCACCGTGTCCGCCGGGTTCGTGACGCTGCTGGGGTCGATGCTGGCGGGCCAGATCATCAAGATCGTCGAGGACTTCCCGAACTACCTCGACTCCGTCATCAACTGGATCAACACACACTTCAACACCGAGCTGCGCCGCGTGGACATCCAGGAAGGCCTGCTCCGTTCCGACTGGCTGCGCAACTACGTGCAGAACAGCGCCACCGGCGTCCTGGACGTGTCCGCCCAGGTCCTCGGCGGTCTCTTCCAGCTGCTGACGATCACGCTGTTCTCGTTCTACTTCGCCGCGGACGGCCCACGACTGCGCCGCGCGCTGTGCTCCGTACTGCCGCCCGCCAGGCAGGCCGAGGTGCTGCGCGCGTGGGAGATCGCCGTCATCAAGACCGGCGGCTACATCTACTCGCGCGGCCTGATGGCGCTCATCTCGGGCATAGCCCACTACATCCTGCTGGCGAGCGTGGACGTGCCGTACGCGCCCGTGCTCGCCGTGTGGGTCGGCCTGGTCTCGCAGTTCATCCCCACCATCGGCACGTATCTCGCGGGCGCCCTGCCCATGCTGATCGCCTTCGCGGTCGATCCCTGGTACGCGCTGTGGGTGCTGATCTTCGTCGTGGTCTATCAGCAGTTCGAGAACTATGTGCTGCAGCCCAAGCTGACCGCGAAGACCGTCGACATCCATCCCGCGGTCGCCTTCGGATCGGTCATCGCGGGCACCGCCCTCCTCGGCGCGGTGGGCGCCCTGGTCGCGATCCCGGCGATTGCCACGCTGCAGGCGTTCCTCGGTGCCTACGTGAAGCGGTACGACGTCACGGACGACCCGCGCGTCCACGGGCACCGGGGACGGGGCACAGGCGGCAGGCTGTTCACGCGCGCGCATGAGGTGTGGGCACGACGGCCGGGGAAGCGACCCCCGGCCGAGAAGGGGAGCTCCGGGGAGGGCTCCTCCGCCTGAGCCCGGCTGCGGGTGACGGAATCCGGGGTTGCAGGGGGGATGCGGTGGTGGGTCGCCGTGTCTCAGCTCGTCGGTCGCAGCGCTTCTGCTCGTTCTGTTGCTGGGGCTCGGGCACGAATGTGCCCGCTGGGCTGCCCGGTGCTCCGAGTGCCGGGGTCTCGTGCGTGAACGCCGCACTCGACCATCACCTTCGAGGACACGGGACACGTAGCCTCGAAGGTGCCCCGTGGTGCGCTTGACACGAAAATCGAACATCCATTCTCATGGAGGTTCCGGCGGGGCGCTCGGCGGGCAGTTCGCCACGGTTTCGATGGAGATGCGCCCGAGTTATCCACAGGCCGGACGGGCGTCGGGGCGCATTGTCAGTGGCAGGCGTTAGCGTCTTTGACGTGAAGCGATCGACTCAAGCAAACCGGGTGGAACCCATGGCAGGAACCGACCGCGAGAAGGCGCTCGACGCCGCGCTCGCACAGATTGAACGGCAATTCGGCAAGGGCGCGGTCATGCGCATGGGCGAGCGGCCGAACGAGCCCATCGAGGTCATCCCCACCGGGTCGACCGCACTCGACGTCGCCCTCGGCGTCGGCGGCCTGCCGCGTGGCCGTGTGGTGGAGGTGTACGGTCCGGAGTCCTCCGGTAAGACGACCCTGACCCTGCACGCGGTGGCGAACGCCCAGAAGGCCGGCGGCCAAGTCGCCTTCGTGGACGCGGAGCACGCCCTCGACCCCGAGTACGCGAAGAAGCTCGGCGTCGACATCGACAACCTGATCCTGTCCCAGCCGGACAACGGCGAGCAGGCGCTGGAGATCGTGGACATGCTGGTCCGCTCCGGCGCCCTCGACCTCATCGTCATCGACTCCGTCGCGGCGCTCGTCCCGCGCGCGGAGATCGAGGGCGAGATGGGCGACAGCCACGTCGGTCTGCAGGCGCGTCTGATGAGCCAGGCCCTGCGGAAGATCACCAGTGCGCTCAACCAGTCCAAGACCACCGCGATCTTCATCAACCAGCTCCGCGAGAAGATCGGCGTGATGTTCGGCTCCCCGGAGACCACGACCGGTGGCCGGGCGCTGAAGTTCTACGCCTCGGTGCGTATCGACATCCGTCGCATCGAGACCCTGAAGGACGGCACGGAGGCGGTCGGTAACCGCACCCGCTGCAAGGTCGTCAAGAACAAGGTCGCGCCGCCCTTCAAGCAGGCCGAGTTCGACATCCTCTACGGCCATGGCATCAGCCGTGAGGGCGGCCTGATCGACATGGGCGTGGAGCACGGCTTCGTCCGCAAGGCCGGCGCCTGGTACACGTACGAAGGCGACCAGCTCGGCCAGGGCAAGGAGAACGCCCGCAACTTCCTCAAGGACAACCCCGACCTGGCCAACGAGATCGAGAAGAAGATCAAGGAGAAGCTGGGCGTCGGCGTGCGTCCCCAGGAGCCGGCCGCCGAGCCGGGCGCGGACGCCGCGGTCTCCGCCACCCCCGACGACGCCGCGAAGACGGTGCCGGCGGCGGCCAAGGCGGCCAAGACCAAGGCCGTGGCAGCCAAGAGCTGACCCGTGACACGACGCACGGACTGGGCCGAGTACGCCGCCTACCCGGACGCTCCGCGTGAGCGGGCGAGAGGCGGCGACAGGGCCTCCTCCGGGACGGGCGGTCACGCCTACGGAGGGGACGCGGCCCATGACATGGACGGGGGGAACGACGGCATGGCGCCGTACGGCACGAGCGGGTCGTACGGGAGCTACGGGGGGCGCCGCAATGAGTCGGCCCCGGCGTATGGCGACGAGTCGGGCCTGAGGTACGGCAATGATCCGGGCCTGGCGTACGGCGATGCTCCGGGGCATGGCGCGGTGGACGGCGAAGCGTGGCCGGAGGGCGCAGGAGCGCCCGGCGGCGGCTCGCGCCGTAGCCGTGGTGGGGCCCGGGGCGCGGATGGCTCGGGCGGCTCACGCGGGCGTCGTCGGCGCGGCCACACAGACCAGTCCGGTGAGGACGGAGGCGCCTCTTCCTCGTCGAGGGCCGAGAAGGGGGCGCCCCCGGGGGACCCGGTGGAGCAGGCGCGGGCGATCTGTCTGCGTCTGCTCACCGGGACCCCGCGTACGCGCAAGCAACTCGCGGACGCCCTGCGCAAGCGGGAGATCCCGGACGACGCTGCCGAGGAGGTGCTGTCGCGGTTCGAGGAGGTCGGTCTCATCAACGACAGTGCGTTCGCGGACGCCTGGGTGGAGTCCCGGCACCACGGCCGGGGACTGGCTCGACGTGCGCTTGCCCAGGAACTGCGCACCAAGGGCGTCGACTCCACGCTGATCGACGCGGCCGTCGCCCAGCTCGATTCCGAGCAGGAGGAGACGACCGCACGCGAACTCGTCGCCCGCAAACTGCGCTCCACCCGTGGCCTCGACCGCGACAAACGCCTGCGCCGCCTCGCGGGCATGCTCGCCCGCAAGGGCTACCCCGAGGGCATGGCCCTGCGGGTGGTCCGACAGGCCCTGGAGGAAGAGGGGGAGGACACGGAGTTTCTCGGGGACGAGGGGTTCTGATCCCGGCGGCCTGCGGCCACGGCACCGTATAGGCGCTGGGTGGGCGAATAGGCCCTGAGGTGGGCGAGGGAGCCAGGAGCCGGGAGTCGGGAGCCAGGAGTCGGGGGCCGGGAATGCAGGATTCCGGCCCCGGACACGGTGGACGCGCGGGGGCGCCCATCGCGTTTGGGGCCGGGCAGTGATCACGCGGGCCTGTTGAGGCCGTCCGAGGTGGTCGACAAGGTCGTGAGTGAAGGGCGCGGCCCCGCTTCACTGCCCGCGAGCAACTGCTGGGCTAAGCCCCCGCTCCCGCCCCCGGCGTCACCGGAAGCCCCTCCGCCCGCCAAGCCTGGAACCCCCCGACCAGATCGGTCGCCCGGTGCAGCCCAAGTCGCCGTAGTGACTCGACCGCCAGGCTCGATGCGTAGCCCTCGTTGCAGATGACCACGGCCCGCAGGCCGTGACTCGTTGCCTCGGGGGCGCGATGGCTGCCCTGCGGGTCGAGCCGCCACTCGAGTTCGTTGCGCTCGACGACGAGGGCGCCGGGGATCAGTCCGTCCCGCTCGCGCAGGGCCGCGTACCGGATGTCGACCAGCAGAGCCTCACCGGCCTGGGCGGCCTCGTACGCCTCCCGTGGCTCGATCCGCGTGTACCCCGCGCGCACCCGCTCCAGCAGTTCGTCGATGCCGACCGGCCGGTCGGCATCGCCCTCCACGCCGCCCACGCCCACCTTCGACTCACTCCCGCCGACCGGCGGCTCACTCACGCCGCTCACCTTCGACTCGCCCCGCCGACCGACGGCTCCTCGGTCGACTGCTCCTCGCTCACGCCGTTCACACCGCTCGCCGTCAACTCACCCCCGCCGACCGGCCGTTGCCTCAAGCCGTACACCGAAGGATCCTCCGCTCCGCTCACTGCCAGTCCTCCGGACGCTCCACCTGCTCCAGGCGCAGGATCGGTCCGCTCCGGCTGAAGCGGCGGATCCGTGGCAGGGGCGGGTAGTAGACGTGAACGGAGATCGCATGCCGGTCGGCCGACTCGTTGAGGACCTCGTGCACATGGTGGCGGCCGAAGGAGCGGCCCTTTCCCGCCGGCAGCCGGCGTTCCCGGTCCACGTCGTCCGTCAGTTCCAACGTCTTCCAGCCGTCGGCGGGCAGCCGGACGGCGAGTGCGTTCTCCTTGAGCTCACCGGCCGCCGTAACGAAGGCCCCGACCGAGTCGGCGTGGTCGTGCCAGCCGGTGCCCGTCCCGGGCGGCCAGCCGATCAGCCAGGCCTCGCTGCCGCCGGGGCCCTCGAGCCGTACCCAGGTACGGCCCTCGGGGTCGAGCGGGAGCGAGGCGATCAAGTCGGCGTCGGCGGCAGTACGCCGTACGAAGTCGAAAAGGTCCGCCTGCGTCGGCGTGGAAACCGGCGTGGAGGTGGAGAGGGCCGCGGAAACCTGTTGAGAAGCGGCAACGGCGGCAGGGAATACAGACACGGGGACCGTCCTGATGAGAGTTCGCCAAGAGCGCGCGACAGCAGAGGCGACAAGGCGGCAGGCGTGGCGCGCGCGGAAGAAAAGGGGTGCGAGTTCAGCAGGACGGGCGACACACGCAGCCCGCATAGCGGACGAGGTCCATATGGACCCTCCGCCACAGGCGCACACAGGTGTCGGTCATGGTCGGGAGTACACCATGACGGTGCGAACCGGTCAACTCACTGTCACTATGCGGACCGCAGAGTGACAGTGAGTGTGCTGCCAGGGGAGTTCCCAGGTGGGTCCCCCGGTGAATTCCCACGCGGATTCCCAGGTGAGGACGGCCTCCGTACGACGGCATCAGCGGCATCAGCGTGAGCCGGCCGCAGCCCCGGCCTCCTCCGCCGTCGCCCCGGCCTGTGCCTTGACCGGGCCGCCCAGTGCTGCCTCGGCCGCCGCGTACAGCTCGGCCGGCCGCACCCCGCTCAACGCCGTCACCAGGTGCCCGTCGGGCCGCACCAGCAGGACCGAATGCGCCGCCGCCCCCGGATAGCTCTCCGCGACCAGCAACTCGGCCGGATACGGCAGTGCCGTCACCGCGGCGGCCAGCCGGGGCATGATCCCGGCGGTGGCCCAGTGCTTGCGGTCCCACACGCCCGTGCCCGGCGCGATCAGCACGACCAGCAGCGCGCCGCGCCCGAGCCGGTCCCGCAGTTGCACGAAGGAGCCGTCCTCCGCGGTGACCCGCACGTCCATGACCGGCGCCCCGCGCGGCGTGTCCACGGGGACCTCGCCCTCCAGGGACCGGGGCGCGAGCGGGGAGTCGGCGTACGTCCTCGGCGCACCGATCGCTCCCTGCCCGAGGTGGCCGTCCATCAGCAGCGCGTCATGGCCCCGGGCGGTGCCGGGGACGACCGCGCGCAGCCCTCCGCCACCGCGCAGCAGCGGCAGCGCCTGGTCGGCGGCGCGCAGCCGGGCGGCGACGGCCGCGCGCCGCTCCGCCTGGTAGCTGTCGAGCAGCGCCTCGTGCGGCCCGTGGTGCCAGGCCGGTGCCAGCTTCCAGGCGAGGTTGTCGGCGTCCCGCAGCCCCTCGTCCAGTCCGTGCGTGCCGAGCGTGCCGAGGCAGTGCGCCGCGTCCCCGGCGAGAAAGACGCGGCCCACGCGCCAGCGGCGGGCCAGGCGGTGGTGGACCGTGTGAACCCCGGTGTCGAGGAGTTCGTACGGCGGTGTCGTCCCGCCGGTCCATCCGGCGAGCGTCTCCCGGACGCGGGCCACCAGCATCTCGGGCGTGACCAGGTCCTTGCCCGGCGGCAGCAGCCAGTCGAGGCGCCACACCCCGTCCGGGAGCGGCCGTCCGGTGACCTCCCCGCCCGAAGGACCGGACGTCCGCCACGGCGGCATCCGATGGAGCAACGCTTTACCGTCCCAGGGAAGTTCCGCGCGCAGCGCGGCCACGGCGTGTCGCTCCACCGCTGTACGGCCGGGAAAGCGGATGTCCTCCAGCTTTCGTACGGTCGAGCGCTGGCCGTCGCAGCCCACCAGGTAACTGCCCCGCCACCAGGTGCCCTTGGGGCCGCGAGTGTGGGCGGTGACGCCCGAGGGCTCCTGCTCGATCGCGTCCAGGCGGCTGTCCACGACGACCTTGACGAGCCGTTCGCCGGTGAGGGCCGCGCGCAGGGCGTTGGTCAGCACGTGCTGGGGGATGTGCAGGGGGGCGGGGTTCCTGACGCTCCCAGGGCCCGTGAGGCCCCCAGGGTTCGTGACGTCCTCGCCCTCTTCCCTGGCGGCGTCGAACCTGACCTCGCGCATCACCTGCTTGCGCCGCATCGCCCGCCATCCGGCCCAGCGCGCCCCGGCCTCGGCGACCGGCACACCCGTGAGGCGCTCCATGAGGGCGGTGGTGTCCTCGCGCAGGACGGCGGTGCGGGCGAGGCGGGGTTCGTCCTTGCCGGGGCCCTCGTCGAGTACGACGGACGGCACCTCCTGACGGGCCAGCGCCAGGGCGAGCGTGAGCCCGACGGGCCCCGCTCCGACGATGATCACCGGATCCACGGCGCGGCGCCCCCTGCCCGCAGCGGTGTCCCGAAAGACGCAAGTGAACAGAAAGTTGGAGCAGGGTGCACGATCACAGAACGTATGCAACCCATTGCCGGTGCTTGCGTCAAGTGACGGAGGGCAGTGGCGATCATGCCACTGCCCTCCGTGTCGCTCATGTCACTTGACGGATCGTCAGGTGATGCCTCCGCCGGGAGCCGCGCCGCCGGCGCCCGTCCCGTAGGTGCCGCCCGTCGCCGCCGGGTTCAGCTCCTCCATGTCCTCGGCGCTGAGCACCGCGCCCGTGCTCTTCTTGCTGCGCCGCAGCCGCTTCTCCAGCCAGCTCGCGAAGCTGGTGAGGATGAAGTTGAGCACGATGTAGATGATCGCCACCACGACGAAGCTGGCGATGGGGTTGCCGTAGGCGGCCGCCAGGGTGGCGCGCGTGCTGAGCAGCTCGGTGAACCCGATCATCACGCCGCCCAGGGCGGTGTCCTTCACGATGACCACGAGCTGGCTGACGATGGCCGGCAACATGGCGGTGACGGCCTGCGGCAGCAGGATGATCCGCATCGTCTGGCTCTTGCGCAGGCCGATCGCCTTGGCGGCCTCCGACTGCCCCTTGGGCAGGGCGAGGATGCCGGCCCGGACGACCTCGGCGAGGACGCACGCGTTGTAGAGCACCAGGCCGGTGACGACCGCGTAGAGCTGCCGCTGTTCAGTGGTGAGGTTCGCCCAGCGGTCGTAGGCCTCGTTGGCGAACAGCATCAGCAGCAGGACCGGGATGGCCCGGAAGAACTCGACCACCCAGGCGGCCGGAAGCCGCACCCACAGATGGTCGGAGAGGCGTGAGATGCCGAAGACCGCGCCGAGCGGAAGGGCGATCACCATGGCCAGCGCTGCGGCCTTGAGCGTGTCGGCCAGACCCGGCAACAGGTAGGTCGTCCAGGCCTGGGACTCGGTGAACGGCTTCCACAGGGCCCACTCCAGCTGGTTCTTCTCGTTCATGGCGTCATAGACGAACCACACGAGGAGGGCCAGCAGGGCGAAGAAGGCCACCGAGATGAGCACATTGCGCCGCTTGGCGCGAGGGCCCGGGGCGTCATAGAGAACGGAGCTCATCGCTTCACCGCCAGTCGCTTGCTCAGCCAGCCGAGGACGAGGCCGGTGGGCAGGGTCAGTACCACGAAACCGAAGGCGAAGACGGCGCCGATGAGCAGCACCTGAGCCTCGTTCTCGATCATCTTCTTCATCAGGTAGGCGGCTTCGGCCACGCCGATCGCGGCCGCCACCGTGGTGTTCTTGGTCAGGGCGATCAACACGTTGGCCAGCGGGCCGATGACCGCACGGAAGGCCTGCGGCAGGATGATCAGCCGGAGGGTTTGACTGAAGGTCAGCCCGATGGCGCGGGCCGCCTCGGCCTGGCCGAGCGGCACGGTGTTGATGCCGGAACGAATCGCCTCGCAGACGAAGGCCGCGGTGTAGGCGACAAGACCGAGGATCGCCAGGCGGAAGCCCTGGACCTTGAAGTCGGTGGCGCCCATCGTCACGCCGAAGACATCGGCGAGGCCGAGCGAGGTGAAGATGATGATGACCGTCAGGGGGATGTTCCGGACGATGTTCACATAGGCCGTGCCGAACCCACGCATGAGCGGGACCGGACTGACCCGCATCGCGGCCAGAAGGGTTCCCCAGATCAGGGAACCGAGGCCGGAGATGACGGTGAGTTTCACCGTCATCCCGAAGGCACCCAACAGGGTTGGGTTGTCATAGTCAGAAAGAAAGTCGAACACGATCTCCCGCGCTTCCGGGTGGGTGGCGTATGTGGATAGCGCGGCGCGCCGCCGCCCTGATCGCGGTGGACGGCGGCGCGCCGGTGGATCCTTGCGCTACTGGACGATGACGCCGATCTTCGGCGCGGGCTCGTTCTTGTATTTGGCCGGACCGAAGTTGTCCTTGACCGCCTTGTCCCAGGCCTTCGAGCTGACCATCTTCTCGAGGGCGGCGTTGATCTTGTTCAGGGTCTCGGTGTCACCCTTCTGCACACCGATGCCATAGTTCTCGTTGCTCAGCTTGAGGCCGGCGAGCTTGAACTGGCCCTTGTACTGCTCCTGCGAGGCGAAGCCGGCGAGGATCGAGTCGTCCGTGGTCAGGGCGTCCACGGCACCGCTCTGCAGCGAGGAGATGCACTCCGAGTAGCCGCTCCGCTCCTGCAGATTGGCCTTCGGGGCGAAGTCGTCTTGGACGTTCTGCGCCGAGGTGGAGCCGACGACCGAGCACAGGTTCTTGCCATTGAGGTCGGTAGCCTCGGTGATGTCCGAGTCCGCCTTGACCAGCAGGTCCTGGTGGGCCAGCAGGTACGGTCCGGCGAAGTCGACCGACTTCTTGCGCTCGTCGGTGATCGAGTACGTGGCCGCGATGAACTTCACGTCACCGCGCTTGAGCGCGTTCTCGCGGTCCGGCGTCTTGGTCTCGACGAACTCGATCTGGTCGGCGTCGTAGCCCAGCTCCTTCGCCACGTACGTCGCCACGTCGACATCGAAGCCGGAGAAGGTGCCGTCCGGCTCCTTCAGGCCAAGACCCGGCTGGTCGTACTTGATGCCGATCTTGATCTTGTCGCCCCCACCGGAGCCCGAGCCGCCCTCGTTGTCCCCGTCACCGCCACCACAAGCAGTAGCAGTGATCGAGAGTACGAGCGCAGCGGCGGCCGCCGCGGAGACCTTGCGGAGCTTCATGGTGAACATCCTTTGCGTGATGATAGAGATGCGTGCCGTCAGGAACGGCGGGTGACGCAGGTCGTCGGGTGCGCGAAGCGGTCCATCAGTGGTGCAGGACCGCACCCCGTCAGTGGTGCAGGATCTTGGACAGGAAGTCCTTTGCGCGATCGCTGCGCGGGTTGCTGAAGAACTGATCCGGCACAGCTTCTTCGACGATCTTGCCGTCCGCCATGAACACCACCCGGTTGGCGGCCGAACGGGCGAAGCCCATCTCGTGGGTGACGACGATCATGGTCATGCCGTCGCGGGCGAGCTGCTGCATGACCTCGAGTACCTCGTTGATCATCTCCGGGTCGAGAGCCGACGTCGGCTCGTCGAAGAGCATGACCTTGGGGTCCATGGCCAGCGCACGGGCGATGGCCACACGCTGCTGCTGGCCGCCGGAGAGCTGTGCGGGGTACTTGTCCGCCTGGCTGGCCACTCCCACCCGGTCGAGCAGGGAGCGGGCCTTCTCCTCGGCCTTCTTCTTGTCAATCTTGCGGACCTTGATCTGGCCCAGCATCACGTTCTCGAGCACGGTCTTGTGCGCGAAAAGGTTGAAGGACTGGAAGACCATTCCGACGTCGGCACGCAGCTTGGCCAGCGCCTTGCCCTCCGCGGGCAGGGGCTTGCCGTCGATCGCGATCGTGCCGGAGTCGATCGTCTCCAGGCGGTTGATGGTGCGGCACAGGGTGGACTTCCCGGACCCGGAGGGTCCGATGACCACGACGACCTCGCCGCGGGCGATCGTCAGGTCGATGTCCTGGAGCACGTGCAACGCGCCGAAGTGCTTGTTCACGTTCTTCAGGACGACCAGCTCGCCGGTCGCGGCCACATCTTCCTTGGCCACCGATACTTCGGTCATCGCTCTCAGGCTCCGTCCTCCTCGGTTTCGGAGGACAGTAATAACCGTATCCGACCTGCGTCATTAGTTCTGAGGGGAATCTGAGCATCACGATCCGATAGCAATCGGACACGTGTCGTAGCACTTGAGACCTGGGCGCGTACCGGCTGGATAACGGAAGCTGTGCGCGACCGGAACCCACTTGACGGCGTCGTCGTCCATCAGCGTGACTGCCATGGTGCACGCGCGCGTGTGCACCCACTGTGTACCTACCTGAATCGTACGGCCGATGAACCAAAGGAGGCCGGGGTGAGACTGCTCCTCGTCGAGGACGACAACCACGTCGCCGCCGCGCTGTCCGCGGTGCTGGCGCGACACGGTTTCGACGTCACGCACGCGCGCAGCGGCGAGGAGGCCCTCCAGGCGCTCGTCCCCGAGGGCAACGGCTTCGGCGTCGTCCTTCTCGACCTCGGCCTGCCCGACCAGGACGGATACGAGGTCTGCGGCAAGATCCGCAAGCGCACCAGCACTCCGGTGATCATGGTCACCGCGCGCTCCGACGTCCGCTCCCGCATCCACGGCCTCAACCTCGGGGCCGACGACTATGTGGTGAAGCCGTACGACACCGGAGAGCTGCTCGCCCGGATCCACGCCGTCAGCCGGCGCAACGTGCCGGAGGACGCCGGGGCGGGCGGCGACGGCGTGCTGCGCCTGGGCGCCGTACACATCGAACTGCCCACCCGCCAGGTCAGCGTCGACGGTTCGGTGGTCCAACTGACCCGCAAGGAGTTCGATCTCCTCGCCCTGCTCGCCCAGCGCCCCGGAGTGGTCTTCCGCCGCGAGCAGATCATCAGCGAGGTGTGGCGCACGAGTTGGGAGGGGACCGGGCGCACCCTTGAGGTGCATGTGGCGTCCCTGCGCGCCAAGCTGCGCATGCCGGCGCTGATCGAGACCGTACGCGGCGTCGGCTACCGACTCGTCGCCCCGGCCTCGTAGCGGGCAAGGGTGCGCACTCGTCTCCTCCCGCTACTCATCGTCCTGATGGCGGCCGTGCTGCTCGCCCTGGGCGTCCCGCTCGCCGTCAGCCTGGCCGCGGCCCAGCAGCAGAAGGTGGTCGTCGACCGGATCGACGACACGGCGTACTTCGCGGCCATCGCACGGCCCGCTGCCGACACCACCTCCGGGTCCCGTGACGAGCGGCGCATCCTGAGCCGGGAACTCGAGAGCTACGACGACGTCTACGGCATCCGGGCCGGCGTGTTCCTGCCTAACGCCACGTCCTTGGCCAAGGGGCCGAAGACCTGGCACCTCCCCGCGACCGGCGAAGTGCGCGACGCCTTCGAGGAGTCGCTGCTCAGCCGGCGCAGCCACGACCCCAAGCAGGTGTGGCCCTGGCAGCGAGGCCGCCTCGTCATCGCCTCACCGGTCATCCGGGACGGTGACGTCGTCGCGGTCGTCGTCACCGACTCGCCGACCGGGCAGATGCGTTCGCGGATCCTGTACGGCTGGCTGATCATCGGCTCGGGTCTGACGGCCGCGATGCTGGTGGCCGTCGGGGCCGCGCTCCGGCTCACCGGCTGGGTGCTCAGGCCGGTTCGGGTGCTGGACGCCACCACACACGCCATCGCCAGCGGTCGCCTGAAGTCACGGGTCGCGGTGGCCAGCGGTCCGCCGGAACTTCGGCGGCTGGCCCGGGCGTTCAACGAGATGGCGGACAACGTCGAGGACGTGCTGGAGCAGCAGCGCGCCTTCGTCGCCGACGCCTCGCACCAGCTGCGCAATCCCCTCGCGGCGCTGCTGCTGCGCATCGAACTGCTCGCCTTCGAACTTCCCGAGGGCAATGCGGAGATCGCTTCGGTGCAGGCCGAGGGCAAGCGCCTGGCGCAGGTCCTGGACGACCTGCTCGACCTGGCCCTGGCCGAGCACACCGAGGCCGATCTCCGGCTCACCGACGTGGGCGCGCTGGCCGCCGAGCGTGTCGCGGCCTGGTCGCCGACGGCCGAGGCGAAGGGCGTACGGCTGGTGGGGGACTGCCCGCCCACCACCGCCTGGGCCGACCCGGTGGCCCTGTCCAGCGCCCTGGACGCGGTGATCGACAACGCGGTCAAGTTCACGCCGAAGGACGAGCGGGTCGAGGTGACCGTCACCTCCAACGGCAGTACGTCGACGATCGTCGTGACCGACAACGGCCCCGGCCTCACCGACGAGGAACTCGCCCGCATCGGCGACCGCTTCTGGCGCAGCGGCCGGCACCAGAACATCAAGGGCTCGGGTCTGGGGCTGTCGATCTCGCGCGTGCTGCTCGCGGCGGGCGGGGGCTCCATCTCGTACGGCCGTCATGAGCCGCAGGGGTTGCGGGTGACGGTGACGGTGCCCAGGTCGGGACCGACGTCCTGACGCCGGTCGGCAGGGTTCGGTTCGTACGGCGGGGGCGTTCCTACGGTTTGACCGAGCGGTAGTAGTTCCGGGCGCCGTCGTGCAGGGGCAGGGGGTCGGTGTAGATCGCCGTGCGCAGGTCGACCAGTTGCGCGGAGTGGACGTGGGCGCCGATGCCGTCGCGGCTCTTGATCACCGTACGGGTGAGCCATTCGGTGAGGCGGGGGTCCATGTCCTTGCGGGTGATCAGCAGGTTGGAGACGGCGATCGTCGGCACCGTGTCCCCGTTCTGGATGGTGGGGTAGGCCGACTCCGGCATGTTGGTCGCGCGGTAGAACTGGGCCGCGTCGCCCTGCGCGTGCACCTTGGCGACGAGGTCGGCGTCGATCGGCACGAACCGGAACGCGGAGGTCTCGGCGATGTCCTCCAGCCCGTCCGTCGGCACCCCGCTCGACCAGAAGAACGCGTCGAGCTCGTGCCCCAGCCGCTTGGGCCCGGTGTCGATGCCGTCCGAGCGGGGCGTGATGTCCTTCTCCGGGTCGATGCCGGCGGCCTCGAGCACGCGCGTGGCGATCAGCCGCACACCGGAGTTGGGCAGCCCTATGGCTACCCGCTTGCCTTTCAGGTCCGCCACGGAGCGGATGTCCGAGTCGGGCGGGACGACGAGCTGTACGTAGTCGTCGTACAGGCGTGCGACACCGCGCAGTCGGTCGGTGACGCGCTGGTTGCCGATCTTGAACGTGTCCACCGCGTCGGCGGCGGCGATCGTGAAGTCGGCCTGACCCGTCGCCACGCGCTCGACGTTCTCCTGTGACCCGTCACTCGTCAGCAGCCGTACCTTCAGCTGCGGCATGTCCTTGGCCAGCTCGTTGCGCAGGCGCGCACCGTACTCCTGATAGACCCCCGCGCGCGTGCCCGTACTGAAGGTGATCGTCCCGCTCGGTGGCTCCTCGCCCAGGGGCAGCAGCCACCACAGCAGCAACCCGAGGGCGACGAACCCGGCGGCCGAGCCCTCCAGGGCCCGGCGCCTGCTGATGCGGGAGAGTGCCTTGGACATGGCCGCGATCCTGCCAGCCTACATGTGGTCCTGACCAGGGCAGGGGTCACAGGGGAGTGGGGGAGAGGGGGAGGGGGCGGCGGCTGCCGGAGCCGGGCGCATCCGCGAGGAGGACTGTCGGACCCGGTCGCTACAGTCGCGGTATGAGTTCGTCGCCCGCTGACCTGGTCCGTGCCTTTCACCTCGCCTTCGGGCTCGACGCCCGCAGTACACCGACCGAGGTCTCCCCGGAACTCGCCGCACACCGTGGCGAGCTGCTCGCCGAGGAGGCCGCGGAGGTCGCCGAGGTCTCCGTCACCGGACCGCTCGACAGACTCGCGCACGAGCTGGCGGACGTCGTCTATGTCGCGTACGGCACGGCCCTGGTGCACGGCATCGACCTCGACGCCGTACTGGACGAGATCCACCGCTCCAACATGACCAAGCTGGGCCCCGACGGCCAGGTCGCCCGACGGGCCGACGGCAAGGTGCTCAAGGGTGAGCACTACGAGGCGCCGGATGTGTCGGGTGTGCTGCGCCGCCAGGGGTGGGTGGTCGACGGGGCGTGACCGCCCGGGGGTGAGGGGTAGCGGGGGCTCGCCGACGAGCCGGTCTCCTCGCCGGTGTGGTTCAGGGCAGGATGACCGTCTTGCCGCGGGAGCCGCCGGCGCGGGCGCGGGCCACGGCGGTGGGGGCGTCGGCCAGGGGGACCTCGGCGTCGATCGTGATCCGGAGCTTCCCGGCGTCGGCAAGGGCGGCGAGTGACTCCAGCTCTGCCCGGCTGGGGTCGTTGACGAGGTTGATGCCGTGGATCTCGCGGGCGGCCAGCGCGTCCGGGTCGGCGGCCCGGTTGGTGCTGATGAGCCTGCCGCCGGGCTTGAGCAGGCCGGCCAGGGCGTCGATGTCGCCGCCGGGCTGGGTGACCAGGTCGAGGACGGCGTCGATGCCGTCGGGGTGGGCGGCGAGGACCTGCTCGGCCGTGGGTGCGGCGGCGAAGTCGATGACCCGGTCGGCGCCGAGTTCGCGGAGGTGGCCCGCTATGTCGCCGGTGCCGGTGGCCAGTACGTGGGCCCCCTGGAGGGCGGCGAACTGGATCGCGGACTGGCCCACGCCACCGGATGCCCCGTTGACGAGGATCACGTGGCCGGTGTCGAGGCGGGCGGCCTCGATGGCCTGGTAGGCGGTGACACCGGCCGTGGGCAGCGCGGCCGCGACGGCGAACGGCAGGTCGTCGGGCATGCGGGCGATCGTGCCGTCCTCGTAGGCCAGGACGTACTCGGCGTAGGAGCCCCGACCGTACGGGAGGTTCATGAACTGGCCGTAGACGGTGTCGCCGGGCCGGAAGCGGTTCACTCCGGGGCCGATGCGTTCGACCACGCCGGCGCCGTCCGAGCCCATGACGAGGGGAAAGTCGTGTTCGACCACGCCCTTGAGGGCTCCGGCGGCGACCTTCCAGTCGAACGGGTTGAGCGAGGCGGCGTGCAGGCGGACCAGCAGCTCACCCGGGCCCGGTTCCGGTACGGGCAGGTCGGTGACGAGTGGCTCGGCCCCGAAGTCGGTGATGACGACGGCCTTCATCGCGGTGCCTTTCTCCTGTCTCCCGGGTGTGTCGTCAGTCCTGAGCGGGCTCGTCCCACATGACGGTCAGTTCGTTGCGGTGGCCGAAGCGTTCGAGGTGGCTGCCCACGACGTGCTGGATGGCGGCGAGCGCGGTCGTGTCGGGTGCGGTGACCCGAATCAGCAGGTGGTCGTCCAGGGCTTCGAGTACGACGTCGGTGTGCTCGAAAGTGAGGCGGTGCCCGCCGTCGGGTGTCTCCTCGACCGGGATCTTCCGGCCGAAGTGCGAGGCGAGCTGCTTGGCGTAGCGCGGGGCGGCGTCGGTGGTGACGTGGGCGAGGGAAGAAGGCACGGGAGAACTCCAGAACTCCAGGGGATGGGTGCCGAGGGGGTGCCGACGGGCCGGTCAGCCGGCCGGCGCGGCCAGGCCCACCGGTTCGGGCAGGGCGATGGTGTGGTGGGTGTGCTGGGCCTTGGCGTGCAGGTAGCGGACGTTGCTGTCGGTGGCGAAGACGCCGGTGGGCCGGACGAAGCGCACGGGGATGCCCAGGTCGCGCAACTGCCCGGCCTTGTCGGGGTTGTTGGTGAGCAGGTCCAGCTCGTCGATGCCGAGGGCGGTCAGCATCTGGGCGGCGGCGGTGTAGTCGCGGCCGTCCTCGGGCAGGCCGAGCGCGGTGTTGGCCTCGTAGGTGTCCAGGCCCGCCTCTTGCAGGGCGTAGGCGTCCAGCTTGTTGTAGAGGCCGATGCCGCGGCCCTCCTGGCGGAGGTAGAGCAGGACGCCGCCGGTGGTGGCGATGCGCTCCACGGCCTCGCGCAGCTGCGGACCGCAGTCGCAGCGGGCCGAGCCGAACACGTCCCCGGTCAGGCACTCGGAGTGCAGCCGCACCAGCGGTGCGGGCGCCGCCGTGGGATCGCCGAGGGTGAGTGCCACGTGCTCCTTGCCGTCGGCCAGGCCGTGGAACGTGACTGCCTCGGCGGTGACCTCGTAACCGTCGGCGAAGCGCAGCGGGATGGTGACGCGGGTGCGTACCGAAGCGGCGGCGAGGCGGGTGCGACCTGTGTGGCTCGCGGGACCTGCATGACCCACGGGGCCCGCATGACCTGCGGGACCGGCGTGACCTGTGTGGCCTGCGGAAGTGGCGACGTCCACGAGTACTCCTTCGACGGCTGGACGGACCGGAAGGTTCAAATTTGAACCGCGATGCCTCGACGATAGCGTGAAGTTTCAAATTTTTAACAACGCCGCCTGTGTTGCGCCAGTCACATCGCACCGACGGGGGCCGCGCCGCCCGCCTCCGCGAGCAGCACATGTTCGAATTTGAACCACCGCGATAACCTGGACACATGGCCGCACCGCAGTGGTTGAACGAGGAAGAGCTGCGCGCCTGGTACGCCTTCGTGGCCGCCGGTGCGCTCATCAATCGCCGTCTGGATCAACAGCTCAAGGACGACGTGGGGATCACGCACCTTCAGTACGAGATCCTGGTGCGCCTCAACGCGGCCCCGGACCGGGAGATGCGCATGAGCGCGCTCGCCGATGCGCTCCTCAACACCAAGAGTGGTCTGACGTACCAGATCACCCAGCTGGAAAAGGCCGGGCTGGTGATCCGACGCTCCTGCCCCAGCGACCCGCGCGCGGTCTACGCCGTCCTCACCGACGCGGGCACGCGCATGCTGGAGCGGGCGGCCCCGGGCCATGTCGCACAGGTGCGCAGGCTACTCATCGACGTCCTGACGCCACAGCAGCTCGCGACCATCGCCGACGGCCTGACCGAGGTGACTCACCGCATACAGAACAGCGAAGCCGGCCCCGCGCGATAGCCCTCTCCCGCCGACCTGTCCGTCCTGCCGAGAGCCGGAACCGCGGACTGATCAAGCCTGGGCCGCGGCCGCCGTGTCCACGGCTACGCCGTCGGCCCGGTTGGCTCGCTGTGCCTGCTGCATCCGCCATCCGTACCGGGTGAGGCCGCGCGGCTTGTAGATCGACAGGGCCGTGTTCGTGAGCAGGACGACGACGGCGGCAGCGGCGTCGAACACGAGCTGGTCCCTCATCCCGCCGAGGTCGCCGCCGGACAGGCTCGTCCGCGCGGCCGTGTCCGCCACGTGGTCGACCACCTGCATGTGCAGCAGGAGGAGGAGGGTGGCCACGACGGTCAGCGCGAGTTTCGCCAGCACCCAGTAATGGCGGGACAACCCCCAGGTGGTGCCGAGGGACTGGACGAGGCCGGTCAGCAGCGAGGCGAACGCCAGCGGGACGATCACGTACCAGCCCCTGACATCCGAGGGCTGCTGGCCGAGGGGGCGCAGGCGCGCGAGGTGCGGGACGACGTCTCGCCGGACGAGCTGGCGCGCTATTGCCTGCACGCCCTCGCCGGAGCCGGAGCGCTGGCGTCCAAGGCCGCGGTGCGGCGGCTCGTCACGGTGACCCTGGCCGGGTTGCGTCCGCAGGGCTGACGTCTCGTCCGATGCGCTGTGCCCGGTCCCGGCATCGGGCTCCAGGCGTATGTCCAGCGCGAGCGGGGGCGCGAGCCGTCCCCCGGGCCCCGGGGGCGGCGTGGCGGTCGCCGCAGGGCGCCGAAGCGGGCACCCCTGCTCGGCAACCACCTCGGCTACGCCGCAACGTTCGTCGGCGCCGGCTTGATCAGCGGCGCCGGCGTGCACCACCCGCTGGACCCCGCCCGTCACACCGTCATCGCGGTCATCGGAGCGGTGGTCTCACGGCCACTGACAGCTGGCCACCTTCGCGGAGCGGCGCGCGGCCCAGGAAGGCGGATCAGTGTGATGCGCCCTCAAGCAGGTCGGTTCCATGTCCGGACAGCAGCGGTGGGGCGTCGCGTCTCGGTTCCGTCCACGCCGATCGGTCGGCTTCCGCGGATTCGTCTCTCACCTTTCGCCTACGCACCGACGGTTCCGTGACATGTTGGATTGACGTGGGCGACCGCAGGGGGACTGCATCCGTGCGCCCGTCAGTGTCCGCCACTCGATTCGACGGCGAGACGCTTGCGAAAGGTCTTGCCGCCGTCCTTCGACTCATACACGCCGCTCTGGGTGGCGGCCAGGATGTGCCCGGCGCCGACCGCGGTGAGCGCCTGGGGCCGGCCGCCCGGCACGCTGGAGACCTTCTTCCAGGTGGCGCCGCTGTCGCTGCTGCGGTTGAGGCCGCCGGCGGGGTCGATGCCGTAGAGGGCGTCCTCAACCTTCCAGGAGAGGAACGCCAGCACCGGCTCCTTGCCGTCGGCGAACGTCCTGCCGCCGTCGGTGCTGCGGGCGACGCCCTCGGTGGTGGTGGCGAGGAGAAGGCCGGGGTCGTTCGGGCTGACGGCGATGTCGAGTGCCTCGAGGGTCGCCCCGTTCTTCCAGGCGGTGCCGTTCTTGGTGGTGCGCATCAGGGCGTTGGTGGCGTCGTACCCGTAGACCGTGCCGTGCGCGTAGTCCAGCGCGTGGAAGTCGGATTCGCCGGACAGGGACAGCGACGTCCAGGTCTGGCCGGCGTCGGTGCTCCTGATCAGCCCTTTGTTGCCGCCGGAGGTGGGGTGGCCGCTGGCGTAGAAGGTCTTGTCCTCGGCCACGGTGAAGCCCATGAAGTCGTCCTTGTTGTCGCCGACGAGTTGGGGCTCTCCTTTGGCGTCGGGGGTGTAGAGGCCCTCGTGGGTGGCGACGTACAGGCGCTGGTCGGAGGGGTCCAGGCCGAGGCCGTGGATATGGCTCACCGTTGTTGCGGAGGAGGTGGATGGGTTCGCGCCGGCTGTGTCATCGGAGCAGGCGGCCAGGGGCAGGGCGAGAGTCAGGGCAGCGGCGGTCGCGGCGCCATGGCGCTTGTGCATGGTTCCTCGGAGTCATCGGGCGCGCGTCGGCGCGGGAGGCCGTGCGGGTGCGGTCGAGGGGATGGGCAGCGGGCCGGCCGCCCCGGGCTCCGCGGCGAGCGTGCCGCGGAGCCCGGGGCGGCCCGGTGAGTGACCTGGCTCAGAGTCGGTCGAGGATGCTCTGGAGCTGCTTGACCTCGGCGGACTGGCCCTTGACGATGTCGCCGGCCATCTTCTTGGCGTCGGCGTTCTTGCCGTTCTTCTGCTCGTCCTTGGCCATGGTGATCGCGCCGTTGTGGTGCTCGATCATCATCTCCGCGAACATCTTGTCGAACTCGGTGCCCTTCATGGCCTTGAGTTCTTCCATGTCCGCGTCGGACATCATGCCGTCGCCACCGTGACCCGTTCCGTGGTCCATGCCGGGCACGGACTCCATGGCGGTCGGCTTGTTCCAGGACTCCAGCCAGCCCTTCATCGTCTTGATCTCCGGGTCCTGGGCCTGCTCGATCTTCCCGGCGAGGTCCTTGATCTCCGAGTCGGAGGCGCGGCCGTCGGCGAGCTTGGCCATCTCCAGGGCCTGCTCGTGGTGGGGGATCATCATCTGCGCGAACGTGACGTCCGCGTCGTTGAAGTCCCCGGCCTTGGCCCCGGCCTCGGCGGTCGCCGTCGCCGTCGCTGTCGCCGACGACGAGTCACTGCCGTGCTCCATGCCGCTCATGCCGTCGCCACCGCAGGCAGAGAGCAGCAGGGCTCCCGTCGCGACGACACCGACGGCCGCGATGCGGCGGGCGGACTTGCGGCGCAGGGCACGCGTGAAGGCAGTCATGGTCGATTTCACCTCAAGTGTCTGGTTCTTCTGGCTGTTTGTGGGTGTACGAGACAGCGGGATCGCGCGTGGTGCGCGCCCGCGAGGGTGTCTCGGCCTACAGCCGAAGAACCGACAACTGGGTGAGATCGGGGCCGCGGGGCGGAGGGTCGGGGTGCCGTACGGCGGCGACCTGGGCACGGAGGTTCGCCGGCCAGTCGGGGTGGCGGGCGAGCGCCGAACGGACGAGCGCGGTGAGCAACCATGCGGCGAGCAGGACGGCCACGCAGAGGGAGAGCATGTCCATCGCCATGGCGGGCATGTCGGTGGACGGTGAGTGCTCGGGGGCGGCCGCGTGCTCCGATTCCGCCGAGGCCACGGGAGCGGCAGGCCCCTGCGTCGCGGAGTCCGCATGGGCCGCCGACGCCGACACGTGGGAGGCCGGGCCCATCTCAGCGGCATGCGAGTCAGTGGGATGCCCGACGGTGTGCATGACGAACACGCCGAGCGCGAGCACAACGACGATCAGCAGGTGCCCGAGGGCGCCTCCTGTTCGTACGTACCGGCTCACGGTCACTCCCAAGACCTCCGTCGCGAGCCGCCGTGGCCCGTCGCTCCTCGACCTTACCGAAGGGGGAGGAGGCCATGCCGTGCGCGGCGAACTTCCACTGCCCTACTAGGCCGTTTCTTTCGGATCACCTTGCTGGCCAGATGACGATGGCGCCGCGGTGATCCGAAAGAAGCACCCTACGAGTCGTTCCAGATCCCGGTGGATTCTCCGCTGCGGGCGAGGCACAATCCCCGGGGAACCGGGGCGAGGGGGAGCTTGTTTGGACGTGTTCGCGTGTGCCGAGTGCGGCACGGAGCTGACGGCGCCGGTGTTCCGGGTCGCCCTCCCGGTCCACACCCACCACGGGGGGTGGGAGGAACTCCACCCTCCGCTGATGGAGCCCGCGACGTACGCCGTCGACCCCCAGCCCACCGGACCGCCCTGGCGGCTGTGGAAGGAGGTCGGAGCGGACGCGGCTGCTGGGCAGGGCGTGTTCGCGCCGGTGTACTCCGTCTCCTTCGGGGCACGGAACAGGATCGTCATCGCCCCCGGCGACTCCCGGTCCATGATCCTGATCCCCGACAAGTGCGAAGGGTACTGCCAGGGTGTGGATGGCCGGGCCGGCCCCAACCTGGCGTGCGAGGGGTGCGGGCGGGCCGTGGCAACCCGCATGGACGACTGCGGAATGTGGCAGACGGTGTGGCTTGAGCCCGACGCGGTCGTACGCCGCCCCTCGGGACTCTCGGCCGGCCCGCCTCCCGACTGGGACGATCTGGAACGCGCTGAGCATCGCGTCCCACCCGTCGAACCCGACGGGTCGTGGAGCCGTCGCTGGGAGGCGGCGGTCGGAGTCGCACTGGCCCATCTCGTGGCGGTCACCGAGGACGGCCCGGTAAACCTCCCCGTCGGTCCCGTCGCCGAATTGCTCGGCCACGCCGTCGGCCGGTATCTCCCCGCCGGGCCCGGGGCCCGGTCCGTGGGGCTAGCCGGCCCGGGGATCCACCTGCCCCGACCTCGTCCCGACGTCCTTCTCGTCCCCCGCCACCCCCTCACGGGGGCGCCCTGGCGTCCGCCGGGCGATGAGGGGACTGTGGTGCCGCTGGACAGCGGGGTCTGGGCGTACCTCGCCCACCCGGGCGAGACCTCGCCGATGCCCGCGACCGGGGTCCTCCCGGAGGGCGTCCTGCGCGACGACTACCCCCCGACGCCGCGCCCCTGGTGCCCGCTGACCCCCCACCACCGCGCCTTCGAGGACACTCTGGTCCGGCTACCCGCAGTACGCCTCCCCCGGCTCCGCAGGTATCGCGACGCGTACCGCCAGGCCGTTTCGCCTCCATCAGCGGGCTGACCAGAGGAAGATGCCCGCGACGTGGAGGCCGGCCAGGTAGATGGTGGCGGTCTTGTAGATGGTGGCGGTCTTTTCGTAGCGGGTGGTGATCCCTCGCCATTGCTTGAGGCGGTTGATGCACCGCTCGACCGTGTTGCGCTTCTTGTACGCCTCACGGTCGAAAGCGGGAGGGCGCCCGCCCCGGCTGCCTCGCCGCAAGCGGTGGGTGTTCTGATCCGCCCGGATCGGGATGCCCGCCCAGACACGACGGCTGCGCAGGTGCTCGCGGATCGCGCGCGACGAATAAGCCTTGTCCGCCAGGACCACATCCGGCCGGGTGCGGGGCCTGCCCCCGTCGACGGGGCACACGCAGACGTGCCATCACCTCGGTGAAGGCGGGCGCGTCGCCGGCCTGCCCGCCGGTCAGGACGAACGCCAGCGGGCGGCAGCGGCCGTCGGCCGCCAGGTGGATCTTCGTGGTCAGCCCTCCGCGGGACCGACCGATGGCATGGTCGGCCGGCTCGCCTGCCGGGGCCCCTTTTTCAACGATCGGATGAACCGAACGAAATGGCCTAGTGGTGCACGTCTGCTGCCTGCTGGGGGGGGGCTTCGCCGAGCAGCTCGTGCTGAAGGAAGCGGACGCCCTACGCTCGGCCGTACGAGCGACGAGGGAGCGGAGCGAGGGATGACCGCGGCCGTGGTGCTGGCCGGCCGGATACGCGGCCCAGGTGGGCGGCGTGGTGCCTGCGCTGCGGCGGCCGTCGCCGCGGTGGGCGGGATCGTGACGCTGCTGGTGATGCGTACGGAGAAGTCGGTCGCCCTCCGGTGAGCCCGTCGGCGTTGACGGAGGAACCTCGGTCGCGCAGACGCGGCGGCTCCAGGGGAACCGACTGCCGGGGAGTCGAGCACCCGGAGGTGGGCAGGCCGCGATGAGAGTGGGGAAACGGCCCGGGCGCAGCCGGTTCGTGACGCCGAACCGGCCTGGCATGCCCAACCGACACCGAAGACTGCCTAGGGGGTGTGAGCCCTGCGCGGTCGCACCGTCAGCACGCGGAGTGTGGCGGTGCGAAGGTGGGCCGCCGCCTCGGCCACGCTCATGCGGCCGGCCCCGACTTCGTCGCCGGCGGCGTGTCCCAGGGCGACAACCGCCGCGACCAGCCAAGCGGCGGGCGGGTCGGGGTCGAACTCCCCCGCGGTTTGCCCCTTCTGGATCAACCGGGTCAGTCGGGCCGCGACGGGCTCGTGCCGCGCGCGGTCGGCTTCGGCATGTGCGGGGGCGGTGCCGAGCTGGAGCAGCACGGGATGTCGCTCGAACAGCCGCCACCCGATCTCCTGCAGCCGCAGGAGTGCTTCGAGGGCAGGCCCGTCCTCGACCTCCGCCGCGTCCATCGCCGCCATGGCTTCTTGCGTGACGCGGTCGGCCACGGCCTCCAGCAGTGCGTCGCGGGTGCCGAAGTGGGCGTAGATGGTCTGGCGGGTGACGCCGGCTGCTGTGGCGATGGCGGCCATGCCCGCGTCGGGCCGCTCGGCGAGCAGTCGGACCGCGGCGTCGAGTACGGCCTCCCTGCTCCGTTCGGCGTCGGCCCGACGGCGACGCCGAACGGCCGGGGTGCCGTCGGGGCCTTCTGAAGCAGACAACTCTTACAACCTTGTCAAAGTTACTTGGCGCGCATATCTTACAGAGATGTAAGAGATAGTAGCGGGGTGCGGCCCTGCCCGCCTGCCTGGCCGGAGCGACATGCAACCTCTGGAAACCAAGACACCCCAGCAGTTCGTCGCCGACTTCTTCACCTCCTTCACCGAGGCTGTCGTCCGCGGCTCGGAGGACCCCGCCGACCTCATGGCGAGGTTCTACACCCGGGACGTCGTA
The DNA here is from genome assembly GCF_030499515.1 of Streptomyces sp. DT2A-34. Taxonomy (NCBI): domain Bacteria; kingdom Bacillati; phylum Actinomycetota; class Actinomycetes; order Kitasatosporales; family Streptomycetaceae; genus Streptomyces; species Streptomyces sp. DT2A-34. Next base: position 2,372,947 of record NZ_JASTWJ010000001.1, on the reverse strand, counting down.
CAGATCGCCGACGGCGTACGACTCGACTGGGACCGGCTCGCCGCCCACCTGCGCCCCGTGCGCAGGAATCTGACCTGGTTCCGGTTCGAGGTGCACGAGGCGCTGGCGGACGGCAACCGGATCGCGGCCCGGTTCACGATCCACGCCCGGATGCGTAAGAGCGGGCTGGTCACCACGCAGGTGCACATGTTCGCGGACTTCACCACCGAGGGCTTGCTGCGGCGGGCCGAGCAGCTCAGCAGGACCCTCGACCCATCCGAACCACAGCGCGGGGGGTAGTGCAGATGCGTGTCCGATTCGCCGTCCGACTCGCCCAGGGGATTGCCCTGTTGTCCACCGGCGCCCTCGCGGGCGCCTTCGGCTACGGAGCGGCCAACCTGGTTCCCACGTTCAACGCCGTACCGCTCGAGACGAGGCTGTCCTTCCACACCGAGCTGATGCAGATGAACGGCATCACCATGCAGGCGGCCATGGGGATGTCGGCGCTCAGCGCCATGACGCTCGCCATCATGACCCGCGGCACCACACGGCGGCTCGCCGGCGGAGCGGCACTGCTGGCGCTGACGTCCTTCCTGATCACCCGGCTCGGCAATGTCCCCATCAACGGCCGGATCAAGAAGTGGGCCGCTACCTCGGCTCCCCCCGACCACGCGGAGATCCTCGCTCGCTGGGAAGCCTTCAACTACGCACGCACAGGCGCCGCGTTCGCCGCTTTCATCCTGCTGATCCTCCTCACCAGTGAGGCAGCCCGTACCCGACGCCGGAGAAGCTCCGGTCCGACACGGCACCGGAATGTGACCGCCCCTTCGGTAGCCCCCCCATCGCAGCGCCGAGCGCGAGGAGGCCGCCGCGACGGTGAGCGCGAGTGATAAGCGCATCCGATGTCGCGTACGAAGCCCAGGCTTCAGGTGATCCGGCTTGCCGAAGGCCTCGTCGTGGTCAGTGACTTGGGAGGTGAGCAGCTCGGAGTGCAGCTGTGGGCCGAGCAGGTCGCGCACCGGTCCGTCCTCGCTGGTGAGGCGTGTGCTCCGTGTCCAGGGCCCCGGCGGGGATCCGCGAACCACGCCTTCGACAGCGAGTACGGCATCACCAGGGTGCCGCCGCGCCAGGGGCGGCTGCGCCCCGCATCGGCCCATCCGCCGCCCAGTCGGACGACTTCGCGGCCGTCCCGCCAGACCGACAGCCCCGCTCATGTTTCCCGGCCGTCGTCCACCAGGCGTTGAAAAAGAGACCTGACGCACGGCGTCATATCCGTCCTCGACGAACCCTTCGACCTGCGTCGCGCCCGCGGGTAACGGGACGCAACGCAGTAGGGCCCTGCCTTCCGGCAGGGCCCTACTGACCAACTGGGATGTCGACGCGCCTACTTGAAGGAACGCAGGCGCAGGCTGTTCGTCACGACGAACACCGAGGAGAACGCCATCGCGGCGCCCGCGATCATCGGGTTGAGCAGGCCGGCCGCGGCCAGCGGCAGGGCGGCGACGTTGTAGCCGAACGCCCAGAAGAGGTTGCCCTTGATGGTGGCCAGCGTCCGGCGGGAGAGGCGGATCGCGTCGGCCGCCACCCGCAGGTCGCCCCGTACGAGGGTCAGGTCGCCCGCCTCGATGGCCGCGTCCGTGCCGGTGCCCATCGCCAGTCCCAGGTCGGCGGTGGCCAGGGCGGCCGCGTCGTTGACGCCGTCGCCGACCATCGCGACCGAACGGCCCTCGGCCCGCAGCCGCTTGATCACGTCCACCTTGTCCTGGGGGAGGACCTCGGCGATGACCTCGTCGATGCCGACCGCCCGTGCCACGGACTCGGCGACGAGCCGGTTGTCGCCGGTCAGGAGGACGGGCGTGAGGCCCAGCCGCCGCAGCTCGGCGACGGCTTCGGCGCTGGTCTCCTTGATCGCGTCGGCCACCGTGATGACGCCGCGTGCCTTGCCGTCCCAGGCGACGGCGACCGCCGTACGCCCCTCGGCCTCCGCCGCGGCCTTGGCCTCGGCCAGCTCCCGTGGCAGTTCGATGGCCCACTCGGCGAGTAGCTGCTCGCGTCCGACGAGTACGGCGTGGCCGTCGACGGCGCCCTGGACGCCGAGGCCGGCGACGTTCTCGAAGTTCTCCGGCACCGGCAAGCCGCCGGCCCGCTCGCTCGCACCGGCGGCGATCGCCTGGGCGATCGGATGCTCGGAGGCGTGCTCCAGCGAGCCCGCCAACCGCAGCAGTTCAGCCTCGTCGACTCCCTCGGCGACGTACACGTCCTGGAGGGCCATCCGACCCGTGGTGACGGTGCCGGTCTTGTCCAGGACGACCGTGTCGACGCGGCGCGTGGACTCCAGGACCTCTGGGCCCTTGATGAGGATGCCGAGTTGGGCTCCGCGTCCGGTGCCGACCATGAGAGCGGTCGGGGTGGCGAGGCCCAGGGCGCACGGGCAGGCGATGATCAGGACGGCGACGGCGGCGGTGAACGCGGCGGTGGCGTCGCCGGTGGCGCCGAGCCAGCCGCCGAGGGTGGCGACGGCGATGAGGAGGACGGCCGGGACGAAGACGGCGGAGATCCGGTCGGCGAGGCGCTGCACCTCGGCCTTGCCGTTCTGCGCGTCCTCGACGAGCTTCGCCATGTGGGCGAGCTGGGTGTCGGCGCCGACCCGGGTGGCCTCGACGACCAGTCGGCCACCGGCGTTCACCGTGGCACCGGTGACCGCGTCCCCGACGCTCACGTCGACCGGTACGGACTCGCCGGTCAGCATGGAGGCGTCGACAGCGGAGGAGCCCTCGACGACGGTCCCGTCGGTGGCGACCTTCTCTCCAGGCCGTACGACGAACCGGTCGCCCACCGCCAACTGCCCGACCGGTATGCGGACTTCCTTGCCGCCGCGCAGCACGGAGACGTCCTTCGCGCCGAGCTCCATCAGTGCCCGCAGCGCCGCGCCCGCCTTGCGCTTGGACTTCGCCTCCAGATACCGCCCGGCCAGGATGAACGCGGTCACACCGGCCGCGGCTTCCAGGTAGATGGCGGAGGAGCCGTCCGTACGGGAGACGGTGAACTCGAAGCCGTGCCGCATGCCCGGCATGCCGGCGTGCCCGAAGAACAGCGCCCAGAGCGACCAGCCGAGTGCGGCGAGCGTGCCGATGGACACCAGCGTGTCCATGGTCGCGGCGCCGTGCCGGGCGTTGGTGAACGCGGCCTTGTGGAAGGGCAGCGCCCCCCAGACGACGACCGGGGCCGCCAGAGTCAGCGACAGCCACTGCCAGTTGTCGAACTGAAGGGCCGGAACCATTGCCATCAGTACGACGGGCACGGACAGGGTCAGCGACACGAACAGCCGCTGCCGCAGGGAGAGCAACTCGCCGTCCGCTGTCGCGGGGGTCTCGGCGGCCCGCTCCTCGGCGGCCGGTGGCGGCGGCTCCTCGGCGGTGTAGCCGGTCTTCTCGACGGTGGCGATGAGGTCCGTGACCTCGATGTCCTCCGGGTACGAGATCTTCGCCTTCTCGGTGGCGTAGTTGACGGTCGCGGTGACGCCGTCCATCCGGTTGAGCTTCTTCTCGATGCGGGCGGCGCAGGAGGCGCACGTCATGCCGCCGATGGAGAGCTCGACCTCGGAGGCGGGTGCGGGCTCCGCACCGCCGAGTGTCTTCTCGGGAGCCGTGCTGGTCATGCGTATCTCCTGGGAGAGGCCGGGACGCGCGGCGTCCGTATCAGCGGAGCGGTGCGTCCCGGCGGGGGAGGGAAACTCGCGTTGCTCGACCCGGGGCGGGTGCCCCGGCAGGGCCCTCAGGCCCGGCCGACGAGCTCGTAGCCGGCCTCGTCGACGGCGGCGCGGACGGCCTCCTCGTCGAGCGGGGTGGCGGAGGCGACGGTGACCTCGCCGGTCTTGGCCACGGCCGTCACCGCCGTGACGCCCTCCAGGGCGGAGATCTCCTGGCTGACTGCGCCTTCGCAGTGGCCGCAGGTCATGCCCGAAACCTTGTAGACGGTCGTGATGCCAGTGTCCTGCGCCTCGGCCGCGGCGCCCGAACCGCAGGAGCCGTCGGAGGAGCAGCAGGATCCGGAGGTGGTCTGGGTGGTCATGGGTGCTCCCTCAGGGTGTGGATGCGCGGGTCTGCCGTCGAGAGGGGGGAGTCTTCCGCAACCTCTCTCGACGATGCTAACACTATACCCCCCAGGGGTATTCCTGCCCCTGTGATGACCCCCACATCCGAACGGGCCCCGTGAGTACGTGCGCGCAGCGTCCGCGCGGCGTTGGGAACGGGCTGACGGCGCCGGCCTCCAGGAGGGCGTCGGCGCCGCCCCGCTGTCCCCCTCCGTCCTGTCGATCGTCACGACCACCTTCCACGGCGGTGGAGCGCAACAAGGCCCTCGACGTGTGGGCGGCGATCGGCGGGTCAGGTGCCGCCGCCGGGGTGCTGCTCGACGGGGTGCTCACCGACGGGCCGGGCTGGCAGTGGGTCTTCTACGTCAACGTGCCCGTCGGTCTCCTCGTCCTTGCCGCCGTCCCCACGGTCGTGGGGGCCCGTGCCCCGCGGCCCGTCCGGGTCGACGCCCCGGTGCCGACTCGGGATGGACAGCTCCGGCCACGCAGCTGCCGCTGGCCGGCGCGGCGGTGGCGTACGTCCTGTTCGCCGTCGCCGAGCGGGCGAGCCTGGCCCCGCTGATGGATCTGCGCATGTTCACCCGGCGCCCCGTCCTCGCCGGGGCGTTCCTGATGCTGATGGCCACCGCCCTGCTGATCGCCTTCTTCTTCCTCGGGTCCGTCAACCTCCAGCACCTGCGCGACCTCAACCCGCTGAAGACCGGCCTGTTCATCCTCCCGGTGGCCGTCGCCACCGGCATCGGCGCGCACCAGGGCTCCCGCCTCGTAGGCAGGATCGGCAACCGTGCAACGGCCGTCGCCGGCATGGTGATCGCGGCCGCAGGGACCGTGCCGCTGACCGGGCTGTCGGACACCGGCAGCCTGTACGCCGTTCTGCTGCCGGGCTTCTCGGTCGCCTCCCTCGGCATCGGCGCGGTCTTCGTCACCGCCACCACCACCGCGCTCGCCATGGTCGAACACCGGGAGGCGGGGCCGGCGTCGGTGTCGGTGTCGGTGTCGTCAAACCCTTCCACGCGGTGGGCGGTTCCCTCGGCGTCGCGGTCGTCTCCCCGTCGCGGCCTCCGGCATCGAGCGCGGTACGGTCGGCGGCTTCACCGACGCGTTCATGGCGTGCGCGGTGGCACCCGCCGTCAGCGCGGCGGTGGCCCCGGTGCTCGTACCGCGCGGCAAGCCGCAGATGACCGGCGGACCGCACGTGCGCTGAACCGACGCTCACCGCCCGGCACGCCGACCGGGCAACGATTCCGGATGTGCGTGAGGGCCGCCGGATCGCCGTTCCGACGGCCCTGTCGGTGCGGCCGGCTGGTCAGCCGAGGGCCTGGATGAGGTCGTTGCACGCCTGCTCGCAGGAGCGGCAGGCTTCCGCGCACAGGCGGCAGTGCTCGTGCGTGTCGGCATGCGCGGAGCATTCGTCGGCGCAGGCTTTGCAGGCGGTGGCGCACGCGGTGAGGATCGCGCGGGTGACGTTCGCGTCGTAGCCGGTGTGCCGGGACAGCACGGACGCGGTGGCGTTGCAGACGTCCGCGCAGTCCATGTCGGTGCGGATGCACTTGGTGAGTTCACCGACCATGCCCTCGGACAGGCAGGCGTCCGCACACGCCGTACACGCCTGGGCGCAGGCGAGGCACTCCTCGATACAGCGCGTGAGCTTGTCGCGGTCCACCTGGCCCAGGTCGGCAGGGTAGGTGGCAAGCATGTCCTTGACCGTGGTCATCACCGGTCGCCTCCTTCGGGTCGATGCCGGACGGGCGGCGGGCCGGGACGGCCGCGCCTCTCCCTCTCCCGGCCCCTGCCGGGTTGGCCCGGCCCGGTGACGCAAACGCGGTCGGGGCACCCCTGTTCCGCCAGGGGAGCCCCGACCGCGTGGGCCTGTGCGTTCGGTTCGTCAGTGGTAGGCGTGGACGACGGCGTGGCCCTTGCCGCGGCCGATCATCCACTTGTTGATCGGCGTGGTGACCAGGAAGGCGACCCCGAACCCGCCCAGCAGCGCCCCCCAGAACAGCCCGTCGGACAGATGGGCGTCCATCGCACCCGGGGTGAGGGCGATGATCGCGTTGTCGACGAACTCCATCACGGCGATCGACACGGTGTCGGCGGCCAGTGCGACCTTGATCGCGGACTTGAGGCCCAGACCGGCCCGGACCACCGCGAACAGGGTGAACGAGTAGCCGAAGAGGAACGCCAGGCTGATCGCCAGCACCATGGTGGGTACGTTGCCCCACAGCAGCGCGGTGCCGATGACCATGCCGAGGATCTCACCGATGGCGCACCCGGTCAGGCAGTGCAGCGTCGCCTTCACCGCCGTGCCCCAGGACGCCCCCGCATGGGCGCCGTGGGGAGCCGTATGACCGGCGTGACCATGACTTTCGTGCGTGGTGTGGTCCATGACCTTCATCCCCTGTTTCCGTCCGGTGCGGTGGCCCGTTCTCGGCGGCCACATCGACAACCCTATACCCCTAGGGGGTATTCCTCCAGTGGGGTTGGGTCCTGGGCGAGACCAGATTCCGAGGGTGGCCTCGCATTCCTCCGGGACGAGGTTGAACCCGTCCACTTCGCTGGACGCGGGCCACGACCAGCCCGCCACAGCCGCTCGCAGACGCTGTGCCGGCAGCGCCATGCACCGGGCACGAGGGCCGGACCTGTGACCTTCGGGAACCGCCTACCCTTGACCCATGACCAGCAGCAGCGACCGGAGCCCGGCAGTGGACGTTCAAGGATCCAAGAGTTACGAAATCCGCACCTACGGGTGCCAGATGAACGTCCACGATTCCGAGCGATTGTCCGGGCTGCTCGAAGACGCCGGTTACGTACGCGCACCCGAGGGCTCGAACGGCGACGCGGACGTCGTCGTCTTCAACACCTGCGCGGTCCGCGAGAACGCCGACAACAAGCTGTACGGCAACCTCGGCCACCTCGCCCCGATGAAGACCAAGCGGCCCGGCATGCAGATCGCGGTCGGCGGCTGCCTCGCGCAGAAGGACCGCGACACCATCGTGAAGCGGGCGCCCTGGGTGGACGTCGTCTTCGGCACGCACAACATCGGCAAGCTGCCCGTCCTGCTGGAACGCGCGCGCGTGCAGGAGGAGGCGCAGGTCGAGATCGCCGAGTCGCTGGAGGCGTTCCCGTCGACGCTGCCGACCCGTCGCGAGAGCGCCTACGCGGCCTGGGTGTCGATCTCCGTCGGCTGCAACAACACCTGCACCTTCTGCATCGTCCCGGCCCTGCGCGGCAAGGAGAAGGACCGCCGCACCGGCGACATCCTCGCCGAGATCGAGGCCCTGGTCGCCGAGGGCGTCAGCGAGATCACGCTGCTCGGCCAGAACGTCAACGCGTACGGCTCCGACATCGGCGACCGCGAGGCGTTCAGCAAGCTGCTGCGGGCCTGCGGGAACATCGAGGGCCTGGAGCGCGTCCGCTTCACCTCCCCGCACCCGCGCGACTTCACCGACGACGTCATCGCCGCCATGGCCGAGACGCCGAACGTGATGCCGCAGCTGCACATGCCGCTCCAGTCCGGCTCGGACACGGTCCTGAAGGCGATGCGCCGCTCCTACCGCCAGGAGCGCTACCTCGGGATCATCGAGAAGGTCCGCGCCGCCATCCCGCACGCCGCGATCACCACCGACATCATCGTGGGCTTCCCCGGCGAGACCGAGGAGGACTTCGAGCAGACCCTGCACGTCGTCCGCGAGGCCCGCTTCGCCCAGGCCTTCACCTTCCAGTACTCCAAGCGGCCCGGCACCCCGGCGGCCACCATGGAGAACCAGATCCCCAAGCAGGTCGTCCAGGCGCGCTACGAGCGTCTCGTCGCCCTCCAGGAGGAGATCTCCTGGGAGGAGAACAAGAAGCAGATCGGCCGCAAGCTGGACCTGATGGTCGCCGAGGGCGAGGGCCGCAAGGACGGCACCACCCACCGCCTCTCCGGCCGCGCCCCCGACAACCGCCTGGTCCACTTCACCAAGCCGGAGCAGGAGGTCCGCCCCGGCGACGTGGTGACGGTCGAGATCACGTACGCCGCCCCGCACCACCTTCTCGCCGAGGGTGCCGTCCTCGACGTCCGCCGCACGCGCGCGGGCGACGCCTGGGAGAAGCGGAACGCTGCCGAGCAGCCCAAGCCGGCCGGTGTCCTGCTCGGCCTTCCCAAGGTGGGCGTGCCGGACCCGCTGCCGGTGGTCACCGGGGGCTGCGCCGTCGACTGACCGAACCGTGAGGGGGCGCAGGCATGGCTCATTGGGTGGTCGTCGAGGAGTTGCCGGACAGGTTCCGGCCGATCGCGCGTTTCGAAGGCACCCGTGAGGAGGCGCGGCGCAAGCTGTACGAGACGGCGTGCACGCACAAGTTCACCGAGGGGCTGCAACAGCGTCGTCGCGAGGTCTACCGCGTGGACGACGACACGTACTACGTGGAGGTCAAGGGCGGGCTGGGCACGTACCGCCTGCGGTACTCGCTCGCGGAGCGCGTGTGGAATACGGACGCCCCATGACCCGCGGACGCCGTCCCGGGCCGTCCCGGGGCGCCGCAGTAGGCTGCCGATCATGCTTGTCGCCGCCGCCGTCTGTCCTTGCCCGCCGCTCCTCGTCCCCGAGCTCGCCGCGGGCGCCGCACCCGAGCTGGATGCCGCGCGTGCTGCCTGCACGGACGTGCTCGGCGTGCTCGCGGCCGCCCGGCCGGACCGGCTCGTGGTCGTGGGGCCCGGCGAGGAGAGCGGGCACGCGGCGTATCCGCAAGGGGCCTGGGGTTCCTTCCGCGGCTTCGGCGTGGACATCGACGTACGGCTGGGCAGGGCCGAGGACGACGCGGCCGCTCCGGCGCCGTCGGAACGCCGGCTTCCGTCCTCGCTGGCCGTCGCCGCGTGGCTGCTGGAGCGGACCCGGTGGTCGGACGCTCCGATCGAGGGACTCGGAGTGGGGGAACCTCTGGAGGCCGAGCGGTGTATTGAAATCGGAAGGGACATCGCTGCCCGGGCCGAGCGGGTGGCACTGCTGGTGATGGGCGACGCCAGCGCCTGCCGCACGCTCAAGGCTCCCGGCTACCTCGACGAGCGGGCGGCCCCCTTCGACGCGTCCGTCGCGCGTGCGCTGGGCAAGGCGGACGTGGCGGCGCTCAAGACGCTGGACACCGAACTCGCGCGTGACCTGATGGCCTCGGGCCGGGCCCCGTGGCAGGTCCTCGCGGGAGCTGCCGAGGAGGCGGACCTTTCGGGCGCCCTGCTGTACGAGGACGCGCCGTACGGGGTGGGGTACCTGGTCGCGACCTGGTCGTAGGGCACGCCGACCCCAAACGGCGGACGGCCGGGAGCCCGCAAGCTCCACGGCCGTCCGTCGATGTGCCGTTCAGGTGGTCGGCGGGGGTGCGTCCGGCGGCGGCGTACTGCTGCCCGTCGCCGTGTCGTCGCCCTTGTGCGCGAGTCGGTCCACGGCGCCCTTGGCCTTGTCCGTGCCCGTGTGGATCTTGTCGCTGTACTTGCCCTTGGTCCTCTCGTCGACGACCTTCGCAGCCTTGTCGAGGCCGTGTTGGACCTTTTCCTCGTGCCGCTGCGCGAAGTCGGAGACCTTGTCCTTGGCCGGGGCGAGTTTGGCTTTCAAATTGTGCATCAGACCCATGCTTCACCTTCCCGCGCGGGGCAGTTACGTGCGGGCGCCCTCGTCGGCCTCACGATCGGCCGCCTCGTCGGCGGACTGCTGCTTGGGGATCTCGACGCCTTCGTCGGTATCGGCCTCGACAGGCTCCGCCGCCGTCGACCGGGCCCCGTCCTCGGCCCCGTCCTCGACCTGGACCTCGGCCGACCCCTTCGCCTCTGCCGCCTCCTCCGCCGCGGGTTCGGCCGTTGGTGTGCCGGCCTGCGCCTCGGCGGTTGACGCCTCCTCCGTAGCCTTCGACCTCCGGAGAAGTCGTGCGAAAACGCCCATATCCACTCCATACGTTACTCGTGCGGGCGAAATCCCGCGTCGTCCGGTGCGCCCGTTTGCGTCGCCCGGTCGCCGCCCCCGCGAAACCGGCGGCGAAAACCTCGCAACTGGCAACGACCCCGCGCGCGTGCCGTCACGTAACTCGTTCGAGGCCACCCCCTGAGGTTTGCGAGACTGGGTCGGTGAGCAGCGCATCCTCCGCCCCCCGAGTCATCGCCGTCGTCGGACCGACCGCGGCCGGAAAGTCCGATCTGGGCGTGTTCCTGGCCCAGCGACTCGGCGGTGAGGTCGTCAACGCCGACTCCATGCAGCTCTACCGAGGGATGGACATCGGCACCGCCAAGCTGACGCTCGAGGAGCGCGCCGATGTCCCGCACCACCTGCTGGACATCTGGGACGTGACGGTCACGGCGTCCGTCGCCGAGTACCAGCGGCTCGCGCGCGAGCGGATCGACGCCCTGCTGGCCGAGGGGCGCTGGCCGATCCTGGTCGGCGGCTCGGGGCTGTACGTCCGTGGAGCCGTCGACAACCTGGAGTTCCCCGGCACCGACCCCGAGGTCAGGGCCCGGCTGGAGGAGGAGCTCGCGCTGCGCGGCTCCGGCGCGCTGCACGCCCGCCTGGCCGCCGCCGACCCCGAGGCCGCGCAGGCCATCCTGCCCAGCAACGGGCGCCGTATCGTCCGGGCCCTCGAGGTGATCGAAATCACCGGGCAGCCCTTCACCGCCAACCTCCCCGGCCACGACTCGGTCTACGACACGGTCCAGATCGGCGTCGACGTGGCCCGCCCCGAGCTCGACGAGCGCATCGCGCGCCGGGTCGACCGGATGTGGGACGCCGGCCTGGTGGAGGAGGTCCGCGCGCTGGAAGCGCAAGGGTTGCGAGAGGGGCGTACGGCCTCGCGTGCGCTCGGCTACCAGCAGGTACTCGCGGCGCTCGCCGGAGAGTGCACCCTCGAAGAGGCGCGCGCCGAGACCGTACGTGCCACCAAGCGCTTCGCGCGCCGCCAGGATTCATGGTTCAGGCGCGACCCGCGGGTGCACTGGTTGAGTGGGGCTGCGGCGGATCTCACAGAACTTCCGCATCTCGCGCTGGCGTTGGTCGAACGACCGGTTACAGCCTGATCACGTGATGGCATCGGGACGCTCCGGCCGCCGTCCGGGCCTCCGGCGCCATGCCATCATCGAGCTTCGATCGACCAAGTGGAGTCCGAGTTGGGAGGGCGCGTGGCGATGGAGGCCGGCCCTCGCGACACCGCACAAAGCACCGAGAACGTCACCACCGACAGGGGCGAACCGGAGCAGGACGGCGACCGTCTGAGCCCCGACGGTCCCGACGAAGCGGAAGGTGGCGTCACCGACGACGGCCCCGAGCCCGAGGAGATGTACGCCAGCGGCCCGGAGGTCGAGGTCGAGCTGCGCCCGCAGCGCCGACTGCGTATCTGGCAGCTCGCGCCCATCGTGTCCCTCGCCGCGGTCGGCTCCCTGATGTTCGCGTTCCCGCTGGCCTTCGACTTCGGCGACAGCGGGGCCGTGATCGCCATGCTGGGGCTGCTGATCTGTTCCTGCGCGGCCGGCTGGGGCATGATGGCCGCCCGCCGGGTGGGCTACACCTGGCCGGGTCTGCCGCCGCGGGGCGCCGGACGCAGGCCCGACTGGCGGGTCGTAGGCGCCTACGTCCTGCTCGTGGCCGCGGTGGTCGTGCTCGCCGTGTGGCGCGTGGCCCGGCTGCGCTGACCTCCACGTGCGCGTGGATCGGCGTACGACCACGCGCGCGCGTGGTCTGGCGTGGGACCCCGCGACCCCGCACGTGCATGGCTTGTCGTACCGACCCCTTACGATCGAGGAATGAGCACGCGGATCGCCTTCCTCAAGGGGCACGGCACCGAGAACGACTTCGTGATCGTCCCGGACCCCGAGAACGCCATCGACCTGCCCCCGGCCGCCGTCGCCGCGCTGTGCGACCGCCGCGCGGGCATCGGCGGTGACGGGCTGCTGCATGTGGTGCGGTCCGCGGCGCACCCCGAGGCCCAGGACATGGCGGCCGAGGCCGAGTGGTTCATGGACTACCGCAACGGCGACGGCTCGATCGCGGAGATGTGCGGCAACGGCGTGCGCGTGTTCGCGCGCTACCTCCAGCGCGCCGGACACGTCGCCGAGGGCGACCTCGCCGTCGCCACGCGCGGGGGCGTGAAGACGGTGCACATCGCCAAGGACGGTGACGTCACGGTCGGCATGGGCAAGGCGCGGCTCCCCGAAGGGGACGTCACGGTCAGCGTCGGCGAGCGCAGCTGGCCCGCGCGCAACGTGAACATGGGCAACCCGCACGCCGTCGCCTTCGTGGACGACCTCGCGCACGCCGGTGACCTGTACTCTCCGCCGCCGTTCAGCCCTGCCGCCGCCTACCCGGACGGCGTCAACGTCGAGTTCGTGGTCGACCGCGGGCCCGGGCATGTCGCCCTGCGCGTGCACGAGCGCGGTGCCGGCGAGACCCGTTCGTGCGGCACGGGCGCGTGTGCCGTCGCCGTGGCCGCCGCGCGGCGGGACGGCGCCGACCCGGCGGTCACCGGTGCCCCCGCGACGTACACCGTCGATGTGCCGGGCGGCACCCTGGTGATCACCGAGCGGCCGGACGGCGAGATCGAGATGACCGGCCCCGCGGTGATCGTCGCCGAGGGTGAGATCGACGCGGACTGGCTGGAAAACGCGGCCAGTTGAGGGGTAGGGGCGGCTTGGGGCGGCTTGGTATCCCAGCCCCGACCGCTCCGGCGCCTGTCAGCTGCCCCTTCCGGGGGACGGCCGCATTCGAAAACATGGCCGGTCGTCTGCCAGGTGGCGGAAAATCGTAAACCTGTGAACCCTCGCTCGAATGGGTGATCCGTTTCACGCTCGGCGAGAGGCGGTCAGCCGCACGTGATGGGCTCGGTAGCATCAAGCACCGGCCCGGACGGGGGAGATGTCGCCATCCCCTGAGCCGTGTCCGCCATGGGGCACCCCGTCCGCCGGTCCACGCAGCCGGAGGTGCCCATGAGTGCGGAGGCAACGAATTCCGCGACGCCAGGCCCGGTAGCAGGCCCTGTGACGCCCGCGGTGTCCCGCAGGAAGGCCCGCGCCCGGATCGATCTGCGCCGCCTCGGCCGGGCCGCGCTGCTCGGCCCCGCCGCACGCGGCCGGCTGCCCGACGCCATCAGCCATGTCGTCGACGCCCACCGCGCCCACCACCCCGACGCCGATCTCGAACCACTGCGCCGCGCCTATGTGCTGGCCGAGTCCTCGCACCGCGGCCAGATGCGCAAGAGCGGTGAGCCGTACATCACGCACCCGCTCGCGGTGACCCTGATCCTCGCCGAACTCGGCGCCGAGACCACGACCTTGACGGCCTCTCTGCTCCACGACACCGTCGAGGACACGGACGTGACGCTCGATCAGGTCGGCGAGCAGTTCGGCGCGGAGGTCCGCTTCCTCGTCGACGGCGTGACCAAGCTGGAGAAGGTCGACTACGGCGCCGCCGCCGAGCCCGAGACCTTCCGCAAGATGCTCGTCGCCACCGGCAACGACGTCCGGGTGATGTCGATCAAACTCGCCGACCGGCTGCACAACATGCGCACCCTCGGTGTGATGCGCCCCGAGAAACAGGCCCGCATCGCCAAGGTGACCCGCGACGTCCTCATCCCGCTCGCCGAACGGCTCGGCGTCCAGGCGCTCAAGACCGAACTGGAAGACCTGGTCTTCGCGATCCTGCACCCCGACGAGTACAAGCACACCCGGGAGTTGATCGTCGACAACGCCTCCCGCGCCGACGATCCGCTCGCCGAGACGGCCGACGCGGTGCGCAAGGTCCTGCGCGAAGCCGGCATCCAGGCCGAAGTGCTCATCCGGCCACGGCACTTCGTCTCCGTGCACCGGGTGTCCCGCAAACGCGGCAGGCTGCGCGGCGCCGACTTCGGACGGCTGCTGGTGCTGGTGAACGAGGACGCGGACTGCTACGGCGTCCTGGGCGAACTGCACACCTGTATGACGCCCGTCGTCTCGGAGTTCAAGGACTTCATCGCCGTCCCCAAGTTCAACCTGTACCAGTCGCTGCACACCGCCGTCGCCCGCGAGGACGGCCAGGTCACCGAAGTCCTCATCCGGACCCACCAGATGCACAAGGTCGCCGAGGCCGGTGTCGTCGCGCTCGGCAATCCCTACGCTCCTCCTTCGGAGGAGCAGGTCGCCGCCAGCGACGGTGAGCGCGCCGACCCCACGCGTCCCGGCTGGCTGTCCCGGCTCCTCGACTGGCAGGAGGCCGCGCCCGACCCGGACACCTTCTGGTCGACGCTCCGCGAGGACCTCGCCCAGGACCGCGAGATCACCGTCTTCCGGCCCGACGGCGGCACCCTGGGCCTGCCCGAGGGCGCGACCTGTGTGGACGCGGCGTACGCGCAGTACGGCGAGGACGCGCACGCGTGCATCGGTGCCCGGGTCAACGGACGCCTGGCGACGCTCAGCACGGTTCTGCGGGACGGGGACACCGTCCAGCTCCTCATGGGCCAGGATCCGGCCTCGGAGCCCTCCAGGGAGTGGCTGGAGCACGCCCACACGCCCGCCGCCCGGATCGCCATCCAGCGGTGGCTGGCCGCCCATCCGTCGCAGGGCGATGCTCCCGGGGCGGAGGAGACCCGGGTGCTTTTCCGGCCCACGGCGGACGGATCGGCGGGTCAGGAGGCCGGCGCGGAGGGGCAGGCCGTCCGCCCTGCCGTCGAGGGCCCGGCCGGCCGTTCCGCCAACGCCGACGTCCTGGTCGACCAGCCGGGCGCGACCGTACGCCTCGCCGGCTGCTGCACCCCCGTACCGCCCGACGAGGTCACCGGATTCTCCGTGCGTGGGGGAGTGGTGACCGTCCACCGCGTCGAGTGCGCCGCCGTGGGCCGTATGAAGGGCGCGGGGCGCGCGGAGGTGGGCGTGCGCTGGGGTGACACCACCGAGTGCCGGGTCACGCTGGTCGCCGAATCGTTCGTCCGCCCGCACCTGCTGGCCGACCTCACGGAAGCGATGGCCCTGGAGGGCGCCGAAATCGTCTCGGCGACGGTCGAGC
Source organism: Streptomyces sp. DT2A-34 (assembly GCF_030499515.1). Lineage (NCBI taxonomy): Bacteria > Bacillati > Actinomycetota > Actinomycetes > Kitasatosporales > Streptomycetaceae > Streptomyces > Streptomyces sp. DT2A-34. The sequence goes on along the minus strand of NZ_JASTWJ010000001.1, from coordinate 2,357,893 downwards.
CACCGAGCCAGCAGCGCGTGCGCCACACCTACACGGTCCAGCTACCGGACGCGGCGCTGCTCCCGGGGCTGATGCGGGCGATGCGCAATGTGGGGGGCGTGTATGACGTGAGCAGGGCGCAGCCACAGACGCAGGGAGCGTGAGGCTGGGCGGGGCGCGCAGCACAGGAAGCCCTCACACCAACGCCTTCCAGCAACGACCGCACCCCCAGCGCCCCCGCCAGCACCCACCCGAGACCCCCGTTCGAGTGTGCCGGTCGCGCGTCGTCGACGTCCCGCACGCGCGCGCTGATAGCCGTGGTCCATGCTGCTCACCCCCCGCACCGAGGCCCAGCGACCAGTCCCTGGCGCTCCTCGCCCCCGTCCCCGCACCCGTCGGCGTCTCAAGGCCCCCGCGCTGTTCGCCCTCGCCCTCTCCTCCTGCCTGCTCGCCGCGAGCGCCCCTGCCGAACCCCTGGGTGTCGGCGACCGCCTCTTCCCGCACCTGGGCAACCCCGGCTACGACGTGGCGTCGTACGACCTCTCCTTCACCTATCCCGGCACCAACGCCAAGCCACTCAAGGCCGTCACCACGATCAACGCCTGGGCGACCACGGATCTGGAACGCTTCAATCTGGACTTCGCCCACGGCAAGGTCGAGTCCGTCGAGGTCGACGGGGAGCCCGCGTCGTTCAGCAGTGCCGGTGAGGATCTCGTGATCACGCCCGAGGAGCCGTTGTCCGAGGGCAGCTGGATGCAGGTCACCGTGCGGCACACCAGCGATCCCAAGTACGGCAAGAGCCGGGACGGCGGCTGGGTACGGACGGCTGACGGCCTCGCCATGGCCAACCAGGCCGACGCCGCCCATGTCGTGTTCCCGTGCAACGACCACCCCTCCGACAAGGCGATGTTCACCATCCGGGTCACCGCGCCCAACGGCTACACCGCCGTCGCCAACGGTCTGCGGACCGACGTGGACCGGTCGGGCAGGACGACGACCTGGACGTATCGCACGCGCCACCCCATGGCCACCGAACTCGCCCAGGTGTCCGTCGGCCGTTCCACGGTGCTGCACCGCACCGGCCCGCACGGACTGCCCGTACGGGACGTCGTGCCCACCAAGGACCGCGAGCGACTCGAACCGTGGCTGAAGAAGACCCCCGGCCAGATCGCCTGGATGGAGCGGAAGGTCGGGCGGTATCCCTTCGAGACGTACGGCCTGCTCATGGCCGAGGCCGCCACCGGCTTCGAACTCGAGACCCAGACGCTCTCGCTCTTCGAGAAGGAGCTCTTCACCGAGTCGGCCTACCCGAAGTGGTACATCGAGTCGATCATGGTGCATGAGCTGGCGCACCAGTGGTTCGGCGACAGCGTCAGCCCGCGCACCTGGTCCGACCTGTGGCTCAGCGAAGGGCACGCCACCTGGTACGAGGCCCTCTTCGCGGCGGAGAAGACCGGCCGGCCGCTGGAGGCACGGATGAAGGCCGCGTACGCCGCCTCCGACCGCTGGCGCGCGGCCGGCGGACCCCCGGCCGCCCCCAAGGCCGGCGCCCCCGGCAAGAAGAACGGCATCTTCCGGCCGAACGTCTATGACGGCGCGGCACTGGTCCTGTACGCCCTCCGCCAGGAGATCGGCGCCTCGGCCTTCGAGCGTCTGGAACGTACCTGGGTGAGCCGCCACCAGGACGGTTCCGCCACGACGGCGGACTTCGTCGCGCTCGCGGAGGAGATCTCCGGACGCCACCTCGACGGGTTCCTGCATGCCTGGCTGTACGGGAAGAAGACCCCGCCGATGCCCGGGCAGCCGGAGTGGAAGGCCGTGGACCCCGACAAGGCGCCCGCGAAGAAGAGCACCGCGAAGCCTGCGGCGAAGAAGCCCACCGCTAAGAAGCTCACCGCGAAGAAGGCCACTGCGAAGAAGCCGAGCCTCAAGAAGGCGACCGTCAACAAGGTGACCGTCAACAAGGTGACCGTCAACAAGGCGATCGCGAAATAAGGCGGTGACGAGACGGCCCGTGCCGTGCGACCATTTTCGGGTCGGCGCGGCACGGGTCGCGGGAATCTCCCGGGGCACTGGTGCGTTGAGAGCAGTGAAGGCGCCGCAAACGGCTTCCCCATCGACGTAAGGACCCAATGACCTCCTCTTCTTCCTTTTCCCAGGACACGCAGCGCTTCGTGCACACCTATCCCGAAGGTCTTCGGGCCGATGCCCTGATGGAAGAGGACGTCGCCTGGAGCCACGAGATCGACGGAGAGCGGGACGGCGACCAGTTCGACCGCTCCGAGCGCGCGGCTCTGCGCCGTGTGGCGGGCCTCTCCACCGAGCTCGAGGACGTCACCGAGGTCGAGTACCGCCAGCTCCGCCTGGAGCGGGTCGTGCTCGTCGGCGTCTGGACCACGGGGACCGTGCAGGACTCGGAGAACTCCCTCGCGGAGCTCGCCGCCCTCGCGGAGACCGCGGGCGCGCTCGTGCTCGACGGCGTGATCCAGCGCCGCGACAAGCCCGACGCGGCCACCTACATCGGCTCCGGCAAGGCCGAGGAGCTGCGGGACATCGTGCTCGAGACGGGCGCCGACACCGTCATCTGCGACGGTGAGCTCAGCCCGGGCCAGCTCATCCATCTCGAAGACGTCGTCAAGGTCAAGGTCATCGACCGTACGGCCCTGATCCTCGACATCTTCGCCCAGCACGCCAAGTCCCGAGAGGGCAAGGCGCAGGTCGCGCTCGCGCAGATGCAGTACATGCTGCCGAGGCTGCGAGGCTGGGGTCAGTCGCTGTCCCGGCAGATGGGCGGCGGCAAGGGCGGCGGCCTCGCCACCCGTGGTCCCGGTGAGACCAAGATCGAGACGGACCGGCGACGGATCCGCGAGAAGATGGCGAAGATGCGCCGGGAGATCGCGGAGATGAAGACCGGCCGCGAGATCAAGCGCCAGGAGCGCAAGCGCCACAAGGTGCCGTCGGTCGCCATCGCGGGCTACACCAACGCCGGCAAGTCCTCCCTGCTCAACCGCCTCACGGGCGCGGGCGTGCTGGTCGAGAACGCCCTGTTCGCGACCCTCGACCCGACCGTGCGCCGGGCCGAGACCCCGGGCGGACGGCTGTACACGCTGGCCGACACGGTCGGCTTCGTACGGCACCTGCCGCACCACTTGGTCGAGGCGTTCCGCTCCACCATGGAGGAGGTCGGCGAGTCCGACCTGATCCTGCACGTGGTGGACGGCTCGCACCCGAACCCGGAGGAGCAGCTGGCCGCCGTGCGCGAGGTGATCAGGGACGTCGGCGCGACCGACGTACCGGAGATCGTCGTGATCAACAAGGCGGACGCGGCCGACCCGCTGACGCTGCAGCGGCTCATGCGGATCGAGAAGCGTTCCATCGCCGTGTCGGCCCGCACCGGCAAGGGCATCGACGAACTGCTCGCGCTGATCGACGACGAGCTGCCCCGCCCGTCCGTCGAGATCGAGGCGCTCGTGCCGTACACCCACGGCAAGCTGGTCGCCCGCGCCCACACCGAGGGCGAGGTGATCTCCGAGGAGCACACCCCGGAGGGCACGTTGCTCAAGGCGCTGGTGCACGAGGAGCTGGCGGCGGATCTCGCGCCGTACGTTCCGGCGGCGACCGCCTGAGCTGCCGTAGGCCGGCCGCCTGAGCCGTCGTTCGTGACGGAAAGGCGGCCCGAGTCGCCGTGGAAACGCCGAAGGCCCGTCCCCCTCTCGCAGGGTGGGCGGGCCTTCCGTACGTGTCGGTGGGCGTGTGTCACCGGCCGCCGTATGTCTTGCTCATGTGCTGGTACACCGACTCGGCGCCCGCGCCCAGCTGCGGGCCCGCGAGCCAGGTGTTGTCCTGCGGGCCGATCGACGTGTTCGACACGAGCGTGGTCTCGCCGTTCACCACGCGGAACCAGCCGCCGCCCGACGAACCGCCCGTCATGGTGCAGCCGATGCGGTACATCGTCGGCAGAGCCGGGCTCAGCGACAAGCGACCCGGACGGTCGAGGCACTTGAACATCTGCAGGCCGTTGTACGGCGGTGCCGCCGGGTAGCCCCAGGCGCCCATCGTGGCGACCTCGCTCGCGGGCGGAGCGGAGAAGTCGACGTCAAGGGCGCCGGTGGTCTCCTCCAGGGACTTCGCGCCGGCCTCCGGCGACACATGCAGCACGGCGTAGTCGTACGCGGCACCCGCGCCGCCTGTGTCCGAGCCGCCCTGGATCCACTCGTTCGACGTCGAGGCCCAGTCGGCCCACCAGTTGCCGTAGGGAGCGATCTCGGTGGCCGTCGCGTTGCCCAGCTGTGCCTCGGACTTGCCGAGGTCGTTGTAGGCCGGGACGAAGACGAGGTTGCGGTACCAGCCGCCGCTCTTGCCGGCGTGCACACAGTGGCCGGCCGTCCAGACGAGGTTGGACTTGCCGGGGTGGTTGACGTCCTTGACGACCGTGCCGGAGCAGACGGCCGGGCCGTCCGGGGTGTCGAAGAAGACCTTGCCGACGGGTGCCGCGTTCTCGTGGTACGGCGTCTTCTCGGCCGTGGCCCGCACGGGCGCCGGCTCGGGCTCGCTCACGCCCTGGTCGGCCGAGGCGTCCTGCGTGGTGACCGTCTTGTTGGCCTCCTTCGCGGACTGCATCCGGTCAGGCTTCCAGAGGCCCTCGATCACCGGGTTGACGAAGTCCTTGGCCTCGCTGAGCCACTGGTCCTTGTCCCAGTTCTTCCAGGCCCCGTCCTTCCATTGGTCGAGGTCGATCCCGTGTTCCTTGAGCTTGTCCGCGAGCTCGGCCGGGAGCTGGATCTTGCCGTCACCGGCGGCGGCGTCGGCGGCCTGCGAGGCGGCGGCCTCGGCCTGGTCGCTCGCCGAGTCCGCGGTCGAGCCGCCACAGGCGGTCGCGGTCAGCGCCAGCGCGGCGACGAGCCCGGTGGCGGCGAGGACGGAGCGCCGCCCGCGGCGTGGCACTGCGGGCGTAGGTGTGGAACGCATGGTGCGATGACCCCCGTTGAAGCGTGTTGCTGCTGTGGCGCCTTGATGGCGGGCGCGTGTCGCGGAGGGGTGGTGCGCTCATGGGCGCGAGCCCCTCGGACTCGACACCCCACTATGCCCGGGGAGTTGAGGTCGAACGGCGGTGGGGCGGTGAAGGTTTCTCCCCACCGCCCCACTGCCCCACCTCAGCCGGTGCCTACGCCGCAGCCACCGACCGGCGTCCGGTGAACGTCACCGACCGGCGTCCGGTGAACGTCACCGACCGGCGTCCGGTGAACGTCACTGACCGGCGAACTTCTCGCTCACGTCGTCGTATACGCCCTTGGCTCCCTCACCCAGCCGCGGACCCGCAAGCCAGCCCGAATCCACCGGGCCGATCGAAGTGTTGGAGACCAGCGCGGGCTTGCCGTCCGAGCCCGTCGCGACCCAGCCGCCACCGGACGAACCGCCGGTCATGGTGCAGCCGATGCGGTACATCGTCGGGGTCGACTTGTTGAGCGACAGCCGACCAGGCTTGTCCTGGCACTGGAACAGCTTCTGGCCGTCGAACGGCGCGGCGGCCGGGTAACCGATCGCCTTGAGGCTGTCCATTTGCGGGACCGCGGGGGCGTTGAAGTCCACCGGGAGGGCCGAACCGACCGTCTCCTCCAGGGACTTGCCGCTGCCGCCCTCCTCCGGCTTCACATGGAGCACGGCGAAGTCGTACGGGGCGCCGTCCCCGCCGGTCGGGCCGCCCTGCGCGATCCACTGGTCCGAGGTCTGCGCCCAGTCGGCCCACCACACGCCGTACGGAGCGACCTCCTCCTTGGTCGCGCTCTCCAGCTCCGCCGTCGCCTTGCCCGCGTTGTTGTACGACGGCACGAAGGCGATGTTGCGGTACCAGCCGCCGCTCTTGCCCGCGTGCACACAGTGGCCCGCGGTCCACACCATGTTGGACTTGCCGGGGTTGGCCGGGTCCTGCACGACCGTCGCCGAGCAGACCATCGTGCCTTCGGGGGAGTCGAAGAACACCTTGCCCGCCTCGGGGGCGTTGACGTGGTACGCAGGCGGCACGGCCCGCGCGTCCACCGGCTCCGGCGTCGGGTCGGTCACCCCCTGGTCACCGGAGAGGTCGCTGTCGTCGACACCCCGGTCCGGGTCCTCGGCCTCCCGCATGCGGTCCGGGTCCCACAGGCCCTCGATGATCGGGTTGATGTAGTCCTTGGCCTCGCGGAGCCAGTCGTCCCTGTCCCAGTTCTTCCAGGCGCCGCCCTTCCACTTGTCGATGTCGATCCCGTGCTCTTTGAGCTTGTCCTTGATGTCGTCCGGGATCGTGATCTTGCCTTCACCTCCGGCCGCCGCGGACGCGGTGGCCTCCCCGCCCGCCTCGGCGTCGCCCGACTCACAGGCCGTGACGGTGAGGGCCAGCGCCGCGGCGAGCGCGACCACGGGCAGCGGGGAGGTGCGGCGGGCAGTCGGCCGGGGCCGGCGCGCGCTCCCTCCTCGGCGAGCGGTGAACGACGGCCGTATCGATCGCATGAGCTGACTCCCCCTGAGGTGACGGTACTTGGTGCGGCGGCCGTGAACTCCCGCTGATCGCTTGTCGATCGCTTGCTGACGCTTGCGAACGCCGGCGAACTCTTGCTGGTCGGGCGTGATGTCACGGCGCGTTGGGACGGCATCACACACTATGCGGTCGCTGTGGGGGAGTGCTGGCGGGTCGGCAACGGTTTCGCTACGGGCTGTCTGATCTGGCAATTCATCCGGGGAGGTGCCTGCCTCCGGGTCCGCCTTCCCGCCAGGGCCTGGCCGGGCTGCTGGATGGCATGGGCGCGCGCTCCGTGGTGAGGTGATGCCGAGAGGTGGAGTCACGGGTGACGGGAGCGGCTTGGGCATGGTGGGCATGGACGAGTTCGTCGGACGGCTGAACCCCGACATGTGTGTGGTCACGGCTGCGGCGGGCGGCGAACGGGCCGGCTGTCTGGTCGGATTCGCCTCGCAGTGCTCCATCCGGCCGGTGCGGTTCGTGGTGTGGCTCTCGGAGGTCAACCACACCTTTCGGGTGGCACGGTCCGCGCAGGTCCTGGCCGTGCACCTGCTGGCTCGCGATCAGCGTGCCCTGGCGGAGCTGTTCGGCGGGCGCACGGGCGACCGGGAGGACAAGCTCCGGCACGTCCGCTGGCGGGAGGGGTACGGCGGGGCCGTCATTCTTCAGGACGCGCCGGCGTGGTTCGTCGGCCGGATCGTCACGCGCGTCGGCGGCGGTGACCACATCGGCTTCGTCCTCGACCCGGTCGAGTGGGGCGAGCGCGAGGCGTACGACGGGCCGCTGCTGCGCCTTGACGACGCCCGCACCATCTCGCCCGGTCATCCGGTGGACTGACCGAGTCGGTGGGATTCGAACGCCGGGTAGCGCACTGGGAAAGGCTCGCCGGCTGGGAGAGCCGTCCAGCCAAGCCCCGACGACAAGCCGGCCCAACTGGTCGAACTCTGCTGCGGTCCCCGGGTCGAGGAGCAACGAACTACTCTGCAGGAGTGACGACTCGGTAGCCGACCCCGTGCACCGTCTCGATGAGCGCAGGCATGCGAAGCTTGGCGCGCAGGGACGCGATGTGCGTTCCCAGGGTGTTTCCGCCCCCCTCCCCGCCGGTGCGCCACACTTCGCCCATGATCTGTTCTCGGGTGACGACCACACCGGGGCGCCGCGCGAGCAGGGCGAGGAGGTCGAATTCCTTGGGAGTCAGATGGATGAACGAGTGGTCCAAGCTGACCTGACGCGTCGGCAGATCGATGATCACGGGGCCGAGATACAGCACGGTTCTGACCCGTTCCGCGACGTCCTTGGCGACGGTGCGTCGGCTGACGGCGTGGATGCGTGCGAGTAGCTCTCCTGTGTCGTACGGCTTCACCACGTAGTCGGCGGCGCCGAGGTTGAGGCCGTGGATGAGGGAACGTACGTCTCCGCGCGCGGTGACCATGATGATCGGGGTGTCGGTGCGCTTGCGGATCTCGCCACAGACCTCGTAGCCGTCCATGTCGGGCAACCCCAGGTCGAGGAGGACGAGGTCGAAGCCGGCGCCCTTCGAGGCGAGCGCATCCAGGGCCGCTCCGCCACTTCGGGCGTTCGTGACCGTGAAACCGTGCCGTACAAGGACCGCGGACAGAGTGGCGACCTGGTGGCTGTCGTCCTCGACGAGCAGCAGTCTCAAACCAGCCTCCGGTTCATGGGCCGTAGGGCCTCGGTGCGTCCGAACCCCGTCCTCGCGTGTGCGCGTGCGTGCGCCAGGGGCAGTCACGCTGATGAACTGGTGCGCCGTCAAGAGGGTTCCGGCAAGGCACGATCGTGATGCTCGGTTTCCCTTCAGATGTAATGACGCCGGTCGGCGCGGCGGCGGGCCGCCGTCGCGTCAGGTGCGCGTGACGCCAGCGGCGGGCGAGAGTGCCGCCGGCGACGTCGTGCACGTGGTCGCCGACCGTTTCCGCGGCTTCGCCGGCAACGCCGGCGTGATCACACTCGGCGCGCTGCGGCGCGTGCCGGCATCGACGCGGCCCGCCGCCGACTCGACGGGCCGGGCTCCCGCCGCGTGGCGAGCGGCGCCTCCAAGGACGCAACCGGCAGCTGCCTGACCATGGACGGCGGCCAGACCGCGTTCACGGGCGGCTCGGCCATGACCGACATGCTCCGACTCGGCCGGGTCAGCAGCAGCGAGTCACGCGGTGGGCCGGTCGAGAAGACGTACGGCGAAGTCGAGCGCGCGGTCTGCCCGCTCCCGGTCCCCGGAGACGAGGAGGTCGAGCTGGAGGCCCCGTACCTGGGCGAGCAGGAGCGTGGCCAGGGCGGTGCTGTCCTCCGGAGACCAGCCGTCCCGACCGAGGCGGTCGGCCAGGACGGCGATCCAGTCCTCGACGACCGACTCCACGAGATCCCGGTCCCGGTCGGGCTTCCAGCCGTAGTGGCCGACGAGTTCGAAAAGCAGCAGGAACTGGCGCTGCTGCTTCGGCTCGCACAGCCGCTTCCACCCGGCTTTGACGAGTTCGGCCGTCGAGCGCGCTCCGCTGAGTTCCGTGTCCGAGGCCCACTGCGCGGCCAGGTCCGTCCGGATGTTCTCCAGGACGGCCATGATCAGCCCGTCCTTCGAGGAGAAGTGCCGCAGCAGCGTCGCATGGGTGACCCCGAGCGCCTGGGCCACCGGCCGCAAGGACAGGTCGGTGACGCCGTGCTCGAGGACATACTCGGTCGCCGCGGCCAGCAGCTCCGGGCGCCGGTGCTGGAAGCGCAAGCTGCGTCCGTCGACGCGGGGAGAACTCATCGGACCTTCTCCTGCTCTGCCTCTTGCTCTGCGGGACGGAAAATTAAGCGTACCACTCGGTTATCCTAACCGGCTGGTACTGCTACTTTTTCAGTGCCCCGAGGCAGGATCGCCCGTTTCGACCGAAGGACGACCGTGACTGACCAGCAGCAACTGACCATGGCTGACCTCGGCCTCTTCACCGGCGCGCCGCAGCACGACCACTTCTGCCGGATGAAGGACCTCCTCAGCGCCCGCGAGATGGCCCCGGCCGCGCAGCCGTATGTCTGGCCGGAGGGGGAGGCGATCGACCTGCCGGAGACGTACGTCTTCGACGGCACCCCGCGGTCGGGCAAGGGGTTCCTGGCCGACACGGACACGGCGGCCCTGCTCGTGCTCGTCGACGGAGTCGTCCGGCACGAGAGCTACTACCTGACCGGCGGCCCGGACGTGCAGTGGCTGTCCATGTCGGTGGCCAAGAGCTTCGTCTCCGCGCTCGTCGGTATCGCGGTGGCGGAGGGACACATCGCCGGAGTCGACGAGCCGATCAGCTCCTACGTACCGGTGCGGCCCGGCTCGGCGTACGACGGCGTATCCATCAGGGACGTCCTCCAGATGTCGTCCGGCGCCCGCTGGAACGAGGACTACAGCGACGTGACCTCTGACGTCTTCCGGCTCAGCGCCGCCACGATGGGCGTCGGCGGCACTCTCGACGACTTCGTCGCCCGCATGGTCCGCGAGAGCGAGCCCAGCACGGTCTGCCGTTACAACTCCGGCGAGACCCAGGCGCTGGGTGCCCTGGTGGCCCGGGCCACCGGCCGCCCGGTCGCCGAGTACATGCGGGAGAAGCTCTGTGAGCCGCTGGGCATGACGTCGGCGGGATACTGGCTGCTCGACCCCGCCGGGACGGAGTTCGCCTTCGGCGGGCTCAATCTGACCGCCCGCGACTACGCCAGGATCGGCGAGCTGTACCGGGGCGGCGGCAGGTGGCAGGGCCGGCAGATCGTCCCGGCCGAGTGGGTGCGCGACTCCGTCACCGTGACCGCGCCGCACCTGAAGCCCGGTCGGCCCGTGATCGGCGGGCAGCACCCCGGCCTGGGCTACGGCTACCAGTGGTGGATCCCTGACGGGGACCGCGGCGAGTTCACCGCGATCGGCGTGTACAACCAGTTCGTCCACGTCGATCCGGCGGCCCGCACCACCATCGTGAAGCTGTCCGCCAACCGCAGGTACGGGACCTCTGCCGAGGAGTCCACCAACCGCGAGAGGGAGACCATCGCCTTCCTGCGCGCGATCGCCCGGCACGACGACCGCTGACCCCGCGGCTCTCTCCGACGCGCAACCGTCGCGCGCCGACCACGCGCCGTACGTGCACCCTCTGCACCCTTTCCTCCGAGCCGGGGTGCACCCGGCCCGCGTTGGGAGAGGGGAAGGTCACATGGACGGGTGCGGGACCGAGGCGGGGCGTGCATGCCCGTCCTGGTCCTGCTGGAGGTGTTCGTCCCGCAGGGGGACTATGACCGGTTGTGGGACACGGGCGGCCCGTCGGTGTTCCCGGCCGTCAAGATTCCCTGGATCGTGGCGTTCAGCCTGGGGGCGGTCCTGCTCACGGAGCTTCGCCCCGGCGGCGACGAACGGGACCGGAAGCGGTTCGTACGACGCCGACGGACGATCACCGTGCTGGCCGCGCTGGGCGTGGCGTGCTTCACCACCTGGATGGGCGGTGACGGGTGGCGGTCGTGCTGGCACTGGGTCAGCCCCGCCGGCCGTGAAGTGGTCTGGCGGGGAACCGCGATTCAAGAGGGCTATCAGGTGGCTTTCGGGCTCACCACGGCGCTGCTCTTCGGCTTCTACGGACTGCGCCGGACCCAGCCGCCGGGGCTCCTGCCGCGCTTGGCTACGCGGAGCGGGCGGGCGCTTGCCCCGGGGTCTGCCCTGTTGAGCGGTAGCGCGACCGGAGCTGCGGCGGGTGCTGTCCTGTTCTGGTTCGGCGCTCGAGCCGACGGGCTGTTCACGGCGCCGGACCTGCCACTGTGGCGGGCTGTGGTGCCGGGAGCCGTCGGCGGCGGCTTCATCGGCACGGTCGCGGTGATCGCGGGCCTGATCCTGCGCACACCGGACGACCCGGGTGAACGCCCCCTGGTGCTGACTCCGGAGCGCAGCCTGGCCCAGGACCGATCGGCAGCACTCGTACGGAGCGCACTGCTCACCGCGGTGACCTCCGTGCTCCTGCTGACCGTCGCGCTCCCCATGCCCCATGCCAACAACGTCGTCGGAATCGCCGGGCAGTTGTGGCTGATGACCGGCCCGACCGCCCTGGCGCTCAGCGCCTGGGGGAAGGTTCGTGACCGTTCGGGTGTGGTTCACCGTGACCGGGGAACTGCCTTGGCGGCTCATGGCGTTCCTCCGAGACGCGCACGTCCGGGGAGTGCTCCGGCAGGTGGGAGCCGTCTACCAGTTCCGGCATCTGCGGCTGCAGGAACGCCTTGCTCCGCCTGCCCCGGACGAGCGTGGCCCCGGGCACCCTCCGGTACCGGGGCCACGCGGTCAATCCTCAAGCCCCGGCGATGGCGGGTGACCGCGCACCCTCGCCGTGTCCCAGGAGCCGCCACCCGTCTCCCTCAGGGAGCGGGGTCCGGCCAGTCCGTCATCCGGAAGACGCCCAGCATGTCGTCATCCCGTTTACCGGCCGGCGAGAAGGACGCCTCCACTCCGACCCATCCCCGGAAGGCCCCGGAGTCGTCGAGGACGTACAGCATCGGCTTCACATGCGAGTTGCCCCGATAGCAGGCGGAGGGCTCGCTGGGAGCCAGGCATGTGCACCAGTGCCAGTAGGTGTCGCGGCGATCGTGGGCGCCGACCCGCGTCAGGTAGTACTGGATGGACGTGTCCCCCGAGGCCTGCCCGCACCCCCGCCCGCAGGCGCCCTTTCTCGGCGGCTGCAGGTACGTCATGCAGTACGTGGCACTGCCGCCGCACACAGTGAACAGCCGCGGCCGGAACGGGCGCTCTTTCCTCGGCTGGGGCTTGCCGTGTTCCCAGGCGTCCGACTCGAGCCGGATCGGGCGCTCATGGTTCCGCACCGTCTTCATCGCCCGGCGCTCGCTGAGCGGGGCGTTGCTTCCGTAGCCGTACCCCGACGTCGCCTTCGTCGAGTACAGAAACCCCAGGCGGGCGATTCCCGATCCCGACCACACCCTCCACTTCTCCGTCCACGGCGTGTCCGTGCCTCACTTGATCCACACGGTCCGGGCCCGCTCACCGTCGATCTCCTCGGTGGCCGGCCGGTAGACGCCCGCTCGCTGCTCGGGGGCGCTGCCGCCGAAGCCCGCGACGGTCATGACCGGGCACCGGCGCACCCCTGGAGGGCTCGCCTTCTCACCGGGAGCGCAGTCCGTACCCGGAGTGGTGCCCGAGGAGACCCTCCTGGCCGGGTCCCGCTGGTTCCAGAAGTAACTCCGCGCCGACACCGTGCCGGAGCCGGCATCGAATCGGTACCAGCCAAGACGCACCCAGTTCCGCGGAGACGCGCCTGTGAGGAACCCGGTGGACACGACGAAGTGTCTGCTTCCACCACGACGGAGGGCCACCGGCATGTTCCGTCACCGCAAGGATCTTGAAGCAACCCGTAACCCCGTGAACGGTCCGAGGTTGGTAGCGGTGGGGGGCCAGCTGCCCGTGGGCCGTCCCCCGTGCCCAGTTCCCCGGAGCTTCGAGTCGACGCTCGCGGGGCTTCGTATGTCGGGTGGGGCGAGGATGCGAGAGACCTCCTCGCCCCTGGACAGCGGGAGGGCAGGGAGCCATGGCAGTGACCGAATCTTTGCGCGGGGGGACATCCGAGTCGACGGGGGCGCGTGCCGTGCACGAGGGGATCCTGCGGCGGCAGTCGGCGCGCGAGTCGGCGGCGCGCACCTACGCGCGTGCCCTGCCGATCGTGCCCGTACGGGCACGCGGGCTCACCATCGAGGGCGCGGACGGCCGCCGCTACCTGGACTGCCTCTCCGGCGCCGGGACGCTGGCGCTCGGACACAACCACCCCGTGGTCCTGGAGGCCATCCGCGAGGTTCTCGACTCGGGCGCGCCACTGCACGTCCTCGACCTGGCGACCCCCGTCAAGGACGCCTTCATCACCGAGCTCTTCCACACCCTGCCGCCCGGTCTCGCCGACCGCGCGCGTGTGCAGTTCTGCGGACCGGCCGGTACCGACGCGGTGGAGGCCGCCTTCAAACTCGTCCGGGCCGCGACCGGACGTACCGGAATCCTCGCTTTCAGCGGCGCCTACCACGGCATGACAGCCGGAGCGCTCGAAGCATCCGGGGGCGCCTTCGACGTACGGGTCGCCCGCCTGCCCTACCCGCAGGACTACCGCTGCCCCTTCGGCATCGGCGGCGACCGCGGCGCCGAACTCGCCGCCCGCTGGACCGAGTCCGTCCTCGACGACCCCAAGTCGGGCGTGCCGCGCCCCGCCGGGATGATCCTCGAACCCGTCCAGGGCGAGGGCGGAGTGATCCCCGCGCCGGAGGAGTGGATGCGGCGCATGCGGCAGATCACGGCCGACCGCGCGATCCCACTGATCGCCGACGAGGTCCAGACGGGGGTCGGGCGCACCGGCTCCTTCTGGGCGGTGGAGCACAGCGGCGTCACCCCCGACGTGATGGTCCTCTCCAAGGCCATCGGGGGCAGCCTGCCGCTGGCGGTCATCGTCTATCGCGACGACCTCGACGCCTGGCAACCCGGCGCGCACGCCGGCACTTTCCGCGGCAACCAGCTCGCCATGGCCGCCGGCACGGCGACGCTCGCCTACGTCCGCGAGAACCGTCTCGCCGAGCGCGCGGCCGAACTGGGCTCGCGGATGCTGAACCAACTTCGGCAACTGGCAGGGGAGTTCGCGTGCATCGGGGATGTGCGGGGGAGGGGCTTGATGATCGGGGTCGAGGTGGTTGAGCCCGAGGCCGATGCCGAGTACGGCGAGGGGCGGTCGGTGCCATGGGCGGCGATGGAGGGGGCCGAAGGCGAACCGAGCCTTCTGACCGCTCTGGAAGGAAACAGGGGTGCTGCTGATGAGGCCGAGTCGGATGCTTCGGCCGACATCGGCCGGCCCGGAGGCGGGGCGGGCGTTCTGGTGGGTCTCGACCCTGCCCGGAGCCGGGGTGGCTCCTCGGCGGACGCCAACCCCACTGGTGGAGGAGCCGCTGTGGCGGCAGTGCAGAACTCGGATCGCCACCCTCGCCCCGCCGCTCCCGAACTCGCGGCCGCCATCCAGCGCGAATGCCTGCGACGTGGCCTGATCGTCGAACTCGGCGGCCGGCATGCCAGCGTCGTACGCCTGCTTCCGCCCCTGACCATCAGCGACGAGCAGGCGGCCGCAGTGCTGGACCGACTGGCCGACGCGGTGGCCGCGGTCTCGCGCAGCCACCCCCATGACGACGCGTTCGGTGCGGACCGGATGCGCCAGCGGTCCCCGGGCCCCCGGCGGCGCGGCGACCGTGCCGACCGGGCGGGTTAGCGCGGCGGTCGATGGGGCGCGCCGTAACGCACTCCTACCGGCGCCCTCGCGTCGGCGTCCGTCGACCGACCCGCTCCCGAGCAACGGCTCACCTTCGAACGACACATCACTTGCCATCGGGAACCTCGCCTCCGACCGAGATTGCCCTCACCGCAGTACGGCGGCCGTCGCCGCATGCGTCAGAACCAGTTCAAGAGGACCAGCCTTGACCACGACCCCCGCACCCGACGGCCGCCCCGACGCTCGCGCGCGACGCCACGCCGGCCCACACCTGTTTCAGCCGGAGCTGCTTGCGTCTTCGACCGCCTTGGCTCCTCGCGGGCGAGGGCTTGTTCCCGCCCAGGCAGGCACTTCCCCGGAGGGGGGAGGCATGCAGGGTGCACTTCAAGGAGGGGGCGCACCTCAGGGAGGGGACACGTCGCAGCACGCCCCGGACCTCGAGCGGCTGCCCGGTGCCGCCTCCGACCTCCTGGAGCACCCCGACCCTCATACCGCAGCCCAGGCCGCCGCCGTGGAGAACTTGCTCCGCTGCTGGGTGCGTGAGACCAACGTCCCGACCCCCGACTACGGGACCCTCCGCATCCCCTTGCCCGCCACAGGCACGGCCCTGCTGATCCCGGTCCACTACTGGTCCCCGACGGGATGGCACCGCTTCGGCCTCCCACATCTGGCCGACGCCCCGGCGCAGTCCCCGCCGATTGACGCGGTCACCCTGGCTGCCCTGCTCACCAGGGAGGCGCTGGGGGGAAGCAACCCTGTCGCCATGGCTTCGGCCGCCGACCCGTCGGCTGCGAGCAGCGGGCCCTCGACCAGCCCTCGGTCCGTAGCGGCTCGCCCGATTTCCGCGAGCGTCCGCCCTTCGCCCGCGTCTGATACGTCGGCTGCCTCGACTGACGCGACGCGGCGTTCCCGAACCGCGACTGCTCCTCGCCCCGGGTCGTCCCCAGATTCCGTGCCCGCTGCCTCAGACTCCGTAGCCGCTGCCTCCTCTGCCTCTGGACCTTCCTGCTCCAACCCTTCCCCCGCCCGATCTGCCCCCGCGTCCTACACGGTCGCTGACTCCGCTGCCCTCCCCTTCCTCTCTGACACGGCTTCCTCCTACGTCCCTGGACCCTCCGTCTGCGCGCCCGCTGCCGTTTCCCCGTCCTCCGCGGCTCCGAGGCCCGCCGCCCTGACCGTGTCCGGCATCTCCGCGGCCACTGACCTCGTTGCCCGCGTCGCCGACTCCGTCCGACGAACCGCCACCTTCATCAGCGAGCGCCGTGCTGCCCCGGCTGACGGCTCCGACGGCTCCGACGTCTTCCTCGCGGCCGAGCAGGCGCTCACGCTCGGGCACCCCCTCCACCCGACGCCGAAGAGCCGCGAGGGTCTCTCCGAGTCCGAAGCGCAGCTGTATTCGCCCGAGTTGCGCGGCTCCTTCCCGTTGCACTGGATGGCGGTCGCCCCCTCGCTGCTTGCCACTGACTCGGCATGGACCGAGCGCGGCCGTATCGTCCCCGCGGCCCAGCTCATGATCCGCCTCGCCGGGCCCGAGTTGCCGTTGCCGGACGGATACACGGCCCTGCCCATGCACCCTTGGCAGCTGCGAGAGATCCAGCACCGACCCGAGATCGAGTCCCTGCTCGATGCCGGACTTCTCCGGGACCTCGGCGCCCACGGCGCCCCTTGGTACCCCACCTCCTCCGTACGGACCCTCCACAGATCTGACGCCGCCGCCATGCTCAAACTCTCGCTGGGTCTGCGCATCACCAACTCCCGTCGTGAGAACCTCCGGAAGGAGCTGCACCGGGGCGTCGAGATCCACCGACTCCTGCGCAGCGGCCTCACGACGCAGTGGCAGGCCGCGCACCCGGGATTCGACATCGTTCGCGATCCGGCGTGGCTCGCCGTCGACGGGCCGGACGGCGTCCCTGTCGCCGGCGTCGACGTGATGATCCGGCACAACCCGTTCAGGCCCTCCGACGACGTGTCCTGCGTAGCCGGACTCGTCTCGCCCCGACCGCACGCCCAAACCGGCACCGCCGCCGGCCATCACCCGTGGGGCACCACGCCTCCCCGGTCCCGCCTGGCCGAGCTCGTCACGCGTCTCGCCGACCGAACGGGCCGCCCTCTCAGCGCCGTTGCCGCCGAGTGGTTCCTGCGCTACCTCGAACAGGTTGTCCGCCCCGTGCTGTGGCTCGATGCCGAGGCGGGAATCGCTCTGGAAGCACACCAGCAGAACACGTTGCTCCTGCTGTGCGGCGACGGCTGGCCTTCGGGCGGCCGTTACCGCGACAACCAGGGCTACTACTTCCGTGAGTCCCGGCGCGCGGCACTCGACGCCCGGCTGCCCGGCATCGGCGAGCACAGCGACACCTTCGTCTCGGACGAGGTCGCCGACGAACGCTTTGCCTACTACCTCGCGATCAACAACGTGCTCGGTCTCATCGGAGCGTTCGGCTCGCAGCGTCTCGCGGACGAACAGCTGCTGCTCGCCGCCTTCCGCCGCTTTCTCGGCGAGGTGGCCTCCGGCGCAGCCCGGCTGCGCACATCACTGCCTGCCCACCTGCTCGACTCGCCTGTCCTGCGCTGCAAGGCCAATCTGCTGACCCGGCTGCACGGCCTCGACGAACTCGTCGGCCCGGTCGACACCCAGTCCGTGTACGTCACCATCGCCAACCCCCTGCATTCCTGACCGTCACGGTCCGCCCCTTGTCACGCCGCGCTGCGCCCCTCACGCCGGTCGACCACCACCGATCGCCTCCGGCGCCGCCGACCGTCGTCTCCGGCTTCGCCAACTCCCTTCATCCCTGAGGAACATGACCCACCCCGCCTCTTGAGAGGAGCGTCGCCGTGCCTCCCACCGACGCGAGTGCCCACGCCGGTACCGCCCCCGTCACCGATATCGGCACCGCCGCGAGCCCGAGTGCGCGCGATTGCCGTATCGACCCGGCGGCCGGCTCGGACGCAGACAGTGAGGACACGCTTGACCTGCACCTCCCCGATGAGCTCATCGGGCTCGTCGCGGACGGCACCGCAGCCGATGGGGAACGGAGCCCGGGCACCGCAAGGACGGCAGTACCTCCCTCACTCCTCCTGGGCGGCGACGATCTACTCGACCGTGTTGCCGACTGGGGGCCCGTCAGTACACCTGCAGGAGCCCTTCACCTAGTCTCGGTGCGGATCGAACGAGACCTTCCGATCATCAGCCGGTGGATGAACGACCCCGCTGTCGCAGCGTTCTGGGGGCTCGCCGGACCCCAGAACGCGATTGAAGAGCATCTGCGGTCCCAGCTTTCCGGGGACGGACGCAGCGTGCCCTGTCTGGGCATGCTGGACGGCACGCCGATGAGCTACTGGGAGATCTACCGAGCCGACCTCGACCCGCTGGCCAGGTACTACGCGGCTCGGCCCCATGACACCGGAGTCCATCTCCTCATGGGTGCCGTCGGCGATCGCGGCCGAGGACTCGGAGGGACCCTGCTCCGAGCCGTCGCCGACCTCGTGCTCGACAAGCGGCCCGTCTGCGCTCGCATCGTTGCCGAACCCGACATTCGCAACACCCCTTCCGTCGCCGCTTTCCTGAGCGCCGGTTTCCGCTTCTCCGCCGAGATCGACCTGCCCGCCAAGAGGGCCGCCCTCATGGTGAGAGACCGGAGCCTGCGCCATCTGCTGTGACGCCGTGTCGCAACGTCATCACATTCGGTAATGCCTCTCGAGCCGATCCGGTTCCCACTCCCGAGGAACTCGATTCAGGCCGAGTCGATCTCTCCCATGCACCAACCTCGACCCCACGCGAACCGCCCCGACCTCCAATCGAACCGATCTCTCACACACCCGAACCCATCCCGCACACACCCGAACCGATCCGATTCCCACCTGAGGAACCCCCGGTCTTGATCCCGCCCCTCGTCCCCACCGCGAGCGCCCGTTTGTCAGTGCCGGGCCGTAGGGTGGTCGCGCTATGACAAAGCCCTCACTCCCCGAACTCCTGCATGCTGCCGTCACTGCCGTCGGCGGTACGGAGCGCCCTGGCCAGGTGACCATGGCCGAATCCGTCGCGGAGGCGATCGACGGCGGCTCCCATCTGCTGGTCCAGGCCGGCACCGGCACCGGAAAGTCGCTGGGCTACCTCGTGCCCGCGCTCGCGCACGGGGAGCGCGTCGTCGTCGCGACGGCCACCCTGGCCCTGCAGCGCCAGCTCGTGGAGCGGGACCTGCCGCGCACCGTCGAGGCCATGCACCCCCTGCTGCGCCGTCGGCCCGAGTTCGCGATGCTCAAGGGCAGGTCGAACTACCTGTGCCTGCACCGCCTGCATGAGGGTGTCCCGCAGGACGAGGAGGAGGGCCTCTTCGACCAGTTCGAGGCGGCCGCGCCCACCAGCAAGTTGGGGCAGGACCTGCTGCGGCTGCGTGACTGGGCGGACGAGACGGAGACGGGCGATCGCGACAACCTGACTCCCGGCGTGTCCGACCGGGCCTGGGCGCAGGTGTCGGTGTCGTCCCGGGAATGCCTGGGCGCATCGAAGTGCGCGTACGGCGCCGAATGCTTCGCCGAGATGGCCCGTGAGCGCGCCAAGCTCTCTGAGGTCGTCGTCACCAACCACGCGCTGCTCGCGATCGATGCCATCGAAGGCGCTCCGGTCCTCCCACAGCACGAGGTCCTGATCGTCGACGAGGCGCACGAACTGGTCTCCAGGGTCACCGGTGTCGCCACCGGTGAACTCACTCCCGGCCAGGTCAACCGCGCGGTGCGCCGCGCCGCGAAACTTGTCAACGAGAAGGCCGCCGACCAGCTCCAGACCGCCGCCGAGGGCTTCGAACGGCTGATGGAGCTGGCCCTGCCGGGACGCCTGGAGGAGATTCCCGAGGACCTCGCCTACGCGCTCATGGCGCTGCGTGACGCCTGCCGCACCGTCATCTCAGGGATCGGCGCCACCCGCGACAAGTCCGTGCAGGACGAGGACGCGGTCCGCAAACAGGCGCTGGCCTCGGTCGAGACCGTGCACGACGTGGCGGAGCGGATCACCAATGGCTCCGAGTGGGATGTCGTCTGGTACGAGCGTCACGACCGCTTCGGAGCGTCCCTGCGGGTGGCCCCGATGTCCGTGTCGGGTCTCCTGAGGGAGAAGCTCTTCGCTGACCGTTCAGTAGTCCTGACCTCCGCGACCTTGAAGCTGGGCGGCGACTTCAACGGCGTCGGTGCATCCCTTGGCCTCGCCCCCGAGGGCACGGAGGGGGACGACCTCCCGCAGTGGAAGGGGGTGGATGTGGGCTCGCCCTTCGAATACCGCAAGCAGGGCATCCTGTATGTCGCCAAGCACCTCTCACGCCCCGCGCGTGACGGCGACCGTGCGGACATGCTCGACGAGCTGACCGAACTGATCCAGGCGGCGGGCGGCCGCACGCTCGGCCTGTTCTCCTCGATGCGGGCCGCCCAACTGGCCGCCGAGGAACTTCGCTCCCGCATCCCCGAGTTCCCGATTCTCCTTCAGGGCGAGGAAACGCTTGGCGAGCTGATCAAGAACTTCGCGGCCGACCCGAAGACCTGCCTCTTCGGCACGCTGTCCCTGTGGCAGGGCGTCGACGTACCCGGCCCCAGCTGTCAGCTGGTCGTCATGGACAAGATCCCCTTCCCGCGCCCGGACGACCCCTTGATGAGCGCCCGCCAGAAGGCGGTGGAGGACGCCGGCGGCAACGGCTTCATGGCGGTCGCCGCCACGCACGCCGCGCTGCTCATGGCCCAGGGCGCCGGCCGCCTCGTACGGGCATCCGGGGACCGCGGCGTGGTCGCCGTACTGGACCAGAGGCTGGCCACTGCCCGGTACGGAAGCTATCTGAAGGCGTCACTGCCTGACTTCTGGTACACAACGGACCGTAATCAGGTCCGGAAATCCCTGGCCGCGATCGATGCGGCAGCGCAGAAGGCGGAGGCGGAGGCGGAACAGCCCCAGTAATCGGGTGTGGGCCTGTCGCGGCGCCGCGACAGGCCCACACCCGATCCGGAAATTCGGTTACGTGGGGCCCGCGCAGCGTCAGCGGGGCCGCAAAGCTCAGGGCCACACGCAGCCCACAGGCCACGCACAGCACAGGGCCCCGGAACCGGCGCAGGGGTCCCGGGGCCCGGTCAGGGGGCGACGCCCTTCGGCTTCGCCCGCCGCAGCCGTCACACGCGCCGCAGCACTGCCACCACCTTGCCCAGGATGGTCGCGTCGTCACCGGGGATCGGCTCGTACGCGGAGTTGTGCGGGAGCAGCCAGACGTGGCCGTCCTCGCGCTTGAAACGCTTGACCGTGGCCTCGCCGTCGAGCATCGCGGCCACGATGTCTCCGTTCTCGGCGACCGGCTGGCGCCGGACCGTGACCCAGTCGCCGTCGCAGATCGCGGCCTCGATCATCGAGTCACCGACGACCTTAAGGACGAACAGCTCGCCGTCGCCGACCAGCTGTCGGGGAAGGGGGAAGACATCCTCGACCGACTCCTCCGCGAGGATCGGGCCACCGGCGGCGATGCGGCCGACGAGCGGGACGTACGACGCTGCGGGCTTGCCGGTGGTGTCCGTGGGCTGCACGGCGGCCTGGTCGGAGCCGCGCACCTCGTATGCGCGCGGTCGGTGCGGGTCGCGGCGGAGGAAGCCCTTGCGCTCCAGTGCCATCAGCTGGTGTGCGACAGAGGACGTGCTGGACAGGCCGACCGCTTGGCCGATCTCCCGCATCGACGGCGGGTACCCACGCCGCTGCACCGAATCCCTGATGACCTCGATCACACGGCGCTGTCGGTCGGTGAGCCCCGAGCTGTCCGCCCGGATGCCCGGAGGTCGGCCCGGGAGGGACCGCTTGTGTCCCTCGGGATTCATGGCTTCGTTCATCGCATGCACCGGCTCGAAGTCGGCCCTGGGAGCGGTCCTGGGCGGTGATGGTGGCACTGTCTGCGGTGGTGGTCACGTCGGCCCCTCTCGATGGTCTCCCTGCTGCACAACGGTAGTTGCTTTCGAAAGGTTGCGCCAAACACACGTTCGAGTGAAAAATCGCGAATCCCCAGACGTGATCATGAGTCTGGGTGTATGGCTGACGCGCTGCCCGGCGGGCAAAAGGGCCCATTGTTGTACTCTTCACCGCCAGGGTGGCGACCTCGTGGGTTGTCGCCCCAGTCTGCCATCCGGCATCAGTTCAGACGGTGACCGACCCCCATCTGTGCGGGAGTCCCACGCCCCCTCCGTGTGGCGCTCACCGTATCTCCGTATGTGTCGCGGCGATACGGCTGTGCGCTCAGGTGTGCGGCGCGCCGGTGCGGCCGTACGGTGCGTGTCCCTCCAGGCGCGACACGCGCGTACAGCGTGGGTGTATGCGCCAATCCCCACATGTAGTGGTTGGATTGCGGCAGCGACCCAGAAGTTGTGGTCCCCCGGGTCTTCGGACGCTCGGAGATCGCCTATGCTTGGGGCTGCTTCGAGGGGCCCGTGAGGCCCAGCGAGGCTATTGAGTCTGCTGTGAGGAGGGTTGGAAGTATGCACTGCCCCTTCTGCAGGCACCCCGACAGCCGCGTCGTCGACAGTCGTACGACCGACGACGGCACGTCGATCCGCAGGCGCCGCCAGTGTCCTGATTGCTCCCGTCGTTTCACGACCGTGGAGACGTGCTCACTGATGGTGATCAAGCGGTCCGGAGTCACTGAGCCATTCAGCCGTACCAAGGTCATCAACGGTGTGCGCAAGGCATGCCAGGGACGACCTGTCACCGAGGACGCGCTCGCGCAGCTCGGCCAGCGGGTCGAGGAGGCGGTGCGGGCCACCGGAAGCGCCGAGCTGACCACCCACGACGTGGGGCTGGCCATACTCGGCCCGTTGCAGGAGCTCGACCTCGTCGCCTATCTGCGATTCGCCTCCGTCTACCGGGCGTTCGACTCGCTCGAGGACTTCGAGGCCGCGATCGCGGAGCTCAGGGAGGCGACGGGACGCCCCGCTGCGGACGACGACGACCGCGAAGACGGCGCAGGCGCAGGCGTGGTCGCGGGGGGCCAGGAAGACGACCGCGGGTCCGGTGGGGCTGCACAGGTCCCCGTGCCCGCCAACGCCGCCGACTGAGGGCGGGCCGGACCCGGTTCGGACTCCGGATCCGGTCGAGCGGCGGCGACCAAAGACCTGTTGCGGGCGGCAATCAGAGGGTGCCCGCAACACCAGACAGAACACCGTGCCACGGGGAACATCGGGGCACTTCAGGGCGTTTTAGCCCGTACAGGGAGGCGGCATGACAGAGACGGCGAGCGGTCCGGCACGGAGTTCCCGCGCCAAGGGCACCAAGGCGGCCAAGGGACTGCGTATCGAGCGCATCCACACCACCCCCGGCGTGCACCCGTACGACGAGGTGGCCTGGGAGCGCCGTGACGTCGTCATGACCAACTGGCGCGACGGCTCGGTCAACTTCGAGCAGCGCGGCGTCGAGTTCCCCGACTTCTGGTCGGTGAACGCGGTCAACATCGTCACCAGCAAGTACTTCCGCGGTGCCGTCGGCACTCCGCAGCGCGAGGTGAGCCTGAAGCAGCTCATCGACCGCATCGTGAAGACGTACCGGAAGGCCGGCGAGGACTACAAGTACTTCGCCTCGCCCGCCGACGCCGAGATCTTCGAGCACGAGCTGGCCTACGCCCTCCTGCACCAGATCTTCAGCTTCAACAGCCCGGTTTGGTTCAACGTCGGTACGCCCCAGCCGCAGCAGGTCTCCGCCTGCTTCATCCTGGCCGTCGACGACTCCATGGAGTCGATTCTCGACTGGTACAAGGAAGAGGGCATGATCTTCAAGGGCGGCTCCGGCGCCGGCCTGAACCTCTCCCGCATCCGCTCCTCCAAGGAGCTGCTGTCCTCCGGCGGCAACGCCTCCGGCCCCGTCTCCTTCATGCGCGGCGCCGACGCCTCCGCAGGAACGATCAAGTCGGGCGGTGCCACCCGCCGCGCCGCCAAGATGGTCATCCTCGATGTCGACCACCCCGACATCGAGGACTTCATCGAGACCAAGGTGAAGGAAGAGGAGAAGATCCGCGCCCTGCGTGACGCGGGCTTCGACATGGACCTGGGCGGCGACGACATCACGTCCGTCCAGTACCAGAACGCCAACAACTCGGTGCGCGTGAACGACGAGTTCATGAAGGCGGTCGAGGAGGGCGGCAAGTTCGGCCTCCGCGCGCGGATGACCGGCGAGGTCATCGAAGAGGTCGACGCCAAGGCGCTGTTCCGCAAGATGGCCGAGGCCGCCTGGGCCTGCGCCGACCCGGGCATCCAGTACGACGACACCATCAACCACTGGCACACCTGCCCGGAGTCCGGCCGTATCAACGGCTCGAACCCCTGCAGCGAGTACATGCACCTGGACAACACGTCCTGCAACCTGGCCTCGCTGAACCTGATGAAGTTCCTGAAGGACGACGGCAAGGGAAACCAGTCCTTCGAGGTCGAGCGCTTCGCGAAGGTCGTCGAGCTCGTCATCACCGCGATGGACATCTCCATCTGCTTCGCGGACTTCCCGACGCAGAAGATCGGCGAGAACACGCGCGCGTTCCGCCAGCTCGGCATCGGCTACGCCAACCTCGGCGCCCTGCTGATGGCGACCGGCCACGCGTACGACTCGGACGGCGGACGTGCCCTCGCCGGTGCCATCACCTCCCTGATGACCGGCACGTCGTATCGCCGCTCCGCCGAACTCGCCGCGGTCGTCGGCCCGTACGACGGCTACGCCCGCAACGCCCAGCCGCACCTGCGCGTCATGAAGCAGCACGCCGACGCCAACGGCGTGGCCGTCCGCATGGACGACCTGGACACGCCGATCTGGGCCGCCGCCACGGAGGCCTGGCAGGACGTGCTGCGCCTCGGTGAGAAGAACGGTTTCCGTAACTCCCAGGCGTCCGTCATCGCCCCGACCGGCACCATCGGTCTCGCGATGTCCTGCGACACCACCGGCCTCGAGCCCGACCTCGCCCTGGTCAAGTTCAAGAAGCTGGTCGGCGGCGGCTCGATGCAGATCGTCAACGGCACCGTCCCGCAGGCCCTGCGCCGCCTGGGCTACCAGGAGGAGCAGATCGAGGCGATCGTCGCCCACATCGCCGACCACGGCAATGTCGTCGACGCCCCCGGCCTCAAGCACGAGCACTACGAGGTCTTCGACTGCGCCATGGGCGAGCGCTCCATCTCCGCGATGGGCCACGTCCGCATGATGGCCGCGATCCAGCCCTGGATCTCCGGCGCGCTCTCCAAGACGGTCAACATGCCGGAGTCGGCGACCGTCGAGGAGGTCGAGGAGATCTACTTCGAGGCCTGGAAGCTCGGCGTCAAGGCGCTCGCGATCTACCGCGACAACTGCAAGGTCGGCCAGCCCCTCTCCGCCAAGACCAAGGAGAAGGAGAAGACCGAGATCACGGAGAAGGCCGAGGCCACCATCCGTGAGACGGTCGAGAAGGTCGTCGAGTACCGCCCGGTCCGCAAGCGCCTCCCGAAGGGCCGCCCCGGCATCACCACGTCCTTCACGGTCGGTGGCGCCGAGGGCTACATGACCGCCAACTCCTACCCCGACGACGGTCTCGGCGAGGTCTTCCTGAAGATGTCCAAGCAGGGCTCGACCCTCGCGGGCATGATGGACGCCTTCTCCATCGCGGTCTCCGTCGGCCTTCAGTACGGCGTGCCGCTGGAGACGTACGTCTCGAAGTTCACCAACATGCGCTTCGAGCCGGCCGGCATGACGGACGACCCGGACGTGCGGATGGCGCAGTCGATCGTCGACTACATCTTCCGTCGCCTGGCGCTCGACTTCCTGCCCTTCGAGACGCGTTCCGCGCTCGGCATCCACTCCGCCGAGGAGCGTCAGCGTCACCTGGAGACCGGTTCGTACGAGCCGTCCGAGGACGAGGTCGACGTGGAGGGCCTGGCCCAGTCGGCGCCGCGCGCCCAGGAGCTGAAGGCCGTCGCCACGCCGAAGGCCGAGGTCGAGGCGGCCAAGCCCGCTCCGCAGCAGGCGCACACCAGCGCCGAGCTGGTGGAGATGCAGCTGGGTATCCAGGCCGACGCTCCGCTGTGCTTCTCCTGCGGCACGAAGATGCAGCGGGCCGGTTCCTGCTACATCTGCGAGGGCTGCGGCTCGACCAGCGGCTGCAGCTGACGCCGCGGGGCTCGTCCCCGAACGTCGGGTAGCCCTTGAGAGGCCCTGACGAAAGTCACGCGAGAGGGGCGCCGACCACATGCCGGCGCCCCTCTTCGTCGTACTGTCCCCGCGAGCCTGCGAAGCGATTGTCAGGGCTGGCGGGTCCTGCCCATGGTCGCTGTGAACGTCACCGGGTCGTCCTCGAAACCGTGGATGCCCGGATGGAAGTCCCAGGTGCCCGACCCTTGGCGTACGAACTCCGCGACCGTGGCCGCCGTCGACCCGAGGACGCCACCGAAGTCGTCCTCGGCCATGACGGTGTAGCCCTCGCGGATGCGCAGGGCCGGCTTGATGACGCTGACGAAGGTGCGCGTCGAGGGGCGCTGCTGGATCACGACTCCGACCAGCACGCGCGCGTACCGGCTGTCGAGCCGGTCGAGCTCCACGGTCAGGACCTCGTCCCAGCCGAAGCCCTTGCCGTCCTTGCTGTCCCGGTTGAGATAGATGGTGCCGTCGGGCGAGCGGCTGTCGAAGTGCACCACATAGGCGGGATCGCCGTACGGATCGCTCGCCAGGTAGGTCGCGGCGACGAGGTCCAGGTCGGTGGGCGGCTGCCCAGCCGGACTCGGGTCCCACTTGACTGAGATCTCGACCTTCCGGATCCCCTTGTTGATGGCGTTCACCAGGCTCCCCTTCCCCGTTCCGCGTATGCCCTCTGCCCTAACTGCCCAGCAGACAAGGCCGGTTGTCCATCCTGCCACGCGCGCGGGAGCGTGTGCCGGGGAGCTCTCCTGTCGAGCGTGACCGACGCCACGCTCCGTGGCCTTACCATGGCGCGGTGCTGGTCAAGTGGATTCGCTGCACCGTGGTGGACCGCCGCGGTTTCGAGCGGGGGCAGCGAAAATGGGCGGGGCTTCTGGGGGAGCCGGGGTTTCGGGGGCAGGGTGGTGGCTGGAGTCGGGGGCGGCAGGGGGTCGTGCACATCTTCTCGTTCTGGGAGAGCCGATCTTTCTACGACTCCTTCATGGCCCGCTCCCACGACAGGCTGGCGGCGGCCCAGTCGGGCACCTACAAGGACATACAGGTCAAACTCTTCGACTACCGCTTCGACGTGAAGACCGGGTTCGAGCCGCGCTTCACCGACGCGGACCTCGTCCGAGTGGCTCACTGCCGTGTCCACGAGGACCGTGCAGAGCACTTCACGCTCATGCAGGAGAAGGTCTGGAACCCTGCGATGGCCGGCTCCCCGGGCATGATCCGCGGCCTCTTCGGCGAGGCGCCGGGCCATGAGTTCCTGGTGCTGTCGATGTGGCGGTCGGCCGCGGAGCACGGCAAGTACCGCACCGAGCGCGTGGAGCGACTGGCGTTGCGAGCCCAGACGGAGGCGGACGTCGCGGCGCTCACAGGCGACATCGTGGAACTCGAATCGACCTGGACAGTTTGAATTCCGAACCCGTTAGCCGTGCGCCTTAATGTGGCTCGTGGTGCAGGAAATGTGTGACCTGCGCCGTATAGGGCCCGTACGAGTGCTCGATCGGCCGTCACCCGATCTAGGGTTTTGGCATGGCACGACCACGGCGCATCGTCCTTGTCCGGCACGGCGAGTCAACGGGCAATGTTGATGACGCCGTGTACGAGCGTGAACCCGACCACGCCCTGGCCCTGACCGAGCGGGGCTGGCGGCAGGCCGAGGAGACGGGTAAACGGCTGCGGGAGGTGTTCGGACGCGAGCGCGTCAGCGTCTACGTCTCGCCCTACCGTCGTACGCACGAAACACTGCGGGCCTTCCACCTGGATCCCGAGCTCATACGGGTGCGTGAGGAGCCCCGGCTGCGTGAGCAGGACTGGGGGAACTGGCAGGACCGCGACGACGTACGCCTCCAGAAGTCCTACCGGGACGCCTACGGCCACTTCTTCTACCGCTTCGCCCAGGGCGAGTCCGGCGCCGACGTGTACGACCGGGTCGGCAACTTCCTGGAGAGCCTGTACCGCAGCTTCGAGGCCCCCGACCATCCGCCGAACGTGCTGCTCGTGACCCATGGCCTGGCGATGCGGCTGTTCTCTATGCGCTGGTTCCACTGGACGGTCGCGGAATTCGAGTCGCTGTCGAACCCGGGGAACGCGGAGATGCGGATGCTCGTTCTCGGGGACGACGGCAAGTACACGCTTGACCGGCCTTTCGAACGCTGGCGTGAGCCGGAACCGTACGGGATCACCGGATAGAGTGGCAGGGCGATGACCGCTGACTCCTCTCCCGAAGGGCGCCTGGACCGCGCCCTCGCCAGCCTGCGCGGGCTCGCGGTGGGGGACGCACTGGGCTCGCAGTTCTTCGTGCCGGCGAACTATCCGCTGCTGAAGCGTCGCGAGCTGCCGTCCGGCCCCTGGCAGTGGACGGACGACACGGAGATGGCCTGCTCCGTGGTCGCAGTCCTGGCCACCCATCACCGCATCGACCAGGACGCTCTGGCTCGCTCATTCGCCGAGCACCACGACTTCGACCGGGGCTACGGCCCTGCGGTCAACCGGTTGCTGCGCCTGATCCGGGAAGGCGGGGACTGGCGCGAGCTCTCGGCCGCCCTCTTCAACGGGCAAGGCTCCTGGGGCAACGGCGCCGCGATGCGGATCGCGCCCCTGGGTGCCTGGTACGCGGACGACCCCGAGCAGGCGACCCACCAGGCCGAGATCTCGGCCTACCCCACCCATCAGCACCGCGAGGCCGTCGTCGGCGCCATGGCCGTCGCCGCGGCTGCCGCGCTGGCCGCCGCCCCCGGTGGCCCGCCGAGCCCTGAATCACTTCTCGACGATGTCGTCGCTCTCGTCCCGAAGAGTGCGGTGGGCGCGGGCCTGCGGCGCGCCAGGGACATGCTCGACTACGCTGACGCGGCCACTGTCGCGGCCGTTCTGGGCTGCGGGCGCCGTACGACCGCCCACGACACGGTGCCCTTCGCGCTCTGGTCGGCCGCGCGGGCTCTCGGTGACTACGAGCAGGCCTTCTGGACGACCGCGCAGGTCGGCGGTGACGTGGACACCACATGCGCCATCGTGGGCGGCGTGATCGGCTCCGGGAAGGCCGGGTCGGTGCCGGCCGAGTGGGTGGAGCGTGTCGAGGCACTCCCGACGTGGATGCCGACCTCGGCGTAGCGCGGGATTCTTGCCCTGCCGGAGTCCGCTCCTGTTGTAATCCCCCATAACTTTCTGTGCCTGCCGGGAACTCTGCGTAATCACACCTGCGTTGTCGTGGCAGTGGGTGTGCGACCGCTGGGGCCGCACGCGCAGGTGACGGACGACGGGCGCAGGGGGTGGAGCTGTGGAGCTCATGTTGGTGTCGGCCCTGTTGTTCTTCGCGGTCGCGGTCGCGGTCGCCGTCGCCGTCGCCGTCGCTGCCGCGGCGAGCGGGCTTCGGCTTTCCCGCGCCACCGGAGCCTGCCGGACGTCGGCCTCTGTGGCGGTGGTGCGGGTGGCCGGCTCGTCGTCCTCCCTGTCGGTCCCCCGGAGGCGATCCGGCCACCCGCGGCCTTTCGCGGGTCCGGCCGGTTCAGCCGGCCATCGGACCCGAGGTTCCGGCGAGGGCGTCCAGATCGCTCTTGCGGACCCGGATCACCAACCACGCGGTGGCGAGGGCGAGTACGGCCATCGCGGCGGCCGCCACAAAGCCGGTCGAGATGCCTTGCGTGAGCACCTCGTGTCCCCACGGTCCGGGCAGCTGCTGGGTCTTGGCGAACTCCGCCTTCTGCTCGGCGGATCCCTCCGCCATGAACTTCGGCAGCTGCTTCTCCGCCTCGTCCTTGCTGGCCGAGCCGAACACCGTCGTCAGGATGGACAGGCCGAGCGAACCACCCACCTGCTGCGTGGCGTTGAGCAGCCCGGACGCGGCACCGGCCTCGTGCTGGGCGACGCCGGAGACCGCGGTGACCGTCAGCGTCACGAAGTTCAGGCCCATGCCGAAGCCGAACAACAGCATCGGCCCGAGTACTCCGCCGGCGTACGAGCTGCTGGCGCTGATCAGGGTCTGCCAGGCCAGCCCGATCGCCGTGAGGGCCGAGCCCACGAGCATGAACGGCTTGGGGCCGAGCACCGGCAGGAAGCGCTGCGACAGGCCCGCGCCGAGTGCGATCACGACCGTCACCGGCAGGAAGGCGAGACCGGCCTCGATCGGGCTGTACTGCAGCACGTTCTGCACGAAGAGCACGATGTAGAAGAACATCCCGAACATCGCCGCAGCCAGGCTCAGCATGATCACATACGTGCCCGAGCGGTTGCGGTCGGCGAACATCCTGAGCGGGGTTATGGGCTCCTTGGCCCGCGACTCGATGAACGCGAAGGCCAGCAGCAGGACCACCGCGGCTGCGAAGGACCCGATGGTCAGGTTATCCCGCCAGCCTTCGTCCGCCGCGCGGATGAAGCCGTAGACCAGGGATGCCATGCCTGCCGTGGAGGTCAGTGCGCCCGCTATGTCGAAGCGGCCGCTGTGCCGTTCGGACTCGCTGATGTACAGCGGCGCGAGCACCGCGATCAGGATGCCGATCGGCACGTTGACGAAGAGCACCCACCGCCAGTCGAGCCACTCGGTGAGCATGCCGCCCGTGAGCAGACCGATGGCGCCACCGCCTGCGGAGACGGCGGCGAAGACGCCGAACGCGCGGTTGCGTTCCGGGCCTTCGGGGAACGTGGTGGTGATGAGCGCCAGCGAAGTGGGCGAGGCAATCGCGCCACCCATGCCCTGGAGCACGCGCGCGGCCAGCAACTGCCAGGGTTCCTGGGCGAGTCCGCCGAGCAGCGAGGCGAGGGTGAACAGCAGGATGCCGGCCATGAACACCCGGCGGCGGCCCAGGATGTCACCAGCGCGGCCGCCGAGAAGCAGCAGACCGCCGAAGGTGAGTGTGTAGGCGCTGACGACCCAGGTGAGGTCGGTGGTGCTGAACTTGAGCGCGTCTTGAATGTGCGGGAGTGCAATGTTCACAATCGTCGCGTCGAGTGCCACCATGAGTTGGCAGGCCGCGATGACGGTGAGCGCGATGCCGGGATGCCCCTCCCGGCGGGCCGCACCTGGTTTCTGGTCCTTGATCAACTGAGAGGTTGTCACTATGGGTCCCCCACAAGTGCCTTAGTGAACGCTTGCGTTCACTGTCGCGTCAACCGTAGTGAGCCCCCAGTAGTGAACGCAAGCGTTCACTGATGTCGTCATCGCGCGCTGAATCCCCCGCAGTTGCCGCGCGATGTACCCGTGCCCCCGGAATCCCCGCTTCCCTTGTTCGTTGGAGACGCTCAGATGGTTACCTCGCGCTGGACGGCCGCCCCCGCTCGGACCGCCTCCCTCCGTCGGCGCGGCGCCGTACTCGAACGCGCGATCCTCGATGCCGCGCTGGAACAGCTCAGTACGGTCGGCTGGAACGGCCTCACCATGGAGGGCGTCGCCGCCGGCGCCCAGACCGGAAAGGCCGCGGTCTATCGCCGCTGGCCGTCCAAGGAGGACCTCGTCGCCGATGCGCTGCGTGCCGGGCTGCCGCGCTTCGAGTCTGCTCCCGACCTGGGGAGCGTGCGCGAGGATCTGCTCGAGCTGTGCCGACAGGCGCGAGAGGCGATGTTCTCGCGCCCCGGTTTCGCCCTGCGATCGGTGATTCACGAATGCGACAGCCTCCAGGCCGAACGCTTCCATGGAGTGATCTTCGAGGGCGTCGTGGAGCCGACCATCAGGTTGCTCCGTGAGGTCATCACCCGTGGGATTGAGCGGGAAGAAGTGCGGGCCGACGCAGCGAACAGTTACGTCTTCGATGCCATTCCGGCGATGATGATGTACCGATCAAAGATGTGCGCAAGCGAATGGAATGATCGGGATCTGGAGGAGATGATCGACCAGTTGATGGTTCCTCTGCTCCGTCCGACAGGTCTCTGAACCATCGCCGTACCGGCCTGGAGGTTGCTTCGGTGAACCAGGGTGTCGAAGCAGGTTCCGGGCGGCGTACGCTAAGGGCGCCATGCCGTACGAACCGCCTACTCACACCGTCGAGCGCTCCCTTCGAGCCACGACCGGAGCGAAGATCATTGCCGGTGTCGACGAGGTCGGGCGCGGTGCCTGGGCCGGCCCCGTCACCGTCTGCGCGGCGGTCACCGGACTGCGCCGGCCCCCCACGGGTCTCACCGACTCCAAGCTGCTCACCGTCAAACGGCGCACCGAGCTCGCCGAGGAGCTGCGGACGTGGGTGACATCGTTCGCCCTCGGGCACGCCTCGCCGGAGGAGATCGACGACCTGGGGATGACGGCCGCGCTGCGGCTCGCGGCGATGCGCGCTCTGGAGACCTTGCCGGTTCGCCCTGACGCCGTGATCCTCGACGGGAAGCACAACTATCTCGGTGCTCCCTGGAAGGTGCGCACGGTGATCAAGGGCGACCGGTCGTGCGTGGCGGTCGCAGCGGCCTCGGTGATCGCCAAGGTTCAGCGCGACAAAATGATGGCCGAACTGGGTATCGACCATGCAGACTTCGGTTTTGCGGACAACGCCGGGTATCCGTCGCCCGTGCACAAGGCCGCACTGGCGGAGCGGGGGCCCACCCCGTACCACCGGTTGTCGTGGGCGTATCTTGATGCGCTGCCCCAGTGGCGGCACCTCAAGAAGGTCCGCAGCTGGGTGGAAGGAAGCGTTCCGGAGATCGAAGGGCAGCTCGGCTTCGATTTCTGACGATTCCGCTCGCACTTGTGTGCCACCCGCCGACGCGAGCCGTACCAGCGTTTGATAAACATCAGCTCATGCCTCTCATTCCCGAGGAGCCTCAGATTCACGAGAGTGCCCAGGGTCCCCGCGCCACTCCGGCCAGCGGCCGCACCGCGCCGACCCCCCGCCCCGTACCCGGCCCCCGCTCCGCGGCTCCGTCGCGTCCCGGCCGCCCCGGGCCCCCGCGGCCCGTGCCGCCGGCGCAACGTGCGCCACGTGACGTGGCCGTGGCCAAGCCCGGACCGTCGGGCCCTGTTGCCCCCGCCCCCTCAGCCCCGGCTGCGGCGACCCCGCAGATCCAGCTGATCCCGGCCTTGCCCGAGGGAGCGCTCGACGCTGCCGAGGAAGCCGTCGACCTGCTCCTGGAGTCGGGCCGTGCCCCCGGCGACGTGCTGGTGATCACCACGGGTGAACAGCACCCATGGGCCGCCCACGAGCTGTCCTTCGGTGAAAGCTCCTACTGGGCGCAGCACGACGCGGGTGACGACGTCTTCTACGCCGATGCCTCCGTTGCGGGCCGTGCCACGGCGCGTCCCGTGGTCGTGGTCGCCGTCAACGGCGGTCCCGACACCGCTGCCGCCACCGCCCTGCCCCTGGCCCTCGGCCAAGCAGGCGCCCTGCTGATCGTCTGCGGCGACCCGCAGCGCATCAACTCGGTGCTGGGCGCGGGCGTCTGAGTCGGTTCCGGCTCGTGTGGGGGGACACTCCGCAGGACACCGGCGGACGGAGCGCCGCTGAGGTGGCGTCTGCACGGCGGGTCTTTCGGCGTACGCGGACACGTGGAGCGCTCGCCGTGCGCCGCCCCCGTTGGTGCGGGGTGCAGGTCCACGGCGTACCGATGCGTGGTCGTGGGGCGTCAGGACACGCCGGCAGCGCGACTTGCCTGACGTACAACGCTGCGGAGGTGCCTGTGAGGGAACAGCCGGACCGGTTCATCAGGTGAGCTGTCCCGGTCGCCGTCGCCGTCCCCTTCGGCGGCTAGGAGGTTAGGCGGCTCGGCGGTGCTCGGGGTGGGCTCGGGCGCGGCGGACTTGCCGTCGTACCCGGACCGTCGTATCGCGTACGCAGTACGGCGCCACTGTGCGGTCGGCCGAGAGCTCCTGTCAGTGCCCTCAGCGAGCCGCCGCGCGCCGCAGGACCTCCGAGGCGGCGCCGCCGGTGCGTGGCAGTGGGGGCGGTGACTCGGATGTGGCGAAGGGCTCCGGCGGCGAGTCGGCGTTGGGTCGGCGGCCGCCACGACCCTCGCCGAGGACCTGCCAGCCGTCACGGGTCAGCGTGATGTACGCCCCGCAGCGCAGGCCGTGCAGGGTGCAGGCGTCACGCAGTCCCCACATCCACGCGCCGTCCTCCTCCGTCCAACGGGCGTCGCCCTCGCGGCAGTAGAGGAGCACCGCGGTGCGTACCGGAGTTCGGCGCCGCAGGTCGTGCGGGATGACGCGGCGCAACTGGGCAAGCAGTGCGTTGCGGAACATCCAGCCGTCGGCCGGAGCCGGGCGGCGGGTGAAGGAGGCGCTCGCCCGCAGCCGCTCGTCCGCGTCGAGGACGGCCACGATCGCGGTCGCCGGCCCGGGGCGGTGCCGTGAGTGCAGACCGCTGACGACCTCGCGAGGGTTGCGCAGCAGTGGGATTCCCGCGGCAGCCCACTCCGCGGGTTCGAGCATGCGGGCCAGGGGGTTGGCGGATGCGGCGGACAGGTCGGCTGACGTCGACATGGATGCCGCGGAGGACGGAGCGAATCCGAAGGTCACGGTCCTCCCTTCGGCTACGCGCCCACACTGCGGGCGAGGTCGGATTAGGGGGAGCGCACACCGCAGCAGAGCCCTACCGGATCACGGACGAGCCGTGCGGGGAGCGGACTTCAATTCTTCCTGTCGAACCTGAATGCGGCAACGAGCAATTGGGGCCACCGACCGATATCTGGTGGTGCGCGGGTTATATCCCTACCCACCGCGTCACCGTGCGACGCACGGGACGACCGTGCACCACCAGGTCGCACCGCGTTGATGCATGAGGCGTCCCGAGTACGACCCGGTGTGGGCTGGGATTCGTGCAGCGCGGATGTCTCGGACGGGCATCTCGTGCGACGTGCGCGCGATGGGCATGCGATCAACCGTGCACGGCCAGGACCATCACTCCGGCACGGCCAACACCGTCACTCCGGCCTGGCCAGGCTAATCAACCCTGCACGGCCAGGACCAGCGGCATAACCCCCTGCGCACCGGCGCGTCGGAGCATGCGGGCCGTGACCGCCAGGGTCCAGCCGGTCTCGGTGAAGTCGTCCACCAACAGCACTGGGCCCGGGGTCTCGGTGAGGGCCGATGCCAGGGCGGGCGGCACGGTCAGCGCGCCGTCGAGTGCTTTGAGGCGCTGGGCGCTGTTGCTTCGCGAGGCCTGTGGTGCCTCGCCGGTGTATTGGAGGGAACCCAGTAGGGGGAGTCTGCCGACCTCTGCGATGCGTGCGCTCAGTGAGTTGATCAGTTGCGGACGCGTGCGCGAGGCGACCATGACGACGCCGACCGGGCGCGGTGGGGCGTCCTGAGCCCCGGAGGCCCAGCCGCCCGGTCCCTTGGCCCAGTCGACCAGTACATCCACGATCGCCTTGGCCACGTCGTCGGGCACGGGGCCGTCCGGGGCGTGGGGTGCGAGCATCGGTCGCAGCCGGTTGCCCCAGCCGATGTCCGACAGTCGTCCCAACGCCCGTCCCGGTGCGGCCTGTTCACCGGCCGGGATGCGTCCCTTGAGGTCGACGCCGATCGACGGCAGACCGGTCGGCCACATACGGCGCGGCTCGACCTCCACTCCCGCCCGGCCGAGGTCGACGCGCGCGGCGTCCAACGCGACCGTGGAAGTATCGGCAGTGAAGCGCGCCCCCGCACAGTTGTCGCAGCGACCGCAGGCCTTGGCCCCCTCGTCGTCGAGCTGACGCTGCAGGAACTCCATCCGGCAGCCCGTCGTCGAGGCGTACTCGCGCATCGCCTGTTGCTCGGCCTTGCGCTGCTGGGCGACCCAGTCGTACCGGTCGGTCTCGTACGTCCACGGCTGTCCGGTCGCGATCCATCCGCCCTTGACCCGCCGGACCGCTCCGTCCACGTCGAGGACCTTGAGCATGGTCTCCAGGCGGGAGCGGCGAAGCTCCACCAGGGGCTCCAGGGCGGGCAGCGACAGTGGCCTCTCCGCCCGCGCGAGGACGTCGAGAGTACGGCGCACCAGGTCCTCCGAGGGGAAGGCGAGCGAGGCGAAGTAATGCCAGATCGCCTCGTCCTCCTGGCCTGGAAGGAGGAGTACCTCGGCGTGCTCCACGCCGCGGCCCGCGCGGCCGACCTGCTGGTAGTAGGCGATGGGGGAGGAGGGCGAGCCGAGGTGCACGACGAAGCCGAGGTCGGGCTTGTCGAAGCCCATGCCGAGTGCGGAGGTGGCGACCAGGGCCTTGACCTTGTTGCCGAGCAGGTCGTCCTCGGCCTGCTGACGGTCGGCGTTCTCCGTCTTGCCGGTGTAGGAGGCGACCGTGTGGCCGCGATGCCGCAGGAAGGCCGTGACCTCCTCGGCGGCGGCCACCGTGAGCGTGTAGATGATGCCCGAGCCCGGTAGTTCATCGAGGTGGTCGGCGAGCCATGCCATACGGTGCGCGGCGTCCGGCAGCCGCAACACACTCAGACTCAGGCTGTCCCGGTCCAGTGGACCGCGCAGCACCAGGGCGTCCGTGGTGCCCCCGGTACCGAGTTGCTCGGCGACATCGGCGGTCACGCGGGCGTTGGCGGTGGCGGTCGTCGCGAGTACGGGCACTCCGGGCGGGAGATCGGAGAGCATGGTGCGCAGTCGCCGGTAGTCGGGCCGGAAGTCGTGGCCCCAGTCCGAGATGCAGTGCGCCTCGTCCACCACGAGAAGACCGGTCGCCGCGGCCAGCTTGGGCAGGACCTGATCGCGGAAGTCCGGGTTGTTGAGGCGTTCCGGGGAGACCAGCAGCACATCGACCTCGCCCGCGGCGATCTCGTCCTGAATGGTGTCCCATTCCTCGGTGTTGGAGGAGTTGATGGTCCGTGCGTGGATGCCGGCGCGGGCCGCGGCCTCGACCTGGTTGCGCATCAGCGCGAGCAACGGGGAGACGATCACGGTCGGTCCGCTGCCCCTGGCCCGCAGCAGCGACGTGGCCACGAAGTAGACCGCGGACTTGCCCCACCCCGTGCGCTGCACGACCAGGGCCCGGCGTTTGTCGGCGACCAGCGCCTCGATTGCCCGCCACTGGTCCTCACGCAGCCGGGCCGCGCCGGTGGCGTCCCCGACGAGGCGTGCGAGGACCGCGTCGGCGGCCGCCCGGAGATCCGCGTTGCTCGTGTGCTCCATGCGTCCCATACAACAGGACGCCACTGACAGAAGGGGGCCGGGCGGGGGCGGGATGTGGATTTCGGGCCCGGCGGTGTGCGGCGGATCCGAGGTTGCGGAGTCGGGGTATTGGCGTGTGGGGTGTCGGGCCCAGCTATCGCGGTACTGCGGCTGACCCTTGCTGGGCTGGGCTGGGCTGGGCTGGGCTGGGCCGGGGCCGGGGCCGGGGCCGGGGCGGGGGCCGGGCGGGGAGCGGGATCGGCCCTCGCCGTAGCCATGCTGTCGTGTCCCTGATCGGACTTATCCACAGGGCAAAGCGGAGCCTCGCGATCCGCGAGATCGTCTGCGCATGACGAACCACAGCGAAGCGACTGGATCGCCCGAAAACGACGGCAACGGGGGCGGTGAGCAGCACCTCGCCCCACGGGCAACCGAACCGAACGACGTACCCGCCGTGCCGGGCGTGCACGACGTGCCTGAAACGCGCGATATGCGCGAGGTGCAGGAGGTCCAGCGAAGGCGTGAGGTGCGGGCTGGACATGACAAGCACCCAGGGCTCGCGCAACAAGCGGACCAACCCGACTGCACCCCTTACGAAGGGCACCCGGCCGAGCACCAGGTCACGCTGCGCACCCCGGCAGAACTGGCCGACGCATTGCCGTATCTCCTCGGGTACCGCCCCGAGGACAGCATCGTGCTCGTCGCTCTGCACGACAGGGATGGCCGCGGCCGGTTCGGTGGCCGGGCCCGGCTCGGCATTCCCGCGAGTACGGACGACTGGGACGCCGCGGCCAGGCAGCTGGCCCACGGGCTGGTGAGCGGCAGCGAGCGCAGGGGAGCCCGTGCCGAGCAGATGGTCGCCTTCCTCTGCCAGGAACCGGCAAAGGGCGAGACGGGCCGACAGGTCATGGAACGGCTGCGGCCACTGGCCCAGAAGATGCGCGTCGCCTGCGGCAACCTGGACGTCCCGGTGATCGAGGCCCTGTGCATCTCCGACGGTCGCTTCTGGTCGTACTGCTGCGACAAGGGGGAGTGCTGCCCGCCCGAGGGCCAGGCGATGGGCTTGCCCGGCACATCCGTGTTGGCCGCCGCGGCCACGTACGCCGGACTTCAGGTGCGCGGCACGCTGCGTGAGTTGCAGGCCAGGCTGTTGCCCTGGGAGACCGCAGCGGCCCTGGAACAGGAGATCGTCCTGGACACCGTCGGTATGGCGCTGGTCCCCAGGATCCTCGACGACGCGACCCGCGCGGGCGTGGCGGAGGAGACTCTGGAGCTCGCCGAGCGGCTCCTGGACCGGTTCGCCGCGGCCCCGTCCGTGTCCGGAACGCTCACCGCGGATCTCCGCGACGACGAACTGCTCGGACACGACGAAGCCGCGAGGCTCATTCTGGGCCTGCAGGACCGCTCGACCCGCGACCGCGCGGCCGAGTGGATGGAGGGGGACGAGGCCGGCCCAGCCCTCCGGCTCTGGCGAGCGCTGGCCCGCCGCTGCGTCGGACCGTACCGCGAGTACGCCGCGCCGCCCCTCACCCTCGCCGGGTGGGTCGCCTGGTCCACCGGCGACGATCTGGAGGCCCGAGAGGCCCTTGCCATGGCACTCGGCGCCGACACCGACTACCTCTTCGCGCGCCTCCTGCACCAGGCCTGCAACGAGGGACTGGACCCCGAGTCGATTCGCCGTTGCCTGCGCGCCGAACGTGTGGGCCGTGGGGGGACGCGTGCCGGGCGGCTCGACGGGCCGGAGGCCGCCGAAGAACCGGATCAGGCGGCGGCAGCTGAGTCCAAGCCGATGTCTGGCCCGGATGATCGCCGCCGGTCTCGGCACGTTGCGGGTCCCAGCGGCAGTTTCCCGCGCTCCTCACGGGGCGCCGGGCGAGAGCGAGCTACAAGCGTCTCGCGCCCGCGTACCCCGGCAGGCACGCATCCCGGTGCCCCGCGGCCGGGTGGCACGGCCGCGGGTATCTCGAAGCGCACGGCTGCGCGCACGCCGAAGAGCGCGGCTCCGCACACCCCAAGGAAGGGAACTGCGCGTCGGAGCGGGCCCCGTCCGGACGGTGTGCGTCCCGGAAACGCCGCCGCCGAGGGGGAGGCGTGAGCCGTTACGGGCAGAGCACTCACCGATGGTGTGGAGGCGGCGGACGTAGCGGGCAGAGCACCGATCGATGCCGTGGAGGTGACGGCAGTCGCGGTGGGAGGCGCGGGCACCAACAAGGGAGCGGCGTCCGTTGTCCGGGTATCCACGAGTTGCTCCGTGCTCCGGGTGCCCACGAGTTGCTCCGTGCTCCGGGTATCCACGAGCTGCTACGGGCTCCAGGTTTCCACGAGCAGCTCCGTGTTCCGGGCCCACACGAGCAACTCCGCGATCCGGGTCGCCACAACCACCTGAGGCCGGCCGAAGGCTCATGCCGAGAACGGCGCCGACCTCGTGGGCGCTTCGGCACCCCGAAGGACCTCAGCCTGCCAGGCGACCTCGGTGAACGCGATGACCATTCAGCGCGGTTACCCCATCACGGGCGTGACCCCGAGGAGTCCCTCCCCGTTCACCTGAGTGGCGGAACGCCTGGACTGGCTGTGCCGCCGCACCGCCCCTGTCTCCCCGGGTCCCCCAGCCGGCGCCGTACACGCCCGAGGCGCAACGAGCACAGAGGAAGCCGCCCCATGCCACAGCCGCCCCCCGCCTCCCCGGGGCCTGCCTCTCCGGCCCCCGCCTTCCCGGCCGCCGACGATCGCTCGACAGCCGGTGGGCTCGTACCGTCACCCAGGCTGGATACGGAGCTGTCCCCCATCGGGACCGGTGCGGAGCGGCACACGTCCCGGTTTCCGAGCGAGGCCACCGGCAGTTCCCCGCAGGTCGGCGACGGCTGGTCCCCGGCGGCCTCGGTGGGCCAGGGGCGGGTCTCTGCCCGATCGGCGGACCGGAGCCCTCCCCCTATCTGGCGGCCGACGGGAGGCCAGGACAGTCGCCCCTACCGGTGGGAAGGACAGGCCGGGCTCCCTGTTCAGCCGACGAGACCGACAAGGCAGAGTCCCGCATCGTCGTGGCCCGCGGGGCCGGACCGGACGCCGCCGGCTGCCGACCACGCACGACGCTCCCGTCCGCCTCAAGACACCCCGTCCGCTCAGCCATCGACCGCTCGCCGGTCGGCCGACCTGCCCTCCACTCACGACGCCATGATCTGCGTGGCCCTCCCGGGCCTCGCCATCTCCACGGACCAGGGGCAGTTGACGGGCCGGGGGCTCGAGGGGTTCTACCGTGCGGGCCGGCGCGTGCTCTCGCGCTGTCAGATCCGGGTAGCCGGACGCGAACCGCTCCCGATCCAAGCCCGGATGACGGCGGCCGACCGTGCCCGCTTCGTGGGCACGCTGCGTACTTCCCCGCAGGCGGGCCCGGACCCGGACGTCGTCGTCGAGCGAACCCGTCACGCGGACGGCACCGAGCGGATCACGCTGCACAGTGCGGCCGTCCGCCCGCTGCGTGTGCCGGTCGAGGTTGCTTTGGGTACGGACTTGGCCGACCTCGGTGCGATCGCGTGGGGCAAGCCCGGACCGGAACTGTCGGCCACGGTCCACGATTCCGGCCTGCGCTGGTCATCCGCCCATGGGAACTCGACCGTGACGGCCGACCCGTCGCCCGCCGACGCGCTGGCCTCCGCGGGGCTGCTGCGTTGGGAGTTCGTACTGCCTCCGGGCGGCAGCGCGAGCATCGAACTGCGGGTGCGTCCGGACGGGGCGGGACCCGTGCGGGCCGTGGGCCGAGCGGCGACGAGCCCGCTGGCTCCCGCGCGGGCGGCCGGTGACGATCCCAGGGCGGAGGCCCTGCTGCGGACGAGCATCGAGGACCTCCAGGCCCTCCTGCTGCGGGACGCCGCGCACCCCGCCGACACACACCTGGCCGCCGGAGTGCCCTGGCGCTGCGGCCTGGCCCCGGCCGAGGCCCTCGCCGCGGCCAGGATGACCCTGTCCCTGGGCACCCGGCTCGCCGTGGGCACGCTGCGCACCCTCGCCCGCACCCAACTCCGAGGCCAGGGACCGCAGTCCGGCATGATCCCCGGGCCGATACGGGACGCGGGCCCGCATCTGCCACCGGGTTGCACAGGCACGGAGGCCACGCTGCTCTTCCCCGTGCTGCTCGCGGAGGCCCGGCGCTGGGGGCTGCCCGAACCCGATACCGAGGAACTCCTCCCGGCGGCCGAGCGGTGTCTCACCTGGCTGCGGAGGACTGCAGGCGACGGCACCTATCTGCGCGACCCGCGCCCCGGCGGGCCCGTCCGCTGCGAGACCCAGGCGCACGCCCACCGTGCCGCACTGCTCGGTGCCGATCTCCTCGATACCTGCGGAAGACCCGGCGGCGGCGAACTGCGGCAGTGGGCCAGGGCCCTGCGGACGACGTTCCGTGCGGACTTCTGGATCGACGACGTGGGCGGCGGCCGTCCCGCGGCTGCCCGAGCACCGGACGGACGCCAGGTGCCGCATCTCGGCGCCGCCGCCGTCCACCTCCTCGACACGGGCCTGCTGGGCGGGGGAGAGCAGGCCCCCGGTCTGCTCGACAAGGTGCAGACCGAACAGCTCGCCCGGCTGCTCGGCGGGCCCGCCATGGACTCGGGGTGGGGGCTTCGCGGGCTGAGCGCGAAGGAGGCGGGGCACAACCCCTTCGGTCATCGCAGTGGAGCCGTGAGAGTCCACGAGACGGCGCTCGCCGTCGCGGGCCTGGCCGCAGCCGACTACGAGAAGGAGGCGAGCACGCTGCTGCGGGGCCTGCTGGGCGCGGCAGAGGCGTTCGGACACCGGCTGCCCGAGATGTACGCGGGGGAGCGGCGCACCGACCAAGGCGCTCCCCTCCCGCATCCGGCGGCCTGTCGCCCCGCGGCTACGGCAGCGGCAGCCGGGGTGCTGCTGTTGACCGCGCTCGCGGGCATCCGCCCGGACGCCCCCGCGGGGACGGTCACACTGCGGCCCGTGCGCAGTGCGCCGCTGGGCGAGATCGTCCTGACGGGCCTTCGGGTCGCCGGCGCCCCCTTCTCCGTACGCGTCAGCCGACTGGGCCTCGCCATGGTCGAGGAGGCGGCCGAAGGTCTGCAATTGCGAGCCTGACCTCGTACGACGCCACCCGGCACGACAAGTGACCGGGGTGGTCGGGCTGATTTCGGGCCGAATTGGATCAACCGCCGATGGGGCTGACGAAGTGGAGTGTTTATCGTCAAGGAGACGACTATGATCGCCGCATGCCCTACGACCCGTCAGCCTTTCCGCCCTTTGCCGTCACCGTGGACCTGGTCGTGCTGACCGTGCGCCGCCACGCCCTGTGCGCGCTGGCGGTGCGCAGGGGCGAACCGCCGTTCCAGGGGCGTTGGGCACTGCCCGGCGGGTTCGTACGGGCCGACGAGGACCTGGCGCAGGCCGCCGCGCGTGAGCTGGCCGAGGAGACCGGGCTGCGCGCCCACGACCCCTCCGTTCCCGCGCAGGACAACGGCGCACACCTGGAGCAGCTCGCGACATACGGCGACCCCAAGCGCGACCCCCGGATGCGGGTGGTCAGCGTCGCTCACCTGGCGTTGGCCCCCGATCTGCCCGCCCCCCGCGCGGGAGGCGATGCCAGCAACGCCCGCTGGGCGCCGGTCGACGAGTTGCTGCAGCAGGGCGGTTACGGCCGTGACGGCGAACCGTCCGCGCCGCTCGCCTTCGATCACGCGCAGATCCTGGCCGACGGGGTGGAACGCGCCCGCTCCAAGATCGAGTACTCGTCACTGGCCACGGCGTTCTGCCCCACCGAGTTCACCGTCGGCGAGCTTCGCCGTGTCTACGAGGCGGTGTGGGGCGTGGCGCTCGACCCCCGCAACTTCCACCGCAAGGTGACGGGCACGCCGGGCTTCCTCGTGCCCACCGGAGGCACCACCACACGCCAGGGCGGCCGCCCCGCCCAGCTCTTCCGGGCCGGCGGAGCCACGCTGCTCAACCCTCCGATGCTGCGCCCGGAGGTCTGACGCGAAAGTCCCGGCCGGATGCCGCGCCGGGATGCCGGGCCGGGTCGGACGACACCGACCGTGCTCGCGGACGAAGGGCGAACAGGGGGCCGAGCGAGCCGATCTGCGCCGGGAGCGGGCCGTGCGCTGCCCGAAAAAACGGACATAGCGCGCTATCTTGCTTTGAGTGATCCAGGCCATCGGACTGACCAGCAACCCTCGCAAGGAGCTTCCCCCCGCCGTCGACGACGTTTCCTTCGAGGCGCACGCGGGACGTGTCACCGCGCTGCTCGGGGCGCCGGGAGCAGGCAAGACAACGGCGCTCAGACTCATGCTCGAACTCCAACAGGGCCGTGGGATCACCTACTTCAGAGGCCGTCCCCTGCATCGCATCGCCCATCCGTCGCGCGAGGTCGGTGTGCTCCTCGGCGAGGTTCCCGGGCACCCGGCCCGCACTGTCCGCGGCCATCTGCGCATGCTGTGCGCCGCCGCCGGTGTTCCGGCTCGGCGCGCCGACGAGGTCCTGGAGGTCGTCGGCCTCGTCAGCCTGCGCGACGAACGCCTGGACACCCTCTCTCGCGGCATGGACCGCCGCCTCGGTCTGGCCTGTGTGCTGCTGGCCGACCCGCACACACTCGTGCTCGACGATCCCGCGGAAGGGCTCTCGGCCCGCGAGTGCCGCTGGCTGTACGGCATGCTGCGCGCGCACGCGACCCAGGGCGGCACGGTCCTGCTGACCACGGCTGATCCCAAGGCGGCCGCGCGCACCGCCGACCGGGTCGTCACCCTGGAGCAGGGCAGGCTCGTGGCCGACCTGGACGCCGCCGACTTCTCCCGCACCCGGCTGCGCCCCCGAGTCGCTGTCCGCACTCCGCACGCCTCCCGCCTCGCCGCGCTGCTCACCAAGGAGGCACGCACGGCACAGCGCTCCATCGAGGTCGTGCGCGAGAGCGGCAACTGCCTCTCGGTGTACGGCAGCACATGTGCCGACGTCGGCGAGACCGCGTTCCGCCACGGCATCCTCGTGCACCAACTCGCCGACGAAATCGGCGACATGGGACCCGGTGTCGAGCGGGACCCCTCGATCGAGCTGCGTTCAGACCAGGTGCGGCAGACACCGAACGGCAAGTTGGTCGCAGCCCACGGTGGTCATGGGCACGCAGGCATCACACCGT
The DNA here is from genome assembly GCF_030499515.1 of Streptomyces sp. DT2A-34. Classification (NCBI taxonomy): domain Bacteria; kingdom Bacillati; phylum Actinomycetota; class Actinomycetes; order Kitasatosporales; family Streptomycetaceae; genus Streptomyces; species Streptomyces sp. DT2A-34. The sequence continues at coordinate 2,313,906 of NZ_JASTWJ010000001.1, read as the reverse complement.
CGGCGCCGGACGACGGGGTGACCCCGGCCGGCGATCGCCCGGCAGCCCCCGAGGCGCCGCCGACGCCGGACGGAGACCCGGTCACGGCCGCTGGGCAGGAGGCCTCGGCAGAGGCTCCACAGGCACCCACGGGCGAGCCGCGACCCGCCGACGCACTCCCAGACGATCGGCCTCCGTCCCAGGCCGCCGGTTCGCGCGCGGCAACCTCCGCCCTCGACGTCCTCCCCGATCTCCCGCCCCCCATCTCCGTCCGCCCCGCCCCCAGCCCCCTCCGCCCCCTCCGCTACGAACTCCGTCGCGCCGCCGGCGTCGGCACGGGGTTCCTCACCGGCGCCGCCGTGCTGGTGGTGTCCGCCCTCACCGCCGTACTGCTGGCCCGTATCGGACACACTCCGCAGCCGCGCCTGCTGGTCGCGTGGCCGCAGGAGCTCCCGTTGCCGCCCGCGGCGCTCGGTGCCGGGCTGCTCGGCGCGATCGCGTTCGGCGACGAGTTCCGTCACCCCGCCCTGGCCGCGGATCGCGGCACCGTCCCCCGTCGGCTGGGGCTGCTGGCCGCGAAACTCCTCGTCGCCTCCGCCACCGCGCTGGTCCTGGCCTTCCTCACCGTGGGCTGCAATGCCGAAGTGCTCTATCTCGTCTACGGACGGGAGCTCGCGGAAGTTCCGACCGACTGGCTTTCGCTGAGCGCGAGTTGGATCGGCCTCGTGGTCGGGTGTGCCTGGGCCGGCGTGCTGGCCGCGGGCCTGTTCCGGTCGACCACGGCCGGGCTCGCGGCGGTGGTCGCCGTACCCATCGTCGTCGTACCCCTCGTACAAAAGGCGCTGGAGGGTCCGTCTGTGCGGACGGCGGCCGGTTTTCCCCTGCGGCTGCGTGAGGTCCTCCTGTCGCAGTGGCCGTTCGGGGGAGAGCGCTATCTGGCCGCCGTCGCGCGCGTGATCGCCCAACCCGTCGGCGGCGCACTGACGTTGTCGCTGGCCGCGCTGCTCTGCGCCTATCTGCTCACGACCCTGCGGAGCAGGGTCCGATGACGACCATCCCTGAGCTTCCCGGATCCGTCGTGTGCGCAACTCCCCGAGGAGAGGCCATTTCTTTCCGATAAGGCGTCAATTGCGACGGGGTGAGCGATCACCCTTTCGTGTGCTTTTCACCAAAGACCTCAAGGGAGTTGGGGACGGCGCCGACAAAGGATCCGTGAGTACCCTTGCGCACACCATGATGACCGCCGCCCGCGCCGCCGACTCCGGTCTCGCCGGCCCGGGCGATCTCGACCGCTACCCCTACGCCGAGGCCCCCGTCACCGACCGCGTCGGAGCCTCCCCCTGGGAGACCGCGGACCCGGAGCTGGGCCGTGTCGGCCGACGCGCCGCGGGCAGCCGCGGACGCGGGCTGCACGGCCAACTCGTCCAACAGCTCGGCCAGATGATCGTCTCCGGCGACCTCGGCGCCGACCGTCCGCTCGTGCCAGAGGAGATCGGCCAGCGCTTCGAGGTCTCCCGCACCGTCGTCCGCGAGTCGCTCCGCGTCCTGGAGGCCAAGGGCCTGGTCAGCGCCCGCCCGAACGTCGGCACGCGCGTGCGCCCCGTCAGTGACTGGAATCTCCTCGACCCGGACATCATCGAGTGGCGGGCATTCGGACCGCAGCGCGACGATCAACGTCGGGAGCTGAGCGAGCTGCGCTGGACGATCGAGCCGCTCGCCGCCCGCCTCGCCGCCGGGCACGGGCGCGACGACGTCCAGCAGCGGCTCGCCGACATGGTCGAGATCATGAGTCATGCGATGGGGCAGGGCGACGTCCTCACCTTCTCCCGTGCCGACACCGAGTTCCACAGCGTGCTCATCCAGGTCGCGGGCAACCGCATGCTGGAGCACCTGTCGGGGATCGTCTCGGCCGCCCTCCAGGTCTCCGGCGGCCCCGTCACGGGCTGTGACCGGCCGAACGAGACGTCGCTGGCGCAGCACAGCAGGATCGTCGACGCCCTGGCCACCGGCGACGGCGCGGCCGCCGAAACGGCCATGCGTCACCTGCTCACCGTCCACCCCGAGGTGGAGCGCGTGGTGCCCGCACCCCGCGAGCACTGACCGCGCCCCTGGGTCGCGCGGCTGAGGATGCCTCCCCCTCCTGTGGCATCTCCCGGTCTGCGCACCCCCTCCCGTCGGACCCGCAGGATCCAGTACGGATCCTGCGGGTCCGACGGTGCAATGGGGCGACGGAATCGCCGTACAGTGCATCATCGAAGCTATGGGCGACCGCTTCTGTTGTCATCTGCCCGCTTTTGATCGGTTACGGGATGTGACTCGGGCCACGCAGATTGGGCGTAACACTCGGGGAAACAACGCGATGACCTAAGAGGTGACAGCCGAGGAGGGAATACGGACGCCGCTCAAGGCGCTGTGCATCTTCCCGGCCCCCGCCCGCACCGTCGGCCCAATCCCCAGGTCGGTGGTCGGCTCCTGTCCGCCGTGGACGGGGCCGGAAGCCGTTTTCCAACGTTCCGAGAGGTTGTTCGTGTCGGCCAGCACATCCCGTACGCTCCCGCCGGAGATCGCCGAGTCCGTCTCTGTCATGGCTCTCATTGAGCGGGGAAAGGCTGAGGGGCAGATCGCCGGCGACGATGTGCGTCGGGCCTTCGAAGCTGACCAGATCCCGGCCACTCAGTGGAAGAACGTACTGCGCAGCCTCAACCAGATCCTCGAGGAAGAGGGTGTGACGCTGATGGTCAGTGCCGCGGAGCCCAAGCGCACCCGAAAGAGCGTCGCAGCGAAGAGTCCGGCCAAGCGCACCGCCACCAAGACGGTCGCGGCGAAGACGGTGACCGCCAAGAAGGCCACCGCCACCGCCACGCCGGCGGCGCCCGCCGCCGACTCCGCCGTCGAGGACGAGGCCCCCGCGAAGAAGGCCGCTGCCAAGAAGACGACCGCCAAGAAGGCGGCCGCGAAGAAGACCGTCGCCAAGAAGACGGCGGCCAAGAAGACCACCGCCAAGAAGGACGACGCCGAGCTGATCGAGGACGAGGTCCTCGAGGACACCAAGCCCGGCGACGAGCCCGAGGGTGCCGAGAGCGCCGGTTTCGTCCTCTCCGACGAGGACGAGGACGACGCGCCCGCGCAGCAGGTCGCCGCGGCCGGCGCCACCGCCGACCCGGTCAAGGACTACCTGAAGCAGATCGGCAAGGTCCCCCTGCTCAATGCCGAGCAGGAGGTCGAGCTCGCCAAGCGCATCGAGGCCGGTCTCTTCGCCGAGGACAAGCTGGCCAACGCCGACAAGCTCGCCCCCAAGCTCAAGCGTGAGCTGGAGATCATCGCCGAGGACGGCCGCCGCGCCAAGAACCACCTCCTGGAGGCCAACCTCCGTCTGGTGGTCTCCCTGGCCAAGCGGTACACCGGCCGCGGCATGCTCTTCCTGGACCTCATCCAGGAGGGCAACCTCGGTCTGATCCGCGCGGTCGAGAAGTTCGACTACACCAAGGGCTACAAGTTCTCCACGTACGCCACCTGGTGGATCCGTCAGGCGATCACCCGCGCCATGGCCGATCAGGCCCGCACCATCCGTATCCCGGTGCACATGGTCGAGGTCATCAACAAGCTCGCGCGCGTCCAGCGCCAGATGCTCCAGGACCTGGGCCGCGAGCCCACCCCGGAGGAGCTGGCCAAGGAACTCGACATGACCCCCGAGAAGGTCATCGAGGTCCAGAAGTACGGCCGCGAGCCCATCTCCCTGCACACGCCGCTGGGCGAGGACGGCGACAGCGAGTTCGGTGACCTCATCGAGGACTCCGAGGCTGTCGTCCCGGCCGACGCGGTCAGCTTCACGCTGCTGCAGGAGCAGCTGCACTCGGTCCTCGACACCCTGTCCGAGCGCGAGGCGGGCGTCGTCTCCATGCGCTTCGGTCTCACCGACGGTCAGCCAAAGACCCTCGACGAGATCGGCAAGGTGTACGGCGTCACGCGCGAGCGCATCCGCCAGATCGAGTCCAAGACGATGTCGAAGCTGCGCCACCCGTCGCGGTCCCAGGTGCTGCGCGACTACCTCGACTGAGCCCAGCCCCTACAGAACGCCCCTGACCTGCGGATTCGCGGGCCAGGGGCGTTTTTCATGGCAAGCGCAGCGCTCCTAGCCCAGATATCACACGCCGCGGTCTGGCATATGCTTCAGGCATGGACCAATCAGACATGCGTGCCCTTCTGGGCTCCTGGGTGCTTCATCTCGCCGCCGAACGGAAGTCCGCCCAGACCCTGAAAACGTACGGCGACGGCGTCCGTTCCTTCCTGCGTTGGACGGCGTTGACCGGTATTCCCCCGGCCCTGGACCGGCCCACGGTGAATGCCTTCACGGCGCACCTGATCGACAGTGGAGCGCAGGCGTCCACCGCCCGCTCACGGCAGCTGGCGGTCCGCCGGTTCTCGGCCTGGCTGGCCGACGAGGGGGAGATCAGCGACGATCAGCTCGTCAACCTGCGCCCGCCGAAGCTGGACGTGAAGGTCGTCGAATCCCTGGATGATGACCAGCTGAAGACGCTGATAAAGGCGTGCAAGGGGAACGATCTCCGCGACCGCCGCGACGAGGCGATTATCCGGCTCATGATCGAGACCGGAGCCCGCGCCGGAGAGGTCGTGTCAATGGCGCTGGACGACGTCAACCTCAGAGAGGGCGGCGCGGTGATCCGAAAGGGCAAGGGCGGAAAAGGCCGGACTGTGCCGTTCGGTGCCCAGACCGGGCGGGCCATCGACCGGTATCTGCGCATACGCAAGGCACACCGGTTGGCGTCCACGCCGGACCTCTGGCTCGGAGACCGTGGCAAGGGCTTCAGCTACGACGGCCTGTACGCCGCCCTGAAGGGCCGTGCCGAGCTGGCCGGCATCGATGGCTTCCACCCCCACCTGATGCGGCACACGGCGGCGTGCAGGTGGCTGGCGGCCGGTGGCAGCGAGGGCGGGCTGATGGCCGTTGCGGGGTGGACGCGCAGGGACATGCTGGACCGCTACACGCGGGCGTCATCGGAGCGACGGGCTGCGGAGGAAGCCCGCAGGCTGGGACTGGGGGACCTGTAATGCAGTACTTCGCCCCCATCAGCGGCACGCCGCCTGACAGCCCGTTTTCGCCGCCGCTTGCGGTCGCCGTGCCACTTCGCTGCACGGTGTGCCACCGCATCGTGGCCTACGTGCTGTCGAACGGCGCTCTTCAGCTGAGCGGTAGCCATGACAACTGCGGCGTCTTCGACACCAGGGTCTTCGAGGCCGCCAAGGGGCGGGTGGCGCCGAAGTATCGCGCGTACAGGAGAACGCGTGTGAAGCAGACCGCAGTCCTGATCACACCTAGCGCAGCGCATGACGTACACTTGTGAGTCCGGCGTCTGTAAGGGGCACCGAGGAACCGTCTGTCGATCGAGCTGCACGCGGCAGTGACTTGAACCGGCGGCCCAAGCGGGCCGGTCGACGGGCCGGGAAGAACCCTTCGAAGGGCTTCCCTAGCTATGCCCCTTACGCCTGAACAGCGCCGTCTTCGCGCCCAGATCGCAGCCCACGAGATGTGGGCCAGCTGCGAAGACCCCATCGCGCACACCTTGCCCGCCCGTACGGCTTCCCTCGCCAGGTTCGAGCGCGATGTGGACCCGGAGGGCACCCTGCCCCCCGAGGAGCGCGCACGCCGCGCCGAGCACGCCCGTAAGGCCCACTTCCGCCGGCTCGCCCTCAAGTCCTCTCAGGCTCGCGCCGCGAAGGCCCGCGCCAGCCGCAACGGGGGTGGCCACGGTGTCGCATAACAGCCGCGACCTCCGGGGCGCGAATACCGGGGGGCCACAAGAGCTACGACGTCAGTTTGGCCATGTTCGACGGAGACCGGGCCCTGGTCATCCAGCCGGCCATTCCCGACTCCGCCCCCGACACGCTCAAGAACGGGCTTGCTGTCCGCCGCGCTGCCAACCTGCACGGGAAGTGCCCTGACTGCGAGGCACGCCCCCAGATGCCCAACCGCCAGCAGCGCCGAGCCTTGACCCGGGCAGGGATGGTAATCCCGGCGCTGTTCCTCCACGAGGACGAGTGCGGGTGCCTCACTGACGACGAGGGCGGTGCCGCATGAGTCCTGCATGGGGTACTCCGACCCCGAGACCGTCGAGATCAAGTGGGAGGGCTGAGCCCCATGGGCACGATTCTGGACATCATCAAGTCCCTCCGGCGACGGGAAGCCGCCGTACGCGCGCTCGCCGGGGCACATCTCCCTGGCGGCAAGCCTCTGGTGCGCGTCCGCTGCGGTAAGTGCGGTGCGCGGGTCGCAACGGTCGAAGAAAACGCGGATGGGGAGATCGTCACCTACTGGGCAGCACGCGACCGTAGGTTTCCTGGCGTCGTCCCTCGACTTCTCGACTGCCCCGAAGACGGGGACCTGCCTCTCGACGAAGCAGCAGTGAGGGCGAAGCTGCGGGCGGCCCGCAGGACGGGGAGGGTCCAGACGCTCAAGCTGTTCAGACCCTGAGCTTATGGCCTAAGCTGGTCGGCAAGCCTGACCGGGTGCTCCGGCTCCCCGGTCACATCAGCGCAAGAGGGCACTTGCGACACGACTCCGATATCGGAGGTGTTGTCGTGGTGCCCTCTCCTTCTGCGCCCGACCCTCAGGCTCTCAAGCGCCAGCTCGGTGGCTACGTCCGGCGCGGCAATCATGCCGCCGCCGCGGAGACTCGTCGCGAACTCGAAGCCGCGAAGCTCGAACAGCACATCCGCCGCGCGGTCGCTGCCGCGCCGCCGCTCACCGATGCGCAGCGGTCGAAGCTCGCCGTGCTGCTGCTCGCGGTCCCGCAGCCCGTGGACGGCGGTGATGGCGATGCCGCCTAACAGCACCGGAGCCGCGACCCCCGGCAAGGGCAGCGGCTCCGAACAGATCAACAACCAGGCGGCGGCATCGATCACCACCAGTATGCCCCTAGTCGCCGCCGTCGCCTATGCCCAGCGTGGCTGGCGGGTGATCCCGGCACCGTACGGCAGCAAGTACCCCACGATGAAGGGGTGGCCGAACGAGGCCACCCACGACGACTGGAACAAGATCGTCTCGTGGTTCCCCGCCGGACCCCAGACCAACGTGTGCATCGTGACGGGCGAGGCGTCCAACCTCTGGGTCCTGGACGTCGATGACGGCCCCGGCAAGATCGGCAGTGCCACCCTGGCGGCCCTCGAAGCCAAGATCGGACAGTTCCCCGCCACCTACACCGTGAAGACCCGTACCGGCGGGCTCCACTTCTACTGGACGTGGGACGGCGTGGACTTCGACCTCCGCAACTCCGCCGGGAAGCTCGGGCCGGACCTCGACACCCGTGGCAACGGTGGCCAGGTGGTGGCCCCTCCGTCCTGGGCGGCGGCCGACGACTCCGGGCCTGCGGGCTTCTACGAGGTATGCGCCGACGACGCCCCCGTGGCGGCGCCGGCCAAGCTCGTCGACATGCTCCGGCCGAAGGTGTACGTGCCGACGCCGAAGACCGCCGCTGACTCGTGGATGGATGACTGCCCGTTCAGTCAGCCCTGCACCGGCAACTACGAGCAGCACGACACCCCGGGTGGCACCACCGCCTACGCCCTCGCGGCGCTCGCGTCGGAGTGTGACGGCATCATCTCCGCACTGAACGGAACCCAGAACGACACCATCAACAAGGCCGCGTTCAGCATCGCCGGACTCTTCAAGGGCGGACAACTCGGCTCCGACGAGGAATGGGTAAAGGCCCAGCTCCTCGAAGCATGCATCCAGGGAAATCACCCTGAATGGCGTGCGCGCCGCACCATCGAATCCGGATGGGAAAAGGCGACACCGAGGGCCGCAAAGCCCCGCCCGAACATGAACTACAGGAGGGTCTAACGGTGGCCAAGCACACGCGGAATGACTTCGGAAACGCGGAGCGCGTCATCGCCAAGTTCGGTGACCGTATCCGCTTCGTCCGGGACGAAAAGGAGGGGCGCTTCACCGTCTACGACGACCGGAAGTGGGAAATGTTCGGCGCGGACACCACCGTACGCGGATTCATCTGGGAAACTCTCCGCTACATGGTGGAAGATGAAGCCGGGGAATACGACGACACCCCTGCCGCAAAGGGACTGTCCGAGCGGGAAACGTTCGAGAAGTGGGCTAATGGACAGCAGTCCTCCGGTGCCATCAACGGATGCTTCCGTGCCCTCCAGGCCCACCCGTCAGTCGTGGTGTGGCCCGGCGAATTCGACCGTGACCGGTTCCTCGTGAACTTCGCCAACGGCACCATGGACACCAACACTATGGAGTTCGCGGACCACGACGCCGGGGACTCTCAGACTCGGATGCTCCCCGTGAACTACAACCCCGAGGCAACGTGTCCTCGGTGGGATTCCTTCCTTGAGGAGAACGTCCCCGACCAGGCCACCCGTGAGTACCTTCAGAAGGTCGTCGGCTACACCCTCACCGGGCGCTCCAGCGAGAAAATCATGATGTGGCTGTACGGCCCGGCGAACACCGGCAAGTCCATCGTCGTGAACACCCTCGCCAAGATGTTCGGGCAGGATTATGGCGTCACCGCCAACGATGGGGCACTCCGGCCGAAGAAGGGCGCTGGCGGCCCTTCCAACGAGCTGCACTCTATGAAGGGCAAGCGGTACGTGTCCGCTTCCGAGACGGGCCACGGACAGGAACTGGACGAAGCCCTCGTGAAGCGGCTCACTGGCGGCGACACGCAGAACAGCCGGGCGAACTACGGCTTCGAGACGAACTGGAACCCCGAGTGCGTCATCTGGGTCGCCTCCAACCAGTTCCCGCAGCCGCGCGGCGACGACGACGCGATCTGGGGTCGTTTCCGGCCTGTCGAGTTCGGCGTGACGTACGGCCCCGACAACCCCCGGCGTGACCCGCGGCTCGCGGAGAAGATGGAGGACGAGCTGGAGGGCATCGCCGCGTGGGCCGTGGAGGGTCTGCGGCAGTACCTCGCCGAGGGCATCACCACGCTGCCCCACACGATGACGATGGCCGCCAACCGGTTCCGCTCCGAAGCCGACTCGGTCCGACAGTTCATGGACGACGCCGTGGAGCTGGGCAAGGTCACCATCGGCCTCGGCAAGCGGTGCAACAGGGTCGAGCTGTACAAGCTCTACCGCGGATGGGCCGTTGATAGTGGCCGCAAGCCTTACGCTAACCGCCGCTTCTACGAGCGACTGGTCGCGGTGCCAGGGATAGAAGGAGTGACGGAGAAGTCCAACGGCGTCCAGTACGTCACCGGGGCGGACCTGGCGTCTACCTCGTGGCACGGCACGCCCGGATGGAGCGGTACGCGCTGAGGGACGCGCCGGCACCGACAGGGACGGTTCTACGGACGCCGTCCCTGTCGCCGTCCCTGCCGCTGACCTGCGAAGACGGGGTGTTAGGGGTGGAAGGGACGGCTTTTCTGAACCTTACACATGAGGAAGTAAGAGGAGATACGGGAGCCAACAATAGTGGAATTCCGTCCCTTCCGTCCCTGCCCTGTGGCGTGTTGGTACTGGATTGTGCATCGGGAAGGGGCCAACCATCCGTGCTCGACTCGGTCCGATGATTGGGCCGCTGCTTGCACCTTTGCTTCCCGAACTGCTTCTCACACTCCGCACCCTCAGTTTCCCGAGTCACCCTCACCCATGCCGGCGTGCGTACTCAGTACACAGCCCACTTGTTGGTGTGAGTACCTTACCTCGCAGCGGCATCACCACCAACGAATAGGCCTACCACTAGCGCGATGATTATTAGCATACTGTAACAGTCATATCCTTGATACTCTTCCCCATGCCCTAATTCCTTGCGACTTTGCACCATGTTCGTTGAGCTTCGAGCTTCTCTCATTGCAATAAAGAACAGCTTCAACTTTCACACCTTGTGAATCGAATTGATTAGCATCGATCGAGACTCAACTCTTCGTTGTATGATTTCACGTCTTGCGTAAATGATGAAGGTCATTGCCTCTGCCTGGCTAGTGGCTTGAATCGCTCATGAAGTCTTAGCTACTTCGTCCATCGGTTCTAGCGCTTCTTGGTATGGATTAGCCACCGCCCTGATTCGCAGTTGCCAGACGCACTACGGATGAGGCTCCCGTTGAACTTCTAGATCGCCCCGGAAATGCAACATTAGATGATGAGGTCAGGTGCGGAGCTGGCCGGATATGAGACCGAACCGATGACGGATACGAGACCGCACTCGTCCTGTGGAAGGGTCTGGTGTGCAGCTGCCGGGTGATCGTGGTCCGCCAGCGATCTTGCAGGGCTGACCTGTCTCCGCATGATGACAAGCAACCGTGTCGAGCGGGTCGCCCGCCACCTGTCTCCCAAGACAAACATCTTCTCGACCCTGCCTTGGGCGGTCGCCCCCGACACCCGTACGCGAAGACCAACGTCTTCTCGGGTCGCAGAAGACCTAGCATCTTCTCGGCCCTGTGGCTGCGCGGGTAGGGGGGTGGGGCATCGACGTAGTCGCGTTGAGGCGGTCGACTTTTCCCCCGTCTCCCGCGTTTCTCCCCGTTGTGAAATTTCCGCGTGGTCTTCACGTTTGCGCAGGTTAGGGGCTTGTAGCGTGGCAACGGGTCTTGCGCACTAGAGGTGCGGAGTGTGCAGCGCCTTCTGGTTCTCTTCGACCTCGACAAACACTCGTGGCCTGGCTGGGAATAGCTCGTCAGCTGGGCCGCCTTGTTCGCCACTCGCCCCGGGCCAGGAGTAGCGCACGTCCTGGGCGGAGGAGGCGTACAGCAGGAAGTGCGCCGCGCGGGCTGCTGGCCGACAGCTGTGAGGATGTCGTACTCGTCGACCATGCCGATGCGGGGCCCGGCGCGTGGACAGGGCGGCGCCCCTCTGGATGGACTTCACACCGTGAGCGGGCGTCCAGCCAGGACCTTGAACACTGGCTTGGATCGATCCTCGACCATGTCCAGCAGCCGCGCCGGGCCCGGGCCGTCGCGCACCGGGGTCAAGTCGATGATCACGGTGACGTACTTGTCCCCGCGGCGGGTGTGGCGCCGTACGTGCTAGTCGACCCCGATCGCACGCACGTCGTCGAACCGGGTCGGCTCGTCGATCAGCACGCGCTTGCCCTCGGCCAGGACCGCGTCATTGGCCGTCGCCCAGGACACCGCCAGGCTCTCGGCGACCCTGCTGGACCACGATCCCTTCCAACACACAGCGCAGACCCCGGCGCGAGAGCTTGGCCCGCGGCTCGGCCGCCCTGTGCGTGTCCTGCCACCACACGTGCCCGCACCCGATGCACCGGTAGCGGCGGAACGTGACCAGCAACGTCGTCGGGCGCCGGCTCAGCGGCTCATGCGCAAGACGCCGTGTGACCGTTTCCCGTGGCACTCCTTCACAGCCGCAGCGGCGGCACCAGCCGTCGGTCTCGACGTCCACGACGCGGCAGTCAAGAACTGCCCGATCCGGCTCCACCCGCTGTGCGGTTACCTCCAAGCCGAGCTCATCGAGGCGACAGAACGTAGTCAGGTCAGGGCAGGCGAAGGTGGCCACCGCCGCGCACACCGCCCACGCCCTCAATTGCGAAGAGCCACTTCAGGAGCCGACGATGGATGACGACATTCAGCGACCGCGTGCTGGATGCGTCTCCGGGTGAGCTGGACCGGCATCGCCTCGCATTTTCGGGCTGCCCGGCAGAACCGGATGGAACTCATCTCACGTAGCACCGAGCGTCTGATGGCCCGCGTGGATGCGGCTGTCGGCACGGCCAACACGAAGGTGTCCCTCACCTCCGCGGCCCGCGTCCACCCATCGTCTCGCGTCCAATGACTGTCGACCGTGCTCGATCCCGAGCCGCCCGTGGAAGTCACAACGACGGCGATCGCGACAGGCAGCGAGACCCTCGACCGAGCCAGATCATCGGTGACGGGCAAGCTCTCCAGCGGGACTGCCGAGCGAGTGCTCCGTCGGCGCGGGGACGACGAGGAGGGCTGAGACGCTGGCACAAATGCGCCGGTGGCGGGCCGGTCGCTGCCGGAGGCCGACGCTCGCCGAAGATGCTCTGCGGCCGACATGGATGGGGGGAGAGTCGCTGTCGGAGCCTGGCCTCCCATCCGCTCACGCAAACGGCGCGGATGAGGAGCCCGAGGCGGAACAGAACGGCTACCTGGGTGGAGAAACGCCAGGTCAGTTGCATAATGCGTGATGCCCCCCGGCGGGCATCAGGCAGATGAGAACGGGGGCGGGCGATGGTCTCCGAGATCACGGATCACCGTGGAGTCCACTCTGTACCTGTGACACGGCGCGGCTGTTGGCCGCAGGTCCGAGTCCTGGGCAGGAGCCACAAAACATGGCTGGTCGTGCGCACGGCGCTGACCTGCGCATTTGCGCCACCGTGGCGGTTGAGGGGCGGGCGCGGCTGGTGCCGCTACCGCCGGGAGCGGTCCGCGCGGCTGCGGAACCCCCGCCCACGATGGACAAGTCGTCCGACACGGGCTGATGATCCCTCGATGGCTTCAGTTGTTAGTCAGGAAGACCTGAGCGGGGCCCATCGGGCCGGTCTCGGCGCTGGTGCTGATGGGGTGGCTGACTACCTGTGTGGGGCACCTTCGTGTGATCGACGGGCTATCGGCAGGCCCCCCTTACAGGTCTTCGTCGTCGATGGGTTCGGGTTCGCGGGTGTAGGCGAGGTCGAGGACGTAGCGTTCGGTGACGGGGCAGTTGTTCCAGGCTTCGGTGAGCTGGTCTTCGGGGGCGTCGTCGGTGAGCTGGTCGAGGGTGGTGTTGTAGTAGTCGCCTGCTGCTTGGCGGTGTTGCCACCAGGCGTGGCCTTCGTAGACGCCGGGGCGGGGCAGGGTGATCTCGTCGGCGGGTCCGCGGTCGAGTTGGCCGATGACCAGGATGCCTGTTTCGGATTCGAGGCTGACGTCGGTGTGGCCTTCGGCCTCGGTGGGCGGGGTGGGTGGTGTGTCCCAGATGCGGATCGTCATCTGGACTTTCATGTCCGGTTGCAGGCTGAGGAGGTACAGGTGGTAGCCGTTGCCGGCCACCACCTGTGTCTCTGCGGCGTCCATGGCTGCTTCGTCGCCGAGGTAGGCGTCCGCGTCGTAGACCTCCAGCACGCGGCGGCCGGGGGTGGCGGTGACGTTGTGTTCGGCGAGAAGCGCCATGGTCAGTGGTGTCTTCCTGCTAGTTGGTGATCTTCACGTAGAAGGGGTCGCCGTCCAGGATGCGGTTGAGGGTGTACATCTCGTTGAGGCGCTCTCCGCCCTTGCGGTTGTCCGGGCCGTCGATCAGCCGGACGGAGAAGCGGTTGTCGCCCTTGGTGGACCCTTCCTTGGTGGAGGCGAAGGGGTACTCGTCGCACTCCAGGCCGCTGCCGGCGTAGTCGCCCCAGACCTTCTTGCATTCCTTGATGGACTTCTTGCGATTGTCTTCGATCTTCTTCGGATCGACGACTCGGCGCAGGGGTTCCTTCGCTCCTGGGACGCTCTTTCCGGGCCAGGAGGGGAAGGTGCGCTCGGGGCGGTTCAGGGCGTCGTAGATGTGCACGGCGCTTTCGTTGACCGCGGGGTCCTTCTGGCTCATCACGAGTTCCACACGGGCCTTGGTGAAGACGGTGCCTTTGTGCTTGCCCGCGACCGGTCCGGCGTAGTCGTAGCGGACGCTGGAGTTGTAGACGTTGCTTCCCCCGGTGAAGGGGGCGGAGTTGGGGGAGCTGGCGCTCAGGTCCATCGCGACGGTCGAGAAGACGCGCTGCTGGTTGCCCTGGTCGAACAGGGCGCCCTTGTCCGGGGAGGTGTAGGTGAGGCTCCAGTGGGGATTGGTGTCCCACACGCCGAGTAGTTCGTCACGGTTCACGGTCTGCGGCGCGGTCATCTGAGGGTCTGGATCGCTGCTGGAGGCGTTGACGCTGTGGTGGAAGTGTTGGCCGATCCGCCACTTGGTGGCGTCCTCGGTGGGTATCGGCTGGACCCATATGTTCTCGATGCTGGCGACGTAGTCGACGCGCCGGCTGCCGTCGTAGGCGAAGCCGAGGACCCATTGGTCGAACTTGAGGCGGCCGAGCGTGGTGGTGCCCCTGACGTCTCGCAGGACCAGGTCGAAGGGGCGCTTCTGGCAGCTTTCGAAGCGGGACTTGAGCCAGCCGGTGGCGGTTTTGGCCTGCGCGGCGTGGTTGGCGCACTGCTGGCGCAGATCCTGTTGGTCGCCGGGGGCGGGGTCGGCCGCTGCCCGTGGAGCCGCGGACTTAGGTCCGTGGGATCGGGCGTAGTCGGCGTATGGGATGGGCTGGTCGAGGCCGCGCAGTTCGTCGGCGGGGAGAGAGGCGGCGTCGACGAACACCGTGGCCTCGGGGGCCGGGTCGTTCGTGGTCGCCGCGGCGTGGGTGGCTGCGGTGGTGGCCGCGGTGAGCAGTGTCAGGGCCGCGGTGGTGGCGGTGGCGCGGGCGAGACGTATGAGTGCGGTGCGTATGTTCACCAGTGGACTCCTTGCGGGCGTGCGGAAGCGGCGGGGTATCTGCGGCACGTGGTGATCACGAGGCATCGCAGAGGTCGCCCCAGCACGCCTCCAGCAGTGCGCCGGTGTGTGCGGAGTAGCGGGCGGTGAACCCGTCGAAGCGGCGGTCGGTGCGCTGCAGTCCGGGCGTGGAGCTGGAGGAGGTCACGGTCCAGGCGGAGTCGCCGCTGCTGTCGACCGCGTTCGGGTGAGCCTTCAGCGCGGAGGGTGAGGTGGGCGGCTCGACGGCGAGGGCGTCACTGGGGACGTCGAAGGCGGCTGCGGCCCGGGCCCGGATGTCGGCGACCGATACGTCCGCGTCGGCCGCGGCGTTTTCCGAAGTTCCGCCCGACGGCAGGGCGGCGGCGTTGCAGACCCGTACGGTGACCACGCACTCGGACAGGCCGGGCACCGTGGCCAGGCAGTTGTCGGGGTCGTTCTCCAGGCAGGCTTGCAAAGCCTGCTGGTCCACGCCGTTGAACGTGGCAGGCAGGCCCGCCGCGACGGCGTCCCGGGGGTGCGTCGGGGCAGCAGGCTCGGCGACCGCGGAGGCCGCGGCGGCGGCCTGCCGACGCGGCTTGCTCACTGTCCACTGGGTGAACTTGCTGCTGTCGGTCAGCTTGGTGGTGAAGCAGTTCGGCGGCTTGTGGCTCGTGCTGCACACGGGGAGCGTGACGGACTTGGCCACGTTGGGCGTCGCAACTTGCTGCCACACCTTGTTCCCGGTCATGAACTGCATACGGTTCGCGATCGAGGGGACATTGATGTACTTCGGTCCCATCACCTCGAGACCGACGTCGATACGGTTGGTGTTGCCGCCCAGCACCTTGAGCTGTTTGGTGGTGGAGCCGACCTTGTTGAAGTCGTAGAGCACGTCCCACTGGTTGCCGCTGTCCTGGCGGACGGTCATGTAGGTGTGATTGCGCTTGTCCGGCTTGGTCGGATTGACCCCCGCCTTGATGGCTGTCGTGCGACCACCGCTGGTGGTCAGCTCCGACCAGCGCGGCCCGTAGGTGTGAGTGGTCTTCCCCGTCTTCTCCGCGTACAGGCCGATCTCGATGTTGGGAGCCAGCGGACTGCTCGACGTGTTCGGGCTGACGCGCAGGTAGTTGGCCACCTGCACAGTCGTAGACCCGGTGTCGACCTGATCAAAAGTGATCGGTATGTTGCGCCAGGTGGCGAAACCGCCGATCATCGGCTCGCCCGGCTGGCTACACGTCATCGCCCAGAAGGTGATGCGGGCGTTGTAGAGGCCGGTACAGGCTTCCTTGGGCGCGGCGGCACTCGCCGATGGGGCGGTGCCGAGAACGGTGAGTGCGGTGACCCCGGCGCATGCCGAGGCCAAGAATCTCGCGCGTGAACGCGACAAGGTTCCCCCTAGGAACGATCAAGAATGGTCACAGGGGAACGTACAGTCACACCTTTCCCAACCTGTCCGTTAATAAGATGAGTTGACTCAATCTCGACGCGTGATTCGCGTCATGCAGTCACAGCAAACGCCCAGGACTCCGGACGGTTCCCGGTCTCCACGTGCTCCTTCTTGGCGATCCCTTCTCGGACCCCGGAGCGGTTGACCGCTCCGGCTTGTGCCTTGCTGAGCGCGGGTGGGGCGTCGGCCCTGCCTCCTGGGGGCGCAATCCGGGAAGGCGAGTGCACTGCGACGGCCTGCCGTGGCCGGGCGGGGGACTCAGAGCGCGGGAGCGAGGGAATCCGCCGGTTGGGGGTGGGCAGCTGGTGATTCATCCCGTCGTCCAGTTGAAGCGGTACGCCAATGTCGCTTGGCCGCAGATGCCAGTCCTGGGCAGGAGCCGCAATCAAGGGCTGGTCGTGCCGTACCCCTGTGACCTGCGGAGATTCGCTCGTCGTGACCATGTCGGCGTATCTGCCGAAGATGCGTGTCGGCTGATTCAGCGATCATGCATCTCCGAATCACTCTGCGGCGCGCAGGTCGGTGCCCTCGGCGGGGGACCCAACAGATGGGAACGGGGGTGACCAGCGGTTTTGCGGAGGGCGGGTCACTGTGGCGGCAACTTACAACTTGCCGTAGTGGGCTTGGCCACAGATTGGAGTCTCCGGCCGGCAGGATTCGAACGGGACCGAGATTGTGTAGGAATCCGGCCGACCCGCCGGGATCGCTCTGCTGCGTGGAGGCGGGGTTCCTGACTGTCGGTTGGCATGTCACCGTGGCGGTATGGAGGCCCGCTTAGAGGTTCGCCTCGTTGAGGGACGCGTAGTCACAGAGCCCGGGACAGTGCCAGTGGCGATGGTGTGGCTCCCGCTGGACGGGCAGGTTGTCGCCAAGCTCCCGGCTCGCAAGGGCAACCGCCGATGGCTGCACGAGACGTTGCGCGTCCGTTCCCCGGAGTTCGAGGGTGACCGATGGCTTTTGCCGCGCAGTTGTCTTACGCGGCTGGTGACGGCGGCGATTGACCGCTATGGGTTCGTCGTGCTCTGCCGGGATATGTCGAGACTGTCGCGCTGCACCAGGGCGTGTCTGGAGGCGACGGGTGCGGAATGCCAGTGCTCGTGCCTGGGGGTGCACCACGGACAGGATTCCGATGGCTGGTTCGAGCGTGTGGGGGACGCGATGGTGGCCGACCTCGGCGAGTACAAGCGCACCGCCGTCGGCTACGGCCCGAGAGGCAGTGCCGCAGACGCCGTGGTGTATGACTGCGAGCTGGAGGGCGAGCGCTACAGCGTGGATCGCGCCGGGCGCCGGGGCTGGTCGGCGGCTGCGCGGTTCATGTGCGCGGGCTGTTTGAGTGCGCGGGCGAGTGTGTGGGACCACTGCCACACACACGGGTTTGTGCGCGCGCCGCTGTGTAATCGCTGCAACACCCGGCACTGGGGCGGATGACATCCCCAGTACGGCCGGGCGGCGCCCAGCCGTAACCTCGACGACAGCTACTACCGCTGGTGCCCCGGGCACGCCGACGAGCGGAGACCGTGCAGCGCATAGCCGCCTGGAGCTGGATACGGCACGCCGCCGTGACTGCCTTGCGCGCCACGGAGGTTTCCGCCAGACGGAGCCTGTTGCAGCGCTCACGATGGCTCCGCCCCGCCTGCCGCAGGTCCTCTCGGCAGCGGTTCAGCCCAAGCCCTTCGTCATCATGGGGCAATGAGCGAGCCGTACCGGCGGTGGAGGGCGACGTGACCGCGTCGGGCGGTCCTCATGGCCTTCATCGAGTTGCTGGGTGCGCTCGCCGCACAGCACTCGCATGTCCTAGGAGCGGCGGCCGGCGCGGGCCGCAAAAGCCTCTACCCTGTTGCAGTATGTACGGGTATGAGCACTCTGCGTATCGAGTCCCTACGAATCGCCCCTTCCTGATGCGGGAGCTGCGTGACAAGCTGCCCGGTGTCGATGACCGGATGATCTATCTGCCCGACCCGGCTGATCCGACGGAGTACGAGGACATTGCCGACGCGTTGTGGGACGTCTTCGTGACGGCCCGGAACCTGGCTCCATTCCGCAGCGCGACCGGCTGCGGGCGGCATCCGCAAGGCCCCGTGGACACGGAGGCACCCGACGGGTGGGGCCACTGCCTCCTGTGCAACCGGCACCGTCGGGTCAGCCGACCACACGTCAAGGCGGCGAAGAACGGCAGGGGGACCCTATGGGCCGTGCCGGATCCTCCCCACGACCACGCTGCCCTCATGAACACCCGGTTGGACCTCAACCATGCGGTGCAGGATCTTGACTACCGCTCTCCTGATGAGGCGTTCTGGCGCGTCGCGGATCTGGTTCACTCGGCCTTCGTCATCGCCCGGGAACTCTCACGCCCCCGCAGTACCGGATGCCGGATCCACCCCGGTGCACCCATTGATCCGGCCGCCGCCGGCGGACCCCAGTGCATCTTCTGCCTTGCCTTGGAACGTCGTCGGCGGCAGGGGCCGCCCACCGTATCTGTCCGTCCCAGCCGACCGGTCCCGCGTATTCGTCCCAGGGTCCGTCGCTGCTGGGACACCCCGTCTCAGCCCGCATCCTGACCGGAAGGTACTGCGCACCGTATGCCCATGCCCAGCGAACACCTCGCCACAGCAGAAAACCTCGGTTCCCAGGCCCGCAGTTGGCTTGCCGACGGCCAGTTGGAACTCGCCCGCGCTTACCGGGACATGGCCGCGTTCCATCTCGATCTCGCCCGATCGCGGCACGCCATCATCGGCGACGTCCCGCCTCCCCCGCGCCCGGCCCAAGAACTGCCCGTGTGGTGTGGTCAGTGCGAAGGCCCCGACCTCGGCACGCGGTGGGTCGTCGTCACCGGACCCGACGGCTCCGACACGATGCGCCGCTGCGTGGACTGCAATCCTTACGCTGACAGCACCGAACTCCCGCGGCAGCCAGAGCACACGCCAGCATCTGAAGCGCACAACAGCCATGCGGCCGTTGACGGGCCCTGACAACCCCGCCTGTTCCAGAGTCGGACTACGGACGGACATGGTCATCGCGCAATTTCTCGTGACGGCGTCACCTTGGGAGTCTGCGACGCAGCGTTGATCCTGGCACCAAGTCCGCCTGCGCGGAAACGGCATGGCCCGCCCGCAATGACGGCCATCCCACCGGAGCGGCACGTCAGAGGACACGCGGCGCGGCGAACAGCGGACGCTGGCTGGAGCGTTCGCTATGCTCATGAGCGATGGCCGTCGTCGTGGTGTCGGCCCGGCGAGTCCCTGAGCGGTCCTGCGGACGGTAAGGGGCGTTGAGCCCCAGGTGCCCGCGCATCAACACCAGCACCCCCGAGCGGTCGACTCTGCGAGCGTCTGCGCGTGTGGGACCGCGGGCTCGCACGCGCGGAACGGAAGCATTGTGGTCCGTAACCACGCCCGTAAAGCCGATGCCCGCCGCCGTACGGCAGCCGGCGAAGGCAGCCACCGCCGCACCGTGACCCTCACCCCGGCCCGGCCCCGGGTCGCGACCGGCCTGTCCGACTTGGACGGCTTGCTCGATGGCGGGCTGCGTCCCGGCAGGCTCACGGTGATCGCCGCCCGCACGGCCATGGGCAAATCGATGCTGGCCCTCACCGTCGCCCGCCACTGCGCCCTGCGTGCGGGCCGCCCGGCCCTGGTCGCCTCGCTGGAGATGGCCAATGCCGGTCTCTTCGAACGGACTCTGGCCGCGGAGAGCGGCGTGCCGACGAGGAAGATCAGCAGTAGGCAACTGAGCCCAGAAGAGTTCGAACTACTGCGTGAGACTGCCCGGGAGCTGGACACCGCGGCCCTGCTGAGTTTCGGCGGCGACCGGAGCACGCCCGCAGTCGCCGACATCGAGCGGGAGTGTGCCCGGATGGTGGAGCGCCATGGGCGCCTGGATCTTGTCGTCGTGGACTACCTCGGCTTGATGGAGGGCACTCTGCAGCAGCGTGCCCTCCGGGACCGGCAGGGCGAGGTCGCTGCCGTGGTGGCCGCCCTCGATGACCTGGCGGATCGACTGCAGGCAGCCGTTGTGGTCGTGGAACAGCTCGACCGGGACCCCGAGTTCCGTGACGATCATCGGCCGCGGCTGAGTGACCTCTGGCACGGCGATGCCCTCCTCCGCCGCGCACAAGCAGTGATCCTGCTGTACCGGCAGGCTTACTACGACCCGCAGTATGGCACCGCCGTGTACTACGAGCAGTCCCCCGACCCGACGTTGTACCCCGCGGAGCTGTTCCCCAGGCACGGTCTGCCGGAGCCAGCTGTGCAGCGCGCCGAGTTGCACGTGCCGCACAACCGGCACGGTCGCACGGGCGTGGTCAGCGTCGGCGTGGAACTCGCCCGCGCCCGCTTCTTCGATCTGCGCTGAAGGGCTGGCGCCCGCGTGGCAGCGAACTGCACTCGCGTCAGGGCGCAGCCGTACGCGGCTCGGTGTCCGAAGAACCAGCGGGTGCAGAAGGGCCGCACGGGCGCCTACGCAAAGTCATGATTGGCTACAGTGTGCTACGTGAGTGAGGTTATTCGGGTGCCGGATTTCCCGGCTCAATTCGGCCAGCCGCGATTCTCCGTCGACCGGACGGGCTGGGTGACAGTCAAGGCATCCCCCCACTGGTGGCGTACGACGGCTCAGGGCGATGTGTGGGCGGACATCGCTGAGCAACTGGCTGCTGCCGGTGAAGACTGCATGGACCCGACGTTGTGCCACGTCATCGGCGCCACCACCAGGACACCATGCAAGTTCGACACAAGCCGGGAGCCCTGTCCGCATCACGGGGAGGGCAATGAGGCGAACCGCTGCGGTGCCCCGAAGGCCAAAGGCGGCCGATGCCGGTGGAACCTCGTGGTGCATGGCGAGTGCCCCAACCACCCGCAGACGTGGGAGCGGATCCTGGAGGAGCGCCGTAAGCAGGAGGAAGAAGAGCAGCAGAGGCGAGCGGACATAGCGGAGCGTAGGGCCGCCGAGCAAGCCCAACGGGAGCGCGGCGCCAGGGCGTTGCCGTGCTCGTATTGCGGCGCCGAGCCTGAGGCGCAGTGCACCCGGCCCGGCACCGACGTGCCCGCCCCCCGTCTCCATACCCCGCGGTTCAAGCTCCTGGATCACCGCCATGTCGCCGCCCTGACGGAATGCGCCAACTGCGGAGCGGAACCCGGGGCGCTGTGTCGCACCTCTTCCGGAAAGGACGCCGCCGATGCCCACGCAGCCCGCGTACGGGACGCAGCCGAATGAGACCCTGACGGTCCAGCAGTGCCTGGCGTACGAGGAAAGCATCGTCTGGACCGAGGACATCACCGATCTGGACTACATCCGCCAGTCCATCGAGTTCTTCGCTCCCACGAGACGAGGCCCGGTTGCCTGGAGGGGCACGGGCCGCAGAGTTGGTTACTCCGTACTCCGTGGCGATGCCCCCGGCGATGACGAGATGCCGGGCCGGTTCGTTCGCCGCGTCTTCTGGGTCAAGCACAATGACCGTTCGGAGCAGCCCCAGGGAGAGTGCGAGACTACGGCTCCCAGCGAGGCCGTTGATCCCCGGACCGTTGCTCCCGGGGTATGGGGTGATCTCACAGAGCGTGCCTGGGGTGCACCCCTTCCCGATGCCAGTCAACTTGATCGACCGGCCCATGGAGTTGCCGGTCTCAGCGGTGACACGGTCCCTGTCCAGGACCCGCCGCAGATCCGCCGCGAACTCGGCGAGCGCCGGCCTTGTGCCCGGCCCGAGGCGAAGGTCGAGTTCCCCCGCACGGTGGCATGTCCGACGTGCCGCTCGGCGGCGGGCCGGCCTTGCAGATCGCGGCTGGAGGAGAAGGTGCGCCGCTCTCATACAGCCCGCCAGGACCTCGCGATCTGGCAAGAGCAAGAGGCCAAGCGGCATGCTTGAGGCCGCTGCATGTGCAAGTGCTCTGGCGTGGGAGGCGGTCAGGCCCTTGTTTGCGTGTTCACTGCGAGTGCGTATGACAGAGCTGAACGGCCTGGCTGTTGACACCGCGGCGACCGCGGCCACCGCCCGGCTAGACGTGCTGCCCAAGCCCCGAAACAGCGCTGAATCCCACCCCAATTCGAAGATCGGAATTCACGAGGTGGGTCGAAGTGACGCGTGGCGCGACTCGCGAACGATCACTTACCGTAGTTGGTCGAATGCGCTGCGATGGTAAAGGTGGTTCGGTATGCCGGACGTGCACGGCCGTGACGTGGTTCCTCCCTCGGAAGGGAGGGCGTGAGAGCTGACCGTTGCCGACCTGATGGCTGAGCGTTGGAAGGCGACCCTTAGCGGCCTGCTGGAACGGTTCGAGCAGCCCGGCTGGACCTACGAGGAGGCGGTGAAGCTCCCGTGCCCTGCCTGCGAAGGCGAGATGCATGTGCTGCGCAAGCCGTACGAGTCCGCCGGGAAGACCTTCCGGTATGTAGCGGTGGTGTGTCCGGGGTGCCCACTCGTGTACACCCTGGCCGACCTGGGTCTGAAGAACGTCGAGCAGCTACGGAAGGCCACGCATGCCGTGCCATCCAAGGCATCTGTGACGGTCCCACCGTCCAGTCGTGCCGTGAAACTCGTCGCGAAGCCTGAACGGTGGGACCTTGCGCCGGTCGCTCCGGTTGACTGGGGAGTGCCGGCCCAGCGTGCGCGCAAGGAACGTGGCTGGCCGCCCGGTCTGCCCGAGCCATCGGGGCCGGAGACCCGGGCGTTGCGCTGGTTCAAGGTCTCCGACCCTTCCTGGACGCTCGATACCGTGTCCGAAGGCGTCGATATGCGCGTCATCCTGCCGGAGTCGGAGGAGTTCGCGGGTCTCCAGCGGCGCCTTGCCGAGGCGTCCATCGCCTGTCGCAGCGTGCCGTACTGGATCGAGCACGAGGAAGTCACCACTGTCGGCAATGACGGGCAGGCCACAGACCTGGTGGCTTACCCGCGGCTGTGCCAAGTGACCGGGGAAGCAGCGGCAGGCAGCGCCCCGGTTGGAGGCAGGGCCGCCTATGCGGCGCGTGACAGTTTCGAACGGATCTGGGATGCCCTGGCGCCCGTTGAGGAAGATCCGCCAGCGCCGCAACCTGTCGCCGAACTGGTGCCGGAATCCTGGGCTGCGCTGTTGCCGTATCCGACCTTCAATCCGGCCCAGATCGCGGCGGTGCCGGTCGTCTGCGAAAGCGATCAACATGTTGTGGTCGTCGCTCCCACCGGTGCCGGCAAGACGCCGATCGGGATGGTCGCCGCGCTACGGGCGTACTTCGAGGGCCGAAAGGCAGCCTGGCTGGTGCCGCAGCGGTCCCTCACGGACGAACTTGACCGCGATCTGGACTTCTGGCGCAGCCACGGACTCAGGGTCGTGCGCCTGTCCGGGGAGCATGCCACCGACCGGGTCATGATCCAGCAGGCTGACGTGTGGGTGACCACCACCGAAAAGTTCGAGGCGCTCTGCCGGGCTGCGAGTATGCGTGAGGCCCTGGCGGACGTGGGCTGTCTCGTGGTCGATGAAATCCACCTGCTTGGCGACCCGGTGCGCGGTCCGGTACTGGAGGCGCTGCTCGCGCGGGTGCGGGAGTCGGTGGCGGACGTGCGCATCGTGGGGCTGTCGGCCACCGTCTCCAATGCCGAGGACATCGCGCAATGGCTCAACGCTCAGTTGGTCCGTGTGTCGTGGCGGCCCACGCGCTTGGCGTGGCAGCTGCCGATGATCGCGACTTCTTCGGACCGTACTACCCAGCAACTGACGCGTACTCAGGCGGCGGTTCGTATCGCGTCGGCCTTCACCGCGGAGGGCGGCAGCGTGCTCGTCTTCTGCGGCAGTAAACGCAGTGTGCGGACCACCGCGCTGGCGATCTCCGAATCGCGGGGGGCGACCACGCGTGGAGTCGACCCGGACGACGCCGACCGCGTCCAGCAGGTGTGCCAGAAAGTCGGCGTGGGCCTGCACTACCGCGACTGGCCGTACAAACGCGAGGCCGTGACCGGGTTCCGACAGCGCGAACTGGACGTCGTGGTGGCCACCTCCACGCTGGCCGCCGGGGTGAATCTGCCCGCCCGGGCTGTTGTCGTCCGGGACACGCAAGTGGGCCTGGACGAGATCGAGGTGTCCATGGTGCAGCAGATGTTCGGCCGGGCCGGCCGCGTCGGTGCCGGAGAACGGGAGGGCTGGGCGTTCTTGATCACGGATGAAGCCGAACGGGCCATCTGGCAGGCCAAACTGGCTGCCGGGTACACCGTCGCCTCACAGATCCGCAGCAGTCTGCCCGACCATGTCCTCGCCGAGGTCGTCCAGGGGCGGATCTCGACGGTGGGGGAGGCCGAAGCCTGGTGGAAGCAGACGCTCGCCTACCACCAGGGGGATCACCGCATGGAACCCCTCCACGAAGCGCTGGACTTCCTCGTCGGCGCCGACTTTCTCACTTGCCTGTCCGTCGGACAGGACGGCGACCTCCAGGCCACCGAACTGGGACGCCTGACCACTCGTTTGATGGTCTCGACCCACCTGGCCGATCAGCTGCGCGTCGCCGCGCGGGGGGTCGCGCTGCCCAGCGGGCCGGACGAGGCCGAGGAGCTGCTGATCGACATCGTCAGCCTCACCCTCCCCGATCTCGCCCAGGCACCCGTCAGCGAACAGATCCGCGCCGCAACCGCACGGCTGCTCCAGTCCCATGGCCACACCGACCCCACCGTGCCGGGCGACACCTTCGTACGCGGCGGGCTGGCGGCCTCGCCAGGGCTCGCCCCGGGGGACTTCGCCCGCGCCGTCCTGCTCACCCTCGCCAACAGCCCGCGCCAATTCCGTAAAGGAACTCGTTACATCACGGGCATTCCCGTGGAGGCGATGTATCCGATCCTGGAGGAAGCCGAGCGGTACCTGTACTGGCTCGGCGCCCAGGGGGCGCTCGGGACGCTCCACCCATGGACCGTGATCGTGGCCGGCGACCTGGCGCGGCGGATCCGGTGGCGGCACTGTGCACCACGGCGGGGAGCTGGCCGGTTGCTGTGGATGCTTGAGCAGATGGCCACCGCCCCACAAGCGTCCACCCTGGTCCCGAGGATGTGGCGCGCTGCCACCGGCAAACAGATCACCGACCCCGACTGGCCCACCACAGCCCGCCCGAGCCACTGCCAACTCCCGGACACGGCCTACATGGCGCTTCTTCGGGACCGCGTCACCGGAAGCATCGTTGACATCGATGGTGACCACGCCACCTGGAGCGTGCCCGCCGGTCTGTCAAGAACCACGTGGACTGGCACGGCCTTCGACCAAGACGTCAGCGACGGCACCGAGCAAGCGACCGCGTTCCCCAAGGCCCTGGCCGACGACCCATCCGGAGAACAGCGCGGCTGTGCCGTCTTCAGCCGCCGAGGCGACGGCATCGCCACCGGCTGGCTCGCCCGCTACGCCAAAACCGCGACCATCTGAGGCATACAGCGCCGCGGAGTCGCACACAGCAGGAGAGTGCGTCCGGCGAATGCCCCGTGTGCGCCCGGACGAACGGGTGAAGGGCCGCAGTCCGCAGTGCAGCAGATCGCTAGCGTCGAGAAAAAGGCCAGTCGGTTACCCGTATTTGCCCACCCCGATGCGCCGGAGTTTGCGAGGGGCATGAGGCATCCGTGTACACAAGGAGCCACTCGTGACGGAAACAGAGCAACCGGCGGTCATCGAGGGCACGGTCGACCGGCTGATCTACATCGGCCCCAACGGGCACACCGTCGCACTCCTGGATTCGGGCTCCGCCCCCGCCCCTATCGTGATCATCGGACCTGAGCCCTCTATCCCGCTGGCAGGCGTCCAGCCAGGAGAGTATCTGCGCCTTGAGGGGCGGTGGAGCCAGCATCCACGCCACGGCCCTCAACTCCGGGTCACTGTCTGCGAACGTGTCTGGCCGGCCGCCATCCAGACCATCCGCCGCTACCTCGGCTCCGGACTTATCCGCGGCATCGGAGCGAAGATCGCCGCCTCCATCGTCGGAAAATTCGGCGACCAGTCCCTCAAAGTCATCGACGCAGAACCCGACCGGCTGCTCAACGTCCACCTCATCGGCCCGGAACGGCTCCGCAAGATCAAAGAAGCCTGGACGGGACAGAAGAACGTACACGAACTCATGGCGCTGCTGGCCAGTCTGGGACTGCCTGCTACTCTCGCGCTCCAGATCCACCAGGCATTCGGCCAGGACTCCCTCACCGTGGTACGGGAAGACCCGTATCGCCTGATCGACGAGGTCAAGGGCTTCGGATTCCTCCGGGCCGACAAGATTGCCCTGGCCTCCGGGGTCCCAGAGCGTAGCGAGGAACGCATCCGGGCCGCGCTCCTGTACGTCCTCGACGACCAAACGTACGCCAGGGGTCACTGCCACATCTCCCAGAAAGTACTCTTCCACAACACCGCCAGGGTCCTGCGTCTCAGCGACGAGCTCATCCGCCGCGCGGCGCCTGTACTCGACGTGCTGCGCGCGGACGGACGGATCGTCATCGAGGATCTGCCCGGTCCCGCGAACACGCTGCGTCGGGCAGTTTCCCCACGCCGCCTCCACCAGGCCGAGGTCACCCTTGCTGATCACGCGCGCCGGCTTCTGCAGACTCCCTCGCGCATCGCTCCCCGCGTACGGAACGCGCCCCAAGACAGCCGCGAGGCGGCACAGCTTCACCGCTCCCAGCAACAAGCCGTACACATGGCCCTCACCTCAACCCTGTCTGTCCTCACCGGCGGGCCCGGCTGCGGCAAGACCTTCACCGTGCGCGTCATCGTCGAACGCGCCCGCGCCGCCAACCTGCGACTGGCACTCGCCGCCCCCACCGGCCGAGCGGCCAAACGCCTCGCCCAGGCAACGGGGCTGCCGGCAACCACTGTGCACCGGCTCCTGCGGGACCGAGCCGCGGACAACGACGTCCTCTTCGACCCCGACGACCTCACCGGCACCGACCTGATCGTGGTCGACGAAGCGTCCATGCTCGACACCCACCTGGCGTCAAAGCTGTTCAAGGCAGTCCCCGACGGCGCTCACCTGCTGCTCGTCGGCGACATCGACCAGCTCCCCAGCATCGGCCCCGGACGGGTGCTGGCCGATCTGCTCGCTGTCCTGGAAGTCCCGCGGGTCCGCCTGACCCAGATCTTCCGCCAAGCCGAAGGCAGCCCCATCATCACCAACGCACACGCCGTCCGCCACGGCCGCCGTCCCGCCACCGCCGAGGGCGTCTTCCACTTCCTCAGAATGGGACACCCCCGAGAGATCGCGGACACGATCGTCGGTCTCGTCGCCGAACGCCTCCCTAACTACTACGGCGCGAAACCTCTCACCGACATCCAAGTGCTCTCTCCCGGGAGACGCACCGAAGTCGGGACCGAGGAGCTCAATACTCGACTGCGTGACCGGCTCAATCCGGCGCACGAGAGTAAACCGGAACGAGCGGACGCCAACCGCCTGTTCCGCCTCGGCGACCGGATCACCACGGTGACAAACAACTACGACAAGGGCAGCGCCGGCATCTTCAACGGCTCCCTCGGCACTGTCACCGCGATCGACCACGAAGCCGGAACCTTGACCGTATCCATCGAGAACGAAGCCATCCCGTACGACTTCAACGAGCTGGACCAGCTCCTCCACGCGTACGCGATCACCGTTCACCGCTCGCAGGGCAGCGAGTACCCCATTGTGGTGATGCCTTTGACGACGTCGCACAGCAACATGCTGGAACGTAACCTGCTCTACACCGCCATCACACGCGCCCAACGCGCCGTCGTCCTCGTAGGGCAGGACGAAGCACTGACCAGAGCTCTTGAAACCGCCCGCGCATGGCAGCGCAGCACGGCGCTGACCCACCGAA
Source organism: Streptomyces sp. DT2A-34 (assembly GCF_030499515.1). Classification (NCBI taxonomy): domain Bacteria; kingdom Bacillati; phylum Actinomycetota; class Actinomycetes; order Kitasatosporales; family Streptomycetaceae; genus Streptomyces; species Streptomyces sp. DT2A-34. Next base: position 2,286,298 of record NZ_JASTWJ010000001.1, on the reverse strand, counting down.
TCGCCTACAGCAACGGGCACGCCGACACCTCCGGACAGCTCTCCTTCGCCGGATAACTGATGCCCAGTCCTTGTGAATGCCGGGATTCACTGCTTCTTCTGCGCAGTCGGCGCGTCGGTCGCTGTGGACGCTTGGCGTTCTGCCAGCATGCGCAGATAGCTCTGATATGCGGGGCAGAAATCGGCGCTGGGCTGTTGGCGTAGCAGCAGCGCCCGGACGCCTACCTGCACACCAACGTCCCCACCCGCCTCCTCGCGGCACTCCACCTCGCCAACCTCGCCGCCCGCTACATCCAGCGACGCACGGAGCGTGGTAGGTGAGTCACCTGCGCGAACGGCGAGCTCTCGGACCTCTCCCGAACAGCTCGCGGAGGGCACCCGGCATGTGAGGAACGACGGCCGGGATCGTGGCACAGCTCGGACCCAGAAGAGCGGGCGTGGCTATGTAATGACTCAGGACTTCCTTGACCGTTTGTCGTCAGATGACGCGTGACCTCTCTCAGCTGTTGATGTGATTCGGTCTCAGCACATCCGTGACATTCTCTTCCCTGTTGACTTGCGTTGGAGGGGGGAGGCATGGATCCGGAGGCGATGGCGCAGTACCAGTAACCGCGGTGTCCGGCTATCGCTCGTCTGGTGGCAGTTCAGTGAGGAGATCGACGCCGGTTAGTTCCGCGAGCCGGGTAGCGATCCGCGTGAGGGGAAGGCGAAGCCGGTCGAGGTCCGCGCGCATCTGGGCGGCGCGCTCCCAGGCGTGCTCATGCGCCGCAGGACTGGTGCCGTCGGGGCGTTGGGCCTCGTGTTGCTGGAGCGCGGGGTGCCAGGTGGAGAGGAACGGGCGGAGGTGCACGTTCGCGAGGGTGGCGGCGATGTGGGGCAGGACGAGCGGTGTGGCGGTTTCGTCGGCGACACGGTGAAGGACGTCCCGGGCAGTGCCGAAGAGGGCGTGCATGGAGGTGAGGGCTTCGCGCAGAGAGCCTTGGTCCGGGGCGAGTGGCTGGACGCCGACCCGGGTGACCAGTTCGACTTGGAGGTCGAACGCCGCGGCGCGCTCGACGGGACCTGGACCGCGGTGCTTGGCTGACGGGCTGGTGAGGGCCTGCGTGGTGGGAAGCGGGGGACGGACGGTTGTGGCGGGGACAGCCGCCAGGGCGTGGAGGAGCAGCCGTCGGAGGTCCTCTTGGCGGGCGGTGTCGGCGTCGTGTCGCCGAACGGCGCGGGCCAGCAAAGGGTGGATGGTCCAGGTACGTGAGAGGGCGGGCTCGGGGTGTAGGGCGCCGGAGCCGAGAAGGGATTCGACGGCTTCCGTCACCAGGGGACCGGCCTCCCAGGGATCGTACGAGGAGACTGCCGCGAGCACGTTCTCCAGGATGGACTGGTGCAGCGGCGCCGGGCAGGCCAGCGCCAGCAGGCGCAGGACGTCGTCGATCGGACCGTGCCCGGTCAGTGGACGGGTGAGGAGGGACGTCGCGAGCTGCCCGTTGGATCGACCGCGGGACGGCGGGCTGGTGAGCACATCGACGCCTGGGGCGTGAAGTCTTTCGCGTGCATGACCGAACCCGGTCGATGCCGCAAGGTCGGCGAGTACGTCGAGTGCGTGCGGATGGCCGCCGACATCGTGGACCAGGGCGAGGGCGGCGTGCTGTTCGGATGCGTCGGCGGGGGTGCGTCGCGAGGTGATCAGAGTGAGGCCGTCGTCGTCCGGAAGCGGGGCTACGTCGATGGGTTCGGCGAAGGTGGAGTAGCGCGGGGAGCGCGTGGTGACGAGGGTGGCGGCCAGCAGGTGGGGCCCGCGCAGATGGTGGAACTGGGTGTCCGTGAGTCCGTCCGGGACCCCGTCCACGACCCACAGGCAGGGGGCGTTCTGTTCGCCGAGGTGCACGGCGAGTCGGCTGAGCAGCCGGGGGAGGGATGGGTCAGACGCGTCGAGGCCGAGAGCCGCCAGGACAGTGGCAACTTGGTTGGCGTAGGCGTCCATGGCGTGGGCCACGGCACCGGGGCCGTCGGGTTGGTCGGTGTGCAGATCGAACCAGAAGACGCCGCCGGGGAAGGCGGAGCTGAAGCGCAGGGCGTATTCCTGGGCGAGGAGGGACTTGCCGATTCCGGGCATGCCGCGTAGCTGCGCGGTGCGTCCGCTGCCGCCCTGGGAGACGAGGGGCGCCTGGTGGCGGTGCAGGGCGGTGTGGATCTGCCACTGCTCGGGGATCCGGCCGGTGAAACGGGTCGATCCCGTGCGGGCGGGGGCGGGCAGCCATGGGACGACGGGGGAGGCGGTGTGGACGCCCATGGGCTCGGAGAGGCCGGCGGCATGGGCGAGGACACGCTCGGCGAGCCGGTTGGCCTCCTCGGCCCCGGCGCGCCACGGCCAGTATCGGGCGTCCCTGAGTTCGACCGGGTGGATGTGGTCGGCGGAGGATTCGGGGTTGACCACGAGGATGCGTCGACGGGGGTCACCGTCTCGTTGGCCCGCCAGGTAGGCGTAGGTGAGTTCCCACTGGCAAGCACGCCGCTGCGGGTAGTCGGACGAGTACAGAGCCAGCAGCACCTTGGCGTGTGCCAGGGCCCGGGTGATGGTGGTGGTGATTGAGGCGAAGTCCTCCACGGCGGTGTCGTCGACGAACACCCTCAGCCCCTGCGCACGCAGGGCGACGACCACTTCCTCGGCCTGACTGGTCGCGGAGCGGCTGTAGCTGACGAACACATCCCACTCGGAGGGGGGCCGCTCGGGCGAGGCGCTCACGAGCACGGTCTCCCGCTCTCTTTCTCAGCACGCCCCCAGGCCGCGCACACCCGTGACGGGATCAGCCCCGAATTCAGCGGGGGGGGGGTGCCCCTATGGGTTTCGTCAAGCTGATGGGGCGGGTTGGGGGTCGTAGAAGGTGCCGTCGCGGAGCATCGCGAAGAGTACGTCGGCTCGTCGTCTCGCGAGGCAGAGGAGGGCTTGGGTGTGGTGTTTTCCCTGGCTGATCTTCTTGTCGTAGTAGGTCCGGGAGGCCGGGTCGGCCAGAGCCGCGAACGCGGACAGGAAGAAGGCCCGTTTGAGCTGCTTGTTTCCGCGGCGGGATGGTTGTTCGCCGCGGATCGAGGAGCCAGAACTGCGGGTTGTGGGGGCGAGGCCGGCGTAGGCGGCGAGGTGGGCGGCGGTCGGGAACGAACGGCCGTCGCCGACGTCGATGAGGATGCGGGCTCCGGTCCTGACGCCGATCCCCGGCATGGACGTCAGGACCTTGGAAAGAGGGTGGTTCTCCAGCAGTTCCTTCGATCCGGGTGGCCAAGAGTTTCCGCTGGTCAAGCACCGCTCGGAGCGAGTTGGCGAGGCTGGGGACGATCAGAGCGGCCGCGTCGGTGCCCGGGACGACGACGGTCTGTTCGTCCAGTGCGGTGAAGATGTCCTCGACGAGCCGCTCGGCCATCCGCGGTGCCTTCGGGCGTATCAACGCAATGAGCCGTCGGCGTCCGGCTTTGCGGATCTGGGCCGGGGAGCCGAACTGGTCGAGGAGCTTGAGCACGGCCGGGTGTTGGACGCGTGGGCCCAGGATCCGTTCCAGCGACGGGTGGATCTGGGTGAGCAGGCCCCGCAGGCGGTTGCTGATGCGGGTTGCTTCGCCGGCCAGGTCGTCGTCGAAGCCGACGATCATCTCCAGCTCGGCGATGGTCTCGTCCTGGAGGTCGACCGAGCGGAGCGTGTGAGGCATGACGCGGGCCGCGTCTGCGATGACGAACGCGTCGCGGGCATCTGTCTTGGCCTCGCCGGGATAGAGGTCGGCGATCCGCCGCATCGTCAGGCCGGGCAGATAGGCGACCGGGCAGCCCATGTCCCGGGCCACCGCCAGCGGCAGAGCCCCGATCGAGGCCGGCTGGTCGACCACCACGAGCACGGTCCCGTGCTTGGCCTGCAGTTTGCCGAACACTTCGCGGAGCTTCGGCTCGCTGTTGGGCAGCCGCTTGTCGAAGGCCTTCTTCCCGGCCGGGGTGACGGCGGTGGCGTGGTGTTCGCCCTTGCCGACGTCCAGGCCGAGGAAAGCGCCGATGTCACTGACGTCGATCACGTGCGTCCTTCGGTCGTCCTCGCCCGGCCGTCCCACGGCACCGATCGCCACATCCACATTACGAAGAGCCTCCCGACCTGCGAAGAAGCCGGTGGTCATGCCCCTAATCAGCGGTCTGTCGATGCCTCCGGAGCCGGTGACACCACCCCCCAAGACATGCGATCGACAGGGGGAGAAAGTCATGCCAACTCCGAAGGCCGGGCGCCCCATTGCGGGGCTACCAAAAAGGTAATGGGGGGGGCGTCGGATGCGAGGAATGTGCAGGTGCACGTAGGCCCATTCCATGGCACCGTGTGGCTCGTTTCGGTGGTGATCATCAGACCATCATCGGTCATCCGTGTCGGCGGCGGGGGCCGGTTCGGCTGGGCATGTCCCGTCCGGTGCATCAGGGCGTTGGCCGGGCAAGGGGTGGAGGGGTTCGGACGGTGGCTGATCCGTGCGGCGAGCTGACGGGCGCAGGTGGCGCTCGGGATCGCGGAGTCCTGCGATCTCGCCAAGGGCCACGAAGTAGGGGCGCAGGTTCTGTTGCAGGGTTCGCAGCTCCTGCCGGAAGACGGCGTTGTCTGCCCATGCGGACTCGTCCAGGTCGGGGTGTGCCTGTTCGAAGGCCCGGAGCCGGGGGTGCCATTTGGACAGGAAGGGCGCCAGCTCGAAGTTGAGGATGTCCAGGACCAGTTCGTGCACCGAGTCGCCGTGCGGCGGAGGGGGCGGTGCCTCGCCCGACTCCAGTGGCTCGCGGTACAGGTCGAACAGCGTCTTGAGCGACGTGAGCGCTTCGCGCAGGTTGCCGCTGCCGTCCTCCAGCGGTCGGGTGGCGATGCGGGTCGAGGCCTGAAAGAACATCCGCTGGGCGGCCTGGCGCATGTCGGTGTTCGCCTTGAACGTCATTTCGCTGCCGGGTAGGACCAGGCGGACCTCCGTCAATTGTACGGAGCGGCGGTACAGGTCGGCACCGAGAGCGGCGGCGACGCCCAGGAGGCCTCCGACCACAACGGACAGCTTCTGCCCGCCTGTCTGGCTGACGGAGTAGGCGACAATGCCGGCGACAGCGCCGAGCACCCCCGCCAACACCGCTCGTGCCGTCGCACGCAGCGCCGTTCGCACCCGCACCGACGCAGTCCCGCCGTCCGTCATGACCCCTCCTGCTCCATGCCGGTTTCCGCCCGTACGGCAGTTCGTGTGTTCTACGACGCACGTGGCATGCGCATGAACACGATAGTGATCAACACCATTGACCCGCACAGGCCCCCCGGGGAGCGGCGACGGGAGGAGAGATCAGGGACGGTCCAGGCGGCCTTCCTGTCGGAGACGCCCCAGCCCCAATGCGACCAACGCCGCGATTTCCTGCGGGTAGCGCGAGGTTGTAAGCGTCAGGTTCTCTTCTGTGGTCAGCCCGTTGTTCAGCCCAGTCCAGTGCGGTGTGGCGGCGATCGCACGGAGTCGTTCGAGGGCGGCGGTGTGCCGGGGGTCCGGTGCGGGTGCGTCGGGCCAGGGCGGCAGGAGCGGGCCGTCCATGATCCCGAGTGCCTCAGCGACATCCGCGGTCATCCCTCCGGACCCGGCGGCGAGATAGAGCGGGCGGCCGGCGTCCAGGGATAGCATCACCTCCTCGGCGATGCCGGGGAATCTGCCGGAGAAGCCCCTGCGCTTGCCGCCGGTCACCAGATGGGCATCGATGAAGTCGGACAGACGTCGACGCATGGCGGTCAGGCACACGGCCCGTTCCTGCTTGTTGGTGACAGGTGCAGGTGCCTCGGTTCGACCCTGTTCGGGATCCGTGTCGTGGCCGTCCGGGTCAAGGTAGACGATCTCGCCGTATCCGCCCAGCTCATGGCGCTGTCGCCGCAGTTCGGACAGCCGGAGCTTGCGATGCGATGGCCAGGCCAGGAGGTTGTAGAACCGCAGGGCGGGGGCGCTGCAGGTGCGCAGCCGCTCGATGAGGAGACGGGTGTATCCGTCCTCGCGCAGGTCACCGCCGTAGACGAGATCGCCCCCGGACAGGACGACCACCTGCGCGAGCTCGCCGAGGACTTCCCGGAAGTGGTTTTCGAGCAGGCCACGCCGGTCGAGGTCCTCGCTCTCGGCGACCGAGATACCGATACGGGTTCCGCGAAGGGCATCGGACGGGAGTGGCTGCGGCACCGTCAGAACACCTCCGTCGTGGGGCCGGATCATTCCGCTTGCCACGAACTGCTGGGCTGTCATGGGGCGGACCAGAAGCTCGTCGTCCGTCGCATCCTCGATCAGGGAGGACGCCGTGCCCGGCAGGAGCGGATCTCCGTGATGGAGTACGAAGAACGAGCCTGACACGGGAAGGGTCCCTCGCGCACGACGATCGCGCAACGCCCGTCGCACGGTGGACAGCTCAGGTGGCCGAGGGAGAGCGCAGACTCGCGACTGGTCCGCGTGCTGCAGAAGCGTTGGACTCTGCCACTGCCATATGGCCTGGGCGAGACATTCGTCGGTGAGCTGGTTCAGGGCGCAGAAGATGTCTTCGTTCGACCAGTTGCCCCCGTCCCGGGAGACGGGGAGCCTGCGGACATTGCCCGTCTCGGGGGAGTGGCTTTCCTCGCCGAGCTGCAGAGCGGTCAGCGCCAGTATCGCCGCACCCTGCTGCTTCGCGGTGCGCAACTCGGTCGTGCACCACTCGCTGCTGGAGTACAAGTCGGTCTCCAGCATCAGGAAGGCGCTGTGACCGGCATACTCGAGGAGAGCCGCCGCAAAGTCCACGCCGGGCTGGAGATCGCTGGCGTCCAGGAAGTGGTCGAGCCGCGTGCTCGCTATCACTTCGCGGACCTGGTCGCGCAAGGCGGCGACTTCGGCGGCATGCTCAGGCGGGGCGTGGAGCGTGTGGCTGATGAATACGGTGATCGGGCGCTTCCCTTCGCCCCTCAAGAGCTGCGCGATGCCCTGGGCGAGCTCACGGCAGCGCGCCGAGGACGACGGCTCGGCGTAGCTCCCGACCCGGGCGGGCGACATGCCGATGGCCTGGAATCGGAGGACGGATTCCAGACGGGAAGCCCGCCCCCGTGCGCGTTCGTCCTGACCGTCATACACGGCGAAGACGCCGACCCGATCCGGAGCACGCTCACGTGCCGCAGCTATGGAGTGGAGATAGTCGGTCCACGGGCCGGAACCTCGCTCGACCAACGCCATCCAGTGCTCGCCCACCACCGGGACCACGATGACGGACCGACGGGGCACGGACCCGGGGTCGGGGAACGGAATGGGCTCCGGCGCGTCCTGAGGTCCGGCGAACCCGATGGACCGCACATACGTCTCCACAGGGCTGTTGACGAGCCTGACGCTGCCACGGAAATGTTCGCTGATCTCCTGCGCGACCATCTCGCCGAAGACGTCTCTTGGATGCCAGACGACATAGATCTCGATAACCGGCCTCAGCATCTCTTGTGGTGCCCTTTCTGCGTCTTCTTCGTCACTCCCGTGACGAATGTGCTGGCGGGTCGTTCTGTGGCACAGAGAGCACTCCGGCTTTCTCCCGTGCTCCTGAGCCGCCCTCGCCGATGGCTACCGTTCACCAATGTTGGTGGCGCCATCGGCACAGGTGACGTCGGCCTTGTTAGGTCAGCGCTCGACGTTCGGCGGCAGCGTACGTTCTACCCCGGCTCCACCAACCCGGTCTGCACCAGCAGGTTCCCCCGCCTCCGTGAGACGAATATCCCCCGCCCCGCTGGCATCGGGCGGGGGCGTACGTTGCCGAGGATGTCGCCCTCGTTCGGGTCGCCGGAGAGGACGACGCCTTGCGCGCCCAGTTCCTTGATCCGTTGCATGAAGGGTTCGTAGGAGGAGCGGCCGGCACCTGCGGTGTTGCGGGCGACGATGAAGCGGATGCCGACGTCGCGGGCGAACGGGAGGAGTTCTGTGAGAGGGGCGAGCGGGTTGCCGCTGGATGTGGACACCAGGTCGTAGTCGTCGACGATCACGTAGATCGTCGGGCCGCTCCACCAGTTGCGTGCCCGCAGCTGGTCGGCGGTGACGTCGGGCGAAGGTGTGCGTCGGCGCATGAGGTCGGCCAGGGCCTGAACGTGGTGATCCATGGCGTTGGACATGGGCACGTACTCGGCCAGGTGGGTTGCCGGGGCCGCGTCCAGGAGCGAGCGTCGGTTGTCGATGACGAAGAGTTTGCAGGAGTCCCCGTCATGCAGGTCGGTGATCTGCTTGATGAGGAGGCGCAGCAGGTTGGACTTACCGGACTCGCTCTCGCCGAAGACGACGAAGAACGGGTCCTGATCGAAGTTGACGAAGACGGGTCCCAGGCTGTTCTCGTCGAGGGCGAAAGCGACGCCCCGGTCCGGCTCCGCGAGCGCCGCGGGCAGTTCTGCGACGGGCAGTCGGAGCGGCAGGAGACGGACTTCCGGCGCACCGGGTGCTGTCCAGTGGCGGGCCACGTCCCGGCCCATGGCCGCGGTCGCCTCGGACAGATTGTCGTCGGAGTGGATGCCGTCGATGCGGGGAACCGCCGCCATGAAGTGCAGTGCTTCGGGAGTGACTCCCCGGCCGGGGACACCTGCCGGGACGTTTCCGGCTGCCTTGCGGTCCAGTTCGGAGTCCATGGGGTCGCCGAGACGCAGCTCAAGGCGGTTCATCAGCAGGTCCTTGAGGTTGGCGCGGACCTCCATGGCGCGGGAGGCGGTGAGGATCAGGTGGATGCCGTAGCCGAGGCCTCGCGCGGCGATATCGAGGACGGCTGATTCCAGGGCTTCGTACTCGGTGCGGAAGTTTCCCCAGCCGTCGATGGCCAGGAAGACGTCGCCCCAGGGCTGGTCCGCCACCGAGATGTCACCGCGGGCCCGCATCTTGCGGAAGGAGGCGATGGAGTCGATACCGGCGCTGCGGAAGTACTCCTCACGGCGCGTCATGATGCCGTACACCTCGGCGACCGTGCGGCGCACGCGCTCCGGGTCCAGGCGCGAGGCAACCCCGCCGACATGTGGCAGCCCGGAGACAGCCGACATGCCGCCACCGCCGAAGTCCAGGCCGTAGAACTGAACCTCGTGCGGAGTGTGGGTCAGCGCGAACGCGGAGATGATCGTCCGCAGCAGCGTCGACTTGCCCGACTGCGGACCGCCGACGATCTGCATGTGTCCGGCGGCACCGGAGAAGTCCCGGTAGAGGGTGTCGCGCCGCTGCTCGAAGGGCTTGTCGACGACACCGAGCGGCACGATGAGGCGCCCGGCGCCCTCGTAGCCAGGCTGGGTCAGGCCTCGGCCCTGCTCGGCGGCGAGTCCGGGGAGCAGGGCGTCCAGCGACGGTGGGTTGTCCAAGGGCGGCAGCCACACCTGGTGTGCGGCCGGGCCCTGCCCGGTGAGGCGGCGGACGATGACGTCGAGCACGGTGTCGGCCAGCGCGTCGCCCCCGCTCGCCCGTGGGTCGGGCACCTGGGTGCGGGGGGCGGGCTGTAGGTACTGGACCGGCACGGGGGCGGCGGTGAAGGGCACGGGACGGCGGTCCACCGGCAGCGGGCTGTCCGCTGACGTTGCCCGGGCGGAGGCGGGCCGGTATGCACCCGAGACGTAGGCTGCCTTGAAGCGGACCATTTCGTCGGTGCCGTACTTCAGATAGCCCGAGCCGGGGATGTTCGGCAGGTGGTAGGCGTCGGGAACGCCGAGGGCGGCGCGCGACTCGGACTCGGAGAACGTCCGCAGTCCGACGCGGTACGACAGATAGGTCTCCAGACCGCGCAGCCGGCCTTCCTCCAGGCGCTGCGAGGCGAGCAGCAGGTGGACGCCCAGGGAGCGGCCGATGCGGCCGATCTGGACGAACATGTCGATGAAGTCTGGTTTGGCGGCGAGGAGTTCGCTGAACTCGTCGATGACCAGGACGAGGGAGGGGATGGGCTCCAGGGCGGCGCCGGCCGAGCGGGCCTTCTCGTAGTCGTGGATGTTGGCGTAGTTGCCCGTCTTGCGGAGCAGTTCCTGGCGGCGGTTGAGTTCGCCGCGGATCGAGTCGCCCATGCGGTCGACGAGGGTGAGGTCGTCGGCGAGGTTGGTGATCACCGCGGCGACATGCGGGAGGTCCGCCATGCCGGCGAAGGTGGCACCGCCCTTGAAGTCCGCGAGGACGAAATTGAGGGTCTCCGAGGAGTGGGTCACCGCGAGGCCGAGCACGAGGGTGCGCAGCAGTTCGGACTTGCCGGATCCGGTGGCGCCGACGCACAGGCCGTGCGGGCCCATGCCGTCCTGGGCGGCCTCCTTCAGGTCCAGCATCACCGGGGTACCGTCCTCGCCGACACCGATCGGCACCCGGAGACGCTCGGCGCGGGAGCGCGGGCGCCAGGTGCGGCCGACATCGACGGATTCCGCGTCGTCCAGGTCGAGCAGGTCGGTGAACTCCAGATTGGCGAGCAGCGGCTCGTCGGAGTCGCCGCCGGACGCCATGTACAGGGGTGCGAGTTGCAGTGCGAGCGCCTCGGCGGCCTCGTGACTGAGGCGGTCGGGCGTCCCTTCGTAGACGAGGCCGTCGCTGGACTCCAGGCGCAGCGCATGGGGGTGCACCACCACCGAGAGACCGCCGCGTGCCCCGGCGAGCCTGCCCGGCACGACTTCGACAATCGTGACACCTTGCAGCCCTTCGGCTGCCGCCAGCGCCGACAATGGCGACAGCGCCTCCCCGTCGAGCACCACGACGATATGCGGCTGCTCCAATTGGGGCTGGCCGCCGGCCTGGAACCGGGGACGGCCTTCGAGCTGCTCCTTGAGTAGCAGCTCCAGGTCCTGCGCATTGGTCGTGATCAGTCGGCGGCTGCCCGCTCCATCACTGCCGTCGCTTTGGACATGCGGCAGCCACTTGGCCCACTCCCAGCGCGGAGCTGCGTCCTGCCCGGCCGCAATGGCGACGACCAGGTCGTCCGGTGAGTGCAGGGAGACCAGGGATGCCACCATGGCGCGCGCCGTCGCGCGGACGTGGCTCTCGTCGCCGCTGAGGGTGAGGTGGTAGAAGGCCCGCAGCGAGATCGCCATGGGCAGGCCCTCGATCGTGCTGTGCGCGGTGAGGAACTGCTTCATGGCCCCGGCGGTGAGCGGCTCCAGCTCGTCCACCGGAGCGGTCTCGGGCGCGACCAGCGGCGTGGCGAGCTGCTGGCTACCCAGCCCGATCCGGACCTGCCCGAAGTCGTCGTCGCTGATCCGCCGCTCCCAGATGCGACTGCCCTCGGCGACCAGGGCCCACAACTGCTCGGGCGCTGGATGCAGATAGAACTGTGCGTCGCGCTGCAGCCGGGAAGTGCGAAGAACCGTACGACGGGTTTTGGCCAGGTATTTCAGGTAGTCCCGTCGCATATCGGCGAGTTGGCCCTGAGTACCGCGCCGGTAGCGGACGAGCATGGCGATGGCCATGGCGATCGTCGACGCGATCATGACCATGCCCATGATGCGCATGACCGGGTTCGGCGTCATGAAGAAGAACACGACGGAACCGCCCATGCCCAGCATGGGCAGCAGCTGCATCAGCGCGCCCTCCTGCTGCCCTCTGGGCAACTCAGGTGGGGATTGCAACTGCACTGGATCGGCGGGCACCTCGGTGGGCAAGGTCCTCGGTGGCCGTTTGACGACGATCTGGCTCAAAGCTGACCCGTCCCCCTCGCGGACTGAAGAGCCCTTGTCCGCACCCCCGTGGCGCCGACTTCATTCGGATCGGATCCTACTGGCGGGGCCTGACATTGCGGGCGGTAGGGTGGCGCCACGCGTGTGCGCACCCGCGAATAATCAATGGATTCAGGGTTATTCAGGTCATTCGGAGCCGGAATGAGAGCAGACGCGCGAACGGACACACGGACGGGGACAGGGGCGCGGCCCGCGAGTTGAGAAGCACCGCGAGGGGGAGAAGTACGTGCCTACGACAGTTCGAGCGGCAGGGAACGTGGGAACCACCGGCGGTCACCCGGGGCCAGGGGGCCATCCGGGACCGGGGCAGCATTGGGGACCGGGGATACCGACCGCTCGCAGCACCGGCTTCCGCCGGATCATCGTGGCTGCACCCGACAGCCGTATCGATGTGGCACTGCCCGACGACATTCCGCTCGCCCACCTCTACCCGGAGATCCTGCGCCTGTCCGGTCAGACTCCGCCCCCCGGCGCCCCGGTCGGATACCACCTGGTGCGCCGGGACGGGACAGTCCTCGACGAGTCACGCTCACTCGCCTCACAGCGCATCGCCGACGGCGACTTTCTCCTGCTGCGCCCCTTCTCCGACTCTCTCCCGCCCGCGGTGTTCGACGACGTCACGCACGCCACGGCCAGCGCCGTCACTCGCGACCGCACGCTGTGGAACGACGAACTCCTGCGCACCGCAGGACTCTTCGGTAGCTGTGTACTGCTGATGCTGCTCGCCTTCGTGGCCTGGAGTTCCGACGTACGCCACGACATGAACGGCCTCCCCGGCGTCGTGGCCGCGGTCTCGGGCGTGGTGCTGCTGGCGATCGCGGTAGTACGCGCTCGGGTGTATGGCGATCGCGGCTCGTCCGTGGCCTTCGGCACAGGCGGCCTTGCGAACCTGGGAGTCGCCGGCAGCGGACTGGTTGCGCTGCCGGCCGGGGAGGGCATCGGCAGGCTGCAGTTCCTGCTCGCCTGCGCCGTGGTGCTGGTGGGATCGGTGGTGCTGGTGTTTCTCACACCGAGCGGCGACGGCCCCTTCGTCGCTTTCGCATTCGCCTCGGCCATCGGCATGCTGCTGACGTTCGTGTCGATCCTCGCCGAGATGAGGCCGGTCGAGACCGCGGCGGTCTGCTCTCCGCTCGCCCTGGGCATCCTCGCCTTCCTACCGGGCCTCGCCACGCGTTTCGCCCGCCTTCCCATCGGTTTCGACCCGCCACGCACCGCAATCGGCAGCGGCTACGACGACACCGATGACGAGGGCGACGGCACTGCGGCACCGGCCGCGATCGACGCCGAACGCATCGCCGCTCAGGCACGGCGTGGCCACGAGCTGCTGCTCGGCCTGGTCGGCGGTTGTGCGCTGGTCGCGACGGGTGCGGCCGCGGTGCTTGGGTTCTCCGACAACCTGTGGGCTCAGCTGCTCGCGCTCGCCACGGGCCTGGCCTTGCTGATGCGCGCCCATCTGTTCCGGCACACCGCCCAGGTAGCCTGCACGCTCGCGGCGGGCCTTGCCTCGCTGGTGCTCCTGGGACTCGGCCTATCCCTCAACCCGCCCACGGGGATGGTCCTGGAGGCCCTACGGGGCGACGGCGCGGCCCTCGACATCAGGCTGGTGTGGCTGTCGGTCGCGGTCGCCGTGGTCGCCGGGGCGCTCGCCGCGATCGCGCTGGTTGTGCCGAGCAAGGGGGTTACCCCGTTCTGGGGCCGGTTCCTGGAGATCGCCGAGAGTTGCGTGCTTCTGACACTGCTCCCGCTGTGCCTGGCAGTGTTCGGCGCGTACCAGCAGATGCGCTCGCTCTCATCGTGAGAGCCAACGGGGCCTTGATGAGCTGAGCGAGGCCACATCGACGTACGGGATCGGTTCCTCGTACGAGACCAGAACAACCAGATCAACCAGCGGGGGAAAGAGGCAGCAGAACGATGGCATCACGGCGGGACGAACTCAACGCCTACACCTTCGCGCGACGGCGCCTGGTCGGGCAGTTCCTCCAGCCCAACCCGAACGGCACAGAAGAGGGCTGGCCACGCCCAATGCGCGCGGTCGTACCGGGTGCGATCGTCGCGACGGTAGTCCTCGCGGCCTTCGGAGCCTGGGGCATGTTCAGACCTGCGGCACCGCAGGGCTGGGACACACCCGGGGAGAACATCATCATCTCCAGCAAGTCGACCACCCGGTACGTGATTCTCAAGACCGACGGCAAGACACAGCTGCACCCGGTGCTGAACATGTCCTCGGCGAAGCTGCTGCTGCTCCCCGACAAGGGCAAGGTCATCAACGTCGACGAGTCGGCCCTCGACAACGGCAAGATCCCGCACGGCCCCACCCTCGGCATCCCCTACGCCCCCGACCGGCTGCCCGACGCAGACGAAGCCGGGTCGAAGAAGCGCTGGGTGGTCTGCGAGCGACCCGGTGAAGGCGGCCGTGCCATCCAGAAGGCAGCGTTCATCCTGGCCCAGCGTGACATGGACCGGACTGAAGGCTCGGAGCGGCTGCGCGGCGGCGAGCTGATGTACGTGGAAGGCCCGGGTCCGGACCGTACGCGCTACGTCGTCGACGCCCAGGGAACGGCGTACCCCGTGGAAAACGAGGAACTCCTGCTGCGCCAGGTTGTCGGCGAGGGCCGGAAGCCCCAGCGGGTGTCGGCCGGCTGGCTGAAGACCTTGCACGAGGGCGACCCCATCGCCTTCCCGGAGATCCCGGACGCCCCCGGCACCGCCGCCGGGATCCATGGCCAGCTGTCGGCTGAGGCGGACAAGGTCGGCATGGTCCTGGAGGCGCCGTCCGGTACCAGGATCCAGAAGTACGTCGTCCTGCGCGGGCGGGTCGCGCCGGTCTCCGACTTCATGGCGAAGCTGCTGCTCAGCAGCAAGGACCTGATCAGACTGGGGCAGGCGGGCCGAGCCATGCCTGTCAGCGCCGGCAGCTTCACGCCCGGGGAGCCCTTCGGCGCGGAGAAGACCTGGCCGCAGCAGGAGCCGAAGCCGGTCAACTCGGCGAGCACCGACGAGGGCAACCGCAACACGGTCTGCAACGTCCTGCGCGACGTGGACGAGGACCAGGGCGCCACGACCCTGAGTACCTGGGCGGGCAGGGACTTCCCGGCCACGCTTCCCACCGGTTCGAGCAGTGCGTACGTCACACCCGGCTCGGGCCAGTTCTTCCGCCAGTTCACGGGCTCGTCGACTCGCTCCGGCTTCTTCTTTCTGGTCACCGACACCGGCCTGCGCTATGCGATGCAATCCAATGGAGACAGCGAGACGGACGACGCGGGTATCGGCTCCTCGGGCTCGGCCGCCGAGCGGCGGGAACAGCGTGCAGCGGCGCTGGAGGAGGCCCAGCAGGCGCAGAACCGCTTGGGCTACAACGACGTGACACCGGCGCCGATTCCGGCCGCGTGGTCGGCGTTCCTGCCGACGGGGCCGCGGCTGTCGACAGGGGCGGCGCGGCAGCCGCAGGGCTCGTGAGCGGGTGGGCCGAGTAATGCGTACGCATCGCCGCTTGCGCCGGCTCGTCGGAGCGGCTGCCGCTCTCGCCTTTGTAGGGGGGTCCCCTGTGCCTATGGCCACCGCCGCCGTGCCCTCCGCCGGCGCGGCCGATCAGTGCACCTTCCCGGGCAAGACGTACGAGGGCCGCCCCTGGGCACTGCAGCGGGTCCTGCTGGACGAGCTGTGGAAGCAGTCCAGGGGCAAAGGTGTCCGTGTCGCGGTGATCGACACAGGTGTGGACGTCAAGAACCACCAGCTCGCCCCGGCGGTGGACGTCAGGAGCGGCCGCAACCTCCTGCCGCCCAACCTCAAGGACGACAACGGCAACAAGATCGAGCGCGGCCGCGAGAACGGCACCACGGACGTGGTGGGCCACGGCACGAAGGTCGCCGGAATCATCGCCGCCAGGCCGACAAAAGGCACGGGCTTCGTCGGCCTCGCCCCCGAGGCGACGATCATCCCCATTCAGCAGAACGACGCAGAAGGCCACGGCGACACAACGAGCCTGGCCAGGGCCATCAACTACGCGGCCAACGAGGCCGAGGCCGACATCATCAACATCTCCCAGGACACGGTCAACCCGATCGCAGCCACCTCCGAACTGAAACGCGCGGTGGACAACGCCCTGGCCAAAGAGATCGTCATCGTGGCCTCGGCGGGCAACGACGGCCTCGATGGCAACGTAAAGAAGACCTACCCGGCCTCGTACGAAGGCGTCCTGGCGGTAGCCGCATCAGACCGCAACAACGAACGCGCCGCCTTCTCCCAGTCCGGCGACTTCGTCGACGTCGCCGCCCCCGGCGTCGACATGGTCTCCACCGTCCCCGCTGGCGGGCACTGCGCTGACAACGGCACCAGCTTCTCCGCCCCCTACGTCGCCGGAGTCGCCGCCCTCATCAAAGCCAAGCACCAAGACTGGACGCAGAAACAGATCACCGCCCAGATCATGCAGACCGCGGAACGCTCCATCCCCGGCCACGACCGTCTCGTCGGCTGGGGCGTCGTCGACCCCGTACGCGCCCTGACGGAGGACGACAAACCGATCGAGCACCCGGTGCCCAGCAACGAAGGCGCCGGGCAGGCCGAGGCCCCCACCGTGGCCCAACTCCCGCTCGGAGAAACCCCGCAGGAGCGGGCCATCCGTCTGGGGACCTATGTGGTGGTGGGCAGCTTGGTGCTGGTGGCGGTGATCGCGGGCGGGACGGTGGCGATGCGGGACAGCCGGAGGAGGGCCGGGGCTCGCGGTATCAGCCTCTGAGCTGGCGGACACAGTGAGCCTCCGCCAACTTGAAGTCGCAGGTCAAAGGGCTGCAGTGACGGCCTTCATGGCAGCGCAGCACCACGAGAGACAAACGGGCGCCTGGCGTCGTGGTGAACTGGCCATTGATCACCAGTGAACGGGGAGAGAGATGACAGTCGACATAGAAAAGTTCCGCCGGGACGCGCATCGGATCGAGAAGTGGTCGATCGGGTGGATGCTTCTGGCGTTGGCGCTGTGGGGGTGGTTCGGCTATCGGTGGCTGATGGACGACGACCGGGGATACGGCAGATTCGGCAGATACGCCGAAGACAGCCACGCACTAGTGGGCATACTCGCGCTCGCGGTCATCCCGACGATCATCGGGGCAACGACCATCGTGTACTCCCAGGTCCTGTTCCGCCTGGCCCGCCAAATCAAGCCAGAGGTCAAGTGAGGGGACTCCCGGGACGCGTAGTCATGAACAACCCCGCCGATGGTCCTGCTCGGCGATCAGCGCGACCGTACTCGAACCCCTGTCGACGTCGCCGCGGCGCTTGACACGGCGTGCAACTGGTGCAACTCCCAGCCGAGGGCATCGACGTTGTCGCCCCGTAGCGCCTCCAGGTGTCCTGCCCGGCGGCGATGACACCGCGCGCCGAGGCCACGACGCCCGGGGAGGTCGTGCGCCCGGGTCAGTCGCTCTGGGGTGCGGTCAGCCGGTCTAGGGCCAGGTCAGGATCGCGAGGCAGGTGGGCACCGGGCATGTCAGGGCGCCCAGGAGGAGCAGACGGGTTGCCGGCGCGAGACGGCGAATGCGGGGGGCGAAGGCGAGGGCGATCAGCGTGGCGGCAGCGGCGGCGACGGTCAGGAAGAACGGCCGCAGGAGGTACCCGATCGGTTGCCCTGCTGCCGCGCCCCAGACCGTCACCACGCCCACTAGAAATGTCAGCCAGGCAAGTGACGCGAGAGTGAGCGCCCACAGTCCGCCGGCCAGCAGCGCGACGACGGTCTCGCCCCGGCTGGGTTGGTGTGTCGGCCGATAGGGGCTGTACAAGGCGGCGTAGGCCTTGGGGCTCAGATTCACCGTCGGTCCTTCCACATGAGGTGTGCACGATCTTCGTCGGGAAGACAGCGCCACGGCATGGGGGCGGATACTCACCTCAAGCGGCCCCGTACTCAACTGGACATGTTGTCACTCACGGATTCCTGGAACAGGGTTCAGCCCCGCTCGTCCACACCGGGGGTCGCGGGCCCGAGGACCGGTGGCGTCTGGCGGTCGTCGGAAGGGTCGGTGTCGCCGGTCTGCCACCCGGGGTCGTAGGCGCAGGGCATGGCAGTGCCGCCGGTGAAGTACTCCCGGTCCGGGTACCAGATGAAGGACATCCGCTCGTCCCCGTCGTCCCGCTGGACGTACAGGTCCCACGACTTGCTCTTTCCGCCCTCACGGTAGGACGAGACCTCCCAACCGTCGTCCTTCAGGTGCTGGTGCAGTCGGCGCAGGCCGGAGACGGCCTGGCTCGCGGGCACGTGGTCCAGCGCCCAGTCGTGGCTCATCTCGTAGGCGCCGTCGACGGTCTCGTCCTCCAGCCCCAGCGGGCCGCTGGTCCAGCAAAGAGCGGAGCTGAACTTGTTCTCCGTGCCGACGCCGATGCCCGGTTCCACGGTGCGCTTGAACCCCATGACGTCGTACGCCTCCTGGGAGCGCTGGAAGACACGGCTCGCCATGTCCTCGGGCGCGACGCGGGGGAAATCGGTCGATCCACGGTTGTCCCAGGCGAGCGTGCCGATCAGAACGAGTATGGCCACAAGGGGTATGCCGATGAGCGCGGCGCAGCCGCATCCGAGGGCAGTGAGGACAGAAGAGGGGGAGCTGGACCCCGTCGGTGCGGGGGTGGTGCTGGTCGGAACGGTCTGCTCAGGCATAGGGGGACGGTATGACAGCGGGGAGCGCGCTGGATGGGCGCGGCTACCCACGCGGGAGTCGGTGCGCGTACTCAACCGAAGCCACTCAGGGTGGGTACCTCCCGTGCGTACCCACCCTGAACGAAGTCAGCCGCTTCAGTAGTTGGCGGCAGCCTTCCTGTCCGCAGCGCTGTACGCCGCGCTCGCCTCGCGGACCGCATTCGCGATGGCGTTCAGAGCCTGGTGGATCTCCCTGGCCTTGATGTCCCACTCGCGGTGGAGGCCGTCCGCCGCGGTCTTGGCCTCACCCTCGAAGAAGGCCGAGAGGTCCTTCATCCGCTGCTGGAGGGCCTCCAGGTCCGTGTCCAGCTTCTTGGCCTGGGAGGTGATGTCCCCTGCGGCCCGCTCAAGTTCCGCGTAGGTGACGAGCATCGTGCCGTTGTCTACTGCCATGGCGTCTCCAACTGCCTTCCGTGGCTGCTGTGCTGAAGGTTTGAACTGAAGGTTTGCTGCGGCCTTGGGCGGGCCGCCGCCCGATCGCGCACGAGCTACATGCCGGAGAAGGCCGAGGTCTTTCCGGTCGGGGCACTGCCGGCCGAGCCGGAGCCGCCCGCGTCGATGCCCGCCAGGGCCTGGTACATCTCTTCGTCGGTGCTGCCGGCGATCCGGCGGTTGTCGTTGACCGCGTTCTGGAACCGGACGAGCAGGTTGCCGATGTGGGCCATGCGCTCGTTGATTTCGGTCTGCTTACGGTCGAAGGACACGGCACCCTGGCCCTGCCACTTGCCTTCCACGCCATCGATCACAGCGTGCAACTGCTGCAGCTGCTGCTTCACCGATCCGAAGCGTTCGTTGAGTTCCTGCTCGAACTGCCGCAGTACGTCATCTGTGACCTTCTGGGTTCCTGCCATTTGTTTTCCTTTCCGGTCATTCCGGTGCTGGTGCTGTGGTGGGTTTGACGGCTGGCGCGTCCGGTGCGATCCGCCGTCGGGCGGGTGCAGACGAAGCTTTGACATGCACGGCGAACACCCCGTAAGAGGCAGGACCGTTCGGCCTCGTCCGCGCGGTGGTTAAGTTTTCGAGGACAGCGTTGTTAGCCTTGCGCATGTTCCCTGAGTCACGTCCGACTCGGGGAGGAGGAAGGGATTGGTTCGCTGGCCGACCAGAAGTCCGAATGGACGTTGGGATCCGGGATATCGCCTCCCGCGTAGTTAGGGCCGACCGTATCGGCTGAAGGCGGCGACACAGAGGATTTGGTAACGCAGGGTGTAGCAACCTCGAAGAACGCTTGTCCGTTGCCGCCGATGAGAAGACGTACGCGGAACTCGTCGGGCGTCTCGAAATATGTCGCAGGACTGTTGGTGCTCCGGTTCACACCAAGCTGTCGGTACCCTTCGGCCTTCCAGTAGCGTTCCACCACCCCGAAGAAACTGCCCCTGCGTTCCGCGGAGATGATGGTCATCACTGCGCGACGCCGCGAGACATCACAGCTTCCCTCGGTGGACTCCCCGTGGGTCCAGTGGACTGCAGGCTTGATCGCGGCGAACGTCCCGTCCAGGATCTTGTCGGCGTGTTCCGCCGCTTCCTGCATGTTCATATCCGGCTTCCCTTCAGCCGACTGCTCCGAAGTGCCGCATGCCGTCAAGATAAGCATCCCTGCCAGGATTGCGGCGCTGACGCCCCTCATCGCGGCTGCTCCAAGACGACGCCGTCGGGCTTCCCAACCACGATATGTGCAATGTTGTCGGCTGACATTAGATCCTTTGTGCGGTTGAAATAATTCGAGTGCGCGTCGAATCCGCCCTCGGTCACGGTGGGGCCATCGTCGACCAGGAAGCGTGTGGCGCCAAACGCCTTGTTCGCCGGGTCGGTTCCGAACCAGATCTGGCTGGGATCGGTCTGCTGGTCCTGAGCCATGTAACCGGCGGTGCCGCCCACGACAGTGCCGGCCACACCACCAGCCAGTGCTCCTAGGGGACCGCCCATCCCCAGTCCCAACACAAGCCCAGCCGAGCCGCCACCGGCAGCCCCGGATCCCATGCCACTGGCTTCGTTGTGATTGGGGAGCTTGGTGACGATGTCGTTGTCTGCGGCACCTACGAATACGTGGCCCTTACCGACGTTCAGCTCCTCGGCGGTCTTCGCCTCAGTACCAGGGCTACCGACGAGGACGATGTCGTCGGCTCCAGGGATCCCGCCCTTCTCTTGAGCCGCCAAACCGACGGTGAGCGAACCGTAGGAGTGCCCGATGGCCGTGATGTGCGGCTCCGGGCTCTCGTTCGTCGCTGAGATTCCAGCCATGAAGCTGTTGTAAGCGGGTGCTCCGGCCGCGGCATTGTCCCGGAACATGACGTCTGTGTTGGCGGCGAGATCTGAGGGAGAGAGCAGAGGCGCGTCATAGCCGAGCCAGACAATCGACGCGGTCGAACTGTGGGGGTCGGCTTCGCTGGCACCAATGGCAGTGTCCTGGGCCCGTTTCATCGTGCCGCCGGCGAACTCGGCGTCCAGCTTCGTCTCAAGCCCCGGGACATAAGCCGAGACGTTCTTTGCCGTGTCGGGATTTCCGTAGGACACAATCGCGCGGCCGTTGCCTTCGTCTCCGATACCAAGGAGATACATCGGGGGCACGCTTCGGTCCTGTAGTTTTTCTTGAATCCCCTTCAACCCGTCCAGCATCGTCTTCGACTTCTCGTCGTCCTGGCCCGAGAGTTTCCCGATGAGGAACTGGATGTTCTCCCGGTTCGCCTCGTCCCGCACCGTGGCCGGGATGCCGTCCAGGTTCCCGATCACGTCGGGGTAGACCGTCAGGTACTCCTCCCGCTGTTCCTGTGTGAGGCTGTCCCACCACTCCTTGCGATCGGCGGGCGACTTGTCCATCGGGATGCTGTCTCGAAGGTACTCACTTGCGGCAGAGCCGACGGCATCGACATCGGACGCCACATTCGCCCACGTCTTGGTGCTGACACTCAGTCCCGGCGCAGCCTTGAGCTTCTCCAGCGCCCTGCTGTACCGGTCGTCGATCTCCGTGGCTTCCTGTACCGCGTGGGCGATGAGGTCGGCGATGTACTGGGCCTTCGCGTGGTGGGGGTTGGGGCTGTGCAGGCCAGAGGTGTCCGGGCCCAGTCCGGGGGTGTACCGGCCGACGGCCCGGTCAGCGTTGCCTGTGGTCGTTCCGCCGGGGATCTCGTCATCGGTCAGCTCGTTCTTCCCCCCGGCGGGATACGCGACGCCCCCGTCTGTGCTGACGGTGTACGACAGTGCCTCGGCGTCCTCCAGGGCCTCTAGCAGGCGCCGTCTCGGGCTGGCGATCTCGGATGAGAAGCCGTTGAGAGCCCCGCTTACCAAGCCACACTCGACCTGGGCGTAGTGGAAGTTCTCGGACAGCTTCTTCAACTGCTTGAGTGCTGCGTCGGCCGCCTCGCCCTCGTTGGCCTTTTGCATAGCCGCGGTGATCTGCTTGTCGATGCGGTCCCTGGCCGCATCAGCCATGTCGCTTACCGCGCGGTACCCGCCCGCCGCTTCGGCGTACTCCGACGGCTTGATGGCCTTGAGCGTCTTGAGGTCCATACTTCCGGATCACCAGCCCTTGCCCGTGCCGCCAGCAGCCGGCGCATCCTCAGAGCGGACCTTCAGGCCGGCGATCTCGTCCTTAATTGCCTCGTCGGTCCTCAGCTGGTCGTTGCCCGTCTTCTCCAGCACGTCAGCGAGCCCGCCGCACAGCTCACGGATGTCCCTGATCCGGCGCTCCCAGGAGTCGTACACGCCCTGCTGGGCCGCCGCGGTCAGGCATCCGGGATCCTTGCCAAGCCCCGTCTGGCCGTCCTTCAGCTTGGTCAGCGCCTTCCCGGTGTTGTCTCGCAGGTCGCCGACGTCCTTTCCCGCCTTGGACCACGCGGCCTTGTCGGACCTCACCTTGCCGATAGCGCCGCCACCGCTTGAGCCGCCGCCTCCTGGATCAGCCGGCAGCTGGTTGAGCCGCATCTGCGTGGCGTGCCGCTCGGCCACCGCAGCCTTGAGCTGCTCCCACTCCTCCCACGCCATGCGTGGCCCCTCCCCGTGTTGTGTCGTATGCCGTCGAACGGTTGTGAACGTGCGACCGCGACGCTGCGGTGGTCGCGAAGTACGTTAGTGCCACGGCATCACGTGCCCCATCCGCATCTGCCACCAGCGCGTCTAAGTACCTGTACTCATTGAGCGATGGACGTCGTGTTGCGGCGCCGGGCACGCACTATAGGGATGGCGATTGCGGCACCCAGCAGAGCGGCAGCACCTACGCCCAGCGTGATCCAGAGAGCCGTGTCGCTGTCATCCTCACGTGCAAGGGCGGCGGCAGACTGCTTGTCCTCGTTCTTGGTCCCAGCGGACTCGGAGGCCTTCGGAGACGGCGACTTGGGCTCCGCGGCGGCCAGGTCGGGGAGCGGGTATTCGTCGGCTGCACCGGGATCGCCTGGGGTCTTCAGGGCGATCCGGGGACGCACAACCCCATAGCCAATGTAGTCGTTTCGCTTGGCGCCGCTAGTGGGGCCGGCTGCTGTGTTGAGCATGACCCTGAGGACCTGGTTGTTGGTCCAGTCAGGGTGGTGCGACCAGATGAGGGCTGCGCTGGCGGAGGTGATTGCGGTGGCATCGCTCGTGCCATGGGCGGTGCACAGGCCCGTCTCGGTTGTGCATGCGGCCACCATGTCGGCGCCCGGTGCCGCCAGGTCTACCTGGGGGCCGTACTGTGACTCGGCGGTCTTGCGGAGATCTTTGCCGACCGCTCCAACTCCGACGACGCCTGGAGTGGCGGCGGGGGTTACGAGAGACGAGTCCCCGTCGTTGCCGACGGCTGCGAAGATCAAAGCTCCTTTATCCAGGGCGTACTTCACAGCCTCGCTCTCTTCCTGCAATGGGGCGCCGCCGCCCACTCCCATGGAAATGTTGATGACCTTGGCCCCAGTGTCGACGGCGTACCTGATCGCTTTGGCGAATACGGTGGCTTTCAGGGGAACCCGAATGGGCAGGATCTTCGCCCTCGGGGCGAGGCCGAAGGCACCGTCGCCTCCTCCGCTCTCGCCGGTTCCGGCAATCAATCCAGCCATGCCCGTGCCATGGCCGCTGACGTCAGTGTCCTGATCGCCCGGGGCGTCCGGCGCGAAGTCCTTCCCCTCCAGCACCTGGCCGCGGAGGTCGGGGTTCGTGTCGTCGACCCCGCTGTCGATGACTGCGACGGTGACGCCCTCGCCCCTGGTGGTCTTCCACATCTCTTCCGCCTTCATGGCGGTCAGGTGCCACTGCTGGGAACGGACGGACTCCGCATGGGACGGCGTCGTGGCGATGCCCACTAGCAGGGCTGCCATTACTCCCGGCAGCAGGGTCCTGTGAGCGAGACGCTGCATGTTGCTGGTGGGCATCGGCATTCCTTGCGGTCCTAACGAGTTCAGTCCACGACGGGCGGTGTCGCGCGACGTACGCCCTGCTGCCAGGTCTCTTCGTCTTCAGTGAGGTAGTCGGGGCGCTGGCCTCGGCGATCCTCAGGACGAGACTCCCCCGGGCGAGAGCCCGGCGGCACCACGGATCCCCTATGCCCAACCGGTCCGGCACCGTGCTGCGGCTCACCAGCCCGGCGCACCGGGCCTGAGGCCGAGGGTCCGCCGCGCGTGCCGCTTTGAGCTGCAGGGCCCGCGGGGCGCCCGCTGCGGCCCGAAACACCGTGTACCGCTCCTGAGCCGCCTGAGGTGAAGGGGCGTGCACTCCCCGTACCAGCCTGCTGGGGACGGCCGCCGACGATGCCTCCGGTTTCCGAGGCGAAGCGACGACCACCCGTCCCACCGCCTGGCGCGGAGGGAGCCGTGCCACGTGCCGTGGCGGAGCCGCCGGCACTGATGGGACGGGCATTCACCCCTCCCGGCCCCTGCGGGCGACCACCAACAATGCCCTCGGGCTGTCCTGCGATGCGCCGGCCACTCCCCGTTCCGCTCTGGACAGCCCCAGGCCTTCCAGTACCGACCGGCTGGCCCGCTGGGCCACGGCCGTACACACCCTCACCACCGATCACAGTGCCCCGAGGGATACCCCCGGTGCCCCGTCCCGGAGACGGAGACACGGGCCTTCCGCCCGTGATCCCTCCTCCTGCGGTGGGACGCTGGGCGGAAGGTCCGGTGCCCATCGGAGTCTGCCCAGGGGCTACCGGGGGCCGGAATCCAGGGGAAGGGCGGCCTGCCCCTGTCGGAAGGCCGGTCGGCCTTTGGGCGCCTCCCGCCACAGGGGGTACCACCCCGGGAGGCATCGTCGCAGTTCCCTCAGGCCGTCCCCCCACCATCGGCGGGCCACTCGCCGGCCCCGACGGTGCAGTCGGCGCCTCGGGCAAGGTAGCCACGCTGTCGATCTCCACCCCCGTGGGCGGCTGCGGACGCACAGTTCCTCCGGTAGGGGCTCCGGGAGTATCACCGGAGGTCTCGGGAGTGCCAACCGGCCCACTGGCTCCATTTCCTTCGCTCACCGAGCCATAGGTACGTCCACCAGCCGCAGCCGATCCGGCCGGGCCGTTTACGCCTCCGTCGCTGGCACCACCAGAGCGTTCGATACCTTCCCTTGTGTCGAGGCCCTTCGGCGGCATCACATCCTTTGGCGGCGGCGGAAACGCCGGCTTCTCCAACGCGTCCATCTGCTCCGCGGACAGCGTGTAGGACTCCCCGAGCTTCTTCATCTGCCGAGCCGCCTCTTGCCGCTCCGCCTCCCGCTTGGCCATGACCGTCTGAATATCCCGGGTGGAGTCACGGGTGACAGAGGCCGAATCGGGGTCCTTGGGCGTGGCCCTGGCTGCTTCCAGGTTCGCCTGCGCCGTGCTCAGGGTGGACTGTCCGTACTTCGTGTCTCGGGGGATCGACGCCTGGACACTCCCGATCGTGCCAGCCGCCTCGGTGAGCCACTTCGACGCACCTCGGCTGTAGTCCGCCAGCCTCAGCGTCGCGTTCGCGAGGTCCGCGCTCCAGGTGCGGAACGCATCAGCGCCCTCCCCCTTCCAACTCACCCACTGCGGGCGCGTCTTCAGCTCCTCGCCGGCCTTCTTGATCTCCTCGGCCACCAACACGAGCTTGGCCGCGGAGGCGAGCACCATGCCGGCGTCGGCCTGATCCAGCCAGGCGAGCATCTCCTCGTGGCTCATGCTCTCGAACGACGTCTTCCCGCCACCCTTACCCTTGTCGCCCATCTCGTCTCCCGTTATCCCCGTTATCCCCGTGATGCGTGACCAGCCGTGATCAGAAGCCCGATGCGCCGGATGTGTCGCCGCTGCCGGAGGTGCCGCCGGGCTTCGTGGTCTGCCCACCCGGCGCACCCGGAACCTGCGGCTCGTAGCTTCCGCCGTAGTGCTCGGTCGTGTCCTTGCTGATGGCCAGCATGCGCTGGCTGACGTCCGCGTCCACGTTCTCGTAGCCCTTGTGCGAGGCCAGAACCGCGATGCTCATGCCCTCGATGGAGTCGGTCAGGAGCTTGGAGAGCTTTTCCAACTCGGTCATCACCGTCTCGTACGAGCCGAAGAGGTTGGTTGCCTCGGACCAACCACCGCCGCCGAAGTTGGCCCGCGACGCCACGTTCTGTCCCACCCGCTTCGGGCTGGCCTCGCTTTCCCGCAGGTCACGCAGGAGGGCATCGATGCGGTCGCGGAACTTCGTGAAGGACTGCAACTCGGTGATGACGTCACCAACAGCCGAAACCGCTGCCTGGAGGCCTGACCCGACGCCGAATACATCTGCGGCCGCCGATGCTACTGGTCCCCCCAAAAAACCCTCCGCCCATGCGGCTGGGTCCGCCACAGGTGCGTCGATCGGCACGTCGTCCGCCACAGCATCCCTCCCCGTTAGCCAAAGCGTCAGGTTTCACTTTAGCTGCGGGTACTGACAAAACGCCTACCGCCTTTGCGGAGGCAAGTAAGCGCACAAGTGGGCAAGTTGGGTACAGTCGGTCGCAACCGAACGTCACGAATCCGTGACAGACACTCCCGTCGCCGGTGCCGCCGATGGCCGAAAAACGTTGCTGTGGGCCGGTGGCCTCGCAGGCAGATGGGGCCCATCGAACCGCGGCTAGTGGAGCCGACCAACAGCACAAGGGGCGCGGTCTGCCTCCCAATTGAGGGCGTCGCCGCCCCTCTCAGCCTCAGGTTTTGTGATGCGAATACCCGCTGCGTCCTCCGCAATCGCCGTCCAGTTACAGCCTGTTGTAGATCAAGTACCCGCGATAACCTGTCCTCTGCCCTGTACGGCACAACCGGCGGCACGCGAGGGGGATCGTGGAAGGGCGCGACGTGCGTGGGCACTACGAGGGGCTGGCAGCCGAATACGACGAGCACTGGGTCTACGGTCCGGACTACGTTCCCTGGATGTCCAGCCGGATCGCTGAGGCCCTGCGGCTCGGCCCCATGGACCGGATCGCCGACATCGGCTCCGGTACGGGTCTGTTCGCCGGGGAAGTGGCCCAGCAGCTGCAGCCTCGCCATCCCATTCTGTGCGTCGATCCGTCCGAGGCGATGCTCGGCCAGCTCGGCGCGCCCCTCCGTCCGATCTGACGCCAGTCGTTGCTTCTGCCGAGGACATCGCCGAGGGACGTACACGTCTGCCGTACGAGCGGCTCGATGCGATGTGGCTGAAGGAGTCGGTGCATCACGTGGCCGATCGGCGTACACGCTGCGCGGCCTGGCCGAGCGGCTGGCTTGCGTGGGAGGGTTCCTGATGCTTCCCTTCGCGACGGCTGGCAGCGTGATGCTTTCGGGTTCTCGCGGGTGCTAGATCACAGCAGGCAGGCATCCGTTGGTGCGCGCTGCTTGGTGCCTGCGCTTCGCGGATCCGCGATCTGGTCGCTCAGCTGCGGTCCTGAGGGTGATGGTCGGTAAGCCGCGGGGGCGCCGCCGTCCGGATGCTGCTAAGTCGCCTGTCTGTCAGGGCCGGGACACGTGCAGGGTCCAGGTCCCGTCTGCGGTGATGTTGAGGTAGTAGGGCCCGTCGCTGATCATCTGGGTGACGGTGGATCCGCGGAATGTGCCGATCTCATTGAAGGCGAGGTCCTGCAGGTCCCCGTCTGTGTCGAGCACGGTGACGGCGAAGTTTTCCTGACCGTGGTGCTCGCCGCGCAGGGTGGCGGCGTGGTCGGCGGTGAAGGGACCTTCGACCTGGTCGCCTTTGCCCTGGTAGGTATGCGGAAGGCCGTCCGCGCTCTCGTGACGTGGCTGGGTGATGGTGACCGTCCAGGCCGCATCCGCCTGGATGCTCAGGCGGTAGCGGCCCGCGCTCAGCCCTTGTGCCCGGGAGCCGTCGTACGCGCCGATGGTGTTGACCAGGAGGTCTTTGAGCTGACCGGAGGAATCGAGCAGTTCGACGATGAAATTGGCCCCACAGCCGGAACAGGTTGAGTGAAAGACGGCCAAGCCGTCGGTCACGGTGAAGGTCTCGGTCGCCTGTTGACCCTTGCCGCTCAGGCGGATAGCCGCGGGCTCGCTCGGAGTCGGTGCGGCCGCCGACAGAGTCGGGCGGAACGCCGCCTGGGCATCAGGGGTGGCGTGCACGCGGGTGGGCTTGGTCGCGTCGCCAACTGATACGACGATGATCACGATGATGGTGAGGACGGCAACCAAGGCGCTCAGGCAGCCCACAAGACAGCCGCGGCCACGACTCTTGCGGGGCGGAGAGCCGAAGCCCGGCGGGTGCAACCAGTCCCTGCCCGGCAGCCTGCCCTCATCGGGGGGAGCATTGCGCGCACCCCACGGCGTGCCTGTCCATCCCGAAGGCTGGTCCGGGGGAGGCTGTGGTTGAGTCCCGGTCATGGGGAACCTCTGCGATGTCCGGTGACAAACCCAACGCTAGTACGGCACTGCACACGGTGCGAGTGGAGCCTGGTCAAGGGACGACGGTCGAACGAGGCGCCGGAGTCCCTCGATGATCTTCGCGACCTCCTGCGGGTCACGCCGGACGGGTAGGCCGCGCCGTGGTCGCCCGATGCGGCTGCGCTTTACGTCACTGCTCGGCGTATTCGCGGAAGGTGATCCGCAGCTCGCTGGGATGGACGTAGCTCGTACACAAGGCCCTTTGTCAGGGAGCCGCTCCCTCGAATCCGTGGCCTGAAGTTGCTCAGGACGACGTGGGCTCGGATGAGGGGGACCCGGATCGCGCTGTTGCAGGGCGAGGCCCCGGAATTCGGGTCTGAGCGGCGAGGCGCTGCTGAAGGCGGGCGTGACGGAACTGGTACACGGGCCCGACCTGGCGCAGGATGCCCAGGCGGTGCGCGTCGGCGAGGAACGCCTGGAGCCGCCACGGAAGTAGGCCCCGGGCAGCCAACGACAGACGTGCGGCGGTGTAATGCGGCCACGAGCACGCGGCCAGGGCGAGCACCAGCCCGGTCGGCCCCACGCCCAGGAGCATGACCGCCAGTTCCCGGATCACGTCGTCGGCCACCTGGCCTTGGGGGGTGACGTTCCCCAGGGCGACGAGGATGCCGTAGGGAAGAGTGACAAGGAGAACTCCGGCACCACCGCAGACGAGAGTGACGAGTCGGTCGGCCCGCACAGCGGATGCCGGGGCCGTGAGATCGTGGGCGGTCGTCGTGCCACGCAGCCAGTAGAACAGGATCTGCACCACGCCGACGGCGGCGCCGAGAGTGAGGCCGTATGCCCAGGGCAGCTCTGCTCTCTGGGACGAGTGGACTTTGGACGCTCCGGGCATCGGCCTCACGACCAGGGCGTAGACGTAGAGAGCGGCTGCGGTGAGGACGGTGGTTCCGCAGAACATGGCTACCGCGCGCGGTAGCCGGTGATGCCAGCGCCACAGGGTGATCGAGCCCCGGCTCGGCATGGAAGGCGGAACAGGGAGCTCGGTGGTGTAGAGGACCAGCAGGAAGGCGAACCCGGTGACGGCTTCGCAACCCACTACGTACCAGCCGGGCGCCACATTCACGGGGTTGAATGTCATGCCCGGAACGGCGAACGCGGCGCCGCCGCACAGGGCGGTCAGCACTGCGCTCGAGAACCGGTGGGTGCCGAGGCGGGGGCGGACGGCGGCCCATGCCGCGAACCAGCACATGCAGGGCAGGGCAGCAGTCATGCCCTGCAGGTACCAGACCATGACCCCCCGCTCGCGTGGAGGGAGCCCGGGAATGGCGCCGTGCGCTGCGTAGCCCAGCAGCGTGAGGGTGATCAGGAGCGCGGTCCAAGCGGCGGGGCGGGACCAGGTATGGGCCAGGGTTGGCACCCAGCGGTGAAGCTGCCACCACGACAGGTCGTACGTGTCCTGTCGCCGCATGCCGGCGGCGACGTGGATCAGGTAGCGGTGGGCCTGCTGCGGGCTCCAGCGGCGTCCGGAAGGGTCTTGCTGGTGGGCGCGGGCGTAGAGGGTCGGGACAAGGCTGTCGAGCAGGTGGTGCTCGACCATTGCAGGGGTGGGGAAGCGGCCGGTGTCGGCGAGTTCGGCGGGATCACCAGGGGCATCGGCGTACACGGCCCGGGCGAGTGCGACCATCAGCGGGCTGGCCAGGGCCTGGGCAGCTGACCCGCCTGGGTTCTGGCTCATGTGCTCGACCAGGGCGTCCCAGTGTGTCTGGCGGGGTCCGGGTGGGGCGGCCAGGCGCAGCAAGGTGAGGGCGTCGTCGGGGAGAACGGGCGAGGGTGCGATGACTGCCGCGCCAGTCAGGACGCCGGCGTCGGCCACGACGGTGGTGTAGTTGGCAGTGCGGCAGGTGAGCACCACGGGAGTGTGCGGATCGAGGGTGTCGTTGAGAGCTCTGAGCACGGCGGCGCGGCCGGCCTCAGGGCGCTCGTCGAGAGCGTCGAGCACAGGCAGGATTCTGCCTTCTGCAAGCAAGTCCTCGATCGCGCTGGGCCCGTAGGTGTCGATGTCGGCCAGTACGGCGTAGTCGGCGGTGATCTGGCGTCGCAGCCATGCCGGGACACTGTCCCGGGACGGGTCGAACGAGGCCAGCGAGAGCAGCACCGGGACCGGCTCGTCCGGGTCACGCCGGCCCAGCAGAGCGAGGGTGAGCAGCACCGCGAGGGTGGTCTTGCCCGATCCGGCTGGCCCCAGGACGACAAGACGGCGCCGAGGCAGGCTACGGAAGGTGGCTGCCAGTTCCTGCGGTGCGTCGGCCCGGCAGGTGACTGGGGCACCGATGAGCTGTCGATGGTCGCTGACGTCAGGCAGTGGGCAGTCGGACCACAGAACCGGAAGCGGCGCCGGATCAAAAAGCTGCCGGAGCACCGCCTCGTCCTGCCACTGCTGGCGGACCTGCCGGGCGAGCATCTGCGCGGCCTCCGCCACTTGTCCGGACGTCGACCGGCCGTGCCGCGGGTTGCGGCGCCATGCCCACACCGCCAGCACGCCGAACAGGCCGATCACGGCCGCCACGACCGAGGCGGCGTCGCCGATGTCCTTGGGTCTGACTTTCCACACAGTGATCAGGCCGACGGTCAAGGCTGCACACAGCAGCCACGTCAGCACCCAACGCCATCGCACCCAGCCCCACCCCACCGTTTCTCCGGTCTCTGCTCGGATCAACGGCTGGACCAGGCGAAGGGGCACTGTTGTGACCGGACGTCCGGTTGCGAGGAGGCGCGTTTCGGCGCCACAGAGGTGATGCCCAACTTCCGCTCCGAGCCCCGGCGTTCGGCGGTTGAGGTACGGGGGTGTGGGCCATGATGCTCGGCGTGAAGCCGAAGAAGACGAACCGGATAGACCGCGTACGAAGCCGCAGCAGATCAGTAGTGCTTGAGTTGTGAGCAGAGCACTCGGCCGTGACGGCTGCCCCCTCGTCACCGTCCAGGCCGCCTACCTCGTCGGCATGAAGCCGGACCGTTCCGCGCCTGGGGCATCCCGTCACTACGTGCGTCCAGCCCAGCACCAGCCCGACCCCAAGCGCGGCCAGGCGCTGGCAAACCTCCGCGGCGACAGTTCGTGACCGTGAGGACACTGGCCGACGGCTGCCGCTTCAGCAGCGACCCGCGCGTCCTGCCCAACCGGGCGGCTATCAGCAACACGCCCTCTGCCGACATGTGAAGGAGTGGTGACCGGGGAGAGACGGCGCGGGAATCGACTCTGGGCCGGTGCAGGCCAGGGCTTCGTCAAAGTGCAGCCTTGGTCGACTTGTCCGGTTCTATGGTGTGGTGATGCTGTAGACGCTGCCCTGGACGGAGAACGCCGTGCGACGCCACCACGCCCTGTGCACTCAGCTCAGACGTGCTGCATCCAGATATTGGGCTCCGTATAGATGCCCTGGTCAGCGGACTGGTCGACCCGTAGCAGGCTCAGCCCGCCCGGGATGACGTAGTCACCCGTCTCTGGGAACACCATGCCGGTCCACTGCTCCCACTCGGCGATCGTGCCGGTCATGGTCTGCGACTGGGGAGCCGCCGCGAGAATTCGGGCGCCCAGACGCTGGTGGGTGCGGATCCATGGATCGAGGGCCATGCCGTCCTCGCGGGTCCATCCCATGAACGCCTCGACCGACGCCAGCGGATAGCGTGCCTTCAACGTTGGGCGCACCGGCGCGATGACCCGTGGCCATCCGGCGTCCTCGGCGAGCCGACGCAGTGCGTTGAGCATCTCCCCGGCAAGGCCGCGTCCCTTGAGTGACGGCGTAACGATCGCCCCACAGATCACCAGAGTGTCGGGTTCGACGCCCTGCTCTCGGCCCTCGACGGCGCGGATGGTGGCCTGGGTGTAGCCGGTAGGGAGCGTTTCGGTCCGCCCGTCCCACCGGATCGGTATACCCCAGCCGGACGCGACCGGCAGCCCGCGCTCATCCACCAGCGTGAGATCAAGGTCGGCGAACCACTCCCGGATCCTGCCGATGTACTGCTTGGCCAGCCGATCGGCTGTGATGAACTCCGGGAAACCCTCACTGAAGAGCTCGCGCAACTGCTCATCAGGCCACGTACGTGCGTCTGTTCGCTCAACGATCAATGTCACGGCCCGTTTATAGCGCACCCTCCACAGGCCGAGCGAGGAAGTTCAGCTCCCAGGGCTTCGGCAGATTCGCCTGACGATTCGTGATCATGTGAGTCTGAGGAGCGCGAGGGGCCGGCGGGGTTCGCGGGCGTTGTGGCGGAGAGCTGCAGCTATGTTCGTGGCTCCGGTCAGCCGCAGTGCCCCGACGGCGAGGTTGCGCCAGGCCGCCATCGCACGGGGTGCGTTGCCTGTTCGCAGTTGGGAGGCGTCCTCGGTAAAGGTGGTGTCCCGGATGTGGTGCAGGGCTTCCACCTTCCAGTGGTTACGCACGAGTGAGGAAAGTTGCGCGGGGGTGGCCTGCTCGGCGGTGAGGCTGGTGACGGCGTAGATGGTCTTCACGGTGGTCTTGCCGGTCTTGCGGTAAGTGCGGCGGCGCTTGATCTGGACGGCTTGACGGGCACCGGGAAAGAGCAGGTTGTTCACGGTGGCCACCTTGATCCGGCGGATTTCGGAGCGTCCGTGGCCGGCGTTCCGGGTGCGTCCTTGGAGCGGGATCTGCTTCCAGGGCAGGGACTTCAGCTGCCTGCGCAGCTTCTTCTGGTTACGCTTGACGATCACGATGTCGTGGGCGCCGCGGCCCTGCAGGTAGTCGGCCGTGCTCACGCTGGGTGTGCATCGCGTCGCTGGTGACCACGGTGCCGGCCAGGTCGGCAATGCTCTCCAGCAGCGGCTGGAAGCACGTGATCTCGTTCGTTTTCTCCCGCACGTCCAGCTGGGCCAGGACCAAGCCCGTTGTATGGTCCAGGGCGGCGAGCAGGTGGATCTTCCGGCCTTTGGCCTTGGCCGCCCCGCGCAGGCTCTTGCCGTCGACCGCCAGGGCGCGCAAACCGCCTGCGGTGCCGGAGCGGCGGTCGGCGAGCCAGCGGCCCACGGCCTGGTCCAGGGTATCGCCGTTGATCCGGGCCAACAGGCGGCGGACCGCGATTCCGCAGGAAGAGCCGTTGGGGAAGCAGCGGATCGCACCGCACGCCGACGGCTTGCAGCACCTGTGGCGGGGCGTCGGCGATCCACTCACCGACCGCCAGCAGCGATCTCGCCCCGGCCAGTACCGCGCACGCGGTGAGCGCGAGCACGACGACGAGGGCGTGTCGCACTCCGCGCGGATCGCACGGGTCGGGCACCTCGGCCAGCCGCTCCAACAGGCCCGGCACTTCTGCGGGTACAACCCGTGGACGATCGCGGAGTTGGTCAAGGGCGGATGGGATCGGCGATGATGCGTCGGCAGGCACGGTCCTCCACTCGGATCACGGGGCGTAGAGAACCCCATGATCGTGGGAGCCCGTGCCTGTCTCGTCCCTGGATGACCGTTGAACTGGCAGATCGTCACGAACCGGACGACCTGCAACTACGCCGAAGCCCTGCGGTGCAGGCCACATCAAAGGCGGCGGCGCGCGAAATGGGTGCCACCTCAAGTCTTGCTCTGAAAACCTCCGTTGACGTCTGCCGGGCCTCAACGATGGGGCACAGTCCCAGCATGCGAATGTCATCCAAGGCGCTGCGATGGCGTCAGCTGCTAGGTGCAATGGCTGTTGCCGCTCTAGCGCTAGCCCTCCTCATTGCCATCGGCAAGGGATTCGCTGTTGCGTGGCGAAATTTCTATCCACCATCGAGTGGGTATTGGAATTCACTCGATGCGGGCGAGCGATCTGTCGCAATGGGGCAATTCAGATTGGCTCTTGTTCAGGCGCTTGCCGCCGTTGGAGCGGCGGTCGCACTGCTTTACACGGCCCGAAACTATCGACTCAGCCATAGAGGTCAAGTCACAGAGCGTTTTAGTAAGGCGTTAGAGCGCCTCGGGTCTGAAGAGCCATATGTCAGACTCGGAGGGATTTTGGCGCTGGAGCAGATTCTTCAGGATTCGCCGACCCAGGCCAATCATGCGGTCCAGGTGCTCAACGGTTTCGTCAGGGAAAAGTCGCCTAAGGTCGGAGAGCGTAAGGAACGGCAGCGCGCGGTGGTTGCCCGGCGCGCCGCGAAGCGGAGCGGCAGACGGAAGACACCCAGTGCAGCGGATCGACTCGGGCTCCCCTCTGACATCCATGCGGCGTTGGTGGCCCTCGCGGGCTGGTCAGATCGGAAGTCTCCAGGGATGGATCAAGTCCCGCACCTGGGCGGACTCGATCTTTCGGGCGCATTCATCCCTGAAATCGATCTTCATAGAGCCGAGATGAGGGGCGCGAGCGTCTCCCGTGCGAATCTCATCGGTGCAGACTTGAGGCTCGCCCGACTCGATAATGCTCTCCTGATCGCCGCACTGTTGGAAGGTGCTGACCTAACAAGCGCCGACCTGGAAGGAGCGAATCTTTCGCAGGCAAGTATTCGTGATGCTATCTTCGAAAAGGCGAACCTGAGAGGGGTTAATTTGTCGTCGGTTCGAGGTAAGGGGGTGATTATGTCCAAGGTGAGTCTTGAGAGTGCTTACATGCGTAGCGCAATGCTTCAAGGGGCGGATCTTTCGGGCTCCTCCCTGAGGAAGGCAGATCTTTCTGATGCCACTCTCGTTTGCGCTGGTCTCGAAGGTGTGCAGTTGTCAGGCAGTCGCCTGATCGGTGCCTCATTGGAACAGGCGACGCTGAGCGGTGCTTGGCTTGGCGGTGCGGACCTGACACGCTGCGATCTCAGCGATGCGGACCTGGCGGACTGTGGACTCCACGATGCAGACCTCTCGGAGGCGGAGGGACTGACGGTGCAGCAGCTCCTAAGGGCGCGTCCCACCCTGACCACAAAGTTGCCGGAGGCGCTGCGTAAAGACCCTCGCGTCATCGCGCGAATCTCGGAGGTCGAGAGGCAGGACCGGAGCCATGTCCCATCGACCTTCGGCATGACTCGGGGACTACTCAGGTTGAACTCGTGATGTCCGGTGCTCTGATCGCTTCGTGATCCATCCAGGAGGTGAAGGAGACGGTGCCTCGGTGCTCTGGTGAGTGGTCCTCATCCCCACCCGGCCGACGGGTCCATCTCCTCGTCGTCTTCGTCGTCTTCCCCGAAGGGGTCGGCGAAGATCGAGGGGAGGCTGTCATCGACCTTGTTGCCGACTTCATCCTCCGTGAGGAGGATCCTCCGGATTGCGTTGAGCGGGTACACGTAGCTGTCCGGGTCGCCGGGGGCGCCGACGCAGGGGTGATCGAGGGCGGAGGTCTCCGCGCCCGCGATGAAGAACGGCTCAAGCTGTCCGCTGACGAGGTCCGGGATGTACTTCCACACCATGCCCTTGTGGCGGCAGAACACTTCCCCGACGTACCAGATCGCGCCCTGAACGAAGGGTGTCATGCGCCGGTCGGTGATCTCCTCCATGCTGTTCGCGGTTTCCCGGATCAGGTCGTCCAGGATCGCCAGGGAGGCCGGTGAGAAGTCGAGGACGTCGGC
The DNA here is from genome assembly GCF_030499515.1 of Streptomyces sp. DT2A-34. Taxonomy (NCBI): domain Bacteria; kingdom Bacillati; phylum Actinomycetota; class Actinomycetes; order Kitasatosporales; family Streptomycetaceae; genus Streptomyces; species Streptomyces sp. DT2A-34. The sequence continues at coordinate 2,250,679 of NZ_JASTWJ010000001.1, read as the reverse complement.
GAAGGAGGTCTGTGCAGCCCACGCGGCGTGAGCGCCCTCGCGTTCGGCGAGCCACGCGAGCAGGTCGGGGTGCCGGGCCGGGTCGTACGTCTCGTCAGCTTCGGTCATGCAGGCGACGGTACTCAGGTGGAACTCGTGATGTCCGGCGCCTGGTGACGTTCCTTGATCCCTGTAGTACGAGGAGATCATGCGATATGCGCAAGGGGGCGGGCTGACGCCCAGGGAGCAGGAGAAGCGGGAACGGCTGCGGCTGGATGCCGCCGAGCGGTTCGCACGTGGGGAGAAGGCCGAGGCCATCGCGCGGGAGCTACGGGTGACGGCGCGGTCGGCGCGGCGCTGGCGGCGGGCATGGGAACAAGGCGGCGCGGACGCGCTGAGGCCGAGGGGACCGGTCTCCGTGGAGCGGCTGAGCCCTGCGCAGTGGGAGCGGCTGGAACAGGAACTGGGGCGTGGCCCACTCGCCCACGGCTGGGACGATGAGTTCCAGGGCTGGACGCTGAAGCGGGTCAAGCTGCTGATCGGGCGGATGTTCCACGTCGGGTACACGATCCAGGGGGTGTGGAAGCTGCTGCGCCGGCACGGCTGGTCCGCGCAGGTGCCGCTGCGGCGGGCGATCGAGCGGGACGATGAGACGATCGAGGTGTGGAAGGCAAAGGTGTGGCCGGAGGTAAAAGGACGGCGGCGGACCTGGGCGCCCACATCTGCTTCGAGGACGAGGCAGGTCAGGGGCTGAGGCCGCCGAAGGGACACACCTGGGCGCCGCGCGGAGCCCGGCCGGTGGTGCGGGTGCGCGGCCGCAACCGCGGGCGGGTCAACATCGCCGGAGTGGTCTGCTACCGCACCGGGCACCGCTCCCGCTTCTTCTACACCCTGCACATCTGGCACGGGCGTCGCGGCGAGCCGAAGTCGTTCTCCTGGCGCCAGTACCGGGACCTGATCACCATGACTCACCTGCAGCTCGGTACCCCGGTGGCGTGGTGCTGGGACAACCTGAACGTGCATCTGGTCAAAGAGCTGAAGGACTTCGCCACCGAACACAAGGAGTGGTTACGGATCTACCAGATGCCTTCCTACGCACCGGAGTTGAACCCGGCCGAAGGTATCTGGTCGCTGCTCAAGCGGCACCTGGCCGACTTCGCCGCTGCCGACCTCACCCACCTCACCCGTGTCGTCAAGCGAAAGCTGAAGAAGATCCAGTACCGGCCCCACCTGATCGACGGCTGCCTCCCGCCCACCGGCCTGGCCATGGATCACGAAGCGATCAGAGCACCGGACATCACGAGTTCAACCTGAGTAGGTGCTTCAGCCAGCTCACGAGACAGCTTCTAGCTGGCAGAGCGAGCCAAGCGACGCGAAGGCTGCCGAAGCCCAGATGGGCTGCCACCCTCGTCACGAGGCCGGGCGTGTGCGCACGTATGTACGCACCGCGGGCCTAAACCGCACGGACGCCCTCGCATGCCGACGCCAAGCGGCCTGCTGCCGCGCCGGGCTCTTACCTCTGGCCGCTCTGCGACACGTACGCTGCGGTCCGGGAGCTACGACTCGGGAGGGACTCGTATGGCCAAGACCACTCAGCTGCGCACCTACACCGTCCGGGAGGGCATGCTCGATGAGTGGGTGGAGAGGTGGCGTGCCGAAATCGTGCCGCTGCGCCTGGAGTTGGGCTTCGCCATCGGTGGCGCCTGGGTGGACCGGGAGCGTAACCAGTTCGTCTGGCTCATCGCGTATGACGGCCCGGAGACGTTCGCCGAACGGAACGCGCTCTACTGGGCCTCGCCGGAGCGCAAGGCGATGAACCTCGACCCGGACGAGTACCTGGTGCACACCGAGGACCGCACGGTCGAGACCGTCGACCTGCAGTTGTGATCACGGGCTCAGCGGCAGCATGTGGTGGCGTCGCTCGTCGTCGCTGAGGACGCGGAAGACCCGGCCGCGTGCTTCCGCTTCAAGGCGGTCGAAGTCGGGCTCGGCGGCCCACACTCGGGCGGTGCCGTCGAAGGAGCCGGTGAGCAGGCGCGTGCTGTCCCGGGACCAGGCGATCGAGGCGACTTTGTCTTGGTGCACGCCGATGATCGCGACCTCCTCGAAGGTGGTGGACGACCAGAGGCGCACCGTGCGGTCGTCGGAGCCGGTGGCGATGAGCCGGCCGTCCGGAGACCAGGCGACGGCGCGGACGCGCCCCTCGTGGCCATTGAGGACCTCGATCCGGCGGCCTGTGGCGGTGTCCCACACCGCCGCCGTCCAGTCCCCGGACGCGGTGGCGACGCGGTCCTCGTCGGGCGACCAGGCGACGTCGTCGACGTAGTTGTCGTGCCCGCGTAGCACGGTGAGCTGCCGGCACTCGGTAACGTCCCAGAGCCGGCACGTACGGTCGTCCGAGGCGCTGGCCAGAAGGCGTCCGCTGGAGGACCAGGCGATGCGGCTGACCCAGTCCTGGTGTCCCGCCAGAGATGTGAGTTCGACTCCGGCTTGGGCCGACCAGACCCTCACGGTGCCGTCGTGGTCACCGGTGGCGATGCGGCTGCCGTCGGGGGACCAGGCGACCGACTCGACCACGGGGCCGCGGTGGTCGAAGGCACTGACCTGGTTGTCGAGGAGGAGGCGGAACACGCCGTCGTTGGTGCTGATGGCCAGGCGGTCGTCGCGCGGTGACCAGGCGGCGCTCCACACGCGGTCTGCTTGCTCGATGACATGGTTCGAGAAGGTGCCTGTGGTGGCGTCCCATACGCGGACCGTTCCGTCGTCCGAGGCGGTGGCGATGTGGGTGTCGTCGTGCGACCAGGCCGCTTGGTTCACGGGCCCGTGGTGTCCGTCGAGGAGCAGGCGTTCGGCGCCCCTGGGGCGTAGGTCCCACATGCGGCCTGTGCCATCGGTGGAGCTGGTGGCGAGCCGGCCGCCGTCGGGGGACCAGGTCACACCCCACACCGTGTCGGAGTGTCCGCGCAGGACGGCGATGACCTTCGCATCGTGGGCGTCGACGATCCGTACGCTCTGGTCGGAGGAGGCCGAGGCGAGCATCTGCCCGTCGGGCGACCAGGCGATGTTCCAGACGTAGTCCGTGTGGCCGCGGACCAGGAGCCGCTGCGCGCCGCTCTCGGCGTCGAAGATGCGCACCGTGTGGTCACCGGAGCCGGTGGCGATGAGGCGTCCGTCCGGGGACCAGGCGATTCCTTCGACGAAGTCGGAGTGGCCGGACAGCGTCGTCACCGAGGTGCCGGTGGCCAGGTCCCACACGAGGGCGGTCTGATCGTGTGAGGCCGAGGCCAGGCGCGCGCTGTCCGGGGACCAGGCGAGGCCCCACACGTCGCCGCGGTGTCCGTGCAGCTCGTGGATAAGGTCGCCCGTCTCGGCGTCCCATACACGCACTGTCTGGTCGCGTGTGCTGCTGGCTATCCACCGGCCGTCGGGTGACCAGGCAACCTGTCGCCCGATGTCGGAGGCGCCGGTGAGTACGCGCAGGGGCTCTCCGGACGCGGCGTCCCAGATCCGTACGACGCAGTCGCGGCCCACGCTGGCGATCCGGGCGGAGTCCGGCGACCAGGCCACGCCCTCGACCATCACGCCCTCGGACGGCAGAACCCGCACCGAGCGGCCCGACCGGGCGTCGAAGACCCTGGCTGTGCCGTCTCTGGACGCGGTGGCCAGAAGCAGCCCGTCCGGGGACCAGGCGATGTGCCGGACGGTGTCGGTGTGTCCGTCGAGCTGGGTGCGCAGGTGACTGAACGCCAGAGCCGTCATAAGGCCACGCCGGGCGGTCGGCGTCGGCGTGCATTCGCCCAGCGCGGCCAGGGTCAGCAGGAGAGACTGCTCGGGCTGCTGTTCCACGGCGCCGAGCGCGTACTGGCCGATGCTGTCCGAAACGCGGCGCAGGAACGCGAGATCACGCCGTTGCGAGGACTCGACGAGCGACTGGGCCGCCTCCGAGGCCTGCCCGCTCTCCTGCAGCGCGAGCAGCCAGCGCTGGGCAAGGGCCAGCCTCTCGCCGGTGAGCAGGTAGTCCGCGCCGCGCCCGGAGCGCTCCCAGTCCTCCGCCCACCGTTCGAGTTCCGCGCGTTGGCGCAGTTGTTCTGCGCGCGCCTCGACCTCCTGGCGCAAGGGGGCCCACTGGCGGAACAGCGCCTCGTGCGTGACCTGGGCGTAGGGCTCCTGGTGACCGGTGCGTACGTCGGACATCAGCAGGCGTGCCTCGACAAAGGCGTCCACGACGCGTCGTTCTTGTGCCATCAGCTCGGCGAGCGGCACGCGGCGCCGGGCCACCTCCTGGCCCTGGACGGTGACGAACCGCAGCAGCACCCGCAGCACAAAGTCGATGCCGTCATCCCCAGAGCCAAGCTCTGCCACGGTGTGGTCGGCCTGCCGGGCGAGGGCGCCGGCCACGCCGCCGTGGCTGCGGTACAGCTCCTCGGTGACCGTCCCGCCGGGGCCGGAAGCGAAGTACAGCTCCTGCAGCAGGTAAGCGAGCAGCGGCAGGGCGTCGTCCGTACCCGCGTCGTTGACGATGGCTTCCACGACACCGGGCGCGAAGGACAGGCCAACAAGAGCGCCCGGCCGCTCGACCACCTGGGCGAGCTGGCTCCTGTCGAGCGCGCCGATGGCGACCGGGTGCTGGAAGAGGTCGGCGTGGCCAGTGGCAAGGAGCGGTCCCAGGAAGTCCACGCGCAGGGTGGCGAGTATCCGGATCTTCGTATCGCGGGTCACGCAGGTGTGGAGGGCGTCGAGGAACTGGGTGCGTTCCCGTGCGCCGGCGAGAGTGACGAGCTCTTCGAACTGGTCGACCACGACAAGCATGCGACGGAACCTGCCCCCACGCAGCCGGGACAACTCCGCGAGCAGTGAGGCGGGATCCTGCCGAAGGCGCCGTAACACCGCGCTCACCGGTTCGCGCTCCCCATCGGCCGCAGAGATCGCGGAGGCCAGGGACGCCAGGGGGTTGGGGCCCGGGGAGAAGGCGGGGAGGATCGACCACCGCCGCCCGCGCAGCCGCGGCATCACCCCCGCTCGCACCAGCGACGACTTCCCGCTCCCCGAGGCCCCCACGAGAACGAGGAACCTGTCCGCGGGCCGGTCCTGCACTTCGTGCAGCCGACGTGTCAGATCCTCGGACTGGGCCTCCCTGCCGAAGAAGACCGCGGCCTCGTCCTCCACGAACGCGTCCAACCCGGGATACGGAACCCGGTCGCGAGGCCAGTCCGTCGGCGGAGGCGCCGGGTTCTCCAACCGATAGACAACGACCTGCACCACCACCATGGTGACGATCAGCAGTCCGATGGCCGGTATCGCGACCCGCTGGAGCACATGCAGGAGCCACGGCACATCGTTCTCGCTGGTGGCGTAGTTGGTGACAATCCCCAGCAGACTTGCGACGAGCACCAACAGGACCTGAAGCAACAGCTGCAAACGGTTCCTCATGACGCACCAGTCAGCACGCCGCTACGTCGCCGCAGCACTCAACGCCCCCGCTCCGCCGCCACCGATTACCAAGCATCGGGTCACCGACGCCCTGTGAACATCATCTGCGGCCAGCGACGTGATCTCAACAGCGCCCGAGAAAACCAGTCACGGCGCCCTTGCCGCTCTCTCCGCTGGCCCAGGCTCGCCGGTTGTCTGAAGGGATGGTGTCCTGAATGGCGGTGCCGCGTTCGCCGGCTGCTTGATCCTCTGCCTGACGGTGCTGTCGGCCCTCGGCGTGCTGTGACCATGCGGGAGCCCCGGAGAGCCACAGCCACTGATGTTGACTCTGTCGGGGATCTTGGTGTCGTCTGCTCAGTCTCTGGCGGACCGCCAAGACCTCGGCCGGGGGATCCCGTGCTGGTCCAGGAAGTTCTGGAAGGCGGTCGGCGGCCGGGACGGGGGTGCTTCTCCGGTCGGCGGCCGTCGGCTGAGGCGCTCGATGTTTGCGGCGATGGCTGTGAACACGTGCTGTAGGTGGGCTTTCTGCTGTCCCCGGTAGCGACAACGGCGCATGCCGTGTCCGTGAGCGAGTTCGCTGATAGTGCCTTCCACTCCGGAGCGGACCGCATAGCGGGCCTGCCATTCGGATGTCTGTTGCTCGGCGCGGACGCGGAGTTGCAGATCGCGGAGTTCTCGCGGGGGAAAGCCCACGGTTCGGGCGCTGTCGGCGGTGGTCGTGCAGCGGGTGCGGACCGGGCAGGGACGGCACTGGCTCTTGGTGAACCGTGCCACGATCAGAGGTGCCGCGGTGGGTGAGGAGGTCGGATAGGGGCCGTGCCATCCCCGGCTGGTCTCGCCCTGCGGACAGGTCACCTGCCGGCGGTCGAAGTCGATGTGGAAGTCGTCGCGGCCGAAGCCGTCGTTCTTGCGTGCTGGCGGGTGGAGTTGACCGGCAGCGGTCCGGTGACCGTGACCTGGTGCTCCCGGGCCGCCTGCTCCAGATGGACCAGGGAGGTGTAGCCGCCGTCGACCAGATGCTCGGCGGGCAGCAGCCCGCGGCGCTTCAGCCGGGTGTGGATGCCGGGCAGAGCCTTCGCGTCATAGCCGGTGGCGTCGGTGGTGGCCACATCCGTGATCACGTTAACGGCGTCAGGATCGCAGGTCTCGGTGAGATGTGCGACGAACCCTTTCCAACGGGTGACGTGTCCGCGGCGCGCGTAGCGGGCCGTCGGGTCGTAGGGCGAGACGACTGCGACGGCCGAGGGCGGCAGCCCGCCGTCCTCAGCGGTGCGCCAGCGCAGGCGGCCGACCCCGTCGCGGTAGTAGTTCTGCACCATGATCTGCCGCAGGGCCTGGACCCGGGGACCGGACAGGCGATCCGCCCCATGCTCCCCGACAGCCTCCAGCAGCCGGACGGCGTCACCGCCTGTGGCAAGGATCCTGGTCTTGGGGCGGGTGGGGTTCTTGCCCAGACGGACCGGACGGCCGTAGCGGCGCCCCCACTCCTCGTCGGCCAGGCCGGCCAGCAGGTGCGGAGCTGTGCCGGCCAGCTCTTCCAGCGCGGCGCGGACGGCCTCGGTGACCAGTTCCAGCCGGGTCAGGTCGCGCACCGCGGCCAGGACGTGGGTGGAGTCCGTATGCTGGGTGGTGCGCTCACGGACGAGACCGGCCTCCTTCAGGCGCGCGAGCGCGAGGTCGAGGAGACGGTCGGCACGATCGTCCTGGGCGAGGCGCTCGCGGAAGTCGGCCAGCACGCTGTGGTGGAAGCCGGGATCGTCCAGTTCCATGGCCAGCGCGTACTTGAAATCGATGCGGCAGCGCACCGCCTCGGCCGCCTGCCGGTCCGACAGACCGAGCAGGAACTGCAGCACACGGACGGTGGCCAGCTGGGCGGGCGAGAGCCCGGGGCGGCCGTCGCGCGGGTACCAGTCGGCGAAGTCTTCGTCACGCCACAGCCCGCCCAGGCGGTCTCTCACCCACATCGCCGTTGTACCGCCCGGGTTGCTCGCTCGCGCCATCCGCACGGTCAGAGAAGGGACTTGCTCGCCAGAACGGGCGTGGAGCGACAACGGGCACCTCGACAGCTGCATCGGTCCTTGAACAGAGCCGAGCATGCCCGTTGATCAGGCTGCCCCGCCGGGGATCCCCAAGATCCCCGACAGAGTCAGCATCAGTCACAGCCACTCTCCGGGGCTTCGGGCTTCACCGATCGGCCGCGCCGCTGTCCAGCCGCCCCAGGTCGCGGCAGACTGACACGACCATCCTGCACTTGTCGATCAGGTCGAGAGCGTCCTCTGGCGGCATGGTGTCGCAGTACTGGCGGATCTCCGCGAGGATCTGTGCCAGGTCGGGGTCGATCTCCTCTGCGAACGCGAGTTCTTCGTCGCTGGTCATGATGATCACTACTTCGCGGGTGCTGTACCTCCAGTGTGACCCGCATGGGCATGGTTGCGGCTCGGTTTCATGCATGGATGCATCGCCTTGTTCTCGTGCATGGATGCACGCTGCTGGCGGCCAACGGTGACCCATCGATGCAGTTCAGCGGCCGTTTGGGGGCATCGCCGCAGGCGCGAAAGGTACTCAGTCCCGGAGGTAGGGCCGGTGCCAGTGGCGTTCGCTGAGGACCTTGGTCCACTCGGCGGCGAGCCGTTCCTGCTTGTCGTCGGGAAGCTCGTCCAGGGTGGGGCGGAGTCCCTCGATGATCTTTGCGACCTCCTGCGGGTCGCGTCGGACGGGCAGACCGAGGTGATGGGCGATGGTGCGCAGAGTCATCGTGATCAGCTTCTTCGGGGTTGTGATTCCAGTGTGCGCCCCGCTCCGCGGGCATCCAGCCGAGGGCACATCCGATGCGGCGGAGGCCATCTGGGCGGCCCTGGCCGGTCTCGGCCTCCCCGAGCGTGTATGGGGTTCTGTGCGTCCGATGGTGACCCACAGCGGCACGTTCCACGCGGACGCGGCCGAGGAGATGGCCGAGGCCATGCAGGCTCCGGGTTCTACGTAACTACCTTGCGGGCGCTCTCCGTTGTCAGTGGTTAGTGCGACAATCTCGCCCATGGGTGAAGAGCTGCGCTCGCTGGACGACATCTTGGCGAATCCGAACCTCCCAGAAGAAGAGCGCCAACGCCTCCACCGCGAGAAGGTGCTTGGGGCGAGTGGCTTGCTTCTGCACGAGCAAGGCGATCTTGAGACAGCAGCGTTGGCCGCGGAAGCAGAGCTGGCAGAACTGATTCTCTGGAACACGTTCGATAACGAGGTGGGCTTCAAAGCCGTTCTCATGGTGGAGCCCTATCTCCTTGCTCAGTACACCCAGGAAGTACTGGACAAGATCGCTGGTGCCATGCGGGCGACCATGCCACATGACGAGACCATCGACGAGATCGAAGTCCGCCCGTCAGTTCCCCGCGTCTCTGTGGACTGGCGGAAGCGCCTCAAGGCCGCCAATGGTCAGCAGCCGACCAATCAGGCCCGCCGCGTGCGGCTGGAGCCCCAGCACCCGACCGAAGACGGCCTTCACTTCACCAATGAGTGGGAGTGGAAGGTGTACAGGGTGCTGAAGGAGCGGCAGGCGGCTCTGCCGGACAACGACACCATTGGGATCCTGCCGCTTCCCGCGATGAAGGTCCTCAAGTCAGTCCCGGTCGAACCCGACTTCTTGATCACTTACCGTGGGCGGGCTGGGGTCATTGAGGTGGACGGCCCTTACCACAAAGGGATGCGCTCGGATGATCACAGTCGCGAGCGGCTGCTGCGCAACGCTGGCGTCAAGCAGATTGATCGCATCGACGTGCGAGACACCACCAAGAAGGAAGACGTCGAGAAGTTTGTGATCGACTTCCTGAAGCACCTGGTTGGCTGACGGGAGGCTTCTACACCCATGGAGGCGGTTGTCAGCGGTCACCACCAGCGACGGCGGATCTTGCCTGTCTTGCGGATCTGTCGAGCAAAGATCTTGCCCGACTCAATGAGGTACCGCGCGCCGTCGGACGTGCTGACCTCGATCTCCAAGAGCCGTCGCTGAAGACTCGGTGCCATGCCCGGGTGATCAGAACGTCTCTGACGCCAGTGGGTGATCGACATGAGAGGCAGCAGGTACACGTTGCCGCGAGGGTCGCGGTAGTACAACGTCCGATCGGTGAGGACGAAATCCCCGTCGGGAGCAGGGAAATGGGCCTTGACTTCGTCGACTGACGAACCCTGGGGAGGTGAAGGTTCCTGGAGGACGAGGTCGCCAGCGCTGCTTGCGATGGGTGTCTCTCCATGCTGAAGGCGATGTCCAAGTGCCCGAGTCCTGTCGGCGAGACTCTGAGCGAGGTGTGCCCTGGCTGCTTCCCGCATGTCCACTGGCGCCGGTCCTCCGTGTGGTGAGACAAGTTGCGGCATCTTCTCGCGATTGGAGTAGCCGTGTCACGGTCTCGGTGTTTTCCCGTCCACCGCCGTTCACTGATCCGAGAACGGACGACGCTGGACACAGCCAGGACACGAGCCATCGAAGAGCGATGGGAATCGACCAGAACCAACGGTTACTTATCTGCCCAGGTCAGATGCACTTTCGCGGCATTGCCACAGGTAGTCCAAGACACGGGATAGGTACTGGTCCTGCTGTTGTTCTGTGGTCTCTGGCCAGGGCGGGGAGCACGGCCAAGTCGCCGTTGCGCGTACCGTTGACCATATATCGGCAGTGGAGATTGCCTCGCCTCGTCAAGGAGGTCGGGCTGATGACTGATACCCCGTCCCCGCAATGGGGGCCACGCCCTGAGGGCTCCCCGCCCCCCGCTGAGGGGCCAAGAGGAAGCCCCGCAGGATCTTCCTGTGGATATTCCTCGCGGTGCAGGCGCTGTTCTTGATCTGGATCATCGTAGGGGTGAACGAAGCCGGCGACGACCCTTCCTGTGAAGGCCTCACTGGCGAAGCGCTAGAGCTATGTCGGGATGCTGGCGACGTTGGAACCGCCATCGGCGTTGGCCTTGTGATCGGCCTATGGGCGGCCGTGGACATCATCCTCGGGATCACCTACGCCATCTTCCGGCTCAGTCGAAGGCAGCGATCGTGACGGCTTTCCTCAATCCAGGATATTTCGCCCCTAACGCTCGCTCTTGACCTGCATCTATGCAGGTCAAGCACAGCGTTCACCCGTCCATACTGCGCGACTACCTCGACTAGGTCGCATCCGTACGACACGCAGGGCCCGGTCTCCCGAGTGGGGGCCGGGCCTTCGTGCTGTCGCGCGGGTGCGGGGTGCGGCGAGCTGAATCACTCTGGGTTTCCCATGACCACCCGAGAGTGAGGAGCGTCATGCGCCGTCCCTTTACCCGGGCGCTGACCCGGCCGCTTGCTCTGGCGGCTGTGGCAGCCGCCATACCGTTGATGTCCGCCACCCCCGTGGCTGCCGACAGTGTCGTCGTCGGCGGGTTTCCGGTCGATGTTTCCCAGAGTCCGTGGACCGTGGCGCTGGCCAGTCGTGACCGGTTCGGGGGTACGCGGGCGGGTCAGTTCTGCGTCGGTGTGGCGGTCGGCCGGTCCACTGTGCTCACCGCGGCCCACTGCATGAGCGAGGAGGTCCTGGGCTCGCCGCCGAACCGGGTGCGCGACCTCACGGTCATCGCCGGCCGTACGGATCTGTTGTCGAACCGGGGCCAGGAGATCCGCGTCCGTGACACCTGGGTGAACCCTGCTTACGACGGTGTGACCAATGCGGGGGACTTCGCCGTGGTCACCCTCGCCCAGCCGCTTCCCTCGAGCTCGGTCATCAGGATGGCGCGCGCCGGCGATCCCGCCTATGTGCCGGGCACGGCGGCCCTCGTCTACGGGTGGGGGGACATCACGGGTGCGGGTGACTACGCGCGCAGTCTGCGCGCCGCGCGCGTGCATGTGCTGCCCGATGCTCTGTGCAGGGCGGCGTATCCGGGCGGGGGCAGCGGAAGGTACCTGGCCGACAGCATGGTCTGTGCCGGGGAACAGGAGGGAGGCCGGGACGCCTGCCAGGGGGACAGCGGAGGGCCGCTGATCGCCCACGGGAAGCTGATCGGACTCGTTTCCTGGGGGAGCGGCTGCGGTCGTGGGGGAACGCCTGGCGTCTACACGCGTGTGTCCGACGCCGTGCGGACGCTGGGGTGGCGCGCCGCAGGGGCACACGATCACCAAGCGGGCGGCTGAGGGGGCCCTGGGGCCCGAGGCGCATGAGGAGGGCCCGAAGGGTATGAGCGCGGGCGGCCGCCCCTGCTGTCAGGGGCGGCCGCCCGTCAACCGGCCTGTGCCGGAAGCTGGCTCGTCGTGAATGCGAGGTGTCAGCGCTCTTCTTCGGACGTCGATGCGGGAACGGACGTCAGCCGCTCCGTCTCGTCCTGTATCTCAGCGGCGATCTTCTTGAGTTCCGGCTCGAACTTGCGGCCGTGGTGGGCGCAGAAGAGCAGTTCTCCGCCGCTGAGCAGGACAACGCGCACGTACGCCTGTGCGCCGCAGCGGTCGCAGCGGTCAGCGGCCGTCAGCGGGCTCGCGGGGGTCAGAACAGTAGTCACGTCGCCTCTTCTCTAGCTCGACGAGCTGTCGTACCAGGGTCAACATCCAACCAGCCCCAAAACGTTCCCGCTCGCGGCTTCTCCCAGAGAGAAATTTTTTTCCGGGGCGGCTGGCTGCTGCCGGTTTGGCGGCGAATGTGCCGTATCGCGCATCTGTCGTGCTTACGGTTTCGCGCTGTCGGTCAAGGTCGGTCCTCCCGGCTGGCTTGCCGGTTTGTTCATGAGGACGTGCCCGGAGCCTAAATGGTTCATGCCTGGAAGGGAACGTGATATGTACTTCACCCCATCGAGGGATCGAACACGCATGCGACTCTGGATTAGTCTGTGTTCCACACGAGGGTGGCGTTACAACGGCTCTACCAGGCCTCGGTACCCTCTTGACGGCGACCGAAGCCGCGCCCTTACCCACTGGGGCCCCATATGAAATTCAGCGAGGAGCGAACCGCGTGACCGCCGAGACGTCCGTGCCGTCCACAGCGCTGCTGGCAGGAGCAGACCGGGACGGGTCCAACTACACCGCGCGGCACCTGCTCGTCCTCGAGGGGCTCGAGGCCGTACGCAAGCGCCCGGGTATGTACATCGGGTCGACCGACAGCCGCGGTCTCATGCACTGCCTCTGGGAGATCATCGACAACTCTGTCGACGAGGCCCTCGGCGGGTACTGCGACCACATCGAGGTGATCCTCCACGACGACGGGTCCGTGGAGGTCCGGGACAACGGCCGGGGCATCCCGGTCGACGTCGAGCCCAAGACCGGCCTGTCCGGCGTCGAGGTCGTCATGACCAAGCTGCACGCCGGCGGAAAGTTCGGCGGCGGTTCGTACGCCGCGTCCGGTGGTCTGCACGGCGTGGGCGCCTCCGTGGTGAACGCCCTGTCCGCGCGGCTGGACGTCGAGGTGGACCGGAGCGGTCACACCCACGCCATCAGCTTCCGGCGTGGCGTACCCGGGGCCTTCGCCGCGGACGGTGCGAACGCCAAGTTCGAGGCCAAGAGTGGCCTGCGCAAGACCAAGAAGATCCCCAAGACGCGCAACGGCACGCGCGTGCGGTACTGGGCCGACCGCCAGATCTTTCTCAAGGACGCCAAGCTCTCCCTGGAGAATCTGCACCAGCGCGCCCGCCAGACCGCGTTCCTGGTGCCCGGTCTCACCCTCGTCGTCCGTGACGAGCTCGGCCTCGGCGAGGGCGGCAGCAAGGGCGAGGAGTCCTTCCGCTTCGACGGCGGCATCAGCGAGTTCTGCGAGTACCTCGCCACCGACAAGCCGGTCTGCGACGTCCTCCGCTTCGGCGGCCAGGGCACCTTCAAGGAGACGGTCCCGGTCCTGGACGAGCACGGCCAGATGACCCCCACCCAGGTCACCCGCGAGCTCGACGTCGACGTCGCCATGCGGTGGGGCACCGGGTACGACACGACCCTGAAGTCGTTCGTGAACATCATCGCCACGCCCAAGGGCGGCACGCACGTCGCGGGCTTCGAGACGGCCGTGACCAGCACGATGAACGAGGTGCTGCGCGCCAAGAAGCTGCTGCGTGTCGCCGAGGACGACATCGTCAAGGACGACGCCCTGGAGGGCCTCACCGCGGTCGTCACGGTCCGTCTCGCCGAGCCGCAGTTCGAGGGCCAGACCAAGGAGGTCCTGGGCACCTCGGCGGCCCGACGCATCGTGAACACCGTGATCTCCAGGGAGCTCAAGGCGTTCCTCACGTCCACGAAGCGGGACGCCGCAGCCCAGGCCCGGGTCGTCATGGAGAAGGCCGTCGCCGCCGCACGCACGCGTATCGCGGCCCGCCAGCACAAGGACGCGCAGCGCCGGAAGACGGCGCTGGAGTCCTCGTCGCTGCCCGCCAAGCTCGCGGACTGCCGCAGTGACGACGTCGACCGCAGCGAGCTGTTCATCGTCGAGGGAGACTCCGCGCTCGGCACCGCCAAGCTCGCCCGGAACTCCGAGTTCCAGGCGCTGCTGCCGATCCGCGGCAAGATCCTCAACGTCCAGAAGTCGTCCGTGACCGACATGCTCAAGAACGCCGAGTGCGGGGCGATCATCCAGGTCATAGGAGCGGGTTCCGGCCGGACCTTCGACATCGACGCGGCGCGCTACGGCAAGATCATCATGATGACCGACGCCGATGTGGACGGCTCCCACATCCGGACCCTGCTGCTGACGCTGTTCCAGCGCTACATGCGGCCGATGATCGAGGCCGGCCGGGTGTTCGCGGCGGTGCCGCCGCTGCACCGGATCGAGCTCATCCAGCCCAAGAAGGGGCAGGACAAGTACGTCTACACATACTCGGACCGTGAACTGCGCGACAAGCTCATGGAGTTCCAGAGCAAGGGCATCCGCTACAAGGACTCCATCCAGCGGTACAAGGGTCTCGGTGAGATGGACGCCGACCAGCTGGCCGAGACGACGATGGACCCGCGCCATCGCACCCTGCGCCGGATCAGCCTCACCGACCTGGAGGCCGCCGAGCGGGTCTTCGATCTGCTGATGGGCAATGACGTGGCGCCGCGTAAGGAGTTCATCTCCAGCTCGGCGGCGACGCTGGATCGGTCGCGTATCGACGCGTAGCCGCTGCGCTGGGCTTGGGCCGGCTATTCGGCCTCGGCTTCGCCTTCGGCCCCTCATTTGGGTTCCCACCCGCATCGCCCGTGCGGCTTTCGTCGTCGGGTGCGGGTGGCCCCCGTGGGGCGTACTCGCCGTTGGCGGCTTGCGGGCGCGTACGACATATGCGGCTTCGGCGGGTGAATCACCTGATGGGGTGAAGCGCGCGGAGAAAAAGAGCCGGGGATCTTTCCGTTCTGTCCATGCTTGGGCATGTACTCAAGCGACGGTCGTCCCCGCGACGCCAGAAGTGCGCGGTACGACGATCCCTGGTACGACGCGCTCGCCTCCGGGTGGGGGGAGTCGGACGTCACGGATGCTCCTGACGCCGCTCCGCCGGCAGCGGCCGACGTGTACCTAGAGGTACAGCGCAGCGCCGCCTTCCAGGAAGTGCGCAGCCGCTACCACAGGTTCGTGGTGCCGGCGGTCGCCGTGTTCCTCTCCTGGTACGTGGTGTACGTCGTCGCCGCCACGACCGCGCCGGGATTGATGGCCCGGCCCGTGGCGGGCGCTGTGAACGTCGCGATGCTCGCCGGGCTCGGGCAGTTCCTCAGCACCTTCCTGCTCACCTGGGCCTACGCCCGCCATGCGCGGCTGCGCCGAGACCGGGCCGCGCTCGAACTGCGCTGGGACACCCAGGAGTTGACGCGCGTCGCAAGGGACGGTGTCGCGTGACGGGTGACCATCAGACTCTGGCGCTGCTCCTGTTCAGCGTATTCGTCGCGATCACATTGGCGATCACGACGTGGGTGAGCCGCAACCGGCGTGGTTCGGCGGAGGAGTTCTATGCGGGCGGCCGGCTCTTCTCGCCCATGGAGAATGGTTTTGCCATCGCCGGTGACTACATGTCGGCCGCCTCCTTCCTCGGCATCTCCGGGCTCATCGCTCTCTTCGGCTACGACGGGATGCTGTACTCGGTGGGCTTCCTCGTGGCCTGGCTGGTGGTGCTGTTCCTCGTCGCCGAACTGGTGCGCAACTGCGGGCGGTTCACGCTCGCCGACGTGGTCGCCGCGCGGGTGAGCGAGCGCCCGGTGCGGATCGCGCTGGGAACTTCCTCGGTCACCGTGTCCGTTCTGTATCTGGTGGCGCAGATGGTGGGCGCGGGCACCCTGGTCGCGCTGCTGCTCGGGGGCAAGGGCGAGGCGGCGCAGGCCTGGACCGTCATCTGCGTCGGTGCGCTCATGGTGATCTATGTGTCGTGGGGAGGGATGCGGGCCACCACCTGGATCCAGATCGTCAAGTCGGTCCTGCTGCTCGGCGGCACCATCGCGTTGACCGCGCTCGTCCTGGTGCGCTTCCACGGCGACTTCGACCGGCTGCTGCTCACGGCGGCCGAGCGCAGTGGTCACGGCGAGGCGTTCCTGGCACCCGGGCTGAAGTACGGCGGGGACTGGACGGCCCGGTTCGACTTCATCAGCCTCGGGCTCGCGCTGGTGCTGGGGACCGCCGGGCTGCCGCACATCCTCTCCCGCTTCTACACGGTGCCCACCGCCCGCGCGGCCCGGCGCTCGGTGGTCTGGGCGATCGGTCTCATCGGCGGCTTCTACCTCATGACGATCGTTCTGGGCTTCGGCGCCGCCGCCATCGTCGGGCCCGAGGCCGTGCGCGGGTCGAACGCGGCCGGGAACACCGCGGTTCCGCTGCTCGCCCTCGATCTCGGCGGCGGCGCGCATTCCACCGGAGGAACGGTTCTCTTCGCCGTGGTCGCCGCCATCGCCTTCGCCACGATCCTCGCGGTGGTCGCCGGCATCACGCTGTCCTCCTCGGCCTCCGTGGCCCACGACCTGTACACGTCGCTACGCCGCCGACGCGCCAAGCCCCGCAGCGAGGTGGCCGTGGCGCGGGCCGCCGCGGTCGGCATCGGCGTGGTCGCGATCGCCCTCGGGTTGCTGGCCCGCGACCTGAACGTCGCCTTCCTGGTCGGCCTCGCCTTCGCCGTCGCCGCGTCCGCCAATCTGCCGGTGCTGCTCTACACGCTGTTCTGGCGGGACTTCACCACGCGCGGCGGCGTATGGGCGGTGTACGGGGGCCTGATCCCGGCCGTGGTTCTCGTGCTGCTGTCGCCGGTGGTGTCGGGCAGCCCCGAATCGCTGTTCCCCCGCGTCGACTTCCAGTACTTCCCCCTGCAGAACCCCGGCCTCGTCTCGATCCCGCTGGGCTTCGTCGCGGGCTGGCTCGGCACGGTCACCTCGGCCGAGATGCCGGACGAGGCCAAGCACGCGGAGACCGAGGTGCGGTCGCTGACGGGGGCGGGAGCGGTTTAGGCCGGGGGCGGTTTGGGTCGGCGCCGCCTTCACCGCCGTACGACGCTCCCCTCCGCCGCAGGACGGAGGAGACGCGCGCAGGATGCCGAGCAGTCGGCTGATAAATGGGCGGCCGGCATCCGTATGAAGAAGCGGCACGGTTCCTTCCCCCGCCCCCACGGGCCGTGCCTCAGGCGCGGGTCGCCCACACGTAACGGTGTTCCGGGCGGCCCGCGTCGCCGTACTTGAGGGTGAGGCGGGCCCGGCCCGTGCGTTCCAGGAGCTTGAGATAGCGCTGGGCGGTCTGGCGGCTCACCCCCGTCCGATCGGCGATCTCCTGGGCCGACAGCGGGCCTTCGGCGTTCATCAGGGACTGGCGTACGAGTTCCGCGGTGGTGGGGGAGTGGCCCTTCGGCAGGTCGGGCTCCGATGACGCGGACAGGGCGCCGAAGATGCGGTCCACCTCGGCCTGTTCCGCCTCGCCGCCGCCGTCGAGGGTGCGACGCAGCTCCGCGTACGCCTCCAGCTTGGCGCGCAGGCCCGCGAAGGCGAACGGCTTGACCAGGTACTGCAGCGCCCCGTGCCGCATCGCCGCCTGCACCGTCGACACGTCCCGGGCCGCCGTGACCATGATCACATCGGTCTGGAGGCCGCGTCGGCGCATCTCCTGGACGACCGACAGGCCCGTCCCGTCGGGCAGATAGTGATCCATGAGGACCAGGTCCAGGCGGGGCAGCTCCTCCACCTGGCGAAGCGCCTCGGCCGCGCTGTGCGCCTCGCCGGCGACATGGAAGCCCGGCACCTTCTCGACGTAGGCGGCGTTGACCCGCGCCACGCGCGTGTCGTCGTCCACGACCAGGACCTCGATCATCGCGACTCCTCCTCGGCGGTGCGCTGCGCGGCTGATGGCACGGTGAGGGCGGCCGGTTCCAGGTCGGGCTCGGCCAGCGCCTCGGGCAGGAGCACGGTGAACTCCGCGCCGCCGCCCGCCGCTTCGCCCACGGTCGCGGTGCCGCCCTGCCGTTCGGCGAGCCTGCGCACCAGGGAGAGCCCGATACCGCGTTCGCGGTGGGCCGGCGGCTTCTTGGTGGACCATCCCTCGGTGAAGATCAACTCGCGGTGCTCCTCGGGGATTCCCGGCCCTGTGTCGCGCACCCTGAGGATCGCGGTGCGCCCCTCGGCGCGCGATTCGACCTCCACGCGCGCGTGCGGCGTGCCCGCGACGGCGTCCAGTGCGTTGTCCACCAGGTTGCCGACGATCGTGACGAGCCCTCGGGGGTCCACCAGCCGGTCCGGCAGCCGGGTACGGTCCGACAGGTGCAGCGCGACGCCGCGCTCGGCGGCCACGGTCGCCTTGCCGACCAGGAGGGCGGCTAGCAGCGGGTCCTGGATCTTCTCGGCGACCTGCTCCGCGGTGGCCCGGTGATCGCCGACCACCTCGCCGACGAACTCCACGGCGTCGTCGTACATCTCCAGTTCGAGCAGCCCGAGGAGCGTGTGCATACGGTTGGCGTGTTCGTGGTCCTGGGCGCGCAGGGCGTCGATCAGGCCGCGCGTGGAGTCGAGCTCCCGGCCGAGCTGCTCCAGCTCGGTGCGGTCGCGCAGGGTCGCGACGGCGCCGTCGTCGGTGGGCATGCGGTTGGTGACCAGGACGCGCTGGCCGCGGACCGTGAGCAGATCGGTGCCGGTCACCCGGCCGGCCAGCACGTCGGTCGTACGGCCCTCGCCGAGCGCCTCGTCGAGGGACCGGCCGACGGCCTCGTCCCCGATGCCCAGCAGGCGTTGAGCCTCATCGTTGAGGAGACGGATACGGCCGCCGCGGTCCAGGGCGACGACGCCCTCCCGGATGCCGTGCAGCATGGCCTCGCGCTCCGCGAGCAGCGCCGAGATGTCGGAGAAGGCCAGGTCCCGTGTCTGCCGCTGCAGTCGGCGGGAGATGAGCCAGGCGGCCAGCGAGCCGACCGCGAGGGCACCGCCCGCGTACGCGAGCAGCCCGGGGATCGCGTGCAGCAGCCGGGCCCGCACGCTGTCGTACGCGATACCGACCGAGACCGCCCCGACGATCTTGCCGTCGCCGTCGCGCAGCGGCACCTTGCCGCGGGTGCTGCGGCCCAGGGTGCCGTCGTCGATCTGCATGACCTCGTGGCCGGCGAGGGCCTGACCCGGGTCCGTCGACACGATCCTGCCGATCTCGCCCGGGGTGGGATGGGACCAGCGCACGCCGCGCCGGTCCATCACGACGACATACTCGGCGTGGGTGGCCCGGCGGATCCGCTCCGCCTCCCGCTGGACGGGCCCGTCGGCCGTCGCGCGCGTGCTCACCAGATCCTCGGCGATCTGCGGCTGGGCCGCCGTGGTCTGCGCGATCGACAGCGCACGGCGCATCGCCTGATCGTCCAGCTGGTCGCTGAGCGGAGCGAGGAACAGCCCGGTCGCGAGCACCGCGACTCCCGCGGCGATCGCCACCTGCATCAGCAGCACCTGCGCGAACATCCGCCGGGGCAGGCCGAGGCGCAGGCGACGTGCGGGGGGAGTGGGGCTCATACCCATGACGGTACGTGGGCGGGCGGGAAGTCCCGTAGTGGGGTGTGACGTGGATCTCTTGATCGATGTCGGGCGCTCGGTCCATGTGGGGTGGCTCCGTGCACCTGGTCAACTCGTGCGCCAATGCCTGTATCCGATCAACTCGCGAGCCCAGGCCGTGCGCCTGATCCACCTGCGAGCCAGGCCGTGGATCTGATCAACTCACCGGTCACCCAGTGCACCTGATCAAGACGAGAACCACTCCGTGCACCTGATCAACTCGCGAGTGCCGTCGCCACCGTGAGCTCGCGCACCGCCACCACGTCCATCCGCGCGGGCGAGCCGAGCACCGACGTGCCGCAGCTCTCGGGGCGGGGTGGCAGGGACGCGCCCTGCGCCACGACGACCCGCCAGTGGCGCCCGTCCACGTGGGCGACCGTCACTTCCCATCGCGGGGCCGCGCCGTCCGTCCGTACGACGCGCAGCGCTTCCGCGGCGTACTCGCCCGCAGCCGAGCGCACGGCCAGCTCGGCCGCCTGGCCCGGTCGCTCCCAGGCGGAGTTCCCGCGGCACCCCTCGACGGTGATCCGTCCCTCCTGGACGCTGTGCAGGACCTCCTTGACGGCGTGGGCCTGCGCCCGGCCGTAGGCGTAGCCGTACGGCAGCACCAGCAACGTCGGTGAGAACCGATGTCCACCCAGATGGGTGACCTCCCAGACGCCCTCCACGCCGGATGCGGCGAGCTCGGCCGCGAGAGGCCGGCCGAGGAGCGCGCAGCAGCGGTCCCGCTTGCCGTTCGTGCAGACGAGCGCGAGCGGGTCGCCTGTGTGGGGCCGCCCCTGGAGTGCCGAGTCGAAGGTGTGGTGGAAACCCATGCCGAGGGCGGCGAAGTCCAGGTCGAGCAACTGCTCCGGGTCGTTCGTCGTGGCGGCGTGCAGCCAGACGTTTCCGGGCACGGTGTGGGCCGCGTAGACCCGGCGCTCGGCGGGGGGCCCGCAGTCGGCGTGCCGGCCCGGACGGCGAATCAGTGCCACGCGTACGCCCGTGCCCTTCGCGGCAGTCTCCAGGGCGCGGCCCAGCGCGGGATCCAGGTGGCTCTGCGTGAGCGCCTTGGCACCCCACGGACCGGGCTGCTCCAGCAGCAGCCAGGTCGTCGCGGTCGCCGCGGTCCCCGCGATGGGCTCGTCGAGGTCCTGCGAGACGGTTGAGCACGTACTCACAGAGGTGAGCCTAACCTGACTTGAGTCGGGCGACTTCTTGAGGGGCTGTGTCCTGCTCGGGCAAGGGCCGAGTGTTCTGCTCAGGACTCAGGCAGGGGCTGAGGCGGCTTGGGACCCGTGTAGTGCCCGCTCGGCCGCATGCGCAGCGGTCGCTCCCCGTACTCCTCGAGCGCATGGGCGATCCAGCCCGCGGTACGTGCCACGGCGAAGATCGTCTCGCCTGCCGTGGCGGGCATGGCGGAGGACGCCGTGAACACGGCCAGGGCCAGGTCGACGTTGGCGTGCAGCGGGGTGTGGCGGGCGGCCGTGGCGACGATGTCGCGGGCCGCGGCGAGGGCGGGCGCGGAGCGGGGGATCTCCTCCAGGAGCTCGAACAGGACACGCGCGCGTGGGTCCTCGCCGGCGTAGAGCCGGTGACCGAGCCCCGGAATGCGTCGGCCGGCCCGCAGCTCCTCGGCGATGACGGGCCCGGCGTCGCCCCGGTCGAGCACCTCCATGATCAGCTTGTGGGCGAGGCCGCTGGCCGCCCCGTGCAGAGGGCCCTCGATCACACCGAGCCCGGCGGAGACGGCCGCGTAGGCGTGGGCGCGGGCCGACGCGGCGACCCGCACCGCGAGGGTCGAGGCGGCCAGGTCGTGGTCGACGAGCAGGGCGAGTGCCGTGTCCAGTACCCGTAGCGCGGCCTCGTCGGCGGACCGTGCGCTCAGCTGCCCCCACAGGCGGAGGGCGAGTGAACCCTCGTCGCGATAGGCGTAGCGCGCAGGCGTGAGGGCGGCCACGAGAGTCGGGATGAGGGTGCGCGCGGTGCCGAGTACGGCTTCCTCGGACAGGTCGAAGCGCAGGGGATCCGTGGCCGCGGCGGCGATCGCCGCGACCCGCAACCGGTCGGTGGGACCGGCGTGTTCGGGCAGGCCGTCGGCGGCGCTACGGGCGGCGGCGACGGAGGCCTCGGGGGCGGTGAAAGTGACGCCTCGGCGCAACCGGCCGGTCCACAGCCACTCGGCGACCTCTTCGTAGGAGTGCCGGGCGGCCAGTTGGGTCGCGTCCACGCCCCGGAAGTAGTAGCGGTCGGTGTCGATGAAGGTCAGACGGGTCCGCACGGACAGCTCACCGCCCGATCCCGAACCGCCTGCACCCTCCCGCTTGTTGCGCCGGGCGAGCGTCTCCACCTCCTGCGCGTCGAAGGTGCTGCCCCGGCCGCCGGGCACGCGGCGGCTGCTGAGGTGACCGCGGCTCACGTACGCGTACACGGTCTCGGGCTTCACGCCGAGCAGCTCGGCGGCCTCCTGGGTGGTCAGCCGCCGCACCGCGGGGCCGGGGTCGGGTTCTTGATCGCGCATGGGGTCACCGTATCCAGGACGCGGCATATTGATCCGTGGGTTGATTCAATCAATATTGACAGAGAAATAGTCAAGCATGGACAGTCAAATCAAGTCCAGGGAGGAATCATGTCCGTCAACAGGTCAGCAGCCGCGCTCGTCGATGTGCCACGTGGGCTCGCGGGCGTCGTCGTCACCGACACCGAGATCGGTGATGTGCGTGGGCTCGAGGGCTTTTACCACTACCGCCAGTACTCGGCCGTCGAACTCGCGCAGACCCGCCCCTTCGAGGACGTCTGGCATCTCCTGGTCCACGGTGAACTGCCGGACACCGGACGCGCCGCCGCCTTCGCCGCCGAGACCGCCGCGCTGCGGCGGCTGCCCGACGAGGTGCGGGCGGCCCTGCCTGCGATCGCGGCGGCCAGCGGACGGTCCGGTGCACTGGCCGGCCTGCGCACGGCGCTGTCGCTGCTCGGCGCGGCGAAGGGCTTCCGCCCGGTGTACGACATCGATGCCGACCAGCGCCGCCAGGACGGCCTCGTCGCGGCGGCGGTCGTACCGACGCTGCTCACCGCACTGCACCGACTGGACAGGGGACTTGATCCTGTTGAGCCGCGTGAGGATCTGTCGTACGCGGCGAACTACCTGTACATGTTGACGGGGGCGGAGCCTGATCCGGCGCGCACGCGAGCGATCGAGCAATACTTGATCTCAACCATTGATCACGGATTCAATGCGTCAACCTTCACGGCTCGCGTCATCACCTCAACCGGCGCCGACGTCGCGGCCTGCCTCGTCGGAGCCGTGGGCGCGCTGTCCGGGCCGCTTCACGGCGGTGCGCCCAGTCGCGCGCTGGACACGCTGGACGCGATCGGCACCCCCGACCGCATCGACTCCTGGATCCGAGAACGAGTTCTCGCCGGCGACCGCATCATGGGCTTCGGTCACCCCGTCTACCGCACCGAGGACCCGCGGTCCCGGATGCTCCGCGAACTCGCCCAGCGCTTCGGCGGCCCGCGCGTCGAGTTCGCCGTGGAGGTGGAACGCCGCGTGGAGGTGATACTCGCCGAGCTGAAGCCGGGGCGCGAGCTGCATACGAACGTCGAGTTCTACGCCGGCGTGGTCATGGAACTCTGTGGTCTGCCGCGGGAGATGTTCACACCGACGTTCGCCGCTGCGCGGGTCGTGGGCTGGAGCGCCAACATCCTGGAACAGGCACAGGACTCGAAGATCATCAGGCCGGCGGCGCGGTACGTGGGGCCGGGGGCGCCGGTGAAGGTGCCGACGGCTGCCTGACGCAGGCCCTGGCATACGTGTGGCCTGGTGCTTCTGGCGCCAGGCCTCAGGTGGGGATCGAGCAGTGACGGGGTGCCGGCTGCTCGCCGGGTCGGTGGCCCGGCTCGCTCAACGGTTGCGCGCGGCCGGGGGAGCGTGACGGTACGGGTCGGGGGTGGACGCGTGCTCGTGCGGTGGGCTCAGGCGTCGGGGATGTCTGCCTTGGCGCGGATGAGGGTCTCCCGGCTGACGATGACGATGCGCTCGTAGTCGGCACGGGCGGCATCGGCGGGCAGTTCCGGGTCAAGCGCCTCGGTGGCCTCGGTGCCGATGACGGCGAAGTTGCCGTCGCTGAGTTCGAACACATCCGGGCAGGTAGCTCCTGAACTACTGCCTCGGGCGCTGGGAGGCACACCGATGCGGCGCACGATCTTCAAAGGTACCGGTCCTTAGGAACAAAGAGCTGGCCATACTGGTGGGGAGCAGGTTACTGGTGTTTCTCAGGCCCTCGCGGCTCGTTGGCGAAATGTCACCCGGTCGTACCCTGGCCGCCGTGGCGATTGACCTCGGCGATGAGTTGGTTCGTTGTCGCTGGTCTCCTGACAAGGCGTCTGTGTTGCTCCGCAGAGATGCAGGAAGGGCCTCGCTCTCGCTCAGCTGGGGCTCAGGGGCTTCCGATCCACGGGCAGTGCTCGATGAGCCCCGCGATCACGAGGAAGATCGCGCAAGCCGCGCACACGCGCTCCGAGGAGACGTGCCGCCGTACCGTGGATCCGCCACCGATATTTCGCGGCGGGAAAAATCGCCCAGTCGCGTTGTCGACCGCTCCCGCGTCGCACACCCCGGTCGTCAGTCCGTCGGCGGATCGCCGACAACCCACCACTCATCCGTGTCGGATTCGTCGAGGTCCCGGACGAGCCCATCCACCATGTGTCCGAGCTGGGCCTCCACGGACGACTCGTCCAGGCTGGCCCGCATGTGCCGCGACGCCTCCCAGTACGCGCGGAAGACCGGGCTCTGGAAGAACTCCCGCAGACGCGTGTACAGCTCCTCCCGGTCCAGAAGCTCCGCCTGGTAGAGGTGGTAGAGGTGGACGTACCAAGCGTTGGCATAGAAGAACTGACGACGCCTCTCCGCCGGGATGCTCTGGTCGTACGTGTCGATCACGGCAGCGAGGGAGGGATCGTCGATCGCCCTCGCCAGCAACTCCCAGTGCATGCGCTGCTGATGGGCCAGGGCCGTTCGCCGGATGGCCAGTTCCTCGAGCTCCAGCTGCCTCTCGTGCAGGCGAGCCTTCTCCGACCGCCATTGATGCGCAGCCAGCGTCACACCGGTGGCAGCCAGGAAAGTGAGCGTGGCGGAACCCAGCCTCCGTGCAAAACGTTTCTGTGTGGCCATGTCAACCCCCGAATCAGGCGGCCGTCCGCCGGTCGTCGGGGTGCGGGTCGACGGGAGGGGACCGGCGAGCGGTGGGCGGCGCTTGCCGTCTCCCAGAGTGCCGAGCGGCTCTGATCGGCGGGGAGGCGGAGAGGAGGCGCACGGAGGGAAGCGAGGGTCGCACACTCCGGCGCCATGCCCAACGTCTGCCCGGCAAGTGCTGCTAACAATCGTTCACTTCGCGGTGTTTCTTCCGGCTCGTATCCTGGGTCGGCATTCAATCCTCGTACGTGCGCCGCCCCGCGAGCCGGTGCACCCGTCGGCGTGAGAAAGGTCGCACGTTGAGTCAGCCGAGCACCGGTCCGCAGCAGATTCCGGTCGTCGTACTCGCCGGATTCCTCGGTTCCGGCAAGACGACTGTCCTCAACCACCTCCTCCACCGCAGCGGCGGCACCCGCATCGGCGCCATCGTGAACGACTTCGGCGCCATCGAGATCGACGCCATGGCCGTCGCCGGCGCGCTCGGCGACTCCACCGTCTCCCTCGGCAACGGCTGTCTGTGCTGTGCGGTCGACGCAAGTGAGCTGGACGTCTACCTGGAGCGGCTCGCCCGGCCGTCCACCGGCATCGACGTCATCGTCATCGAGGCCAGCGGACTCGCCGAACCCCAGGAACTCGTGCGCATGGTGCTCGCGAGTGAACATCCGGGCATCGTGTACGGCGGGCTCGTCGAGGTCGTCGACGCCGCCGAGTTCGACGGCACGCGCGCGAAGCACCCCGAGATCGACCGGCACCTCGCCCTCGCCGACCTCGTCGTGGTCAACAAGCTCGACCGGGCGGCCGACGGTGAGCGCGTCCTCGGGACGGTCCGCGGCCTCACCGACCGCGCCGCCGTGGTCCCCGCCACCTACGGCCGTGTCGACCCCGAGTTCCTCTTCGACTGCAGGCCCAGCGAAGAGCGCATCGGGCAGCTGTCCTTCGACGACCTGCATGAGCACGACGAGGATCACAGCGACCACCTGCACGCCGGCTACGACAGCATGTCCTTCGTCTCCGAAGTCCCCCTCGACCCGCGCCGGTTGATGGGGTTCCTGGACAGCAGGCCTGAGGGGCTGTACCGGATCAAGGGGTACGTCGACTTCGGCCCGCACGACGCCGCGAACCGTTACGCCGTGCACGCCGTCGGGCGGTTCCTGCGCTTCTACCCGGAGCCGTGGGCCGACGGGGACGCGCGCCTGACCCAGCTCGTCCTCATCGGCTCCGGCATCGATGCCGCCTCCCTGGCCAAGGAGCTCGACTCGTGCAAGAGCGACGCCCCACGCGCCGACGAGCACGGCATGTGGGGCGTCCTCCGCTACGTACGAGACCCTGAGGACCAGGACCTCGACGTCCCGCAGGTCTAGACCGGACCCGCCACCACGGCCACCGTCTTCGGCAGCGACACACCGGAGCCGTCGCGGCGCGGGTCCATGTCCGGGAGGTCGGCCGGAGTGCCGTTCTTCTGCGCGGCCCGTGCCGGTGCGGCGCCCGCCCAGGCCACGGACAGACAGTCCTCGCCCTTCAGGAACCGCTGGCAGCGGACGCCGCCGGTGGCGCGGCCCTTGCGGGGGTACTGGTCGAACGGGGTCAGCTTGGCCGTCGTCTGGACCGAGTCGTCCAGCGTGCCGCGCGAGCCCGCGACCGTGAAGACGACCGCGTCGGCCGCCGGGTCCACCGCCGTGAAGGAGATGACCTTCGCGCCCTCCGTGAGCTTGATGCCCGCCATGCCGCCGGCGGCGCGGCCCTGCGGGCGGACCTGCGAGGCCTGGTAACGCAGCAGCTGTGCGTCGTCCGTGATGAAGACCAGGTCCTCCTCTCCGGTGCGCAGCTCGACCGCGCCGACGATCCGGTCGCCCTCCTTCAGAGTGATGACCTCCAACTCGTCCTTGTTGGTCGGATAGTCGGGCACCACACGCTTGACCACGCCCTGTTCCGTGCCGAGCGCCAGGCCCGGGGAGGACTCGTCGAGCGTGGTCAGGCAGACCAGGGTCTCGTCGCCCTCCAGGGAGACGAACTCCGACAGTGGCGCGCCGCCCGCGAGGTTCGGCCTCGACGCCGTCTCCGGCAGCTGGGGCAGGTCGATGACGTTGATCCGCAGCAGACGGCCCGTGGACGTCACCGCGCCCACCTCGCCGCGGGCCGTGGCCGGCACCGCCGAGATGATCACGTCGTGCCTGGAGCGCTTCGCGTCGCCGTCCTCCGCGAAGGGGTCGCCGTTCGCCGTACGGGCCAGCAGACCCGTCGAGGACAGCAGCACCCGGCACGGGTCGTCCGCCACCTGAAGCGGCACCGCCGAGACCGTGCTGCCCGCCGACTCCAGCAGGACCGTACGCCGTTCGGTGCCGAACTTCTTGGCCACCGCGGCCAGTTCGGAAGAGACCAGCTTGCGCAGCTCCGCGTCCGAGTCGAGGATCCGGGTCAGCTCCGCGATCTCCGCGTTGAGCCTGTCCTTCTCCGCCTCCAGCTCGATACGGTCGAACTTGGTGAGGCGGCGCAGCGGGGTGTCCAGGATGTACTGCGTCTGGACCTCGCTCAGCGAGAAGCGCTCCATCAGGCGCTCCTTGGCCTGCGCGGAGTTCTCGCTGGACCGGATCAGCCGGATGACCTCGTCGATGTCCAGCAGCGCCGTGAGCAGGCCCTCGACCAGGTGCAGTCGATCGCGCTTCTTGCCGCGGCGGAACTCGCTGCGGCGCCGCACGACCTCGAAGCGGTGGTCGAGGTAGACCTCCAGGAGCTCCTTGAGGCCCAGGGTGAGGGGCTGGCCGTCGACCAGCGCGACGTTGTTGATGCCGAAGGACTCCTCCATCGGCGTCAGCTTGTAGAGCTGCTCAAGGACCGCCTCGGGCACGAAGCCGTTCTTGATCTCGATGACCAGGCGCAGGCCGTGCGCCCGGTCGGTGAGGTCCTTGACGTCGGCGATGCCCTGGATCTTCTTCGAGCCGACCAGGTCCTTGATCTTGGCGATGACCTTCTCCGGGCCGACCGCGAAGGGCAGCTCGGTGATCACGAGGCCCTTGCGGCGCGCCGTCACGGTCTCCACCGACACCGTGGCACGGATCTTGAACGTGCCGCGGCCCGTCTCGTAGGCGTCCCGGATGCCGGAGAGGCCGACGATACGGCCGCCGGTGGGCAGGTCGGGGCCGGGGACGTGCTTCATCAGGGCGTCCAGATCCGCGTTCGGGTAGCGGATCAGGTGGCGGGCGGCCGAGATGACCTCGGCGAGGTTGTGCGGCGGCATGTTGGTGGCCATGCCGACCGCGATGCCCGACGAGCCGTTCACCAGGAGGTTCGGGAAGGCGGCGGGCAGTGCCACCGGCTCCCGCTCCTGGCCGTCGTAATTCGGGTTGAAGTCGACGGTGTCCTCGTCGATGGACTCCGTCATCAGGCTCGCGGGCTCGGCGGCACGGCACTCGGTGTACCGCATGGCGGCCGGCGGGTCGTCATTGCCCAGTGAGCCGAAGTTGCCATGGCCGTCGACCAGCGGGACGCGCATCGAGAAGGGCTGGGCCATGCGCACCAGGGCGTCGTAGATCGACGCGTCGCCGTGCGGGTGCAACTTACCCATGACCTCGCCGACGACGCGGGCGCACTTCACATAGCCGCGGTCGGGGCGCAGGCCCATCTCGTTCATCTGGTAGACGATGCGGCGGTGCACCGGCTTGAGGCCGTCGCGGGCGTCCGGCAGGGCGCGCGAGTAGATGACCGAGTACGCGTACTCGAGGAAGGAGCCCTGCATCTCGTCGACGACGTCGATGTCGAGGATCTTCTCCTCGTACGAGTCGTCGGGCGGCGGGGTCTTCGTGCTGCGGCGGGCCATCGCTGCCGGCTCCTCTGGTTCTGGTCGCTCGAGCGTTTGCGGGATCTGACGCGGACCATTGTGGACCGCGGCACTGACAACCACCGACCAGGACCCGATGTTGGGCTCCCGCCCGGCGTGCGAGAAGTGTCGCCGACGCCGGGCCCTCCCTGCGACAGAGGGGAGGGACGGGGCGCCAACCGCCCTGGTCGAGGCCCCGCTTGCGCGAAGGCAAGCGCGTGCCGCGAGACCGTTCACTCGCCGGAGTGATCGGCGGGCACTGTCCGAAGTCGTGCGGCAGCGGGCAGGCGGGAGGGGATGGCGAGCTGTGCCCGAGCGCTGTCCTGTCCGGTGTTCCCGGCCCACATTCACCGCCGTACGGACACGGCGTTCCGACCGGGAACTTCGTCGGCCCTTCGGACGCTGCATACAGTGGCAGGAACTGAGCACGAACTGCTCGACACAACGCAGTGCACGCGACCGGAAGGACACCTTGCCCATGGGTCACACGGCCACACCGGAGGCACAATCCGGCGGCCTCACCGCGACGGAGCACCGCCTGGCCAACGGCCTGCGCGTGGTGCTCTCCGAGGACCACCTCACGCCGGTCGCCGCGGTCTGTCTCTGGTACGACGTCGGCTCCCGTCACGAGGTCAAGGGCCGTACCGGACTCGCCCACCTCTTCGAGCACCTGATGTTCCAGGGCTCGGGGAGCGTGAAGGGCACGGGCCACTTCGAGCTCGTCCAGGGCGCGGGCGGCTCGCCGAACGGCACCACCAGCTTCGAGCGCACCAACTACTTCGAGACCATGCCCGCCCACCAGCTGGAGCTCGCGCTGTGGCTGGAGGCCGACCGCATGGGCAGCCTCCTGGTGGCGCTCGACGAGGAGGGCCTGGAAAACCAGCGCGACGTCGTCAAGAACGAGCGCCGCCAGCGCTACGACAACGTCCCGTACGGCACCGCCTTCGAGAAGCTGACCGCCCTGACGTACCCGGACGGACACCCCTACCACCACACCCCGATCGGCTCGATGGCCGACCTGGACGCGGCCAGCCTGGAGGACGCGCGCGCGTTCTTCCGCACCTACTACGCGCCCAACAACGCCGTCCTGTCCATCGTCGGCGACATCGACCCGCAGCAGACGCTCGCCTGGGTCGAGAAGTACTTCGGCTCGATCCCGGCCCACGACGGCAAGCCAGAGCCGCGCGACGGCTCGCTGCCCGAGATCATCGGCGAGCAGCTGCGCGAGGTCGTCGAGGAGAACGTCCCCGCGCGCGCGATGATGGCCGCCTACCGGCTCCCGGTGGACGGCACGCGCGAGTGCGACGCGGCCGACCTGGCGCTGACCGTCCTCGGCGGCGGCGAGTCCTCCCGCCTCTACAACCGGCTGGTCCGCCGCGACCGTACGGCCGTGGCGGCCGGGTTCGGACTGCTGCGCCTGGCCGGGGCGCCTTCCCTGGGCTGGCTGGACGTGAAGACGTCCGGCGACGTCGAGGTCCCCGTCATCGAGGCCGCCGTCGACGAGGAGCTCGCCCGCTTCGCCGCGGAGGGCCCCACCGCCGAGGAGATGGAGCGCGCGCAGGCCCAGCTGGAGCGCGAGTGGCTGGACCGGCTCGGCACCGTCGCGGGCCGCGCCGACGAACTGTGCCGCTACGCCGTCCTGTTCGGCGACCCGCAGCTCGCCTTCACCGCCGTACAGCGCGTCCTCGACGTCACCGCCGAGGAGGTCCAGGCGGTCGCCAAGGCCCGCCTGCGCCCCGACAACCGCGCGGTGCTCGTGTACGAGCCGACCGCAGCCGAGGCCGACGACCTCCAGGCCGCCGAGACCACCGACGAGAACGAGGAGTCGGCGCAGTGACCGAGCTCGCCAGCATGGAGTTCCACCCGCAGCCCCAGGCCGGCGAGGCCCGGCCCTGGGCGTTCCCGGCGCCCGAGCGCGGCAAGCTGGACAACGGCCTGACGGTCCTGCGCTGCCACCGCCCCGGCCAGCAGGTCATCGCCGTCGAGGTGCTCCTGGACACGCCCCTGGAGGCCGAGCCGAAGGGGCTCGACGGCATCGCCACGATCATGGCGCGTGCCTTCTCCGAGGGCACCGACAAGCACACGGCCGAGGAGTTCGCCGCCGAACTGGAGCGCTGCGGCGCCACGCTCGACGCCTACGCCGACCACCCCGGCATCCGCGTCAGCCTCGAGGTGCCGGTCTCCCGCCTGGCCAAGGCGCTCGGCCTGCTCGCCGACGCCCTCAGGGCGCCCCTGTTCGACGACGCCGAGGTCGAGCGCCTGGTGCGCAACCGCCTCGACGAGATCCCGCACGAGCTGGCCAACCCCTCGCGCCGCGCCGCCAAGGAGCTCTCGAAGCAGCTGTTCCCGGCGACCTCGCGCATGTCCCGCCCACGCCAGGGCACCGAGGACACCGTCGCGGGCATCGACTCCGCGGCCGTGCGCGCCTTCTACGAGCGGCACGTGCGCCCCGCCACCTCCACCGTCGTGGTCGTCGGCGACCTCACGGGCGTGGACCTCGACGCCCTGCTGGGCGACACCCTGGGCGCCTGGACCGGCTCCCCGGCCCAGCCCCGGCCCGTTCCGCCGGTCACCGCGGACGACACCGGACGCGTCGTCATCGTGGACCGCCCCGGCGCCGTCCAGACGCAGCTGCTGATCGGCCGCATCGGTCCCGACCGGCACGACCGCGTGTGGCCCGCGCAGGTCCTCGGCACGTACTGCCTCGGCGGCACCCTCACCTCCCGCCTGGACAAGGTCCTGCGCGAGGAGAAGGGCTACACCTACGGTGTGCGCGCGTTCGGGCAGGTCCTGCGCTCGGCTCCGGACGGCACGGGCGCGGCCATGCTCGCCATCAGCGGCTCCGTCGACACCCCGAACACCGGCCCGGCGCTGGACGACCTCTGGAAGGTCCTGCGCGGGGTGGCCGACGAGGGGCTCACCGACGCCGAGCGGGACTTCGCGGTGCAGAACCTCGTCGGGGTGGCGCCGCTGAAGTACGAGACCGCCGCCTCCGTGGCGAACACGCTGGCCGATCAGGTCGAGCAGCACCTGCCCGACGACTACCAGGCGACGCTGTACCAGCGGCTCGCCGCGACCGGCACCGTCGAGGCCACCGCGGCGGCCGTGAGCGCCTTCCCGGTGGACCGTCTGGTGACGATCCTCGTCGGCGACGCGGCCGAGATCCGGGAGCCCGTCGAGGCCCTCGGCATCGGCGAAGTCACCGTAGTGGCAGCCGAGTAGCAGGCGGACACCGCGCCGGGCGACGGCACGCGCGCGTGGAAGGGGCCCTGGTGACTTCCAAGCCACCAGGGCCCCTTTATGCCCGAATTGAGGGAAAGGTTGCCTGTCTGGCCTGTGGGATGCGCTACAAAAGTCGCGATCCGTTTGGGGATTGAAAGTGGCGCCCCTTAGCGTCTTCCGGGCTGTCCGTCAGGCAGTGCGCCGCGCCCGCGGCACCGGACAGTCATCGCCGAGTCCCCGTACGGCGCGAGCCAGGGGAGCCGGGGACCCACCCGTAGTCCCTGGGGTGAATCGGACGCCCGCGCAGCCGCGAGGGGGTCCGTAGGAGACCTTCCTGCTCCGAACCCGTCAGCTAACCCGGTAGGCGAGAAGGAAGGAAAGGACCAGCCACTACATGGCGTTCACCTGCGCCACCGGGAAGAACCGCCCCACCGGGAAGCACCGTCGCCCCAGCCGGTTCGAACGCACCACCGCCCGCGCTGCGGGCGTCGCCGCTCTCACCGCCACCGGTGTCATGGGCACCCTCGCCGCCCCGGCGCTCGCCGCCGAACCCGCCGTCGAGCAGACCGGCCTCATCCCCGTCGTCACGATCGGGGACTCGATCGCCGCCCAGATCGCCGCCCAGGCCGCCGCCCAGGAGCAGGCCGCCGAGGAGGCCGCGGCCCGGAAGAAGGCCGCCGAGGAGGCAGCGCGCAAGAAGGCGGCCGAGAAGGCCAAGCAGGAGCGCGAGGCCAAGGAGCGCGCCGCCCGCGAGGCCGAGCGCAAGCGCCTGCTGTCCTACGTCGCCCCGATCTCCGGCTCGTACATCTCCACCGGCTACAAGGCCGGCGGCGCCGTCTGGTCCTCCGGCAGCCACACGGGCGTCGACTTCCACGCCGCCAGCGGCACCTCCGTCCACGCGGTCGGCTCCGGCACCGTCGTGGAGGCCGGCTGGGGCGGGTCGTACGGCAACAGCATCGTGATCAAGATGAACGACGGCACGTACACCCAGTACGGCCACCTGTCGTCCATAGGCGTCTCGGTGGGCCAGACCGTCACCCCCGGCCAGCAGATAGGCCTGTCCGGCGCCACCGGCAACGTCACCGGACCGCACCTGCACTTCGAGGCCCGCACGACGGCGGAGTACGGCTCCGACATCGACCCCGTCGCCTACCTCCGCTCGCACGGCGTGAACATCTGACGCCTCCACCGCGCCTCCCCGAGGCCGGTCACTCCGAGGACGGTCCCCCCGAAGCCCCGGCTCCCCGAGCCGGGGCTTTCGGCGTTCCCGACGACCGACTTGTCCAAAAAATATCCATGGATTCCGACCCGCCATCGGAAATTCCAGCCGGTTGCAATAGAGTCACTGAACACACGTCATTCGTCGACGTTTCACGGGGATTAAAGCGGAGGTCGGACATGCGTATTCCGGCGCACTCGGTATGCACGGCGATCCGGGACGACATCGTCGCCGGTGTCTACGAGCGTGGCAGCCGGCTCACCGAGGAACTCCTCGCGCGCCGCTACGGTGTCTCCCGCGTCCCCGTGCGGGAGGCACTGCGCACCCTGGAGGCGGAGGGCTTCGTGGTGACCCGGCGGCACGCGGGCGCGTGCGTCGCCGAACCGACCGAGCAGGAGGCCGCCGACCTGCTGGAGATGCGCACCCTGCTGGAGCCGCTCGGCGCCTCCCGGGCCGCTCAGCGGCGCACCGAGGCCCATCTGAAGGTCCTGCGCGGCCTGGTCAGGCTGGGCCAGGAGCGGGCCAGGCGGGGCAACAGCGAGGATCTGCGCTCCCTGGGCGGCTGGTTCCACGAGACGCTGGCCCAGGCCTGCGGCAGCCCCGCCCTCACCTCGATGCTGACCCAGCTGCGGCACAAGATCGCCTGGAT
The DNA here is from genome assembly GCF_030499515.1 of Streptomyces sp. DT2A-34. Lineage (NCBI taxonomy): Bacteria > Bacillati > Actinomycetota > Actinomycetes > Kitasatosporales > Streptomycetaceae > Streptomyces > Streptomyces sp. DT2A-34. Next base: position 2,217,267 of record NZ_JASTWJ010000001.1, on the reverse strand, counting down.
GTACGCGGTGGAGGCGCCGGTCAACCCCGTGGAGTCCTGGACCGAGCACGGCGCGATCGTGGACGCGGTGGCGCGCGGCGACAGTGATCGCGCCCGCGCGATCACGGCACTGCACACCGAGCGCGCACTCTCCGCGCACCGACTGCGGTTCGGTTCCACCGGTGATCGCGCGGAGCGTGTGAGGAATTCGCAACATCCCGTAAACATGTCGAGCCTGCGACATTAACACGGGCGCCGTATACAAAGAGGTGATATTCGGTGGCGGGGAATTTCCGCTGCCCTTTTTCGGGTGCCGCCGTTAATTCTCGCGGCTGCCCACCTCGAAAACGTGGCCGCCTGCCCGGAAACAGCGAAGCCGCGTCGGCCGGAAAGGCAGACGCGGCTTCACGGTTTGCTCCGCAGACCCGCTCAGGTCGTTCAGACCGTCTCGGGGAGCTCCTCGAGGCCCTCGGAGACCAGCTTCGCCAGACGGTCGAGGGCGGCGTCCGCACCCTCGGCGTCGGAGGCGAGGACGATCTCCTCGCCGCCCTGGGCGCCCAGGCCCAGAACGGCCAGCATGGAGGCCGCGTTGACGGGGTTGCCGTCGGCCTTGGCGATCGTCACCGGGATACCTGCGGCCGTGGCGGCCCGGACGAAGATGGAAGCGGGGCGGGCGTGAAGGCCCTCGGCCCAGCCGACGTTGACGCGGCGCTCAGCCATGTGATGCTGCCCTTCGGTGTTCAGGGTTGTCTAGACCAGTTTCCCACACCCGTGAAGCATGCCGGGAGGGACAAAACGCCCCTCCCGAGGCGACCGTCGGGTCGCGGCCTCGACCCGACATACGTCCTCCACAGACTGCCTCGCGCCGTTGTCGTACGCGAGCCGTACTCTGGGCCCCATGCAGAGCGCCTCGGACCGGCACGAGTACCCCGCCCACTGGGAAGCCGACGTGGTGCTGCGCGACGGCGGCACCGCACGCATCCGCCCCATCACCGTTGATGACGCCGAGCGTCTGGTCAGCTTCTACGAGCAGGTGTCGGACGAGTCGAAGTACTACCGCTTCTTCGCGCCCTACCCGCGTCTGTCCGCGAAGGACGTCCACCGCTTCACGCACCACGACTTTGTGGACCGGGTGGGACTCGCGGCCACGGTGGGCGGCGAGTTCATCGCAACCGTACGCTACGACCGGATCGGCGCCGACGGAATGCCCGCGTCGGCACCCGCCGACGAGGCCGAGGTCGCTTTCCTGGTCCAGGACGCCCACCAGGGGCGCGGCGTCGCCTCCGCCCTCCTCGAACACATCGGCGCGGTCGCGCGCGAGCGCGGCATCCGCCGGTTCGCCGCCGAGGTGCTGCCCGCCAACAGCAAGATGATCAAGGTGTTCACCGACGCCGGGTACACCCAGAAGCGCAGCTTCGAGGACGGCGTCGTACGCCTGGAGTTCGACCTGGAGCCGACGGACCGCTCCCTCGCCGTGCAGTACGCGCGCGAACAGCGCGCCGAGGCGCGGTCCGTGCGGCGGCTGCTGGTGCCCGGCTCCGTCGCCGTCATCGGCACCGGCCGCACGCCCGGCGGGGTGGGCCGCAGCGTCCTCGGCAACATCAGGGACGCCGGTTTCACGGGGGCGCTGTACGCCGTGAACAAGGCGTTCCCGGAGGATCTCAAGGAGCTCGACGGCGTGCCCGCGCACCGGTCCGTGCGGGACATCGAGGGGCCCGTCGACCTCGCGGTGGTCGCCGTACCGGCCGAGTACGTCCCCGAGGTGGTCACCGAGTGCGGCGAACACGGCGTGCAGGGGCTGGTCGTGGTCTCCGCCGGGTATGCCGAGAGCGGGCCCGACGGGCGCGAGCGGCAGCGCGCACTCGTACGGCACGCGCGCGCGTACGGCATGCGCATCATCGGCCCGAACGCGTTCGGGATCATCAACACCTCCGCCGACGTACGGCTGAACGCCTCCCTGGCACCCGAGATGCCCCGCCCGGGCCGGATCGGGCTGTTCGCGCAGTCCGGCGCCATCGGGATCGCGCTGCTGTCCCGGCTGCACCGGCGCGGCGGTGGGGTCACCGGGGTCACAGGTGTGTCGACCCTCGTCTCGTCCGGCAACCGGGCCGACGTCTCCGGCAACGACGTCCTCCAGTACTGGTACGACGACCCGGACACCGACGTCGTGCTGATGTACCTGGAGTCCATCGGCAACCCGCGCAAGTTCACCCGCCTCGCCCGGCGTACGGCGGCTGCGAAGCCGCTGGTCGTGGTGCAGGGGGCGCGGCACGGTGGCGCGGCGCCGCAGGGGCACGCGGTACGGGCCACGCGCTTGCCGCACGCCACGGTGTCCGCGCTGCTGCGGCAGGCCGGGGTGATCCGGGTGGACACGATCACCGAGCTGGTGGACGCGGGGCTGCTGCTCGCGCGCCAGCCGCTGCCGGCCGGCCCGCGCGTGGCGATCCTGGGCAACTCCGAGTCGCTCGGGCTGCTGACGTACGACGCGTGCCTGTCCGAGGGACTGCGGCCGTTGCCGCCGCTGGATCTGACGACGGGGGCGTCGGCCGCGGACTTCCGGGCGGCGTTGTCGCGCACGTTGGCGGACGACACCTGCGACGCGGTGGTGGTGACGGCGATCCCGGCGATCGGGGAGGTGTCGCCGGGGGACGCCGAGCTGGCGGAGGCACTGCGGTCGGCTGCCGAGGGCGTGCCGGGCAAGCCGGTGCTGGTGGTGCACGTGGAGCTGGGCGGTCTCGCGGAGGCCCTGTCCGCCGCGGCGAGCACCGCACCACAGGCGGGCAGGACGGCGCCCCGCGTCGGGCTCCGCGCCACCCACCCGTTCCGCCCACTGGACTTCCCGGCCGAGACACCGCCCGAGCGGCCGGACCCCTCGGAGAACGCCCCGCGCCTCATCCCCGCCTACCCCGCGGCCGAACGCGCCGTCCGCGCCCTCGCCGAAGCCGTCAAGTACTCACAGTGGCGGCGTGAGGCGGCCGACCCCGGGAAGGTGCCGGAGTACGAGGACATCGACGAGAAGGGCGCCGCCCGGCTGATCGACGGGCTGCTCGCGCGCGGGCAAGGGCTCACGCTCGGCACGGACGAGACCTGTGACCTGCTCGGCAAGTACGGCATCCACGTGCAACGCGCCCTGCACGCCCCCACCCCCGACGCCGCCGCAGACGGCGCCCGCACCCTCGGCTACCCCGTCGCCCTCAAGGCCATCGCCCCGCATCTGCGCCACCGCGCCGACCTCGGCGGCGTACGGCTCGATCTGGCCGACGAAGAACAACTGCGGCGAGCCTACGCCGAGTTGACCGAGCTGTTCGGCAGACCGGAGGAGCTGCGGCCGGTCGTGCAGAGCATGGCACCGCGCGGCGTCGACACCGTCGTACGGGCCGTGATCGACCCGGCGGCCGGCGCCGTACTGTCCTTCGGGCTCGCCGGAGCCGCCTCGCAGCTGCTCGGTGACACCGCGCACCGGCTGATCCCGGTCACCGACCGCGACGCGACCTCGATCGTCCGCTCGATCCGGACGGCACCGCTCCTGTTCGGCTGGCGCGGCTCCGCGCCGGTGGACACGCCTGCCCTGGAGGAACTGCTGCTGAGGGTGTCGCGGCTGGTCGACGACCACCCGGAGGTCGTCGCGGTCACCCTGGAGCCGGTCGTCGTCGCCACGCACGGCGTGAGCGTGCTCGGCGCCTCCGTACGCCTCGCGCCACCGCCCGCCCGCGACGACCTCGGGCCGAGGACCCTCCCGACGTACTGAGACCGCGGCGAGCGGTGCCTCGCAGTCAGTGGGCCCCCGTAGGATGGGCGTCATGGCCAAGACCAGTACGACGACCCAGGGGCTGCGTGCGGCGATCGAGCGCAGCGGCTACTACCCGGCCCTCGTGGCCGAGGCGGTGGAGGCCGCTGTGGGCGGCGAGCCCATCCGGTCGTACCTGGTCCATCAGGAGACGACGTTCGACCAGAACGAGGTGCGGCGGCACGTGACCGTGCTCGTCCTCACCGGCAACCGCTTCATCGTCAGCCACACCGACGAACAGGCCGCCGAGGGCACCTCCCCGACGCCGTACGCCACGACGTCCACGGAGTCCGTGAAGCTCGGCCGGATCTCATCGGTCGTGGTCAGCCGGGTGGTCGCCAATCCGGAGCAGTACCAGCCGGGCACGCTGCCCCGCGAGGTCGTGCTGACCATCGGCTGGGGCGCCGTCTCCCGTATCGACCTGGAGCCGGCTGCTTGCGGCGACCCCAACTGCGAGGCCGACCACGGCTACACGGGCAACTCGACGGCGGACGACCTCAGCCTGCGGGTCAGCGAGGCCGGTGACGGCCCGGAGACGGTGCGCCAGGCGCTCGCCTTCGCGCAGTCGCTCTCCGAGGCGACGGCGGACGTCGCGCACTGAGATGATCCAGCCCACCACCTGGGACTCCCACCCGGAACCCCTCGCCGTCGACTCCGCGCCCGCCCCCCAGTACGGCAGCGGCTCGCTCGCCGATCTGCTGCCCACGCTGGCCGCCGGCATGGCCGTACCGGAGATGACCGCGACGATCCCCGAGCTGACCGCCACCGACCGCAACTGCGTGTTCCTGGTGGACGGACTCGGCTGGGAGCAGCTCAAGGCGCACCCCGACGAGGCGCCGTTCCTGACCTCGCTCCTGAGCAGTTCGCGCGGCGGCACCGGACGCCCGATCACCGCCGGCTACCCGGCGACCACCGCGACCTCCCTCGCCTCGGTCGGCACCGGCCTGCCGCCGGGCGCGCACGGCCTGCCCGGGTACACCGTGCGCAACCCCGAGACCGGCGAGCTGATGAACCAGCTGCGCTGGAACCCGTGGACGTCACCGCGTGTCTGGCAGCCGTATCCCACGGTCTTCCAGCTGGCGCACCAGGCGGGCGTGCACGCGGCCCAGGTGTCGTCGCCCACCTTCGAGAACACCCCGCTGACCAAGGTCGCGCTCAGCGGCGGAACGTTCCACGGGCGGCTGACCGGCGAGGAGCGCATGGACCTCGCCGCCCAGCAACTGGCCGCAGGCGACCGCTCCTTGATCTACACGTACTACGCCGAGCTGGACGGCGCCGGTCACCGCTTCGGCGTCGACTCGGACACGTGGCGCGGCCAGCTCATGTACGTCGACCGGCTCGCCCAGCGCCTCGCCGAGCAGCTGCCGCCGCGCAGCGCGCTCTACGTCACCGCCGACCACGGCATGATCGACGTGCCCTTCGACGAGCAGCACCGCATCGACTTCGACGAGGACTGGGAACTGCGTGCCGGTGTCGCCCTGCTGGGCGGCGAGGGCCGGGCGCGGCACGTCTACGCGGTGCCCGGCGCCGCGAACGACGTCCTGACCTGCTGGCGCGAGGTGCTGGGCGAACAGTTCTGGGTGGCCTCCCGGGACGAGGCGATCGCGGCGGGCTGGTTCGGGCCGCAGATCGACGAGCGGGTGTACGACCGCATCGGCGACGTGGTCGCGGCCGCGCGGGACGACGTCCTGATCATCGCGTCCGAGCGGGAGCCGAAGGAGTCGGCGATGGTCGGCAACCACGGTTCGATGACCCCCGCCGAGCAGTTGGTCCCTCTGCTCGAAGTACGCTCCTGAAACCCTCGTAGCGCTCCCGTAGACCGCACTCTCCGCCGAAAGGTGCTCAACTCCACATGCCCGAGCTGGTGTTCTTCTCCGGAACGATGGACTGCGGGAAGTCGACGCTGGCTCTCCAGATCGAGCACAACCGTTCGGCGCGTGGTCTGCAGGGCGTGATCTTCACGCGTGACGACCGCGCGGGCGAGGGCAAGCTGTCCTCCCGGCTCGGTCTGGTCACGAACGCGGTGGAGGTCGAGGACGGCACGGACCTGTACGCGTACCTCGTCGACCGCCTCTCCCAGGGCGGCCGCGCGGACTACGTCATCGCCGACGAGGCCCAGTTCCTCGCACCGAACCAGATCGACCAACTCGCGCGCGTGGTCGACGACCTGGGCCTGGACGTCTACGCCTTCGGCATCACGACCGACTTCCGCAGCAAGCTGTTCCCCGGCTCGCAGCGCCTGGTGGAACTGGCCGACCGGGTCGAGGTGCTCCAGGTCGAGGCCCTGTGCTGGTGCGGCGCCCGCGCCACGCACAACGCCCGCACGATAGGCGGCGAGATGGTCGTCGAGGGCGCCCAGGTGGTCGTCGGCGACGTCAACCAGGCGGACGCGGTCGGCTACGAGGTCCTGTGCCGCCGCCACCACCGCCGCCGCATGACGGCGGCCAGCGCCCATGCGGCGGCGCTGTCCCCGGACGTCCTGCCGGTGCAGCCGGCCTGAGCCGCGATCCATTCGGGCCCTCCAGGCCGCCCTCAAGCGACCCCGAACCACCCGCGAATGCCGTCAGCGCGGACCCTGGATCAGGGAGAACCGGGCCCCCTCCGGGTCCGCCGCCGTCGCCACGCGGCCGTGGGCGCTGTCGTGGGCCGCTTTGAGGACGTGGCCGCCGAGGTCGACGATCCGCTCCAGCGCCTCGTCCGTGTCGGCCACTTCGAAGTACGTCACCCAGTGCGGGCCCCGGTCGCGGGGCAGGGCGTTGCCGACGCCGTGGATGCCGGCGACCGGGCGGCCGTCGATGTGCAGGGTGACGTAGTCGAGGTCGGCGGAGACCACAGGCTCCTCCTCGTAGGCGAACATGCTCTCGTAGAACTTGGCGACGTTCACGGACTCGAAGGTCAGCAGCTCGTTCCAGGCGGGGGTGCCGGGCACGCCCGTGACGGCGGTGCCGAGGTGGGCCGCCGTCTGCCAGATGCCGAACACGGCGCCGGCGGGGTCGGAGCAGATCGCCATCCGGCCGGCCTCGCCGGCGTCCAGCGGGCCCACCCCGACGGTGCCGCCGCACAGCCGTACCGTCTCGGCGGTCAGGTCCACGTCGTTCGAGGCGAGGTAGGGCGTCCAGGCGATGGGGAGGTGGCGGTCGGGCGGCAGCTGGCCGATGCCGGCCACCTCATGGCCGTCGAGCAGGGCCCGCGCATAGGGGCCGAGTTGCTGGGGGCCGGGCTGGAACTCCCAGCCGAACAGCGCTCCGTAGAACTCCTGGGTCGCGGCCAGCCCGTGCACCATCAGGCTCACCCAGCAGGGCGTGCCGGGCGCGTGCCGGGCATGCGTCGCGCCGTTCGGGCCGGCCGACCCCCGTGCCTCGGTCATCGTCACTCTCTCCTCGGCCTCTCGTGGTGGCCGCGTCGCGTCCGTGGTCCGGACCCCCGAGCCGATGCTCGCACCACCCGTGGCCGCGCGCGCTGCGGGCACGCCGCCGCACGACGGCCGGCGCCCGGAGGATGCCCGGTGTGCGATTTACCGCCCGTTTTCGTGCGATTGCCGACGGATGTCGATCGGCTGTACAGCATGTGCCCGATCCCGTACGCCTCGTGATCGAGCCTGTCCGGCGGGCAGAGTAACCGGAGCCGGGCGATGCGGCCACCCCGTGCGCAAGGATGGTGGCCATGAACGCCATCATCACCGCATCCGAACTCGCGAGCGAACTGACGGGCGAGAACCCGCCGGTGCTGCTCGACGTCCGCTGGCAGCTGACCGTGGCCAAGGCGGCCGGTGAGCCGCCGTTCGACGGCCGGGCCGCGTACGAGGCCGGGCACATCCCGGGCGCGGTCTACGTCGACCTGGACCGGGAACTGGCCTCCGCGCCCGGTACGCGCGGCCGTCACCCGCTGCCGGACTTGGCCGAATTCGGCGCGGCGATGCGCCGGTCGGGCGTGTCGTCGTCGGCGCCGGTGGTCGTGTACGACGGCGGGCAGGGCTGGGCGGCGGCCCGGGCGTGGTGGCTGCTGCGCTGGACAGGTCACCCGGACGTGCGGGTCCTCGACGGCGGGTTGCCGACCTGGCAGAGGTCACTGGAGACGTCGGTGCCGACTCCGACGGAGGGTGACTTCGAGCCGGAGCCGGGGGCGACGGGCCTTCTCGACGCCGACGGCGCCGCGGCGCTCGCTCGGTCGGGCGTACTTCTGGACGCCCGAGCGGGGGAGCGGTACCGCGGAGAGGTCGAGCCGATCGATCCGGTCGGCGGCCACATCCCGGGCGCCGTGTCCGCCCCCACGAACGAGAACGTCGGCGCGGACGGCCGCTTCCTGTCCGCCGGGGAACTCGGGGCGCGCTTCAAGTCGCTGGGCGCGTCCGAGGGCACGGAGGTCGGCGTGTACTGCGGCTCGGGCGTCTCCGCCGCGCATGAGGTGCTGGCGCTGGCGGTCGCGGGTATTCCGGCCGCGCTGTATGTCGGTTCGTGGTCGGAGTGGTCGTCGGATCCGTCGCGGCCGGTGGCTGTGGGGCCGGATCCGCAGTAGGCGGGCGCAGCACGAGGGCCACGCTGCAACCAGCGCGGCCCTCGTCCTCGTACGGTCGCATGCGCAGTCGTACGACCGACTGCTCCTGCTGCCCTACTCCCGCCTGCCTACTCCTGCTTCTTCCTGCGTGTCCCGAACACGATCTCGTCCCAGCTCGGGACGGCGGCCCGGCGACCGGGGCGGACACCGTCCGCTTCGGCTTGGCGGTCCGTGGCGCCGATGAGGCGGTCGCGGTGGCTGCCGACGGAGCGGGGCATGAGGACGTCCGCGTAGGCGGAGCCGGCACCGGCCGAGGCGGCGGGGGCGGGAGGTTCCTCCGCGTCCGGTTCGGCGGGAGGTTCCTCCGTGTCCGGCTCCGACGGGCGCTCCGGGACCACCAGGTCGCCCCGGAAGCTGGGCACCGCCTCCAGCAGGCTGGTCAGCGAGTCCCGTTCCTCCGTGGTCTCCTCGGCAGGCTCGGAGGCCTGGGCCGGCAGGCTCGGCCGCGCACCCTCGAGGGCACGGTCCATCCCACGCTCGCGCGGAAGCCGGGCGATACGCGGCACGAACGGGAAGCTGGGCTCCGGCGCGGCGAGATCCTCGGATTCGCCGATCAGCGAGCGCGCCTCCTCGTCGACGGCCTGTACGAGCCGCCGGGGCGGGTCGTACGTCCAGCTCGCCGAGTGCGGTTCGCCCGCCACCATGTAGACCAGCAGCACTTCCCAGGTGCCGTCGTCGCGGCGCCACGAGTCCCACTGGACGGTGTCCTTGTCGGCGCCGCGTAGCAGCAGCCGCTCCTGGACGGCCTCGCCGAGCTGCGGCCCCGCGGCGTTCTCGCCGGGGCGGCGGACGGGAGTCTTGCGGGCCCGTTCGGCCATGAAGGCGCGCTCGGCGAGCACGGGGCCTTCGAAGCGCCGTACGCGGTCGACGGGGATGCCGGCGAGTTGGGCGACCTCTTCCGCGGTCGCACCAGCGCGTATACGCGCCTGGATGTCGCGGGGGCGGAGATGGCTCTCCACCTCGATCTCGATCTGGCCGAGGCGAGGACGGTCGCCGCGCACGGCGGCGCGCAGGCGTTCGTCGATCGGAAGCGTGTACTCCGTTGCGTCGGCAGCCTTCAGCACCAGCCGTGTGCCGTCATTTGAGACGGCCACGACACGCAGTTCGGGCATGGGGACCTCCCGGGTGGTGCCTGCCGACGTCACGTGCGTCGCTGCTTCCGCTAGTCGAGTGTGGCCTGCCCGGGTGCAGCCTGCCACAACCTTGCCGAGTTGCCCGGCGTGTCGGGCACGGGCCCTGGATCGCCGTTATGGCACGGTTACCTGTTCGCAACGCTAAGTGACCAACTCCGTCACCCTGTGCAACTAGCCCCCTCCCGGCGGTCCTTGAAGGCCACGGACGCCCTGGCGGGAGACCGGACCCAGGGCTCGCAACAGTACTCCATTTGGGCCACGTGCGTGGATTGGCGCGCCGCTCAACTTCTGGCAAGGGGTGCGACTCGGCCGTCCGTTGAGCGGTTCTCCGATCTTGAACGTGGCGTACTTCACGCAAACGTCGGAAACGGAACTATTGCTTTCACCCGCACCTCTCCTGGCTGCGCAGTTGGCCGACAGGGTGGCTCGAGCCGATCGCGGACTAAGCCCCCAACACCCGCCGCAAGTAGTCGTTCTGGAACCGGCGGTCCGGATCGAGTCGGTCCCGCAGCGCCGTGAACTCACCGAAGCGCGGGTACACCTGGGCGAAGTACTCGGCGTCCCGCGTGTGCACCTTCCCCCAGTGCGGCCGCCCCTCGTGCGCGGTGAAGATGCGCTCGGCGGCGCTGAAGTACCGCTGGTACGGCGTGCCCTTGACCATGTGGACGGCGATGTACGCGCTGTCGCGGCCCGACGCGGTGGACAGCGTGATGTCGTCGGCCGGGGCGGTGCGCACCTCGACCGGGAAGCTGACCCTGAGGCCGGAGCGGTCGAGCATGGCCTTCAGTTCGCGCAGCGTCTCGACGACGGCCGCGCGCGGGACGGCGTACTCCATCTCCACGAAGCGCACCCGGCGCGGTGATGTGAAGACCTTGTAGGGGATGTCCGTGTAGGTCCGCGCGGACAGCGCCTTGCTGGAGATCTGGGCGATCGCCGGGACGGCGGCGGGTACCGCACGGCCGACCCACTGGGCCGCCTGGAAGACGCCGTTGGAGAGGAACTCGTCCTCGAACCAGCCCTGGAGTTGCGGCACCGGCTTCTCGGGACCCGCGCTGCGGTTGTTGCGCTTGGTGTTGGTGTTGCCGGTGTGCGGGAACCAGTAGAACTCGAAGTGCTCGTTCTCCGCCCACAGTTCGTCGAAGTCGGCCAGGACCTTGTCGAACGGCATCGGCTCCTCGCGTGCGGAGAGCAGGAAGATCGGCTCCACGGCGAAGGTGATCGCGGTGACGATGCCCAGGGCGCCGAGGCCGATGCGGGCCGCCGCGAAGACTTCCGGGTTCTCCTTTTCGGAGCAGCTGAGCACCGAACCGTCGGCCGTGACCAGTTCCAGGCCCTTGATCTGGGCGGCGATCGAGGCCGACTCGCGGCCTGTGCCGTGCGTGCCGGTGCTGGTGGCGCCCGAGACCGTCTGCTCCATGATGTCGCCCATGTTGGTGAGCGACAGGCCCTCGCGCGCCAGGGCCATGTTGAGCCTCTTGAGCGGGGTACCGGCCTCGACGGTGACAGTCATGGCATCCCGGTCAATGTTGCGGATGCCGGTCAACAGTTGAGGGCGGATCAACACGCCGTCGGTGGCGGCGATGGACGTGAACGAGTGTCCGCTGCCGACCGCTTTCACCTTCAGGCCGTCTTCGGCGGCCCGGCGTATCGCCGCGGACAGCTCATCGACCGAGGCCGGAGTGACCTCCCGCGCGGGGCGGGCGGCGATGTTGCCGCCCCAGTTACGCCACGTGCCGTTCCTGCCGCTCGCTGTGCTGCTCAACGGTGCCTCCCCGACGCGGAGCCGGCCTGCTGAGCCGGCGGTACCCCAGGAAACCGACCGTGACCGCGACGGCCCCGGACACCGCCGGAACCCCGTACCCGGCGTCCGCACCGGCCGCGTCGATCACCCAGCCGGCCGCGGAGGAGCCGAGCGCGACCCCGACCGCGAGCCCGGTGCTCACCCAGGTCATGCCCTCGGTCAGTTGCGCGCGTGGTACGTGCTCTTCGATCAGGGACATGGTGGTGATCATCGTGGGAGCGACCGCCATGCCCGAGACGAAGAGCGCCACGGCCAGAAACGGCAAGTTTCCGACCAGTAGGAGGGGGATCATACTCACGGCCATCGCGCATATGCCCAGCAGCCAGCGAGGTTCGGGCGCCCCCTTGAAGCGCAACAGCCCGAAGACCAGCCCCGCCGCGCAGGAGCCCGCCGCGTACAGCGCGAGGACCACGCTCGCGGCGCCCTTGTGCCCCTGCTCGTCCGCGAAGGCCACCGTGACCACGTCGACGGACCCGAAGATCGCTCCGGTCGCCACGAAGGTGGCCACCAGGACCTGCAGCCCCGGGGCGCGCAGGGCCGAGCTGACACCCCGTTTCTCGCGCGGATGCGGCGCGGGCTCGGTGGCCCGCTGGGCGGTCAGCCAGAAGACGCCGACGGCCAGGAAGCATCCGGCGAGCAGCGGCCCCGCCTCGGGGAACCACGCCGTGGACAGGCCGATGGAGATGATCGGCCCGAAGATGAAACACACCTCGTCGATCACGGACTCGAAGGAGTACGCGGTGTGCAGCTGTGGCGTCTCCCGGTACAGCGCGGCCCAGCGGGCGCGGGTCATCGCCCCGACGCTGGGCACGCAGCCGATGCCGACGCAGGCCACGAACAGCACCCAGTCCGGCCAGCCGTAGTGCGCGGCGAACAGCAGCCCGGCCCCCGCCACGAGCGAGATCAGCGTCGCCGGGCGCAGCACCCGCCGTTGCCCGTACTGGTCGACCAGCCGTGAGACCTGCGGGCCCGCCACCGCCGCGGCGAGCGCGATCGTGGCCGACAGGGCGCCGGCGAGGCCGTAGCGCCCGGTCAGCTGGGAGACCATCGTGACCACGCCGATGCCCATCATCGACAGCGGCATCCGGCCGAGGAAGCCCGCGGCGGTGAAGCCCTTGGTGCCGGGGGCGGCGAACAGGGCGCGGTAGGGGCTCGGCACGAGGGTCTCCGGTCAGGCGGAAGGGGCGGGACTGCGGCGGGTGGGGCAACTCGGGGCGGCTCAGGGCGACTCAGTAAGGCGCGTGGGCGGCCGATACAGCTTACGAGTTAGGTGACCCTAACGCACCTGGCCGGACGAACCGGGAACCCGGGTGGTCACCCCGCCGTTTCCCGGCTGTCAGTACCGAATGACAGGATCGACCCATGCCAGACGCGCGCGATGCCACCCCCTACGACGCCCTGCTCCTGCTCTCCTTCGGCGGCCCCGAGGGCCCGGACGACGTGATCCCGTTCCTGGAGAACGTGACCCGTGGGCGGGGCATCCCCCAGGAACGCCTGAAGGAAGTCGGCGAACACTACTTCCTGTTCGGCGGGGTCAGCCCCATCAACGACCAGAACCGCGCCCTGCTCGACGCCCTCCGCAAGGACTTCGCCGAGCACGGCCTGGACCTGCCGATCTACTGGGGCAACCGCAACTGGGCGCCGTACCTGACGGACACCCTGCGCGAGATGGTCGCCGACGGCCGCCGCCGGATCATCGTCCTCGCCACCAGCGCCTACGCCTCCTACTCGGGCTGCCGCCAGTACCGCGAGAACCTCGCCGACTCGCTCGCCGCCCTCGAGGCCGAGGGCCTGGAGCTGCCGAAGGTCGACAAGCTGCGGCACTACTTCAACCACCCGGGCTTCCTGGAGCCGATGATCGACGGTGTCGTCGAGTCCCTCGCCTACCTTCCCGAGGACATCCGGGACGGCGCGCACATCGCCTTCTCGACCCACTCGATCCCGACCGCGGCCGCGGACACCTCCGGCCCGGTCGAGGAGCAGGGCGACGGCGGCGCGTACGTCGAGCAGCACCTGGACGTCGCGCGGCTGATCGCCGACGCCGTACGCGAGCGCACCGGCGTCGACCACCCCTGGCAGCTCGTCTACCAGTCCCGCTCCGGCGCCCCGCACATCCCGTGGCTGGAGCCCGACATCTGCGACCACCTCGAGGAGCGGCACGAGGCCGGGGTCCCGGCGGTCGTGATCTCGCCCATCGGCTTCGTCTCCGACCACATGGAGGTCCTCTACGACCTCGACACGGAGGCCAAGGCCAAGGCCGAGGAGCTCGGCCTGCCGATGCGCCGCTCGGCCACCGTCGGCGACGACCCGCGGTTCGCCGCCGCGATCCGCGACCTCGTCCTGGAGCGTGCCGCCGTGGAGCGCGGCCAGGAGGTCACGCCCTGCGCCCTCGGTGCGCTCGGCGCCGACCACAACCTCTGCCCGATCGGCTGCTGCCCGGCCCGCGCCCCCAGGCCGGCCGCCGCGGGCGCCGACAGCCCGTACGCGTGAGGAGCCCCGTGACCGACCCCCTGCACTCGGAACTGCTCCGGCTGGCCCGCGAGGCCGCCCGTCGCGCGGGCGAGCTGCTGCGCGACGGCCGCCCGGCCGACCTCGCGGTCGCCGCGACCAAGTCGAGCCCGATCGACGTGGTCACGGAGATGGACATCGCGGCGGAGAAGCTGATCACCGATCTGATCTCCGAGCACCGCCCGGACGACGGCTTCCTCGGCGAGGAGGGCGCCTCCACCGAGGGCACGAGCGGCATCCGCTGGGTGATCGATCCGCTCGACGGCACGGTCAACTACCTGTACGGACTGCCCACTTGGTCCGTCTCCATCGCCGCCGAGCAGGACGGTGAAGCGGTCGTCGGCGTCGTGGCGGCCCCGATGCGCGGCGAGACCTACCACGCGGTCCGCGGCACCGGCGCCTGGGCCACGGGGCCCTGGGACGGCGAGCGCAGGCTCAGCTGCCGGCCCACCGCGCCCCTGGACCAGGCCCTGGTCTCGACCGGCTTCAACTACGTCACCGAGGTCCGCGCCCACCAGGCCGACGTCGCGCAGCGGCTGATCCCCCTCCTGCGTGACATCCGGCGCGGTGGCTCGGCCGCGATCGACCTGTGCGACCTGGCCGCGGGCCGCCTCGACGGCTACTACGAGCGCGGCCTCAACGCCTGGGACGTGGCCGCGGGCGACCTGATCGCACGGGAAGCGGGCGCCCTGACCGGCGGGCGCCCCGGAGAGCGCCCGTCACGCGACCTCGCGGTGGCGGCCACGCCGGGAGTCTTCGAGCCCCTCCAGCGGCTCCTGGAGGACTTCGGCGCTTGGCACGACTGATCGCGGGAGGACGCGAAGGGGCCCCGGCGCTGGATTCGCCGGGGCCCCTTCGTCGTGCTGGTCAGACGCGTGACGCGCCGACTTCCACACCGTGCTCGGCGGCGAGGCGGCGCAGGTCGTCGAGCTCGCCCTGCTCCACCTCGACGAGGAAGTCGTCGCCCTCGTCACGAGCCCGCGTCAGGTCGGACTCGGTCGCCCTTATGCGCTGCAGAAGTCCTGCGGTGAATGCGTCCATGCTGCGCCCCCTCGTCCTGGGTCGTGGGTCGGTGGCACGGGGGTGTGCCGTTCGGAAGGGGCGATCACGTCTCCGATAGGTGCCCAGCGCTGCCCTGGCCGGGCGGCGACGGTGCCGGACACCCACGCCCGCTCTGCGGAAAGCGGATCGATTCGTACCGCATGGTGGTGCGGCACGAGCAGAGCGTGATCGCGGGGTGTAAAGCCGTCCTCCCCCCGGTCCCTTCCGCGGAAACCTCAACCGCAAGAGAAAATCTCGCATTCCCGGGCTTCACACCCGTCCTTCATGGTCCGCACACCCGCCTTACCGCCGACTTATGGCGGAAAAGTGCAGGATGGAGGCCAAGACACCCGACCAACACCCCTGCTCGCGGGCGAGACAAGCGCTACGCGGGTGGACACAGGAAGGACAAGCGACGTGCGCGTACTCGTCGTCGAGGACGAGCAACTGCTCGCCGATGCGGTGGCCACCGGACTGCGCCGGGAGGCCATGGCCGTCGACGTCGTGTACGACGGTGCGGCCGCCCTGGAGCGCATCGGCGTCAACGACTACGACGTGGTCGTCCTCGACCGCGACCTCCCGCTGGTGCACGGCGACGACGTCTGCCGCAAGATCGTCGAACTCGGCATGCCCACGCGCGTGCTGATGCTCACGGCCTCCGGCGACGTCAGCGACCGCGTGGAGGGGCTGGAGATCGGCGCCGACGACTATCTCCCCAAGCCCTTCGCCTTCAGTGAGCTGACGGCACGCGTGCGTGCCCTCGGCCGCCGTACGAGCGTGCCGCTGCCGCCCGTCCTGGAGCGTGCCGGCATCAAGCTCGACCCCAATCGCCGCGAGGTCTTCCGCGACGGCAAGGAGGTGCAGCTCGCGCCGAAGGAGTTCGCCGTCCTGGAAGTGCTGATGCGCAGCGAGGGGGCGGTGGTCTCCGCCGAGCAGTTGCTGGAGAAGGCCTGGGACGAGAACACCGACCCCTTCACGAACGTGGTGCGGGTGACCGTCATGACACTGCGCCGCAAGCTGGGGGAGCCTCCGGTGATCGTCACCGTGCCCGGCTCCGGCTACCGGATCTGATCGGCCATGGCCGCGACTCCCGCGCCTCCGCAGGCGCCCCCGAAGCCCACCTGGGACCCCCGGAGGGTGGAGCCCCCCTTCCCGTGGCTGCGTCCCACCATCCGGATAAGGCTCACGCTGCTGTACGGCGGCATGTTCCTGATCGCCGGCATCCTGCTGCTGTCGATCATCTACCTGCTGGCCGCACAGGCGATCAACACGGGCAACGAACCGCTGTTCAAGATCGTGGACGCCACCCAGCTCCAGGTCACGAGCGACAACTGCCCCGCGATCAAGTCCGACAACCTCACGTTCTCCCAGTTCAACGAGGCGATCAGCGCCTGCATCGACGACCAGCGCCGGCACGCCCTGGACAATCTGCTCAGCCGCTCCCTCCTCGCCCTCCTCGGCCTCGCCGTCATCGCCTTCGCCTTCGGCTACGCCATGGCCGGCCGGGTCCTGTCGCCGCTGGGCCGGATCACCCGGACCGCGCGCGCGGTGGCGGGCTCGGACCTGTCCCGCCGTATCGAACTGGACGGCCCGGACGACGAGCTGAAGGAACTCGCCGACACCTTCGACGAGATGCTGGAGCGGCTGCAGCGGGCGTTCACCGCACAGCAGCGCTTCGTCGGCAATGCCTCGCACGAGCTGCGCACCCCGCTGGCGATCAACCGCACGCTCCTCGAGGTGCACCTGTCGGACCCGAACGCACCGATGGAACTCCAGCAGCTCGGCAAGACGCTGCTGGCCACCAACGAGCGCAGCGAGCAACTCGTGGAGGGGCTGCTGCTGCTCGCCCGCAGCGACAACCAGATCGTCGAGCGCAAACCGGTGGACCTCGCGGAGGTGGCCGAGCAGGCCGTCGACCAGGTGCACGCGGATGCCGAGGGCAAGGGCGTGGTGATCCGCGGCGAGCAGAAGCCCGCGGTCGTCCAGGGCAACGGCGTGCTGCTGGAGCGGATCGCGCTGAACCTGGTGCAGAACGCCGTCCGCTACAACATCCCGGAGGGCGGCTGGGTCGAGGTGACCACCGACGTCCAGCACGGGCAGGCGGTCCTGCTCGTGTCGAACACCGGGCCGGTGGTGCCGGCGTACGAGATCGACAATCTCTTCGAGCCGTTCAGACGGCTGCGTACGGAGCGCACGGGCAGCGACAAGGGCGTCGGCCTGGGGCTGTCCATCGTGCGGTCCGTGGCCCGAGCACACGGCGGGCACATCACGGCGCAGCCGCGTGAGGGCGGAGGACTCGTGATGCGGGTGACTCTGCCGATCTGAGACCATGTGCGCCGACACCCGACGGAGATACGGGGGATGTTCGCTTTGCGCGGAATTTTCTGGGCACTCGGCGAGCGGCCCCGTGTGTGATCGATCACAAGGGCGATTTTCTGGCCATCTACTGAAAGTGATCATGCGGACCGTCGGAAAGCCGGGAAAATCCGGGTTTTCGGGGGTCTTGATCACGGGAAGTACACGGTGAGACGCCTTTGAACTGCGGCATTAGGACCGTGTACGGTCCCGTTCGCCATCCAAGCCGATCACTCTTGAGGAGTCCGGTTGGGTGTCGATTGAGTAACAGACCTTGATGTGAGGCAAAATCTCCGCCTCGGGTCGGGCACAAGTCCGGCCTCTCACGCGTTACGTGCGCTGGAGACACCGCAGACACCCAGAGGGGGAGAGCGACATGGCAACGGATTACGACACCCCACGCAAGACCGACGACGACGTCGACTCGGACAGCCTTGAAGAGCTCAAGGCCAGGCGGAACGACAAGTCGACTTCCTCTGTGGACGTCGACGAGTTCGAGGCCGCAGAAGGCCTTGAGCTGCCCGGCGCGGACCTCTCCAATGAGGAGCTGGCCGTCCGGGTGCTGCCGAAGCAGCAGGATGAGTTCACCTGCATGAGCTGCTTCCTGGTGCACCACCGCAGCCAGCTGGCCCGGGAGAAGAACGGTCAGCCGATCTGCCGCGACTGCGACTGAGGTCGGGTCGGGCATGACTGGCTCGACCCCACCTTGGAAGCGCCGCTCCCGACGGTCGGGAGCGGACGAAGGGCCGTCCGACGGCCCGTACGGCGCGCGTGACGACGGGCGGGGCTCATCCGGTACGGGGGCCTCGCTCGAACCGACGTCGGGGCCGGTCTCCCGGCACCGGCGGAGGTTGCCGCGCCCGTCGTTCGGCGGCGGGCCGCGGTGATCCGGGAGAAGGCCCGGGAAGGCGTCCGTAAGGGCGGCAGCCGCGCCAGAGCCGGACTTGGGTACCTCGCCGACCGCATCATCGAGAACGCCCCGCGGATCCCCGTACGCGACCTCGCGACCCTTCGCCGACAATTCCCGGGCCTGGGGCCCGAGCAGATCGCGGACAAGCTCGTGGCAGGCGCGGCGAACGCGAGCTCGACGGTCGGCGCGGGAGTCGGTGCGGCGGCGATGCTGCCGGTGCCGCCCGCGATGCCGATGGAGCTGGCCGCCGAGATCACCGGTGTGGCGGCGATCGAACTGAAGCTGATCGCCGAGCTGCACGAGGTGTACGGCGTACGCCCGCCCGGCAATCTGAAGAACCGCAGTACCGCGTATCTGTCCTCGTGGTCCGAGGAGCGCGGCATCGACCCGATGAAGCCGGCGACGGTCAACGCCGCTCTCGGTGGGCAGATGAAGCGGGAGCTGCGTCAGCAGATCATGAAGCGGATGGTCCGGAATCTGCCGAACCTCATGCCCTTCATGGTGGGAGCCGCGGTGGGCGCGGTCATGAACCGCCGGGACACCAAGAAGCTCGCGGCCCGGATTCGGGCGGACCTGCGCAAGATCCAGGTGCCGTGGGACGAGTTGCCGGAACTGCCCCCGCTGGAGCGCCCGGCGGAACCGCTGGAGATGGGTGACATCGGGCGGGTACGCGGGCGCAAGAGGCTCGGGGGCCGCTGAGATCTCCCAGGGGGAGGCGGTACGGCGGCCGCGCAGAGGCCGTTCGGCGTGGCCGCGGCGAAGTTTTGCCACGGCGAGCACAAGCCTTGACCAGGCCGGTGAAGGCCCGCTCCGGTGTTCTAGACCGAGGCCTTCGCGGCCCTGATCGCCTCCGCCAACCGCTCCGGCTCCCGAGTCGACAGGTACAGGTACGGGGTCGGGTCCTCGGGGTCCGTGACCTCCACGCGCAGTGCCGTGGGGATGTAGGCGCGCAGGAGGAGGAAGGCCCGGGTGTCGGCCTTGTGGGTGCGCCAGGCGCGGGCCTCCTCGGGGTCCAGGACGTGTGCCTCGCCGAGGGCACGCACCGGGATCTTCGCCTCGCCCGCGATCAGCGAGTCGCCCACCAGACGGATGCGGACCGAGCCGTACGAGCTCGCCATGACGGCTGCCGCGGCGGTCCCGCCGGCGAGGCCCGCGAGCATGGGCAGCGTGCCGAAGGGCAGGAGGATCAGGGCCAGGGAGACCCCGACCAGGAACGAGATCAGCCACCAGGTGCGGGGGGCGGTCAGGCGTTCTTCGTACGGGGCGGCGGAGAGCTGCATGAAGCCAAGCTTGGCACGGTGTCCGGAACCCGCCGACGCGCGGGTAAGGTCTGCGGCTGTGAGTGGTACTTCCGCAACTCTCAAGCCTCCGGCCGACGCCGTGAAACCGGCCCGGCACCCCGATGCTCCCGCGCCCGGTGAGCTTCTCGGTGCGCACTACGGCGAGTGTTTCGGCTGCGGCGGCGAGCAGGCCCACGGGCTGCACCTGCAGGCGCGTGCCGGTGACGGCGTCAGCATCACCGCCGAGTTCACCGTGCAGCCCGCCCATCAGGGCGCCCCCGGACTCGCGCACGGCGGTGTGCTCGCGAGCGCCCTCGACGAGACCCTCGGCTCGCTCAACTGGCTGCTGCGCACGATCGCCGTGACCGGGCGGCTGGAGACCGACTTCGTGCGGCCCGTTCCGGTGGGCACGGTGCTGTATCTGGAGGCGGAGGTGACGGCGGTGGCGGACCGCAAGATCTACTCGACCGCCACCGGACGGATCGGTGGTCCCGACGGGCCCGTCGCCGTCCGCGCCGACGCCCTCTTCATCGAGGTGAAGGTCGACCACTTCATCGACAACGGCCGCCCGGAGGAGATCCGGGCCGCCATGAACGACCCGGACCAGGTCCGCCGTGCCCGTGCCTTCGAGGTGAACCCGTGAGCCGTGAGCCCCGTCGAGAACTCGACGTGCTGATCCGGCGCGTCGACCCCGACGTACCGCTGCCGACGTACGCGCACCCCGGTGACGCGGGAGCCGATCTGCGCACCACCGTCAGCCGCGAACTGAAGCCGGGGGAGCGGGCCGTACTGCCCACCGGGGTGTCAGTCGCCCTGCCGGAGGGGTACGCGGCCTTCGTGCACCCACGTTCCGGTCTCGCCGCCCGCCTCGGTGTCGCCCTGGTGAATGCCCCAGGGACGGTTGATGCCGGGTACCGTGGGGAGATCAAGGTGATCGTGGTGAATCTCGACCCGCATGAGACCGTGCGGTTCGAGCGCTTCGACCGGATTGCCCAACTGGTCGTCCAGCAGGTCGAGAAGGTTCGCTTCCAGGAGGTCGCGGAGCTTCCCGATTCGGCACGGGCCGAAGGGGGCTTCGGGTCCACCGGCGGCCATGCCGCGGTGGGCGGCACAAGCAGCACAAGCGGTCAGGCCGCCGACGGCGGCGCAACGGGTGGGAATCGATACGCTTCGGTCGTATCCGACCGGGAAGGACAGTGACGTGTTCGGACGTCGCAAGAAGAAGGGTGCCGCCGAGGACGCGGCCGGCGAGCCCGAGCAGGTCGTCGACATCGACACTGAGGCGGACGACGACGGCACGCGCGAGCGCGTACGGCTCGAACCGGAGCCGCGGCCCGACGGGCCCTGGGACAGCTCCGAGGTCCGTGACCCCGGCGAGGGCCGGGTGGACCTGGGCGGCCTGTTGGTGCCGGGCGTCGACGGCATGGAGCTGCGCGTCGAGGTCGCGGGTGACGCGATCGTCGCGGCGACCGTCGTGCTGCGCGACAGCGCCATCCAGCTGCAGGCCTTCGCCGCGCCCAAGCGCGAGGGCATCTGGGGCGAGGTGCGCGAGGAGATCGGCTCCGGCATCACCCAGCAGGGTGGCATCATCGACGAGGTCGAGGGCCCCCTGGGCTGGGAGCTGCGGGCCCAGGTGCCGGTTCAGCTGCCGGACGGCACGGGCGGTTTCCAGGTGGTGCGGTTCGTCGGCGTGGACGGTCCCCGCTGGTTCCTGCGCGGGGTGATCTCGGGCCAGGGCGCGGTGCAGCCGCAGGCGGCCGGTCTGCTCGAGCAGATCTTCCGGGACACGGTCGTGGTCCGCGGCGAGGGCCCGATGGCGCCCCGCGACCCGATCGTCCTGAAGCTGCCGAACGACGCCCAGATGGTCCCCGAGGGCGTCCAGCAGGAGGAGGCCGGTTCGCGCTTCGGCGGCGGCATGGGCCAGCTCCAGCGCGGGCCGGAGATCACCGAGGTCCGGTAGTCGTACGGCTTCGAGGGCCGCACCCCGTCACGGGGTGCGGCCCTGTCGTGTTCGTGGGCGGTCCATGCGTGGTGGCGCGGCGGCGGAGCGTCAGAGTTGCGTCAAAGACGTTCCGAGCGCCGTACCCGGCCCCATTTGTCGCGATTATTGGCCGTAAGGTCGACGCTGCGCAGACAGCAGTGGGACCGGAAGACAATAGGGCCATGGGACGCGGCAAGCTTCGGATCTACCTCGGTGCGGCACCGGGCGTCGGCAAGACGTACGCGATGCTGTCCGAGGCGCACCGCCGTGTAGAGCGGGGTACGGACTGCGTGGTGGCGTTCGTGGAGCACCATGACCGGGCCCGCACCGAGGTGATGCTGCACGGGCTGGAGCAGATCGCCCGTAACGAGCTGGGGTACCGAGGGGCCGTTTTCACCGAGATGGACGTCGACGCCGTACTGGCGCGGCGTCCGCAGGTGGCGCTCGTCGACGAGCTGGCCCACACCAACATCCCCGGCTCGCGCAACGCCAAACGCTGGCAGGACGTGGAGGAGCTGCTGGCGGCCGGGATCGACGTGATAACGACCGTCAACATCCAGCATCTGGAGTCGCTCGGGGACGTCGTCGAGTCGATCACCGGCGTACGGCAGCAGGAGACCGTCCCCGACGAGGTGGTGCGGCGGGCCGACCAGATAGAGCTGGTCGACATGTCGCCGCAGGCGCTGCGGCGGCGGATGGCGCACGGGAACATCTACCGGCCCGACAAGGTCGACGCCGCCCTGTCGAACTACTTCCGGCCCGGGAACCTGACCGCCCTGCGGGAGCTGGCGTTGCTGTGGGTGGCGGACCGGGTCGACGAGTATCTGAAGCAGTACCGCAGCGATCACCGGGTGTCGACGATCTGGGGCTCCCGGGAGCGGATCGTGGTCGGGCTGACCGGCGGTCCGGAGGGACGGACGCTGATCCGCCGGGCCGCGCGGCTCGCGGAGAAGGGCGCCGGCGGCGAGGTGCTGGCCGTGTACATCGCCCGCAGCGACGGCCTCACCTCCGCCTCACCCAAGGAACTCACCGTCCAGCGCACCCTCGTCGAGGACCTGGGCGGCACCTTCCACCACGTCGTCGGCGACGACATCCCGGCGGCGCTGCTGGCCTTCGCGCGTGGCGTGAACGCCACTCAGATCGTGCTCGGCTCCTCACGCCGCAAGAGCTGGCAGTACGTCCTCGGGCCGGGGGTCGGCGCCACGGTCGCCCGGGACTCGGGCCCCGACCTCGACGTCCACATCGTCACGCACGAGGAGGCCGCCAAGGGACGCGGACTGCCCGTGGCCCGGGGCGCGAGCCTCGGTCGGTCCCGGATCGTGTGGGGCTGGCTCATCGGCGTCGGCGGTCCGGCGCTGCTCACCCTGCTGCTCACCCACATCGACGCCGACCTCGGCCTCGCGAACGACATGCTGTTGTTCCTGACCCTGACGGTGGCATCGGCCCTGCTCGGCGGCCTCTACCCCGCGCTGGCCTCGGCCGCGGTCGGCTCGCTGCTGCTCAACTGGTTCTTCACACCGCCGCTGCACCACATCTCCATCGCCGACCCGAAGAACCTGCTCGCGCTCGTGATCTTCGTCTTCGTGGCGGTGGCGGTGGCCTCCGTGGTGGACCTCGCCGCCCGCCGCACCCATCAGGCGGCTCGACTGCGGGCCGAGTCGGAGATCCTGTCCTTCCTCGCCGGGAACGTGCTGCGCGGCGAGACCGGCCTGGAGGAGCTGCTGGAGCGGGTCCGCGAGACGTTCGGCATGGAGGCGGCGGCGCTGCTGGAGCGGCAGAGCGACGTCGACCCGTGGACGTGTGCGGGCCGGGTGGGCTCGGGGCGGGCGCCGGAGCGGCCGGAGGACGCGGACGTGGACGTGCCGGTCGGCGATCACATGGCCCTCGCGCTGGCCGGCCGGGTGCTGCCCGCCGAGGACCGTCGGGTGCTGGCCGCCTTCGCCGCGCAGGCCGCGGTGGTCCTGGACCGTCAGCGCCTGCAGAGCGAGGCCGAGCAGGCCAAGGAGCTGGCGGAGGGCAACCGGATCCGTACGGCGCTGCTGGCCGCCGTCAGCCATGACCTGCGTACGCCTCTCGCGGCCATCAAGGCGGCGGTGTCCTCGCTGCGGTCCGACGACGTGGCGTGGTCGGAGGAGGACGAGGCCGAGCTGCTGGAGGGGATCGAGGAGGGCGCCGACCGGCTCGACCATCTGGTCGGCAATCTGCTGGACATGTCGCGGCTGCAGACGGGCACGGTGACGCCGTTGATCCGGGAGATCGACCTCGACGAGGTGGTGCCGATGGCGCTCGGCGGGGTGCCGGAGGACAGCGTCGAGCTGGACATTCCGGAGACGCTGCCCATGGTCGCCGTGGACCCCGGGCTGCTGGAGCGGTCGGTGGCCAACCTGGTCGAGAACGCCGTCAAGTACAGCCCGGACGGCAGGGCCGTCCTCGTCTCCGCGAGCGCCATCGCCGAACGGGTCGAGGTGCGCGTCGTCGACCGCGGGCCCGGCGTCCCCGACGAGGCCAAGGAACGTATCTTCGCGCCCTTCCAGCGCTACGGCGACGCCCCGCGCGGTGCCGGAGTGGGCCTCGGGCTCGCGGTCGCGCGCGGCTTCGCCGAGGCCATGAACGGCACCCTCAACGCCGAGGACACGCCCGGCGGCGGCCTCACCATGGTCCTCACCCTCCGGGCGGCGGGAGCGCGCGCGGAGCTTCTCGAAGAGGGGGCCGCGTCTGTGGAGCGCCCCGCGGAACCTGAAAGGCAGGCCACATGCTGAGCCCGACCGGGGGGACCCCCCAGGCCCCCACGAGGGTGCTGGTGATCGACGACGAGCCGCAGATCGTGCGCGCCCTCGTGATCAACCTCAAGGCCCGCAAATACGAGGTGGACGCGGCCCACGACGGCACCACCGCCCTCGAACTCGCCGCCACACGCCACCCCGACGTGGTCGTCCTCGACCTCGGTCTGCCCGACATGGACGGCGTCGAGGTGATCCGGGGGCTGCGCGGCTGGACCCGGGTGCCGATCCTGGTGCTGTCCGCCCGGCACTCCTCCGACGAGAAGGTCGAGGCGCTGGACGCGGGCGCCGACGACTACGTCACCAAGCCCTTCGGCATGGACGAGCTGCTGGCCCGGCTGCGGGCCGCCGTCCGCCGGGCCGAACCGACCGGGGGCGGTGAGGACGACGTGATGGTGGAGACCGAGGAGTTCACCGTCGACCTGGCCGCGAAGAAGGTCAACCGGGCCGGCAAGGACGTACGGCTGACCCCGACGGAGTGGCATCTGCTGGAGGTGCTGGTCCGCAACACCGGGCGGCTCGTCAGCCAGAAGCAGCTGCTGCAGGAGGTGTGGGGGCCGTCGTACGGGACGGAGACGAACTATCTGCGGGTGTACATGGCCCAGTTGCGCAGGAAGCTGGAGGCCGATCCTTCGCATCCCAGGCACTTCATCACGGAGCCGGGGATGGGCTACCGATTTGAGAAGTGAGCTGGTCACAGGGGGCTGATTCCGGGGTTGGCACCAGGGGTACGAGAGTGTCGGTGCACCCCGGTAGGCTTCAAGACATGAGTGCTGTTCCTCGTTCCGAAAAGTCGGTGGGCCGGTTCCGGCGCATGCTCGACCGGCTCTCCTCGTCGCAGGAGGACCTGGAGTCCGAGGAGCTGCGGGAGGACGCCGAGACGGCCGGATGCATCAAGATCTGTGACTGCCATGACCGACAGATCGTGACGGTTACTGGTACCTTGCGCACGGTCACCCTGCGGCCGCGTGCGGGAGTCCCGGCCCTGGAGGCCGAGCTGTTCGACGGCTCCGCCGCCCTCGACGTGGTGTGGCTCGGCAGGCGCTCCATAGTCGGGATAGAGCCCGGGCGCCGGCTGATCGCATCGGGCCGGGTCTCGATGAGCCGAGGCCGCCGGGTGCTGTTCAACCCGAAATACGAACTGAGACCCCTCGGACGGGAGTAGCCGGTGACGTCGCTCGACAAGCCGACTGAAGACACCACCGACACCGGCGCAGACGCCGAGCAGGATGCCCGGGCGGTGACCGAGGCCGCGCTGTTCGAGGCCTTCGGCGGCATGCGCGGCATGATCGAGACGGTGCTGCCCGGTCTGCTCTTCGTCACCATCTACACGGTCAACAAGGACCTGCACCTGTCGGCCATCGCCGCGCTCGGGGTGTCCCTGTTGCTCGTGGTGGTGCGCCTGGTGATGCGGGACACCGTCAAGCACGCGTTCAGTGGTGTCTTCGGCGTCGCCTTCGGTGTCGTGTTCGCGATGATGACCGGCAACGCGAAGGACTTCTATCTGCCCGGCATGCTCTACACGCTGGGGCTGGGGCTCGCGTACATCATCACGACCTTGTGCGGTGTGCCGTTGATCGGGCTGATCCTCGGGCCGGTGTTCAAGGAGAACCTCTCCTGGCGCAAGCGCAACCCCGGGCGCAAGAAGGCGTATGCCAAGGCCAGTTGGGCGTGGGGGCTGATCCTTCTCGCCAAGTGCGCGATTCTCTTCCCGCTGTACTGGTGGGCGGACACGACGCAGCTGGGGTGGGTGCTGGTCGCGCTGAAGATTCCGCCGTTCCTGCTGGCCGTGTGGCTGACGTGGGTGTTCCTGGCGAAGGCGCCGGCGCCGATCGATGTGTTCGCGGAGATGGAGGCGGAGGAGAAGGCCGAGCGGGAGCGGAAGGCTGCGGCGGCCGAGTAGGCGCCGGGCGCCGCAATTGCCGTCGACGGGTTTCGCCCCCGCCGCCCCTACCCGTCCCATCCTGAAGGGGCTCCGCCCCTTCCACCCGCCAGGGGGCGGAGCCCCCTGGACCCCCGTCGGCCGTGAACGGGCCTCGTCCTCAAACGCCGGACGGGCTGGTAGGCAAGGGCGCCCCGAGATTCGGGGCGCCCTTCGTCGTCGTATCGCGCGAAGCGGCTAGCCCGCCGTGTCCTCGCGTCGCACCGACAGCAGATCCTCCAGCTGCTCCTCCCGCGCCTGCGCGGCCACGAACAGAAGCTCGTCGCCCGCCTCCAGGGAGTCCTCGCGGGACGGGGTCAGGACCCGGTTGCCGCGGATGATGGTGACCAGGGACGTGTCCTGGGGCCACTCCACGTCGCCGACCCGGGTGCCGGCCAGGGCCGACTCCTCCGGCAGGGTCAGCTCCACGAGGTTCGCGTCGCCGTGGCTGAAGCGGAGCAGGCGGACCAGGTCGCCGACGCTCACCGCTTCCTCGACCAGGGCCGACATCAGGCGGGGGGTCGAGACCGCCACGTCCACGCCCCAGGACTCGTTGAACAGCCACTCGTTCTTGGGGTTGTTCACGCGGGCCACGACGCGCGGGACGCCGTACTCCGTCTTCGCCAGCAGGGACACGACCAGGTTGACCTTGTCGTCTCCCGTCGCGGCGATCACCACGTTGCAGCGCTGCAGGGCCGCCTCGTCCAGCGACGTGATCTCGCAGGCGTCGGCGAGCAGCCACTCCGCCTGCGGGACGCGCTCGACCGAGATGGCGGTCGGCGCCTTGTCGACGAGCAGGACCTCGTGGCCGTTCTCCAGCAGTTCGCCCGCGATGGAGCGACCCACCGCGCCGGCACCGGCAATGGCGACCCTCATCAGTGACCGCCCTCCTCTTCGGGACCCTTGGCGAACGCCGCCTCGACCTTGTCGACCTCGTCGGTGCGCATCATCACGTGCACCAGGTCGCCCTCCTGCAGCACCGTCTGCGAGGTGGGCAGGATCGCCTCGCCGAGGCGGGTGAGGAACGCGACGCGCACGCCGGTCTCCTCCTGCAGCTTGCTGATCTTGTGGCCGACCCAGGCCGCGGAGGCGTGCACCTCGGCGAGCTGGACGCCTCCGGTGGGGTCCCGCCACAGCGGCTCGGCACCCGAGGGCAGCAGGCGGCGCAGCATCTGGTCGGCCGTCCAGCGGACGGTGGCCACGGTGGGGATGCCCAGGCGCTGGTAGACCTCGGCGCGACGGGGGTCGTAGATACGGGCCGCGACGTTCTCCACGCCGAACATCTCGCGGGCCACGCGCGCGGAGATGATGTTCGAGTTGTCACCGCTGGAGACGGCGGCGAAGGCGCCCGCCTCCTCGATACCCGCCTCGCGCAGCGTGTCCTGGTCGAAGCCGACGCCGGTGACCCGGCGGCCTCCGAACCCGGGGCCCAGCCGGCGGAAGGCGGTGGGGTCCTGGTCGATCACTGCGACCGTGTGCCCTTGTTGCTCCAGGGTCTGGGCCAGAGCGGAGCCCACCCTTCCGCAACCCATGATCACGATGTGCACGGCGCTTACCCCGCACTCCTCGTTAGGCGTCTGACTTGCGTGAACGTGGCGCTCATATCCTTCTCTCGGTTCGCCGGGCAACAGGCGCGGGCCGGTCGCGGACCGCTGGGCAACATCATGCCGGGGAATCCCGTCGATGATCCCTCGCGGGATGGGTCGCGGGCTCGCCTGTGCCTTGAGTCCACCGTAACGTCAGGGTCGGACACACATGGCAGGGCGTCCGGTGAGGGGCGTGAGCCCTCCCTCAGCAGCCTTCTCTCAGCGGCGGTTGAAGCTGCGGAGGCTGGCCAGTGCCAGGGCGGCGAGTCCGGCGAGCGAGGCGAGGGCACCGACGAGCTGAGCGGTCGTCTGCGACATGAGGGCTCCCGGATGTGATGAGCGTACTGACGCAGGTCATGGAGGCATGGGGACGCCCGGGAGGCCGGCGCCCGGCGCGTGCGTGGCCCGGAATTCACCCCCGCGCCGCGCGCGATTTCACCCGGATGTGCTCCGGCCCAGGCAGGGGGCCTACGATTCTCTGTTGTGTCCAAACTGACCGACGTGCCCAAGCGGATTCTGATCGGGCGCGCGCTGCGCAGCGACCGGCTCGCGGAAACGCTCCTGCCGAAGCGCATCGCACTCCCCGTCTTCGCCTCCGACCCGCTGTCCTCCGTGGCGTACGCGCCCGGAGAAGTACTGCTGGTCCTCTCCATCGCGGGCGTGTCGGCGTACCACTTCAGCCCCTGGATCGCGGTGGCGGTCGTGGTGCTGATGTTCACGGTCGTCGCCTCCTACCGGCAGAACGTGCACGCCTACCCCAGCGGTGGCGGGGACTACGAGGTGGCCACCACCAACCTCGGCCCCAAGGCCGGTCTGACGGTCGCGAGCGCCCTGCTGGTCGACTACGTCCTGACCGTCGCCGTCTCGATCTCCTCAGGCATCGAGAACCTGGGCTCCGCGGTCCCGTTCGTCGTCGAGCACAAGGTCGAGTGCGCGGTCGGCGTGATCGTGCTGCTGACGCTGATGAACCTGCGCGGCGTCAAGGAGTCCGGCAGCCTCTTCGCGATCCCGACGTACGTCTTCGTCGCGGGCGTCTTCATCATGATCGCGTGGGGTGCGTTCCGCGGGCTGGTCCTGGACGACACCATGCGGGCGCCCACGGCGTCGTACGAGATCAAACCGGAGCACGAGGGACTGGCCGGCTTCGCGCTGGTCTTCCTCCTGCTGCGCGCCTTCTCCTCCGGCTGTGCCGCGCTCACCGGTGTCGAGGCGATCTCCAACGGTGTCCCGGCCTTCCGCAAGCCCAAGTCGAAGAACGCCGCGACCACGCTCGCGGCGATGGGCCTGCTGGCCGTCACGATGTTCTGCGGCATCATCGGGCTCGCCATGGTGACCAAGGTCCGCATGGCCGAGAACCCGGCCGTCGACCTGCTGAAGGACGGTGTCGCGGTCGGCGCCGGCTACGTCCAGAACCCGGTGATCACCCAGGTCGCCGAGGCCGTCTTCGGCAAGGGCAGCTTCTTCTTCATCGTGCTCGCCGCGGCCACCGCCCTGGTGCTGTTCCTCGCCGCGAACACCGCCTACAACGGCTTCCCGGTGCTCGGCTCGATCCTCGCCCAGGACCGCTATCTGCCGCGCCAGCTGCACACCCGCGGCGACCGGCTCGCCTTCTCCAACGGCATCGTGCTCCTGGCGGGCGCGGCCATCCTGCTGGTGTGGATCTACGGCGCCGACTCCACCCGGCTGATCCAGCTGTACATCGTCGGTGTGTTCGTCTCCTTCACGCTCAGCCAGACCGGCATGGTCCGCCACTGGAACCGCCTCCTGGTCACGGAGACGGACCAGGCCAAGCGCCGCCACATGATCCGCTCCCGCGCGATCAACACCTTCGGCGCCTTCTTCACCGGCCTCGTCCTGATCGTCGTTCTCGTCACGAAGTTCACGCACGGCGCCTGGGTGGCCCTGCTCGGCATGGTGATCTTCTACGGCACGATGACGGCGATCCGCCGCCACTACGACCACGTCTCCGAGGAACTCGCCGCCCCCGAGGGACCGAGCGACGACAGCGTACGACCGTCCCGCGTGCACTCCGTCGTCCTCATCTCCAAGATCCACCGCCCCGCCCTGCGCGCCCTGGCCTACGCCAAGCTGATGCGCTCGGACACCCTGGAGGCGCTCAGCGTCAACGTGGACCCGGTGGAGACCAAGGCGCTGCGCGAGGAGTGGGAGCGGCGCGGCATCGACGTACCGCTGAAGGTGCTCGACTCGCCCTACCGCGAGATCACGCGGCCGATCATCGAGTACGTGAAGAGCGTGCGCAAGGAGTCCCCGCGCGACGCCGTGTCGGTGATCATCCCCGAGTACGTGGTCGGCCACTGGTACGAGCATCTGCTGCACAACCAGAGCGCGCTGCGGCTGAAGGGCCGGCTGCTGTTCACGCCGGGCATCATGGTGACCTCGGTGCCGTACCAGCTCCAGTCCTCCGAGGCGGCCAAGGTCCGGGCCCGCAAGCGGCAGGAGTGGAACGCGCCGGGTGCGGTGCGGCGGGGGCCGGCCGAGGAGCGGGCGAAGGAGCCGGACGCCCAGCGCTGACGGCCGGACGCCCAGCGCTGACGGCCGGACGCCCAGCGCGGACGGAAGGACCGGGGCGCGGCAAGCAGCACGTAGAGTGGTGGGCTGTTGTCAGGCCCTGAGGGACCGCCGGTCGGACCGTGCTCATGCCCGTCCTTCGACCGCTGTTTCAGGGCCGTACCCCTTCTCGATCTGGAGTCACCCCACCATGCAGGCAGAACCGAAGAAGTCGCTGGTGGGGGAGGAGTACGAGGTCGAGATCGGCCCCGTCGCCCACGGCGGGCACTGCATCGCCCGCACCGACGCCGGCCAGGTGCTGTTCGTCCGCCACACGCTGCCCGGCGAGCGGGTCGTGGCCCAAGTGACCGACGGCGAGGAGGGCGACCGCTTCCTGCGCGCGGATGCGGTGGAGGTCCTGTCGGCCTCCAAGGACCGCATCGAGGCGCCCTGTCCCTTCGCCGGCCCCGGCCGCTGCGGTGGCTGCGACTGGCAGCACGCCAAGCCGGGGGCGCAGCGCCGGATGAAGGGCGAGGTCATCGTCGAGCAGCTGCAGCGGCTCGCGGGGCTGACGCCGGAGGACGTCGGCTGGGACGGCACGGTGATGCCGGCCGAGGGCGACAAGCTGCCGGCGGGGCAGGTGCCGCAGTGGCGGACGCGGGTGCAGTACGCGGTGGACGCCGACGGCCACGCCGGACTGCGCCGGCACCGCTCGCACGAGGTGGAGCCGATCGACCACTGCATGATCGCCGCCGAGGGCGTCAGCGAGCTGGGCATCGAGAAGCGTGACTGGACGGGCATGGCCGGGGTCGAGGCGATCGCGGCGACGGGTTCGCAGGACCGGCAGGTGATCCTGACGCCGAGGCCTGGCGGGCGCCTGCCGATCGTGGAGTTGGACAAGCCGGTCTCCGTGATGCGGGTCGGCGAGAAGGACGGCGGAACCCACCGCGTTCACGGCCGCCCCTTCGTCCGCGAGCGTGCGGACGGCCGTACGTACCGCGTGGGCAGCGGCGGCTTCTGGCAGGTCCACCCGAAGGCGGCGGACACCCTCGTGACGGCGGTCATGCAGGGCCTGCTGCCCCGCAAGGGCGAGATGGCGCTCGACCTGTACTGCGGTGTGGGGTTGTTCGCGGGCGCGCTCGCCGACCGGCTCGGCGACAAGGGCGCGGTCCTCGGCATCGAGTCCGGCAAGCGCGCGGTGGAGGACGCCCGGCACAACCTGGCCGACTTCGACCGGGTACGCATCGAGCAGGGCAAGGTGGAGGCGGTGCTGCCGCGTACCGGTATCACCGAGGTGGACCTGATCGTGCTGGACCCGCCGAGGGCTGGGGCTGGACGGAAGACGGTGGCGCATCTTGCGTCGTTGGGGGCGCGGAGGATCGCCTATGTGGCGTGCGATCCGGCGGCGTTGGCGCGGGATTTGGGGTACTTCCGGGATGGGGGTATCGGGTGCGGATGTTGCGGGCGTTTGATCTGTTTCCGATGACTCATCATGTGGAGTGCGTGGCGATTCTGGAGCCGGTGGCTAAGGGGTCCTGACCTGCGGTTTTGTGCATGCGCATTATGTGCGGTATGCGCGTTACGGGCGATATCTTGACGCTGAAATGACGCTCGTGACGCTCATTTGACGCTCGTTCTGATGGGGTGTCAGGTGCCTTGTCGGGCAGGTCAGACCCTGTCGAGGTGGCGAGCACCGATGGGACGACGAGGGCAGGCGACGCTGAGTGCAGACCGACTGAGTCCTGCTGGTCAGATGTCCCGGAACAGACCAGCCAGCGCGGTGACCTGCCACGATGAGGGGGATTTGACCGCTGACCTGCGCGAATGGTCTTTCAGTTGTTCCATGCTCGTGCCGGTCGATGAAGCCGGAAGCCCCAGAAGAGTCCCAGAGGACTCCCACGACTGGCGGATGCCCTTTCGGTTCTACTCGACGTAGGGCAGGGTGGCGGTGGCGGTCAGCGGTGGCCGATGGATCACGCCTCATGCTTCCTGCGGCACGAGAAGTGCTCGGGCAACCCTTCGGGTCCTTGAAGGCTTGCGGGCTGACCGCAGCCGAAGCGGCAGAGCGGGATCGTTTGACCCGACGCGTCGACCGGAACTCTGGCGGCCTCGGTTTCCCGGGGGCGGGACTCAAGGACGATCGCGCGGCTGCCACGTGGATGCTTCGGTTCAGCCCGCACCTCCGAAGCCGGACGGTCCTCAGTGCACCTGTCGCGCCGGTCCCCCTGTCGTACGGATGGCTGGCGCTCCTTGTCGTCTAGGGCGGGCCCGTTCGCCTCTAGGTACTGCTGCCACTGTTGTGCGGGGAGCCAACCGTGGTGGCCGCCCCGCTGGAACGGGATCCGCTCACCTGCCGCAGCTTCCACGATGAACCGGGTGAGGGTCAGGCCGCCTTCCCCTGTGAAGGTGCTCGACTGATGGGCGGGCATGAGGACGCGGTGCCAGCCCCCGCAGTACCCGGCGTCGGTGGGGTTCTCCGGGTCGTAGGGCTTCTCCGGGCAACGGGTGAGCGCGCCGTTTTGGCTGCACTGCCCCTCCTCCAGGACGAAGTTGCCGTCCTGGACCGCGATGGGGTTCTTCTGCACGAGGATGACGGAGGCCGGCAGGTTGGGCGTGCGGACGTAAGGGACGGTGCCGATGCCTGCGTGGTCGGGGTCAGCGAAGTCCCAGACCGACTGAATACCGCCGCGGCGCCGGAACCGCTCCCGTGCACGCATTCCGCGGGCTGTCTGGGCGCTCAGCTGAGGCTAGCCCAGGACGATGCCGTTGGCGCCGTTGATGCGTACATCGAGGCGTACGTGCCCGTCGGCGGTCTGCGACTCGATGTCGGCGTGGAAGCCGTGATCTTCGGAGTCCTTCGCGACGCGTTCCTTGCGGGCGAGGTGTTCGTCGGACTCGTGGCTGATGGGCTTCTCCCCGGGTTTCCGGTAGTGGGAGGCAAGCCATACGCCGTCACGCTGGGCGAGGTACATGGGGACGCGTCGGCCGCGGAGGTCCCGGCAGTCGGGGCAGATGAGCCCGCGCTTCGCGACGGGGACACGTCCTCGCATGCGCAGGAGCACATTCAGGAGGTCTCGGCCCTGCGGAACGCCGAGGTCGGGGCGGTCCAGGTCGAGGTTACGGCCGGCCGGTTCGTAGTAGACGGGGTTACGGAAGAGGTCTTCGTCCCTGTCGATCTGAAGGTCGTCCTCCATTGGTACTCCCCGCAGCCGCCACGAGTAGGACTCACAACGCTACGGGGAGGGTCTGACAATCGGGGCTGAACTGCGAAAACAGGGCGCACTGAGAGACACAGGGGGGCAGTGGGCCTGCAGCGGGTCGGCTCCAGACAACTCGCAGTGCTTCGCCGCGATGAAGCGGTGGGGACGGGCGCCATCAGTTCGCGAGGGGTCGAAACTAGACGGAGCCTCGGCGGTGACCGCGACCTAGTAGTGCTTCGTTACGTTGAGTGATCTCGGCTGATCGTGGGCAGCTTCCCGGAGTGAGGTTGGGGGAAGTGGAACGGCTCCGGGGCGAGTTGGCGGAGTTCGTTGCCGATGTGTTCGGGTCGTTTCCGCGGCGGGATCAGCGGCGGTGGGGCGAGTGTTATCTGCGGGGCCTGATGCTCGACGGCCGGCGCAAGTCGATCCAGCCGATGGCCGAGCGTCTGCCGGACGGGAACATGCAGGCCCTGCAGCAGTTCGTGAACCAGTCGCCGTGGGATCCGCTGCCGGTCAGGCAGCGGATCGCCGAGCGGCTGTCCGGAGTTGTCAGGCCCGAGGTGTGGGTGATCGACGATGTCTCGTTCCCCAAGTGCGGCAAGGCGTCGGTCGGGGTGGCCCGCCAGTACTGCGGAGCGGTCGGCAAGCGGGCGAACTGCCAGGTCGCGGTCAGTGTCCATGCCGCCACCGACACTGCCTCGTGCCCGTTGGAGTGGCAGTTGTATCTGCCGCGTGAGTGGACGGACGAGCCGGACCGATGCCGCAGGGCAGGAGTCCCCGACGACGTGGTGCACCGGGAGAAGTGGCGTCTCGCGCTCGGTCTCCTGGACACACTCGCCCAGTGGCAGTTGAAGGCGCCGGTCGTGGTCGCCGACGCCGGCTACGGCGTCAGCACCCCCTTCCGGCTCGGTCTCCAGGAGCGAGGGCTGTCCTATGTCCTGGCCCTGAACGGGAAGGAAGTCGCCCACCCGGAGGATGCTGAGCCGCACCAGCCTGCGTATGGCGGGCTCGGACCGCCCACCCTTGCCCGCTACCGCACCCCACCGCGAGCCGTCTGCGTCCTCGCCGGGGAGGCGGGTGCGGAGCGGTTCACCGAGGTGACCTGGAGGCAGGGCAGCAAAGGCGCGATGACTTCGCGGTTCGCGGTGCTGACAGTGCGGCCCGCGGGCAAGCAGTCCCTGGCCGCAGCGCAGGAGGCGGGCGGCGGCCGCAACCGGTGGGACGGCGTCCTGCCCGTCCAGACACTCCTCGTCGAATGGCCGGACGGCCAGGACGCTCCGACGGACTACTGGATATCGAACCTGCCTGCCGCCACACCGGCCGCTGACCTGGTGCGGTGGGCCAAGATGCGCTGGCGGATCGAGCACGATTACCGCGAGCTCAAGCATGGCCTCGGACTGGACCACTTCGAGGGCCGCACCTGGCGCGGCTGGCACCACCACGTCACCCTCGTCACCGCCGCCCAGGCATTCCTCACCCTCAGGCGGCTCGACCCAAAAGTCCACACACCGGCCTGACCCTCTACCAGGTCCTCGACGTTCTTCAGGACCTGCTGAGGTGCTGGACCGGTACCTGCACCACCTGCG
Organism: Streptomyces sp. DT2A-34; assembly: GCF_030499515.1. Lineage (NCBI taxonomy): Bacteria > Bacillati > Actinomycetota > Actinomycetes > Kitasatosporales > Streptomycetaceae > Streptomyces > Streptomyces sp. DT2A-34. The sequence goes on along the minus strand of NZ_JASTWJ010000001.1, from coordinate 2,182,357 downwards.
GACGCCCCCTGCCCAGCCCTCGGAGCAGCCACAGACAGCCCACAACCTAACGAAGCACTACTAGTACTGCAACGGTGTTTGTGCTGATTGCTGGGCAGTTTTCAGGGGGTCTGTCAAACGAACGGTGTAACTGGGGTGGTTGGGTTAGTGGCGGGCCGCTGAGAGCCGGCCGTCGAAGGTGATGTCGAAGGCGTTCAACGCGGTCTTCCAGCGCATGGTCCATCGGGCTTGGCCCTTGCCGGTGGGATCGAGGGACATGATGGCCATGTAGACGCACTTCAAGGCGGCCTGCTCGTTCGGGAAGTGTCCGCGGGCCTTGACTGCCCGCCGGATGCGGGCGTTGACCGACTCGATCGCGTTCGTGGTGCAGACGATGCGGCGGATCTCGGTGTCGAAGCGCAGGAACGGAGTGAACTCCTCCCACGCGTTCTCCCAGAGTTTGACGATCGCCGGATACTTCCTGCCCCAGGCGTCGGCGAACTCCGCGAACCGGTCCAGGGCGGCCTCCTCGGTCGGCGCGGTGTAGACGGGCTTGAGGAGCCTGGCGATCTTGTCCCAGTCCTGGCGGGCGGCATAGCGGAAGGAGTTCCGCAGCAGGTGGACCACGCAGGTCTGCACGATGGTGCGGGGCCAGACCGTCTCCACCGCCTCGGGCAGTCCCTTGAGCCCGTCGCAGACGAGCATCAGCACGTCAGCGACGCCGCGGTTCTTGATCTCGGTGAGGATGTGCAGCCAGTGCTTGGCACCCTCCCCGCCGTCGCCGGCCCACAGGCCCAGAATCTCGCGCCGGCCCTCGACGGTCACGGCCAGGGCCACGTAGATGGGCCGGTTGGCGACTGCGCCGTCGCGGATCTTCACGTGGATGGCGTCGATGAAGACCACCGGGTAGACGGCGTCGAGTGGGCGGCTTTGCCATTCGGCCATGCCCTCGAGGACCTTGTCGGTGATGGTGGAGATGGTCTGCCGCGAGACCTCGGCGCCGTAGACCTCGGCCAGGTGGGCCTGGACCTCGCCGGTGGTCAGGCCCTTCGCGGCAAGCGAGATCACCATCTCGTCGACGCCGGTCAGGCGCTTCTGCCGCTTCTTGACGATCTTCGGCTCGAACGAGCCGTCCCGGTCTCGGGGCACGGCTATCTCCACCGGCCCAACCTCGGTCAGCACGGTCTTGGAGCGTTTGCCGTTGCGGGAGTTGCCGCCGTCCTTGCCCGCCGGATCGTGCTTGTCATAGCCGAGGTGGTCGGTGATCTCGCCCTCCAGGGCGGACTCCAGCAGCCGCTTGGTCAGCTGCTGGAGCAGCCCGCCCTCACCGGTCAGCTGCAGACCCTCTGCCTGCGCCCGGCTCACCAACTCGTCGATCAGCTGGTCGTCGACGGCCTTCGCCGACACAGCCGCCGCCGACTCGCCGACCTCGTGCTCGGCCACGTTCTCACTGGTCATCGGTGCATCTTCCATGATCGGGAGTTACACCGAACGATTTACAGTCCCTTTTCAGGGGCTGTGTCCGCGTCGCTTGTAGTGGCTGACGCGGGCTTGGTGTTGGCGTCGTCGACGCCAGTGTGACCAGTGCAGGATGTGGTCGGCAGTGACGGGCCGGCGGTCGGTGAGGCGGGTGATCAGTCGTCTGATCTCGGCAAGGCTGAGATGGATGAGCTGGGAGGATCCGTTTCTGCTTTGTCGGTGTCCAGCTCGCGGGCTCGCAGGATGGTCAAGCAGGCGTGGGCGGCCATGGCCAGGGTCATGTGGCGGTGCCAGCCGGGATAGCGGCGGACCTGGTAGTCGTCCAGGCCGCATTCCTGCTTCGCGCTCTGGAAGCATTTTTCGATGGCCCACCTGCTGCCCGCGATGCGGATCAGGTCGTCGAGGGTGGTTTCGGTGGGGCAGTAGGCGATGTAGTAGGAGACCTCCCCGGGTCGGCTGACGCTGCGGCGGGCGATGACCCAGTGGCGGCGATCGGGCCGGTGCCAGGGCCGCACCTCGACGCGAGCCCATTCGTAGATCCGCAGGCCGTGAGCCCCGGTGCCGCAGGAACGGCGCTTCCACTTCTGCCGCGGCAGGCCGTTGAACAGGTCGTGGATGGGGTGGTCGATCGCCCAGCGGGTCACGACGGTGTCGTGCCGGGTGGTGGCCATGACGTGGAAGACATCGGCCTGCTCCAGCTCGAAGCGCCAGCCCTTGGAAAAGCCATAGGCGGCATCAGCAGTCACCCACCGAAACGGGATCCGGTCCGCGATCGCGCGACGGACCATCGCCTTCGCCATGGTCACCTTCGTCTCGAAGGCGACGTCGTCACCGATGCCGGCCCGGCGGCACCGCTCGCGGTCCTCCATCCAGGACGTGGGCAGATACAACCGTCGGTCGATCAGTGTCCGTCCACGTGGGGTCGCATAGGCGAGGAAGACGCCAATCTGGCAGTTCTCCGTCCGCCCGGCGGTTCCGGAGTACTGCCGCTGCACCCCGGCCGACCGCATGCCCTTCTTCAGGAAGCCCGTGTCGTCCACGATCAGGACTGCCTCATGGTCACCGAGGTGCTCGACGACGTAGTCACGCACGTCATCGAGCACCTCGTCGGCGTCCCACTCGATCCGGTTCAGCATCCGGTGGATGCGGTCCGGGCCTGAATGGCCGGCCTGCTCGGCCAGCGTCCAGCCGTTCTTCCGTCCCAACGGAGCGATCAACCCGCGCATATAGGCCAGCGCCGACTCCCTCGGCTCCGACCTGCTGAACCGGTGTACGAAACGCTCGTGCAGAGCGGTCAGTTCACCGGCCCACAACCTGACATCAGCAAGGTCCCCACCCATCACCACACCAACGACCAACCTGGCCAGCAGTCACGACAAGCACCGTTGCAGTACTAGGCGGTGTCTTCAAATGTCACGCCCACATCAGGAGCGATGCGAGGGTGACGGCTGCTTGGTAGGACTCGGCGGTCTTCTCGTAGCGGGTGGCGATGCCTCGCCACTGCTTCAAGCGGTTGAAGCATCGTTCGACCACGTTGCGCCGCTTGTAGAGCTGCTTGTCGAAGGCGGGCGGGCGCCCGCCGCGGTGGCCGCGCCGGAGCCGGTTGCGGATCTGGTCGGAACGTTCCGGAATGGTGTGGCCGACGCCCCGCCGCCTGAGCCAGGCCCGGATCGCTTTGGAGCTGTAGCCCTTGTCGCCGATGACGTGGTCGGGCCGGACACGGGGCCGTCCCGGCCCGAGGCGAGGCACCCGTATCGCGTCCATCACGGCGGTGAACTGGGTGCAGTCGTTGGTGTTCCCGCCTGTGACGGTGAAGGCGAGCGGGCGTCCCAGGGCATCGCATGCCAGGTGAATCTTGCTGGTCAGGCCGCCTCGGGACCGACCGAGTCCGGGGCTGCGGAGCCCCCTTTCGGGCCCCGGCAGCGTGCTGGTGGGCACGGACCACGGTTGAGTCGATCGACACGAGCCAGTCGATGTCGCCGCTCGCGTCCGCCCTCGACTGGGCGGCCTGGAGCATCCGCTCGAACGTGCCGTCCAGGGCCCACCGGCGAAACCGGGTGTGCAGCGTGGCCCACGGACCGTACCGCTCGGGCACGTCCCGCCAGGCCGTCCCGGTACGGAACTTCCACACGATCCCGTTGAGCACGGTGCGGTCGTCCAGCCGCTTCCTGCCCCGCAACGATGCGGGCAGCAGCGGCCGGACGAACTCCCATTCGGCATCCGACAGTTCATGTCGACGTATCACCCGACCATGATCCACCACTCAAGATCATTTGAAGACACCGCCTAGGCCGCTCCGAAGCCGCAGAGCCCGGCGAGGGTGCCCGGGGACAGGCTGCTCGCGAAGCCCGTGTCGGGTAGTCGGCGCAGGATTGCCTGCCAGAGTTCCGGCTGCAGGCGGGAGTGGGGTCCTTCTGTTGTGGCCCGGAGATCGAGGATGGCCGTCTTGCCGACGTCACCCAGGACGAACTGCTGGTCGCCGCCGTAGGTTTCGTCGGTGTCACCGCGGAACCTCGTGAGGTGCAGAGGCAGTCCGAATGTCGGGTACGTCAGGGCGGCGACGATGTTGTGCGGCCCGGGCCCCTGTCCGCGCACGTGGGAGGATCGCAGGACCAGCCGTGCCACGTCGGAAGCGCCGCCGTAGCCGTCAATGAGGAACGTGTTGGACACGGTGTGCAGAAGGGCGGCTCGGCGCAGCAACCCACTGCCGAGCCAGGCACCACGCTGCTGCACCTGCGTGAAGTGGTCGCTGGGGCCCTCCCATTGAGCCTGATGCCCACGCTCGGCATCTGTCCATGCCTTCGGTGAGGACTTCCAGCACAGGAGCTTGACGTCCGGGTCGATCCACTTGTCGAGCATCCTCGCGATGGCGCTGCGCCAGAGTCTCGCCGGCAGGCCGGTCAGTCGCAGTCGGGTGGGCTCGCCGAGCACGCCCAGTTCAATTGCCGTGCGATCTCGCCGCGTGATGCGAAGCCCCGGCACACCGTGGACCTCGTGGTCCGATACGTACGTGGGGAGGAGGTTGAAGAGGATCTCGGCCGCCCGCTCTTCACCCTCTACGCACAAGGCAATGCCGTCCGGCTCTGGGTGCACCCCGGTGATGCCGAGGGGGTAACGGGTGTAGACGTTCCGGAACTCCAGGAGGCCGAGAAGCACGCGAGCCTCGAAGTACTGCTGAGCCGACGAGGCGGCCGAGGGGATCGGGGGCGCATCGGGCTCAAGCGAATCAATCGCCCGGCGTGCCTGTTGGACGCTCTCCCCCGTGTAGAGGCGCCGGCGCAAGGAAACGTCTTGGTGCATCGCGCTCATGGGTCTCCTGAACGTCTCGGCCCAGGACGTGCGGAATTGAGATCCAAACGGATGCGCAGGGGGGCTGCTGAGGACCGGTTCACCCGAGCGTGGAGAGAAGAAGGGCCGATGCATCTCCGGGGAGCGGTGGTCAGCCGCAGCAGAAATCTAGCTGGTCTCGTACTCGACGGGTACCTGACTGGTGATTCCGGCGGCGCCGTTCACTCGGACGGGGGTGAATGCTTGCATTGTCCGCTACGGCTCCTCTACGGTCCGGTCCGGGTTGAGGGAACCCTCGTCGTGCGCCTGTCCGGATCAATGGCGCAGCGTGTCGAAAGCCCCAGGCACCCTCGAGTGCTCCGTCCATGCCGTGCATGATCGTCGTTCTCGCTGGCAGCAACTCTTTCCCGCGCTGGGATCCGGCAGCGCACGAAGGAGACCGTCGTGCCCAAGAGCGACGTGGTCGACCTGTGCCGCCGCTACACCGGGGAAACCTGGGCCGGCGCCAAGGAACGCATTGCTCGGCTTCCGGAAGGAAGCCCTCTCATCCCCTCCGCCCGAGGCGATCAGGCGTTCCTCGAAGGGCAGGTCCTGCGTGCATTGCTGGAGTACCCCACCACGTACACCACCCGACCGCTTCGCATCGTGCGGGTCATCCCGGACGAGCCGCGTCCCGTCATCCGCTTCGCGGCCGACTCCGACCCTGAAGGCTTGGCCGAGCTGATCGCCTGGGGACTGTTCTCGTCCGGCGGCAAGGACGACCTGCGAGGGGTCGGCGGCCTACGCCTGGTCGGCGCCGGCCACGGCAGGCTCGACGTCGGACTCCACGGAACGACGGCAAGCCTCCGGCTCGAAGGTGTTCCCGATCGGGCCTGGAGTCAGGCGGAGGAGATCAGGCACCTGACCGCGGCCGAGTGCGGAGAGTCGTCCCCCTGCAGATACCCCGGTCTGACGCCGGGCGAACGGGCCTTCGCACGCGAACACCGCTGGCTTGAAGAAGGCTGGCGGGAGACAGCAGCCCTCGGAAGCGCCCTGCTGCGGCGGCTGCCGATGTTCCGTTCCGCAGCCGGCTGGCTGGACATGGCCGGCTTCACCAAGGACACCAACACTTACGGGTTTCGTCTGACCTTTGCCCGTGCACGCTGGACGGACCACGACGTGATCATCGAGCGCCTGACACACCCGCTCTGTGGAATCGCGGTCAAGGAGGATATGCGCACCTGTACCTGCGCGTACGGGGAGCGAGGATGCCGAATCTGGTTCGATGGCCCTGAAGGGGCACCAGGGCGCCTTGACTTGCAGATGACGGACGCCGGCGACGACTGCGAGATCGCCGAGCACAATCAGGCCCTCGCCTTTACGGGCAGCCCGAGCGACGAGATCGCACAAGTAACCGGCAGCCTGCCTGGTATGACCGCCGAGTGCACCCCGAACTGCCACCAACACCACGACACAGTCGCACACCTACGCCGGGTGGCCGCGAGCCGCCGGGAAGAGCTCAACCGCCTCCGGCGGAGAAGACTTTGACGCCGACGTGCCGCAGCGGCGGATTCGCCATGGTTCGGCCGGGCCGTGCTTGTTAGCTGTTCATGCCGTAGCGCTGGAAGAGCTCGGGGAGGAATCTGCCCAGGAGATTAAGGGCCGAGGCTTCGTCCCGGAGCTCGTCGTGCCCGAAGCGGTAGACCTCGTAGCCTCTGAGCTTGAGGTCCCGGTCGCCAGCCATCATCTCCGCGTACTTGGCGGTGTCGGGGGTCCGGCCGTGGTCGCGGGTGTAGTGCTGGGATCCGTCGACTTCGAGGACAATCCGCTGGCCGTGGGGTAGCAGGAGCAGGAAGTCCATGCGGAAACGCAGAAGGGCTTGGGCGCCTCGTTCCTTGACCGTCTTGGGATCCCAGTGAACCGCTCCGGGTCTGATGGAGGCTCGATTCCTTGAGAGGATCGAGTCATGGCACGTCCGTCCCCCTACCCGCCCGAGCTTCGTGAGCGTGCGGTACGCATGGTCGCGGAGATCCGCCCCAACTACCCGACCGAGTGGGCCGCGATGAAGGCAGTCGCAGCCAAGCTGGGCATCGGTGCGGCTGAGACGGTGCGGACCTGGGTCCGCAAGGCCGAAGTTGACGCCGGTCATCGGCCCGGCACGACGTCCGAGGAGGCCGCGGAGATCAAGCGGCTACGGGCCGAGAACGCCGAACTGCGGCGGGCCAACGAGATCTTGAAAGCGGCGTCGGCTTTCTTCGCGGCCGAGCTCGACCGGCCGTCGAAACGCTCGTAGCGTTCATCGACGCACACCGCCAGGTGTTCGGAGTCGAGCCGATCTGCCGAGTCCTGACCAGCCACGGACTGAAGATCGCAACGAGCACCTACTACGCGGCGAAGAACCGCACCCCCAGCGCCCGGTCGGTCCGCGACGCCGAGCTGAAAACGCAGATCAGCCGCGTCCACACGGACAACTTCAGCGTCTACGGGGTACGGAAAGTCTGGCGGCAACTGCACCGCGAAGGCATAACGGCGGCCCGCTGCACCGTCGCCCGATTGATGCGTGATCTCGGTCTGGAGGGCGCCCGCCGCGGGAAGAAGATCCGCACCACCATCCGGGACGACGGCCAGGAACGGGCTGGTGACCTGCTGCAACGCGACTTCACCGCGTCACGTCCGAACGAGCGGTGGGTGGCCGACTTCACCTACGTTGCCACCTGGTCCGGGGTCGTCTACGTCGCGTTCGTTGTGGACGTGTTCTCCCGCGCGATCGTGGGCTGGTCCGCCGCCACCAGCAAACGGGCCAAGCTCGTCCTCGATGCCCTCGACATGGCGCTGTGGCGTCGAGACCGTGCCGGAACTCCTGCTGGACCGGGCCTGGTTCACCATTCGGATGCGGGCAGTCAATACACATCTTTCGCGTTCACCGCCCACCTCCTCGACGCCGGCATCGACGCCTCGATCGGCACCGTCGGCGACGCCCTGGACAACGCGCTCATGGAATCCCAGATCGGCCTCTACAAGACGGAGCTGATCAAGCCCCGCAAGCCCTGGCAGGGCCTCTCCGACATCGAACTTGCCACCGCGGAATGGGTCGACTGGTTCAACAACCAACGCCTCCACACCGCGATCGGAGACATCCCGCCCCACGAGCACGAGACCAACTACTACGCTCAACACCAGCCCCAACCGGCGGCTGGAGTCAACGCATAGAGCCTCCACCGATCCCGGAGCGGTTCACAACGGGGCCGCACTGGAGTCTCTCGTGGTGGGTGAGCCACGGCCCGAGCTGCCGACCCCGTCGAACGCCCATCCCCCGGCTGAGCCGCAGGCGTCACGGCCCGGGGCGTGGGGCGCGTCGATGCTGGACCAGCACCTGGGCACCGATCTCCTCGCGCGCCTTATGGCAGACTTCGTGACAGCCTGGGCGCTCGGCCATGACGTGCTCTGGCGCGGCCTCTACGACGATGTCGTGACCGTGCATCTGCCCGGCTCCCCGTTCGCCCTCAGCCGCTACTGGCACGACGACGTTCGGCCCCCCGCTATGGTTCGGGCCGCCCTTGCAGGCCCCATCCGACCCGGCGCCAGCCCGATCGGCACCGGCCTTGCGGACGAGCCGGTCACCGGCGCGATGCCAAGCACCGGTGCCGCCACCGGGACCGCGACCGTGCCCGACGAGAGATTCCTGACCGCGATCCTGACGATAATGACCGCGGTCCTCGGTGACCGACCCGACGACGCCGAAGCGGACTTCTATGCCATGGGCGGCGACTCGCTCGCCGCTCTGGAGCTTGTGTCGCGGATCGAGGACGAGTTCGGGGTGCGACTCGAGGTCGACGACGTCTTCGCGAACCCGACAGCCGGCGGGCTCGTCACGCTCGTCTCGTCGAGGACTGCCGAGGAGATCTGACGTGGATCGCTTCGTGGTGGTGGTGAACGCTGAGGGTCATCACAGCTTGTGGGCTGCCGACGAACCCCTGCCGGGTGGGTGGCGTACGGTGCACGGGCCCGACAGCAGGCAGGGTGCCCTGGCCTACGTCGAGGCAGAGTGGAAGGACCAGACTCCGGCGTCCGTGCGGGCGTGGTTGGGCGCCTCCTCCACGCTGCCGCTGGAGGGGCATCGCCGTGCGAACTGACGGATGGACGCCGTGGCAGGAGATACAGCCGTGACCGAAACGCAATTTGACGCTCAGTTGCAGAGTCGTCAGACGAGACCACCCCGACACACTTGGGCGGACCGTCGAGACCTGCTCGGCCTCTTCCGCGACGTGCCGCGAGGCCGCACCGTGCTGCTGGCAGTCGTGCTCCTGATCCGTTGCACGACCCCACCGCTGGTCGGTGTCTCCCTCGGACTGACGGTCCGCGGGGTACAGCGCGCCGACGCCATCGGCTCGCTTGACCCGGTGATCGGCCCTCTGGCGCTGTTCGGCGTGCTTCTGATAGCGGGGCACCTGGCGGACGCATGGACCCCGAGCCTCACCTTCGCGGCATCGGCCGCCATCGACGGGGCACACCGCACCGAGGTTGCGAGGCTGGCCTCGTCCACCCTGGACGTGGTCGCCCTCGAGGCATCCGGGACCCACACGCTGCTGCGCGAGGTCGCGGCCGATCCCATGCTTGGGTTCGAGGCCACTCCCGCCAAGGGCGCGACGGCAGAACTCAGGTGGTTGGTCAACGTGGCCGCTGCGGCCACGGCGGCTCTCGCGCTGTGCTGGTACGCGTGGTGGTTGGTGCCCATCGTGGCTGTGCCGGCACTGATCAACCGGTTCCTGCGCAAGCGGGAGGCATTCGGCGTTGCCGCCCGCTGGAAGTGGGCCGCCGGTGGCGAGGCACCAGCCGACGTGTGGCGGCGCGCCACAGTGGGACCGGAGGCCAAGGAAATCCGACTGTTCGGCCTGGCCGACTGGACCGTCAAGACCATGCACTCGCACATTCTCAAGGCGAACCTCCCGCTGTGGACCTACGCCATCCGGTTGGTCAGATCCGAGTGGACTCAGTTCGCGCTCATCGTCGCCGGCCTGGTGCCTGCGTACGTCCTGGCGGCGCACTCGACCGCACTTGGCGAGACGTCCGTAGGGGTGCTGACCGCGGTGCTGATGGGCAGCTGGTCGCTTCACCAGGCGACCTCGTCGAGCTGGGACCTCATCGAGATGTCGGGCTCGACGAATCTCCGAAACGCCACGCAGGAACTGCGGACGCTTTTGGCGGACCCTGACGACCGCAGCCTTCCCCAACCCCCGGACACTGCGGTTCCGTCGTTGCCCGCAGCTCGGCGCCCTATCGGCGGGCCCCCTCACATCGTGTTCGAGGACGTGTCGTTCGCCTATGCCCCGCACCTGCCGCCCGTACTGGCAGACGTCTCCTTCGAGATCCCGGCGGGGGCCACCGTTGCACTGGTGGGACTCAACGGCGCTGGCAAGTCCACCCTCGTCAAGCTACTGACCCAGCTCTACCGCCCGAGCTCTGGTCGCATCCTCGTCGACGGGGTTGACCTGGCAAGCATCCCGCAGTCCGTCTGGCAAAGCCGGATCTCCGCCGTATTCCAGGACTTCATCAAGTACGAGTCCACGCTCGAGGACAACATCGTGCTCGGGCAGTCCAAACTGCCGGCGGACCGCGATGCCCTGGTAGCGGCTATCGCGGAGTCCGGACTGCAGCCGGTCATCGACCGGCTGCCTAGCGGGTTGGCTTCCATGGTGTCGCGTAACCGTGAGGGCGGAGTCGACCTGTCCGGTGGGCAGTGGCAACAGGTGGTGCTGGCCAGGGCCCTGATGGGGCTGGGCGGGGCGCCGGGTCTGCTGGTCCTCGACGAGCCCACGGCCCATCTCGACGTGGACACCGAGCGGCAGACGTTTATGCGCCTCAACGCTCGACGCGGGACCACGACGACGCTCCTCATCACCCACAGACTGTCCACGATCCGCGATGCCGACCGCATCCTTCTTCTCCGCGAAGGCAGGATCGAGGAGGCAGGGACGCACGAGCACCTTATGCGGCTCGACGGGCACTACGCGCACATGTTCAGGATTCAAGCCGAGCGTTTCAACAAGGGCTTCACCATGCTCGAGGAGGACGCGTGACCAAGCGACTGGCGATCAGGTGGGAGATGCTGAGGCGGTGTGGCCGGCTGATGCCGGGCTACACGGCCGCCTCGCTGGCGGCCCTGACGATCTCCACATTCGTCGTGGCTGCCACGGCACTGTCGGTGTGGGCAGCCGTTAACGCCAGCACGGAGGGCGACGTTACGCGGGCGGTAACCGCTGCGGCACTGGCGGCCGTAGCGTATGCGCTCAGCATCTCCTGCCAGGACGCGACGGACGCGCTCGTGCGCACGACGTCCGACCGTTTCGGACGGCTCGTGCTCCACCCTGAGATCCATCGCGACATCTCGGCCATGGAAGGGATGGAGCACCTTGAGAGAAGCGACTATCTCGACCGAGTGACCCTCGTCAGAGGCGGGACCACACCGTTGGCAGCCAGCCTGTGGACCTTCCTCACGGCATGCTCCAACATGCTGAAGGTACTCATCATGGTGGTCCTCCTGGGCGCTGTCACCCCGTGGCTGGGGCTGCTTGCGCTGCTCGCGACCGTTCCTGTCTGGTGTGACGCCCGAGGGCAGCGTGTCGTTCAGGCCACGGATCTGGAGACGGCGGAAATGTACCGTCATCAGCAGCACCTCTACGGGATCCTCACCAACGCTCGATACGTGAAGGAGATCCGCACCGCCGGGGTAGCGGACGAGTTGCTCCAGCGACAGCGGTCGACCTGGGACTCGCTCATGTCCCGCCGTTCCCGCGCGCAGTTTCGCGCGAGCGTGTGGAGCACCGCTGGGTGGGCGTGCTACGCCAGCGGCTTCTTGGCGGGACTGATTTGGACCGTCTCGCAGGCGGTCAACGGCAGTGTCAACCTCGGAGACATCACGCTCACCGTGGTCGTCGCCACGACGCTGCGGCAGTCGATCGCAACAACCGTCGACAGCTTCGCCACGGTGTCCAGCGCTTCCCGAATGATCGAGCCGTATTTGTGGCTCCGCGAAACACGACAGGCCGCGACGAGAAGGCCGGCCGACCGGCTACCGCCCGAACGGCTCGTGGACGGCATTGAACTGCGAAACGTCAGCTTCGCCTACGCCGGCGCGCAGTCGCCGAGCCTCCGGAACATCTCGCTGTCACTGCGAGCAGGCTCGACCGTGGCACTCGTCGGTGAGTACGGATCGGGCAAGACGACCTTGGTGAAGCTGCTCTGCAAGTTCTACGAACCCACCTCGGGCGCCATCCTGGTGGATGGTGAGGACCTGGACGAGGTGGACACCGTCGCCTGGCGCGCGCGCATGTCCGGAGCCTTCCAGGACTTCGGCCGGTTCCATGTGCCGGTCCGGGTCGGGATCGGGCTGGGGGATCTGTCGAGCATGGACGATGACGCCGCGATCGACCGTGCGCTCGGTGGCGCACAGGCCGGCGACATGCTGTCGAAACTACCTGCGGGGCTCGACACGGTGGTGGGATCGGAGGTCGGTGGCATCGAGCTTTCCGAGGGGCAGTGGCAACGCATCGCTCTCGCGCGAGCCAGCATGCGCCAGAATCCGCTCCTGGCCGTCTTCGACGAACCCACGGCATCTATCGACGCGCCTAGCGAGCACGCCATCTTTGAGCAGTTCAGCACCGCCTCACGGGCAATCGCCACACGCAGCGGGGCGATCACCCTCCTGGTCTCCCACCGATTTTCCACGGTCACTTCGGCGGATGTGATCGTAGTAATGGATCATGGACAGGTTGTGGAGGTCGGCAGCCACGCCGATCTCATGGACAAGGGCGGACGCTATGCCGAGCTTTACGGCATCCAAGAGAAGGGCTACGCAACCTCTTGAGTGCCGTGTGCCGCGCTGAGCTGCCGGCAGGGCACACGGCACCCGCCGCAGCGTGCAGCGCGAGGTCCGATTCCCCAACACGACGGCGAGCCAGTGGGTCATTGCGTAGTCGGGTAGCTCCTGGTCACGGGTCGATAAGGTCAGCGGAACGGTGATTGCATGCAGCTCATTCTCGTCCGTCACGGTCAGTCCACCAATAACGTCCGGCTCGCAGAGGCAATGGCAGCCGGACTCGGGAGGAATCAAACCGACGAGCAAATCGCCCCAGACGTGAGTCACTACCTGGGCCGGGTGCCCGACCCACCGCTGTCCGCTCTCGGCATGCGGCAGGCTGAGGCATTGGGAAGGGCACTGCTTGACGAGCGGACTCCCTTCACACCGACGCACCTGTACGCCAGCCCGACGACACGGGCAGTGCAGACCGTCCGTCCGCTCGCCGACGCCGCACGGCGGCCTGTGCTGTTGCACCCGGATGCCTACGAAGTCGGCGGGATCCACGTGTTCGACCCTCCGATGCGCACTCGCCAGGCCCGTCCGGGTGCGACGCTGATGGAACTTCTCCAGCACTGTCCGGCTGTCGAGGCGCCGCCCGGCCTCTTCCACTCCTCCGACGAGCCGTGGAGTGGTGGGCTCGAGACCCAGGACGAGCAGGCCGTCCCCCGCGCTCAACGCCTGCTCGCCCGACTACGCGAGGCGCACGGGCCGGACGACGTCGTACTCGTGGTCACCCATCAGCACTTCAGCCAGTTCGTGCTGGCGGCGGTGCTTGGCTGGGACGGACCGCCGTGGCAACGCTTTCGGCTGGACAACACCGGGCATCTGTCACTGAGATTTGGTGACGGACCCGCCAGCGTTGACTGGGTCAACCGTGTCGAGCACCTTAATCCAGAGGACATTTCGAACTGAGAAGGTCCGGCTTCGGTAATCAGCTGTGGGCAGGCGTGCAGATAGGTGCGCGATGTGAGCGTCGGCCGCCTACTTTTCGCCGCCCCCTTATCTTCGAAGACCATCGATGAGTCATCGAAGATTTTTAGTAGTCTGGTTCGCATCATGGATCACATAAAACAAACAAACGCACTGTCAGGGTCCGGTCTCCCTCTCAATTACGTACAGCTCGATCTAATGGCCAAGATCGGCCGGAATCCCGAGGCCGCGCACTTCTATGATGCGGTCTTCCTCTTCGTCGTGGCAGACGGCACGGACCCTGGGACCATACGTCGAGATCTTGAGCTGCTCTGGCGGCGACACGAATCGCTCCGACTCGCTTACGACCCGGGTTCTGGAACGCTCGTTGAACTCGACGACAGCGAATCCTCGATCCCACCGCTCGAGCACCGCGCTAACCTGGACGAAATTCGGCAACTCGCTCGCGACGTCCGTTACGGCTATCCGCTTCCGTGCGCGCCTCTCTTCCGGACCAGGCTCATTGCTGACTCCACGCAGACTTACCTGATACTCGCCATTCACCATCTCATCTACGACGGTTGGTCTTTGGGTGTGCTGTGGCGGGACCTGAAGGCAATACATGAGGCCACCGTGGGCACGGACGGCGAGGCAATTGTCGAACCGGCTCCGAGGGCGTCTACCCTGACAGCCAGCCAACATGCGGCGTGGGCCAGCGTCGGGGACGAGGCGTTGAGCCACTGGCGGCGTGAGCTCGAGGGCTACCGGCCTCCGCTCCTGGCACAGCCGGTGTCCCCCAACCGCCCGGAACCGGCGGCCTACGAAATGAGGACCAATACCTTCCGGCTCAGTGAGAAGGCGTTCCGTGCGGCCCAAGGCTTGGCGCGGGAGGCTCGGACGCCGCTCTTCACCGCGCTGGCGGCTACGTCAGCGCTCGCGCTTTCGCGGGTGACCGGTGACCGGGACTGGCTGATCGGCACCGATACCGCCAACCGTGAGGTGCGCGCGACCCGGGAGGTCCTAGGTTTCTTGGTGTCGACCCGAGTAGTCCGCCTGAGAGTCCAGGAAGGCCCCGTGAGTGCTGTGATGGCAGAGTTGTCAGCGGGACTCAAGCGGAGTCGGCCATACGCTGCCATCCCTTTCGAGAAGATCGCGATGGAGTGCGGCGATCCAGCCCTATTGAAGATCAACCAGGCGCATCGGACCGCGGTTACCCCTGAGGCTGTCGGCCTACGAGAACTGTCCATCGACGAACCGGCCCCACGGTACTGGCGTAGGTTTTTGTGGGCGTGGCAGCCTTCGCACAAAGATGTCGACTACTCCTTGATCTCACGATCTGACGTGGTCGATGAGGCGGTCGTCAGGGACCTCGCGCTTGAGGTGGAGCGCATCCTGGGGGTTCCCTCTCTGCCAGGCTGACGTGAGAAGCCGTATGTCAATCGAACGTGAACGCTCGATTCCTGCTGATCAGGCATGGTTTCGCTTGGGTTGGGGGAGGCATCGCGACGTCTTGTGTCCGCTTCATGGTCGAGGGGGCGCGGTGGCGTCGGTGCTGGGAATGCTGGAGGAGCGAGAGGCGGCTGGCAGCGTTCGTGTGGAGGGCTTGCGGGAGGAAGTCGTGCGGTTGGCTGAGGTGTTGGAGGCCGCGAAGATCGAGCTGGACCGGCGGGTGATCGCGCGGGAGGAACTGGTCGAGGCCCTGGCAGTCTCCGCGGCCGAGTCCACTGCCGTGACCCCCCACGACCGAGGCAGAGGAGAAAACGGCGCCGCGCTCGCTCCGGTGCCGGGCTCGTCGGCGCCGCCCTGGTGGAAAGGGCTGCCGGTGACGGTTCGGGCGCCGGACTATGAGCGCACTCTGGGCGCGG
Organism: Streptomyces sp. DT2A-34; assembly: GCF_030499515.1. NCBI lineage: Bacteria > Bacillati > Actinomycetota > Actinomycetes > Kitasatosporales > Streptomycetaceae > Streptomyces > Streptomyces sp. DT2A-34. The sequence continues at coordinate 2,167,000 of NZ_JASTWJ010000001.1, read as the reverse complement.
GCGACCACTGGCGTTATACGTCCTGGTGGCAGAGGTTGAAAGCCTTGACCACGTGGGCTCCTGGCGCCGCCACGACCAGTTGCTGCGCGGCTGAGGAACCTCCTCCCGTCAGCTGCCGGAAGCCCGGCCCGGCCGGGTTGGAGAAGTCGATCAGCACCTTGCCATCCAGAGCCGCGTGCAGGTCCCGGGCCGCGTCGCCTCCTGCCCCGAATGGCAGCGCGGTCAACACCACCTGACCGGAGTCGGCCGCCGCGCGCAGACTGGCAGGATTCGTGCTGCCTCGGATGCGCGTCGCGAGCCGCTCCGCCTTGTGTGCGTCCCGTCCCCCGATGGTCACCTCATGCCCGGCCCGCACCCAGTGGGTGGCGAGCGCGTCGGCGTGTTGCCAGTTCCCAGTACGGCGATCCTCATCACCAGATTGTTCGTGCCGAACCGACGTACGGCCGTGACGCTCATTTGACGCTCCGGGCGCCTGCTAGCCCGCATTTGGGATCCGAAAGCCTCTCTGACCTGCTGTTTTAACCATTGCGTCCAGGGTGACATGTTTCCGATGACTCATCACGTGGAGTGCGTGGCGATTCTGGAGCCGGTGGCTAAGGGGTCCTGACCTGTAGCTCAAGTACTTTCAGGCTGACCAGAGTCGGTGACGCGTCGAGGACTGGTGAGGCTCTCGATGATGCAGCCGGAAGGCCCAGCGGGACTCCGGCGGCAAGGCGCCGTTCTTTCGGGTCTATACAGGGCGTGCCTGTGCGGTGTGGGCTGGAGGCTGTGGAACGACGGGCCTGCTCCGAACGAACGGCAGTGCGCGCTGCTTGAGCGGCTCGCGGCTGGTGATGCGTGAGGAGGCCGGGCGCTGGCGGGAGGCTGTCGTGATCGGTGAGTACTGCGATGCCCTGGAGCGTCGTCTCGCTGAGCCGGATGGGGACTTGGGCGAGCAGGCCCTGTATTCGATCCGACTTCGGCTGGAGTGGGCACGCGCCTACTTGGGCGCCTCTGCCTGACGCGCGGAGCGCGGCCATCCACTGGCCCTCTCCCGTGGTCTTCACCTGCATCGACATGGAACAGGCCTTCACCGCGCTGCGCGGCTACGCCCGCGCCCACAACCGGCGCCTGTCCGAACTGGCCCGCGCCTTCATCGACGACTCCGAACCTCTCCCAGGCTTGGTGCCCTGACACCGTCGCCGAGGCGGTGACCGCACGCGGCTGCCCGAGTATGAAGAACCACGCTCGGATCACGGGCCGTGCTTCTGGAGGCGCGGTGCTGCTGGTGCGCCGCTGCCGGCTGACGCCCGCTGTGGCGCGGCGGCTGCGGGGCTGATGTCGGGCTCCGGGCCCTCGCCCTCGGCTGTCTCGCCGGACCGCACCGCCGGCCCCGTCTCGGTCGCTGTCCAAGCGGCGCAGTACAGCAGCAGCCTGGCCATGAGGTTGATCCACAGCACGACGGCGACCGGCACGGCGAAAGCGCCGTACATGCTCTTCCCCGCAACGCCCTGCAGGTAGCCGGTCAGCAGCCACTTGAGCAGTTCGAAGCCCACCGCACCGATCAGCCCGGCGACCACGACCGCACGCCGGCCGGGATGCACCTGCGGCAGCCGGGTGAGCACGTAGACCAGCAGGAGGAAGTCGACAACCAGGGCGATGGCCAGGCCGGCGAAGAACAGCAGGGCCCGTCCCGCCCCGCCCTCGATGCCGGCCTCGTCGGCGGCCCAGCCGACGGCGATGTTGGCGAACACCGAACTGCCGATCGCGACCAGCCCGACCGCGCCGAGACCGACCAGCACGACGGCGTCCTTGACCCTGAGCAGGATGGGATTACCCGGGTCCTGCTCCTTCTCCCACACCGCGCGCAGGCACCCGCGCAGGGCGCCGACCCAGTTGATGCCGATCACGAGCAGCAGCGCGCCCGCGATCAGCCCTACGGATCCGGCATGCGCGACGAGACCGTCCAGGTCCAGCAGGTCGGAGAGGCCCGGCGCCTGGTCGGCGATCTCGTCCTGGAGGTCCCCGAGCTGGTCGTCGCTCAGCAGCTTGGCGCTGATCGCCGCGCCCACGGTGATCAGCGGAAAGAGCGCGACGAAGCTGGTGAAGGTGATGGCCGCGGCGAGCCGGGCCCAGTGGACTGCATCCAGCCGCTCGAACGCCCGCCCAGCGTGCGTACGCATCAGCTTTCCGATCACCGGCAGCCTTCTCAGCCATTCCATGAGAAACACCCACTCCCTGCGTATCCCACAGCCCAGAAGAGAGGCATCCAGCGGAGGACCCGCACGGCCTTCCGACGTATGAGAGCGGCCGACCTGGATCGTCAGTGGGCGGCCCGGTGGCGGAACCAGTGGTCCTTGCGACGGGGGCGTTCGACCGGGCCGGCGGGGTCTTCGTCAGCCCCCTCCGCCTGCGCCGTCTGCGCGCGGGCGGAGCCGCGTTCGTTGATCAGAACGTCCCGTTCCTGTTCGGTCCCGGAAGTCTCGCGCTGAGGCTGTTTGAGCCTGCGACGTGCGGTGCGGCCGCGACGAGTGGCGTGGCGTGTACCGGTCAGCATAAGGATCAGCCCGAGCAGAGCCGCCGCCCCGACGACGATGCCGTAGAGGAAGAGGGTGCCGGTGGAACCGGTGACGTCGACTCCGAAGACGGAGAATCCGCCGGTGAAATCGTGGGCGCTGCCACTGTTGGAAAGAACCCCGGCGGCACCGATGACCGCCGCGGCAACGAGAATGACGAGTCCGAGGATGATCATGACGTGCTCCGGGATCTGCTTCCTGTCCTCACGGTAGAACCGTTCTGCCCGGCACGCCACCGCCATGGGTTGCGTTTACCCCGAAGTTGAGGTATGTGCGTGTCCGGAGGGCACCGCACTACTGGGTGGACGACCTCTCGTCCGCCCATCCGCCACGACCCCGGGAGGCGTAGCACCATGGCCTTCTTCCTGGTTCTTCTCAGCGGCGCCATCGCGCTGGTCGTCATCGGCGCTGTCGTCGACGGCATGCTGTATCTGCTCTCCATCGGCGTGCTGCTCCTCATCGCCGCCGTGCTGTACCTGCTCGTACGCTCGGTATCGCGCTCCCACCGACGCCCGGCCCACTGACGCGTGGAGCACTCACAGGCGGCGCCAGCGGGCCGAGGCGAAGGAGAAGACTCCGAAGAGAACCAGCCCGATCGCGACGGCAACCAGGAGCCATGGTCCCACCGGTGTCTGTGTGAAGCTGCGGAGCGTCGCGTCCACGCCCTTGGCCTCGTCCGGGTCGAAGCGGACGGCTGCCACCAGGATGAAGATCCCGGCCGCGGCGAACACCATGCCCCGTGCCACGCCTCCGCCGACGCCCAGAGCGGTGACGACCTGCTTCGTACGGTGGCTCATGGTGCCGGTGTCCAGCTGTCGCAGGAAGCGCCGCATGGCCGCCCGGACGGCGAGTACCGCACCGATGCCGATCAGGAGGCAGCCCGCGGCACCCACCAGCACCTGGCCGTAGGGCAGTTCGAGTGCCGATGCCGTCCAGTCCTGCGACTGCGCGTTGCCGCTGGAGCCCTGGCCGCCCTCGGCTGCGTACGCGGCCGTGGCCGAGCAGATGGCGGCGTAGAAGAGCGCCCGTCCGCCGTCAAGCACTCGCGAGGGCGCCTTGCGTCGAGGCCCCCTGCCAAGGACCGCGCGGGCGCCCCGCCACAACGCCATGCAGCCGAAGCCGACGACCAGCGCCCACAGCATGGTCCTGCCGAAGGGCTGCGCCGCGACCTGGGCCAGCGCGCCCTCGCGGTCCGCCGTCCCGCCGCCGCTGCCGAGGGCGATCCGGACGGCCAGTACACCGATGAGGACGTACACCACGCCGCGTGCGGCAAAGCCCGCCCGCCCGGCGGCGGTCAGCGTCTGCTTCTCCGCCGAGTGGCGGCTCTTGGGCCTGGCGGCCCGGCGCTGCCCGTGCGTCCGGGACGTTGTCACGGTGCCCTCCTCCGATCGTTGGCCTCAGCCATGACATGGCCGCGCAGGCGTCCACAGGTGCGGGTGATCAGGCGGGAGACGTGCATCTGGGAGATGCCGAGTTGCAGGGCGATGCGGTGCTGTGTCATCTCGCAGAAGAACCGCATGCAGAGGATCTGCCGTTCGCGTTCGGGCAGCTCCCGCAGCAGCGGGCGGAGCGCCTCACGGTTGACGATCATGTCGAAGCCGGGTTCCGGGCCACCGAGGGTGTCGGTCAGTGGGTGGCTGTCCGCGCAGTGGCCGGGCACGGCGTCCAGGGACAGGGCGGCGAAGCTCTCCAGCGCCTCTTGGCCCAGTCGTACCTCCGCCTCGGACAGGCCGCTGTGCGCTGCGATCTCGTGGACGGAGGGTTCGTGGCCGCCCCGCGACGAGCACTCATTGCCGGCGGAGCTGACCCGGCCGCGCAGTTCCTGTACACGCCGCGGCACATGCACGACCCGGAGTTCGTCACGGAAGTGCCGCTTCACTTCGCCGAGGATCGTCGGTATGGCGAAGCCCGGGAAAGCGGTGCCGGGACTGGGGTCGAAGCGGGTCACCGCCTTGACCAGGCCGAGTTGGGCAACCTGTTTGAAGTCCTCGAAAGTCTCGCCGCGATGGCGGAAGCGCCGGGCGAGCCGTACGGCCATCGGCCTCCAGGCGCACACCACTTCCTGCCGCAGCGCGGTCCTCTCCGGGCCCTCCGGCAGGGCGGCGATACGGCGAAAGGCGGCATCGGTGTCCGGGGCGTCGGCAAAGGAACGTGCGCTTCGCAAGCCCTGCGTGCGTTCGTGCGGCATGGGCGCGTCTCCCTGATCGGTGGCATCGCTCACCGTGGGAGCTGGCAGACCGCAGCGCACTGGGGAGCAGAGACAGCCGCTCCCACGGGCGTGCCTCCGGTCTGAAGCACCGCGGACGGGTTCCCGGACAGCCCGCCTTCAAACAAGTTCCGCGCCACGCAACCGCGGCTGCCTACGGGACGCGCGGGCGGCGAACGTGGCGCGTCGGAGGACCCGGCGCGCTCTCCAGCCGGCCCCCCCACCACGGGCCGTCCCCGCCCGGACAGCCCCGCCGGCCCAGCCGAACGGGACGACCCTGGGCGGTCCTGTCCGGACCTGATGGTCAACCGGCAGCGCGGCAGGCGTCGTTGGCTGATTCGTGTCGGCGGGCAGCCGCGTGGTCGCCACCGCTACGGGTACGCAGTCGCCATGAGACACCTCCGCGGACTCGATGCACGGCTCTTCGCGCGCGTCGCGTCGACCCGCCCCATGCTGCTGTGGCTGGCCGGTGCGGCCGTCATGGCTCTGTCCGGCAAGCGTGGAGCACGCCGTGCCGCCCTGCGCGGCACCGGCTCGCTGGCCCTGGCCTCCGCCGCCGTCGGCACCGCCGCCAAGTCGGCCTCCAGCCACCGATTTCTGCCTCGGCCCGCCACCCGGGCGTTGCCGTCCGGGCATGCGGCCGCCGTCGCGGCTTTCGCCACAGCCGTCACGTTGGAGTCGCCCTGGCTGGGCACCGCGCTCGTCCCCCTTGCCGCAGCATCCGTCGTCTTTCGCGCCCGCACCAGCACGTGCTCATCCGATGACGTCCTCGCGGGCGCCGCACTCGGGATCGGTATCGCTGTGGCGACCTGCCGTTGGTGGCCGCTGCACGTGGACGAACCAGCCGACACCGCCCGGCCGAACGAACCCGTCCCCGCCCTTCCCGCGGGTCTGGGGCTGATCGCCGTCGTCAACAGCGATGCGGGCGGCGACACCCCGGCCGAAGCCGAACTACGGATCCTCTTGCCGATGGCGGACATACGGCTCTGCGCGAGTGGCGTCGACCTGCACCTGGTACTCGACCAAGCCGCCAAGGACGTGCAAGCCCGGGGTGGCGCGCTCGGCGTCGTCGGCGGCGACGGGACGGTCAACGCGGCAGCAGTCCGGGCCACCGAGAGCGGACTGCCACTGGCCGTGTTCCCCGCCGGCACCCTCAACCACTTCGCCGCCGACCTCGGACTGGCGACCCTGAAGGCCACCGCCGGCGCCGTGGAGGCGGGTTCCGGCGGAGCCGTCGACCTCGGCCGGGTCACCTCCGCAGACGGTGCCGGCACGTACTTCCTCAACACCTTCAGTATTGGCGCCTACCCCGAACTCGTCCGGGCCCGGGAAGCCCGCGAGAGGCGCCTGGGCAAGTGGCCCGCCCTGTGCATCGGCCTGCTCCGCGTTCTCGCCGACGGCACCCCCAGCCAGGTCACAGTCGACGGGCGGCACCGACGGCTGTGGCTGCTGTTCGCCGGCAACAGCCGCTACGACCCGCCCGGCTTCGCGCCCTCCTACCGCCGCAGCCTCAACGACGGACTCCTCGACATCCGCACCGTCGACGGCAGCCACCCCTTCGCCCGCACCCGGCTCGTCGCCGCCTTCCTCACCGGAACTCTCGCCCGCTCCCGCGTCTACCAGGCCACCACGGTCACCCGGCTGCGGATCGACGGAATGAGCGAGGAAGAGGACTACACCCGTGACGGCGAAGTAAGTCCGGCCGCCGACACACTCCACCTCGACAAAGCGACACGTACGCTCACCGTCTACCTGCCGCCGCGGTGACGCCGTCGGCGGGGTGGCGCTCTTCGAGCGTTCTGCCTGCTCAACGGCTTCGGGGGCAGGGAAGGGGCAGGCCGGAGTTTGAGTTCCGCGAGGTGGGCTGCACAACGGAGGCGTCCGACGGCCGTCCGGGACGAAGGCACCGGAGAGTTGAGCTCACAGCTCCCGGTGCCGTCCGCTGGGCCCGCATGCCGTCACCGCCGGTCTGCCGGACGGAGGCACCGCAGCCCTCGGCGCAGCTCCCGCTGTATCGGTTCCGGGAGCGCCTCGTCCTTGGTCGTGGCGACCAGGGCCGCGGCCACGTCCCGGAGCTTGATGTTGCAGTGCTGCGACACGTCCACCAACAGGTCCCAGGCCCTGTCGCTGGGACATGGGGCCAGGGCCATCACCATGCCGCGGGCCTGGTCGATCACCGCACGGCTCGCCAGCGCGCGTCCCAACTGCTCGTTCGTGGCGCGTAGTTCGACGACCTCGGTCAGCAGAGCCGATTCCTCCGCCGACGCCGCGGCCGTCAACAACCGCTGTTCTTCGCGGGGCGTGGTCAGCTGGCGCATGGTGCGTACCTCACAGGCAGTCATCCCATCCATAGGGGGTCAGCGGCGCGCCAGTTGCCGTTCTCCGGCCGCACCGGGCTTGTAGGGCAGTCCGTAGTGCTTGAAGACCGCTTCCTCCTGCTCGGCGGGCAGCACATCGTCGGTACCGATCGAAGGGGCCTGCTTCACCAGCGTTCTGACATAACCGACCCTGAGATAGCCCGGCCCGACGATCGCGTCCCCAATGGGGACGAAGACAAGACGATGCCGGGTGGGCAGCCCGGTCCGTACCGTGGCCATGGCCGGCTCATCGGTGGTGGTGTCCACATAGACCGCCTCGAGAACACCGATCTTGCGCGACTCGGTGTCGACGACATCGCGGTTGCGCCATTCTCGGACGTCGGCTGCGTGAATCATGACCTTCTCCTTCCGGACGGCTCGTCCGCCGGTGGTGAGTCACATCCTCGGTCTTCCGCGTAGAGCCGCCGCAGCGCACGCCGCAGCGCCCGCTGCATCAGCGGCGAGAGCGGCTCCCCCTCCCAGGCAGCGATCATGGCCGCAGCCACGTCCGGAAGACTGGTGTTGCACTGCCGCGAGATGTCAACCAGCAGGTTCCTGGCCGGTCCACGGCGGCAGGGGACAAGGATCATCACCATGCCGCACGCCTGATCGATGACGATACGGCCGGCCAGTGCCCGCCGCAGCTGATCATTCTCGGCGCGCAGTGCGACGACATCCTGACCGGTGGCATTCTCCGCCGAGGCCTCAGCCGCCAGATCCCACCCATTCTCCGGGAGCAAGGTTGTGCGATGCATGGCATCTGCCTCTCCGCGATCTCCGTGCGTCCGGTGTGGCTGAAGCCGCCCCGGAATCTCTGGATGCCGGGCAACTTCATCGGTCACCCGCGGCGTTCATGGTCCCGCCGGTCCTCGCGCCTCCAGCGCGCCCGGTGCCGACGGCTGTAGCGACGGTTCCAGCGGTCCTGACGATCCCGGCGGTTCTCGTAGTCCCGGTAGTCCCCGAGATCGGAACCGTCGTCACGGATCCACCCTCCCCCGCGATCGCGGCCGTGCCGGGTGGCGCCGAAGACCAACACGGCCGCGGCCACCCACCAGATGGGGTTGATGAAGCCGAGGCCGAACAAGACCACGATCAGGATGAGAAGCAGAACGAACACGGCGGGCCTCCCGGAGCGGAACAAAGCATCACTGCCGGGGGCTGGGGCCAGTACGAACAGCGTAGCCTTCCCCCGAGGTTGCGGATAGCGACCCACGTCAGCGCCCTCCGCCGAGACCAGATGGCCACGTGCCGTCTGTCCAGGGAGCGCGGCGAGGGCTGGCGTGCGCGGTACGGCCCGAGTCCCCGGCAGCGTCGATCACCTCTCGCGCTCCTTCGAGGGCGCACCTCGTGCATCCGTGCCGGAACTTGCCCCGCCCCCAACGGGCCCCTCCCGCACCCGCCGTCGCCACGCCATTCCGGTGCGGCCTCGATGCGCCCCATGCGGGCACCGTCCATCCGCTGTCCGCCGTGTCGCACGTATCCACCGACAGGGGATCGAGGGTCTGCTTGTGCTGGTAGTGCAACAGGCAGAAGACGTACACGTCCGAGCGGCGCATCACGTCGGCCGAGGCGGTGCCCGTCTGGGCGTCCCAGCCAGAGGCCGGCGCGATGGAGAACGAGATGTCCGACAGCTGGGACTGCGCCCACTACCGCAGGTATGCCGCCGACTTCACTTCGACGCGCCACTTCCCGGGTGTGCGGATGTCAACGGTGTCCCATTCGGTGCGGGTGCCGATCGCGGCGCCCAGCGCCGTGGCTACGAGGTACTCGGCCAGGACACCGCGCATGGTGTTGTTGGCCAGGTCGGAGCACGCCCAGCTCCAGAAGTCGCCCAGCCTGCCCACCGGTTCGCCGTTGGGATGACCGTAGCCGCCGTACGAGGACAGTTGACGGGCCTGACGATGGATCGGTCGGGCCCGTCAGACGTTGAACTGGAGGCCGTGCGCACACCCGAGTTGCTGTGCCACTTCCATACCTCGCGCGCGGCCTTCGTCGAGGCACTGGCCGACGCGCTCTCGGACATCGGCCAACCCGACGCGCGGCACCGTGCGGAGCTCTTGGTCACCCTCGTCGACGGCGTCCTGCACCGTCGGCTTCTGCTGGGCCAACTCGCCTTGACCGAAGGCCAGTTGTGTGGAGAGCCGCCTGGGCCGGCCCGAACCCGCCTCGCCGCGGCAACTCACGGAGATGGCGGAGGCGTTGGCGGCGCTCGTGGCGGTGTCGGCCACCGGATCGCGGACGAAGCGCGGCCCACGGGGGAGTGCCGGTCCGCGGGGCCGCGGCCGACCGCAGGCGCCGAGCCTTGAAGGCGGATGGACCTCGTAGCCCGTCCCCAACCGCCGGGCCCGGCCCGGCCGGGTGTCAGGTGAGCCTGAGGAATTCGACGAGCGCCGCGTTCACCTCGTCCGGGCGTTCCTGCTGGGTCCAGTGTCCGCAACCCGCCAGTTCGAGGGGCTCGCGCCACAGGTTGGGCATGCGGGCGGGGAGGCTTTCGATGAATTCGGGGGTGCCGGGGAAAGCGGGAACGAGGTCGCGGTCGCCGTAGATGTACAGGGCGGGTGGGGTGACGACGGCGCCGTGCCACGGGGCGGTCAGTTCCCAGTTGCGGTCGAGGTTGCGGTACCAGTTGAGGGCGCCGGTGAAGCCCTTGGAGAAGCTCTCGGTCAGCACGTCGAGATCGTCCTCGGTGAGCCACGACGGCAGTACCTCGGGGTCCGGCATGTCCGCGAGCCAGCCCCGCTCGGGGTCGACCAGCGGCTGCTTGACGTCCCCGGGGGCGTCGCCGGAAGCCGAGTAGAAGAACTTCCGGAGCGTGGTGCGCGTGTCCCCCGGGACGGCGGGGGCACGCTCAGTCCCGCCACCGCGCGCACCATGTCCGGCCGCAGCAGTGCGGTGTACCAGGCGACCGGCGCGCCCCAGTCGTGCCCGACGACGTACGCCGTCTCCTCGCCCAGGGCGTGGACGAGGCCGACGACGTCACCGACCAGGTGGAGGATGCTGTACGCGTCGACGTCGTCGGGATGGTCGCTGCGTCCGTAGCCACGCTGGTCGGGGGCGACCACGCGGAAGCCCGCGTCGGGTCAGCGGGCCGAACTGGTGGCGCCAGGAGTGCCATGGCTCGGGGAAGCCGTGCAGGAGCACGACGAGGGGGCCTTCGCCTGCCTCGGCTATGTGCAGTCGGATCCCATTCACGTCGATGGTTCGATGCTGAATCATGTGCATGACCGTACGGCTGTGATCTCTGGGCGCTCTTTGGGCTGAGGCACAGGTTCTGGGGCGGCCCGGGTGCTCGAACCGGGCCGGGCGCGCGGCCGTCAGGGGCGGACGCCGTGCCGGCGAAGCGCGCGGGTTCAGCGAGGGATCGGGGTGGCGCCGGTCGCCGCGGCGGACAGGTCCCACAGCCGTGCGGCCGCCTCCGGGGCGATGGCGTACGCGCGGACGCCGCCGTCATCCATGGGCTCGGCGGGGTGAGAGACGCGCGCGATGTCGCAGTCTTCGAGGTAGAGCCCGCCACGGCCGTCGAGGAGTGGAGAGGTGGCTGCCCACAGACCGGTGGCGGCGCCTTGGGAGGGGGTCTTGAAGTCGGCGCCGATCACGTTGCCCTGCTCGTCCACCCAGCCGCGCTCGATCTGCTCCTGAAGCGTCATCTCGCGCTGGAGCCCGGTAATGATCTTGCCCGGGTGGAGGGCGAACGCCCGGACGCCGTCGTCGCGCCCGAGGGCGTCGAGCCGCACGGCGAACAGGGAGTTGGCGGTCTTGGACTGGCCGTAGGCCAGCCACTTGTCGTATCCGGTGCGGAAGTGCGGGTCGTTCCGGCGGATGTCGGTCAGGGTGTGTCCCGCGGAGCTGTTGACGACGACGCGCGCACCGGAACCGGCGGCGAGGAGTGGGTAGAGCTCGCAGACGAGCGTGAAGTGTCCGAAGTGGTTGACGGCGAGCTGGCCTTCCCAGCCGGGTCCGACGCGTCGCTCGGGGGTGGCCATGACGCCGGCGACGGCCATGAGGAGGTCGAGCCGGTCGAGGGAGTCGTTGATCCGCGCGGCGGCGGTGCGCACGCTGTCGAGGTCCGCCAGGTCCATGGGGACGACTTCGCAGCCGTCGACACCGTCAAGAGCGGCGCGGGCGATGCCGGCCCGGCGTGCCGGAACGATGACCCGGGCCCCGGCGGCCGCCAGGCCCCGGGTGGTTTCCAGACCGAGCCCGGAGTAGCCCCCGGTCACGACGGCAGTGACGCCCGAGAGGTCGAGGCCGGCCATGACGTCCTCGGCGGTGCTGGTGGCGCGGAAGGGCGAGCCGAGCGGCTGCTGATCAGTGGTGGTCATGACGACGACGCTACGATCTGGAGCGAGGTCTAGATCAAGTCCTAGGCTGGTGGCATGGCGACCACCGAGACCCCCGCGGAACCACTGAGCATCGGCCAGGTGGCCGAGCGGACCGGACTCAGCGTGCATGCGCTGCGCTTCTACGAGCGCGAAGGGTTTGCTGGTCGGACCTGTCCAGCGCACCGCGGGCGGTCGGCGGCGCTACACCACAGTCGACGTCGACTGGCTGCTGATCTGCGTCAAGTTGCGCGAATCCGGCATGCCGCTCGCCGAACTCAAGCGGTTCGCCGAGCTGGTGCGGCACGGTCCGGGCAACGAGGCCGAACGCCTGCGACTCCTCGACGCCCACCAGCAGCGCGTCGAGGCGCAGATACAGGCGCTGGAGGAGTGCCGTTCAGTCATCGCCTGGAAGGTCGGCGTCTATGCCGAGCACCTCGCCCGCGACGCGGCCGGGGGGCTCTGGGACCCGACAGTCTGAGCCCCGGACGGCCGTCGGGCTCGGGTTCACGCGCAGCAGCCTGAGCTGCCCGTGCCCGTGCCGGGCTGTCCGCTGTGGAGGTCGTCGTCGTGGCCGGCGGCGATCCGTGCCCATGGGGCGGTCGGCCGTCCGTCCTTGCGGAACTGCTGTCCGAGCGGCTCGTACGGCTGCGGCCAGCCGGGCGGGGAGTCCTCCCAGGTCTCCTGCCGTCCGTGGACGGTCAGGTCGAGGATGCCGTAGGACGGCGCCATGGGTTCGACGCCGCGGCCGGTGGTCCAGTACGTCTCGTAGACGCGGTCCCCGTCGCGGAGGTAGCTCGCCTTCATCCCGAAGTGGCGGCCGGCGACGAGCCGTTCGTGCGACTCGGCGGGTACGGAGTACCAGGGCAGGTCCCAGCCCATGAAGCGGCGGTAGCGGTCGGACTCCTCGAAAGGGCCCTGGCAGAAGACGGCGAAGGTGACGTCGCGCTGGTGCAGATAGGACAGTTCGCGGACCTGGCCGGTGAAGAAGGTGCAGCCCTCGCACTGGTCGGCGGCGGGACGGCCGTCGTGCCACATGTGATACGACACGAACAGCTGGGAGCGGCCTTCGAAGACGTCGATCAGGGGGACGCGCCCCTCGCCCGCCACGAGCGGGGCCGACGGGTCCACCTCGGTCATGGGCAGCCGTCGTCGGGCGGCGGCGATCGCGTCGCCCTCGCGGGTGTGCGTCTTCTCCCGGACGCGCAGCGTGTCGATCGCGGTCAGCCACTCCCGGCGGGAGACGACCGGCGGCTTGTTCACATCAGTCATGGCCGTACTGACCCCGCAGCTCGCAGAAAGTCATCGGTGGAGCCGTGGAGCCATGCCGGGACAGCGGCCGCGTTGACGCGGACTGTCACCGGATGTGCCTGCTCCCGTACAGTCCGTCGTGCCAGTGCTCGTACCCGTACTCGTGCCAGTACCCCGGCGCGGCCAAGTCCTCGGCCGGGCCCAGCGGTTGACCAGGAGAAGAAGCATGGAAGCTGAAGCCGGTCTCGCCTCCGTTCCCCGCGTTCCCGGAACGGGGCGGCCGGTTCCCGAAGCCGAGCCGGGGCTCGTGCGGCGGTGGCGTTCGGGGGGAGGTGAGCTGGTCGAGCTGCTGGCCCAGGTGCGCGAGCGGGTCGGCGGCGTCGCCGCGTTCCGGATCGGGCCGGCGCCCACCGTTCTCGTCACCGATCCGGCGGCGGTCCAGCAGGTACTCGCCCGGCACCCCGAGCGGTACGTCAAGCGCTCCCACCGCGCCCGTCTGCTGATCGGCGACGGCGTCATGGCCGCCACGGGCGAGGCGTGGAAGCGGCAACGCCGTTTGCTGCAGGCGCAGTTCACCGGCACCGGGATGCGCCGCTACGAGCAGCGGATCACCGCGGCCGCCCGGACCGCCGCCGAGCGCTGGGACGGGTACGCCCGTACCGGGGAGACCTTCGACGTCGGGCGGGAGATGCACCGCTTCGCCCTCGACGCCATCTGGCGCTCCCTCACCGGGCACCCCCTCGACGACGAAACCGAGCGCGAACTGGCCGCCGTAGAGGCCGTGGGGGCCGCCCTTCCGACCCTGCCCGCCGACCTCACCGAAGCCCAGGACGCCGTCGCCGCCGACCTCGCCCGGATCGACGCGGTCGCCCGGCGTGCCATCGAGGCCGCCCGCAGCGGGGCGGCCGGTCCCGACGGACCGGGCCTCGTGCACGTCCTGACCGACGCCGCCACCGAGCGCCCCGAATACACCGACCGGCTGATCCGCGACGAACTGGTCACGCTGCTCGCCGCCGGGCACGAGACCACAGCGTCCACCCTGACCTGGCTCTACCTGCTCCTCGACCAGCACCCCGCCGCCCGCGAACAGGCTCTCGCCACCGGCGAGGAAGGCTCACCGCAACGCCGCCAGGCCGTCCAGGCTCTGGTCCACGAGACGCTCCGCCTCTACCCCTCCGCCTGGCTCCTGCCCCGCCACGCCACCGAGACCGACACCCTCGCCGAAGGCCACACCATCGAGGCGGGCACCGACATCCTCGTATGCCCGTATCTCACCCATCGCGACCCCGAACTGTGGCCGGAGCCGGAGCGCTTCGACCCCCGGCGCTTCACCGCCCCGGACGGCCGCCCCGCCCACCCGGGCGCCTACTTCCCCTTCGGTATCGGCCCCCGCGCCTGCCTCGGTCTGCAATTCGCGCTCCGCGAATCAACCGTCCTGCTCGAACACCTGCTGCCGGTCCACACCCCGGCCTTCTCGTCCACCCCCACGAAGGCGAAGTACGGCATCACCGTGCGCCCCGACGGCCCCGCCCCCGCAACTCTGGTAACGCCAGCGGGAAGTTGACACCGACCACCCAAGGAGAGTGACAGCGGATGAAAGCGTGTGTTGTCGGGGCCGGCCCCGGGGGAATCGTCACCGCCAAGGTGCTGCTGGAGAACGGCTTCGACGTCACCGTCTACGACAAGTACCAGCAGGTCGGCGGGATATGGTCAGCGGGAGGCTGCTACGACGGCCTGTCCAACCAGTCCGCGCTCCGCATCTTCGAGTTCGCGGACCTGCCCAACCGCCTGCACTTCGCCGCCGCGGCGGACACGCAACGCTACCTGGAGGACTACGCCGAGACCTTCGGTGTGCTGGACCGCGTCCGACCCGGCACCGAGGTGGTGTCCATCCGGCCGGTGGACGGGCCCGGGCGGTCGGGCGCCTCCGGCTGGCTGATCGACTCTCGGCCCGTCGGCGACAAGGCGGCGGAGGTGCAGCGCGAACGATTCGACTACGTCGTCGTCGCCAGTGGGGCTCATCATCATGCGCACGTGCCCGAACTGCCCGGGCGTGAGCTGTTCCAGGGGACCGTGCTGCACTCCAACGAGGTGCGGGCCGGGACGTTCACCGGCCGGCGCGTGGTCGTCGTGGGCGGCGGCAAGTCCGCGTTGGACCTGGCCACCCGCGCCGCACACGAGGCGGCCTCGGCCACCCTCGTGCAGCGCAAGGTGAACTGGATGGTTCCCGAGCGGTTCCTGCTCGGGCTGGTCGGCTACAAGTGGATCCTGTTCACCCGGCTCGGTGAGGCGCTCCTGCCCCGCTACCACGATCCGGCCTGCGTCCGTCCGATCGATCGCCTCGACGAGCGGGTCAAGAAGGCTCTGTGGTGGCTCATCACCCGCGACACGCTGTTGTCCACCGGGCTGTACCGGCTGCCGAGGCAACTGCGGCCCGCGCACGCGCTCCCCTTCCACCTGGCCCACGCCGGAGTGATGCCACGCGGCTACGTACGGGCCGTCCGCCGCGGCCGGATCATCCCCAAGGTCAGTGCCGTCGAGGCGTACACCGGCCAAGGGCTGCGACTGGCGACCGGCGAGGAAGTGGCGGCGGATGTCATCGTGTTCGCCACGGGGCACCACAAAGTCTTCCCGTTCCTGGACCCGAGCGTGCGCGTGCACGATTCCGCCGGGCGGCTGCGGCTCTACCGGGGCATCGTGCCACCCGGCGCCGACCGGCTCGGATTCGTCGGTTTCCGGCAGGTCTTCAACAACATCATGGGCGTGGAACTCACCGCGCACTGGCTGACCAGTCACTTCCGGGGCACGCTGCGCACCACCCCGAACGAGCGGGAGATGCGGGACGCCATCGACGCTCGCCTGGCCTGGCAGGAACAGGTGCTGCCGGGCTCCGGCGGCTACGACTTCGGCCCCTACGACATCCACTGCGCCGACGAACTCCTGCACGACATGGGGCTGCCGTCCCGCCGCGCCGGCAACCTGCTGGCCGAGTACCTGCTTCCCGGCGGAGTCGCCCAGCGCTACGCGGGCCTGACGCGATCGAGTTCGGCGACGGGTTCGGCGACGGGTTCGGCGAAATGACCGCACAGCGGCCGTCGCCACATCGGCGAAGGACGCGACCAGCTTCGAACCGGACGCGACTGGACGGTCAGCGGCTGACGCGCCGGCCGTCGGTCGGCTGGTAGGCGCTGATGACGTAGCGGGCCTCGTCGTCGATCGCGTCCTCCTCCCAGTCCAGGGAGATCCGCACAGGATGCCCGTCGGCCGCGTACTCCACCTCGGCCGTGTCCGCGTCGTCCCGTCGCGCCTGCTCCAGTTCGCCGAGGAGCCCCCCGATGGTGGGCACCGCCTCGGGCACGTCCTCGACCACGTGCCGGCCGCTGTCGTCGAGGCCCACCGCCTTGGCCACGGCACCGTCACGAACGGTGATCCGGAAGGTGCCGAGCAGGCTCCGCTCCCCTTCGCTGGAGCGGAGCGTGTAGGTGTACGAGGCGGGCTCCTGCCACGTGGCCCGGGCGGACGCCGGTGCCGTCGACGTCTCGTTGTCACAGGCGGCGACCGCACAGAGCATCCCCGCGATCAGCGCGAGTCGGGGCACGGGGCGGGCAGTGAGACGTACGGCGGTCATGGCGGCGGTCCCTTCGACGACGGTCACCTCTGTGACGCCGGTCGCCCCGGGAACGTTCGGCGGAGCACGGGCCCGCCGGCGCCATCGGCGGCCACTACGACGTGATTTGGATGCGCGTTTCCCGTCCCCTGTATCTGGCCTGTACGGGCGTTAACCGCTGATTCGAAACAGTGGCATCACCCGCGTCACCAGGGAAAACAGAAAGGGACGAGTGCCATGGGCAGCGCCTCGCAACCGCAGCGGAGAGCCTTTCTCACCGGAGGGATACTCGCCACCGCGGCCGTGATAACCGGCTGTTCGTCGAAGACGGACACCGGTACGGCAGCGAACAAGACGGCAGTCGTCGGAGCGGCGTCGACCCCCTCACCCTCCGCGATCGCACCCCCGGACTCGCCATGGGCGGCGTTCGCACGGCTGATGGAGGGCAACAAGCGCTGGGTGGACGGCAAGCTCCAGCACCCCAACCGGGATCTCGACCGGCGCGCGTTCGTCGCCCCGGAGCAGGACCCGTACGGCGTCATCCTCTCCTGCATCGACTCCCGGGTGCCGCCGGAGCTCCTCTTCGACACCGGGCTCGGCGACCTGTTCGTGATGCGCACCGGCGGGCAGGTCGTGGCACCGGTGGTCACCGGTTCCGTCGAGTACGGGCCCATGACCTCGGGGACCCCGCTGATCGTCGTACTCGGCCACCAGCGCTGCGGCGCGGTCAAGGCGTCGTACCAGGCCCTGAAGGACAACAAGCCGCTGCCGGGCACCCTGCAGTCCATCGTCGAAGCCCTCCGCCCGGCGTACGAGGCGATCGCCCAGCAGAAGCACGCGGACCCGGTCGAGGCCATGACCCGCGTCCACGTCAAGCAGACCGCCGCCGATCTGCGGAGCAACGCCGATCTCGCCCCGCTGGTGAAGAAGGGCGACCTGGCCGTCGTCAGCGCCTACTACTCGCTCGACACCGGCCGGGTGGAGGTCCTCACCGGAGCGCCTTCCGCCTGATGCGGGATGACCGGCCGCCACGGGCCGGCCGGTCATCACCTCCGCATGCCCCGAACCGCCCGAGCCATCCCCGCGGCCACCCCGCCCACCGCCACCCCCGCCGAAGCGAGCGCCAGAGCCCGCGCCCGGCGCCCCGGAGGTGCCGGCCGGGCGCCCGGGGCGACCCCGTACGCACTGGCTGCCACCTCGGACGACGGCAGTGCCGACGCCAGCAGTTCCGCCAGGTGGACCGCCTCGTGGCCGCCGCTGTCGAGCTCGTGGATCTGCGTACGACAGCTGAAGCCGTCCGCGAGGACCACGGTGCCGGCGTCCTCCTCCCGCAGTCACGGCAGCAGGGCGCGTTCCGCGCAGGCCCGGCTGACCTCCAAGTGGCCCTGCTCGAAGCCGAAGTTGCCGGCCAGGCCGCAGCACCCGGAGTCCAGCCGCTCCGCGTCGACCCCGGCCCGGCGCAGCAGCTTCGCGTCGGCCTCCCAGCCCAGTACGGCGTGCTGGTGGCAGTGCACCTGGGCCAGCGCGCGGGCCGTGCGGTCGGGCACCTGCGGGGGCTCGTATCCCGGGCTGTGCTCGGTGAGCAACTCCGACAGTGTCACCGTCTGCTCCGCCAGCCTGCGCACGTCCCGGTCGCCGGGGAACAGCTCGCCCGCGTCCGACCGGAACACGGCCGTACAGCTCGGCTCCAGGCCGACCACCAGCCCGCTGTCCCGCAGATGACCGGCCAGGTGGCGCACGGTCCGGGCCAGGACGCGTTCGGCGACGTCCAGTTGACCGGTGGAGATCCAGGTCAGGCCGCAGCACAGTGGCTCACTGGGCATGGTCACGCGCCAGCCCGCGTGTTCCAGCAGCTCCACCGCCGCCTGACCGACGTGCGGATGGAAGAAGTTGGTGAACGTGTCCGGCCACAGCAGCACCGTCCCGCGCTCCCCGGCACCGGAGGAGCCGGCCGTCCCACGGCGGGCGAACCACCGCTGCAGCGACTGCCGTGCGAACAGCGGCACTTCCCGGTCCTCGACCCCCGCCATCGCGACCGCCGCCCGGGACAGCGGCGGGGTGTGGGTGAAGGCGTTCACCACGGGGCCGAGCCCGCCGCGGCCCACGGCCTGGGCGACGACCGGCAGCCAGCCCATCGACAGATCGGAGCGGGGCCTGAGCCAGGGCCGCCCCGCGTAGTGGTGGGACAGGAACTCCGCCTTGTACGTCGCCATGTCGACATCGGCCGGGCAGTCGCTCTTGCACCCCTTGCAGGCCAGGCACAGATCGAGCGCGTCCTTGACCGCCTGCGAACGCCAGCGGTCCCGGATCGCGCTGTCGCCGTGCCCGTCGAGCATCTCGAACAGCAACCGGGCCCGGCCGCGCGTGGAGTGCTCCTCCTCCAGCGTGACCTGGTAGGACGGGCACATCACCGCACCGCCCTCGGTTTCGAGGCGACGGCACTTGCCCACGCCCACGCACCGGTTGGCGGCCTCGGCGAAGGACCCGCCGTCGTGCGGGAAACGGAAGTGCAGGTCGCGGGGGTCGTACGGCGCCCAGTCGCCGCCCAGCCGCAGGTTCTCGTCGAGCCCGTACGGCGCCACGACCTTACCGGGGTTCATCCGGTCGGCCGGGTCGAAGACCGCCTTGAGCCGCCCGAACGCCTCCACCAGCTCCTGGCCGAACATCCGCGGCAGCAGCTCGCCCCGGCTCTGCCCGTCCCCGTGCTCGCCGGAGAGGGACCCGCCGAACTCGACCACGAGATCGGCCGCCCGCTCCATGAACCGCCGGTAGTCGGCCACCCCCTCGGCGCTGTACAGGTCGAAGGGGATCCGCGTGTGCACGCACCCCTGCCCGAAGTGGCCGTAGAGGCTGGGCCCGGTGTCGCTGAGGTACCCGAACTCCTCGAACAGGCCGCGCAGCCGCCGCAGATACTCGCCGAGTCGCTCCGGCGGCACCGCCGAGTCCTCCCAGCCCTCCCAGGTGTCCGGGCGGTCGGGGATGTGCGCGGTGGCGCCGAGACCGGCCTCGCGGAGCTGCCAGAGCTGCTCCTCGTGGGCGGGGTCGTCCAGGAAGGCGACCTCCGCGTCGTGCTCGGACTCGTGCAGTGCGTCCAGCATGCGGTGCGCGTGCTCGTCGGCCTCCTCGACGGTCTCGCCGCCGAACTGCGCCATCAAGAAGGCGTCGCCCTCGGGCAGTTGGCCGATCGCCTGCTCATTGAGGTGCTTGAGCCGCTCGTCGTGGACCAGACGGCGGTCGACGCCCTCCAGCGCGATCGGCTCGTACGGCAGGATCGCCGGTACGGCCTCGGCGGCGAGCGCGATGTCCGGGAACCCCAGCACCACCAGCATGCGTTCCTTCACCACCGGCACCAGCTCCAGCTCCGCCCGCAGGACGGTGACCAGCGTCGACTCGCTGCCGACCAGCAGCCCGGCGACGTCGAAGCCGTGCTCGGGCAGGAGCGAGTCCAGGTTGTAGCCGGAGACCCGGCGCGGGATCCGCGGGAAGCGGCGGCGGATGTCGCCGGCGCAGCCGTCGCGCAGGGCGCGCAACTGCCGGTACACGGCGGCTCGCAGGTCACCCTGCCGCTCGATCTCGGCGTACTCCTCGTCGCTCGTCTCCCCGCACCAGAAGCGGGTGCCGTCGTAGAGCAGCACTTCCAGACGGGCGATGTTGTCGACGACCTTGCCGTGCGCCTGCGCGGTCGCGCCGCACGAGTTGTTGCCGATCATGCCGCCGATCGTGCAGTTGGCGTGGGTGGCGGGCTCGGGCCCGAAGCGCAGGCCGGTCGGGGCGAGTTGCCGGTTGAGCTCGTCGAGGACGATGCCCGGCTGGACGACACACGTACGGGCCTCGACGTCCACCGACTCCAGTCCCGTGCAGTACTTCGACCAGTCGATGACGACGGCCGTGTTGGTGCACTGCCCCGCCAGAGACGTCCCGCCACCCCGCGACAGCACGGGCGCGTCGTGCTCCCGCGCGACGGCCACCGCCTCCGCGGCCGCCTCAGGGGTGTGCGGTACGACCACACCGATCGGCGTCTGGCGGAAGTTCGAGGCGTCGGTGGAGTACGCGGCCCGGCTTCCGGCGTCGAAACGGACCTCCCCGTCGACACGCTCCCTCAGCGCCGCCTCCAGGGCGGCCGGGTCGGACGGGGGCACGGCTTCGGGCCGTACGACGGGAGCGGGCAGGTCCGAGATGCCCATGAACCCCTCCTCGGTGTCGGTGCGGGGACCGCCCGGGTACCCGCACCCGCACCGGCGACTACTCCGGCGACTACTCCGGCGACCACTCCGACGTCGCCTCCGCCGCGAAGCCGGGCATCAGCGCGCACATCGCCTGGCGCTGGGTGGGGCCCATGAACCGGGCCGGCGCCTCCTTGACCGTCTCGGCGAGGACCGCGGAGGCCTCCTCGATCAGGCCCCGCGCCTTCTCGGTGCGGGTAACCTCGACGCCCCGCTTGTCGCCGCAGACCGACTTGCGGGTGACCAGGCCGGCGTGCTGGAGGCAGGCGATCTGGTAGGTGAGCCGGGTCTTGGGGCGGCCCAGGAGTTCGGCGATCCGCGTCATGCGCAGCGCCTGGCCGGGGTCCGCGGCGAGCAGGCACAGGATCAGGAACTCGTCGTGCGAGACGTCCAGCCGTTCCTTGACGACGGTGCGCAGTTCCTGCTCGACGGCTCCCATCGCGGCCAGCATCAGCATCCAGGCGTGCAGCTCGACGGGCAGGAGTCCGTCGCCGTCGCCGTCGCCGCCGAAACCGGAACCTGGCAGCTCGACCCCGCCGCCTCCACCGTCGCCCTCCGGCACAAGACCTTCTGGGGCCTGGTCACCGTGAAGGGCACCTTCGCCGCCGTCACCGGCAACGGCGAGGTCCGGCCCGACGGCTCCGCCGTCGGCACGATCACCCTGGACGCCGCCTCCCTGGACATCCGCAGCGCCAAGCGCGACGAGCACCTGCGCGCCGCCGACTCCTTCACCGCCCGCCTCGCCGGCGCGGACGCCGACGCGCTCACCCTGGACGCCGAGTTCACCGTGGACCGCGACCAGTTCGGCATGGACTGGAACCAGCTCGGCATGATGCGTGGCCTGACCGCGGTCGCCGCCACCCTCCGCTTCACCCGGACCGCGGCAGCCTGACGTCGGCGCTCGACAGCGTCTGCGGTACGGCGGTGAAGGCCCGCAGCCGGATCCGTACGCCCGGACGGGGAAGGGCGAACCTCTCTGCGGGCGGCCGGAGTTCATAGCGTGCCGTCGTGTGAGCGGCCAGCGCGGCGGGTCCTCGTGCGACCGTCCAGTACTGGTCCATGCCCTGGCCCGTGGTGAGCGTGAAGTGGGGCGTCAGGGCGGCGGAGTCCCTGTTCGTGACCTCAACGTCCAGGACGGTCACGGCAGTCGGCGTCGCCCACCGCGCCGACGTCACCCGCATCCCCAGCGGCGGCGTCCCGGTCGCCGCCCATGCCGCGCTCGCCAGGGCCGGGGTGAGCAGCAGCGCGGCCGCCGCGATCCGCGCCGGACGCCGCAGGAGCACCCGAGGGCGTGGCTGCCAGGCGGTGGCGAACTCCGACGCGGGCGCGGTGACCGCCGCCGTCAGCCACAGCGGCGTCATCATCAGGTAGTAGCCGTCCTGCGACCGGGTCGCCAGAAAGAACGCGCACCACGGCAGAACGGTCGCCGCGGGCCCCAGCCGCCGCACGAACAGCACGAAGAGCACGAGCAGACCCGCCACCAGCAGCATGCTCGCGTGCGAGTACCAATCGAGCCGGTCGCTGCCGTCGGTGAAGTACAGCGAGACGCCGACCACGCCCTGCCCGTGGATCACCGCGCCCTGCGTCAGCGGCAGCGCGATGCCCCGGATCCAGGTGCCCGGCTCGCTCACCACGAAGTACGTGTTGAGCAGCAGCCATACGACCCCGGCGGCCCCGGCGACCCGCGCCACCACCAGCGCCGCCGCCCGAGCGCCCAGCTCCCCGCGCCGCACGGCGTAGATCCCGGCCAGCAGGAACGGCGCGACGAACCACGGCAGCTGCTGCGCCGCACACGCCGCCCCCAGACACGCCGCCCGCGCCAGCCCGGCCGCCCCGAGCCGCCCGCCCCGCCCGATCCGCGGCCACCGCACCACCACCGGCACCAGCAGGGCCAGCGCCACGATCGCCGGATAGCCGAGGCGGCCGTACGAGGGCAGGAACCCGAACCCCAGGTACGCCATGGTCGCCGCCGACCGCCACGGCGTGGGCAGCATCCGCCACAGCGCGACGGCGCCGGCGACGAGGGCGGCCGTGCTCACCGCCGTCGCGGGCGTGCCCCCGTGCCCCAGCCACAGCAGCGGTGCCGTCAGCAGCGGGGCCAGGGGCGGGTAGCCGTACGTGAAGTCGTAGCCGCCCGTCACCGTCGGCGTGAGCGCGACGCCGTGGCCGAAGAGCCAGGGCCACGGCTGCCCGTAGACGGGATGCCCGGCGACCAGTTCCCGGGCGGCCTGGGTGGTGAGGATCGCCTCGTCGCTGCCCGCGTGGTTCATCGCCCACGCGCAGAGCGTCAGCGTCACGGCGGTCACCAGGACGCACAGGTCGAGGCGGGCCAGCGACCTCGCCCGCCGTACCACCAGCGCCAGCACACCGCAGACCAGCATCGAGGCGTAGCACACCGAGATGGCCGCGGCCACGACGAGTCGGTGACTGGCCGCCTGCGTCCAGATCGCGCGGGTGCCGATGAAGAGGCTGATGTCCGCG
This sequence comes from Streptomyces sp. DT2A-34, assembly GCF_030499515.1. NCBI lineage: Bacteria > Bacillati > Actinomycetota > Actinomycetes > Kitasatosporales > Streptomycetaceae > Streptomyces > Streptomyces sp. DT2A-34. The sequence goes on along the minus strand of NZ_JASTWJ010000001.1, from coordinate 2,144,001 downwards.
AGGAGGGTCAGCACGCGGTGCCACTGGGCAGGGGGTTCCGGGACCGTGGCGGGCACCGACCACTGCGTCCGTCGGCCGGGTGTCACCAGCTGCTGTTCTGCCAACTGCACGGCACCGGACGGTAATCAGGCCTGGTGAGCAGGGTGTCGAGGGAGGTGAAGAGCCCGGTGTGAGGCAGGTGAGAGATCCCCGGCGCCTGCTGGGGCCGCCCCGGCGGAGGTCAGTAGACGTCTCGGACGTACCGCTTCGCCGCCGCCAGCTGCTTCACATAGGCCGACGCCTCGGCCTCCTCCAGCCCGCCATGCGCGACCGCGATGTCCCGCAGCGCCCGGTCCACGTCCTTGGCCATGCGCGAGGCATCACCGCAGACGTAGAAGTGGGCGCCATCCTGGAGCCAGCGCCACAGCTCCGGGCCGTGTTCGCGCATCCGGTCCTGGACGTACACCTTGTTGCGCTGGTCGCGGGAGAACGCGGTGTCCAGCCGGGCGAGGGTGCCCTCGTCGAGCAGCGCGGTCAGCTCGTCCTCGTAATAGAAGTCGCTGGCCCGGTGCTGCTCCCCGAAGAAGAGCCAGTTGGGCGCCTTGTGCCCGAGCGCGTGCCGCTCCTGCAGGAAACCGACGAAGGGCGCGACACCCGTGCCCGGACCGACCATGATCATCGGCGTGGCGGCGTCCGCGGGCGGCCGGAAGTGCGGGGAGCGCTGCACGAAGACCGGCACCTCGGTGTCCGGCTCGGCGTCGGCGAGGAAGGGCGAGCAGACCCCGCCGCGCGGCCGGCCGTGCAGGTTCTCGTACCGCACGACGGAGACCGTCAGCGAGACGCTGTGCGGATCGACGAGCGGGCTGGACGATATGGAGTACAGCCGCGGCTGGAGCTTCTTCAGCACCCCGGCCCACTCCTCGGCGCCCGCCCGCACGGGGTGCTCGGCGATGACGTCCACCGCCTGCCGACCCCAACTCCACTGCGCCAGCCCGTCCTTGTTGTCGGGCCGCAGCAGCCGACGCAACTCCCGGTCGTCGCGGACGCGTTCGGCGACGAAGCGGAGCAGGTCAGAGGTGATCCTGGTGATGTCGAGGTGCCGGTGCAGGGCCTGAGCGAAGGAGACCTCGCCGACCCCGTCCACCTGCACGGCCGTTGAGCCGTCGACCCCCGTCACCGCGAGCCACTCCTCCACCAGCGCGGGCGAGTTGACCGGACGGACGCCGAGCGCGTCGCCCGCCTCGTACGTCAGCGAGGTCCCGCTCGTGTCGAAGGTGAAGCGCCGCACCTCCTTGCCGGCGCCGGGCAGGCTGAGCAGCCGGTTGCCGACGAGGCGGGCGGTGGCGGGGGCGGGCTTGGGACCGGCCTTCGGGGCCTTCGGCTTCTCGACCGCGGGCACGTCCGTGCCGCCGCCCAGCGCCGTGAGGACCTGGTCGAGCCACACACCGGCGGACGGCTCGTAGTCCGGTTCGCAATCCGTACGGGGGGCCAGGCGCACCGCGCCCAGCTCGTCCAGCCGGGCGTCGAGCCGCCGCCCGTGCCCGCAGAAGTCGTCGTACGACGAGTCACCGAAGGCGAGTACGGCGTACCGCACGCCGTTCAGCCGTGGAGCGCCCTCGTCGGCCAGGGTGTCCCAGAAGCCCGACCCGTTGTCGGGCGCGTCGCCGTCGCCGAACGTGCTGGTGATGAAGAGCAGATCGGCCGTGCGGGCGAGCGCGCCGATGTCGGTCTCGTCCATGCCCACCAGGGTGGTGCGGTGCCCCGCAGCGCCCAGCCGCTCGGCGGTGGCGGTGGCGAACTCCTCGGCATTGCCCGTCTGCGAGGCCCACAGCACGACGACCTCACGGCCGTCCTGCGCACGCGGTCGCGTCAACGTGCGCGAGTACATGCCGGCCAGGACACCGTTCACCCACAGCGCGTGCTCGGGGCTGAAGGGCGCGTCCGGCGGGAGCACGGGGACACCCGGCGCGCCGGCGTCGAGGCCGGCGAGAAACCCGGTGAGGTAGAGACGTTCCTGTGCGGACAGGACGGGTGGCGGCGCGGGTTCGAGCCCGAAGGGATCGGCGGTGCCGGGGGTGACGGCTGTCGGCGTCAGTGCCTCGACCGGCCTCTCCGACACGGGAGTCGCCACCTTGGCCAGCGACACGGCGCACACCTTGAACTCCGGCTGGAAGGAGATCGGATCCACCGCGTCGCTCGTCACCGCGTTGACGCTCAGGTACTCCCCGAAAAGGTCGTTCCAGTGGAACGGAGCGAAACACCCCCCGGGCCGCACCCGATCCGTCACCACCGCCGGCAGCACCGCCCGCCCCCGCCGCGAGGCGACCTCCACCCGGTCCCCGTCGGCGATCCCCAGCTCACGCGCGTCCTGCGGATGCACCTCCACGAACGGCCCCGGGTTCAGCTTGTTGAGCTTGGCGACCTTCCCGGTCTTGGTCAGCGTGTGCCACTGGTGCTGCACACGCCCGGTGTTCAGTACGAAGGGGTAGTCGTCGTCCGGCATCTCGGCGGGCGGCATGTGCGGCCGCGCGTGGAAGACACCCCGCCCGCTCGCGGTCGGGAACCGCAGCTCGCCGTTCGAGTCGACGTACCGGATCGGATTGCGCTCCGGCCCGTCCACGTCGGCGGCCGGCCACTGCACGGGCGTGGTGCGCAGCCGCTCGTACGTCACCCCGCGCAGATCCCAGCCGGTCACCGGGTTCCAGGCCCGCCGTATCTCCTCGAAGACGTCCTCGGCACTGTCGTACGAGAACCCCTTCTCGTACCCCATCGCGCACGCGACCGCCGCGATGATCCGCCAGTCCGCCATCGCCTCGCCCGGCGGGTCGGCCACCGGCCGGGTCAGCGTGAGGTTGCGCTCACTGTTGACGAAGACACCCTCGCCCTCGGTCCACATCGCGCCGGGCAGCACCACATCGGCGTACGCGTTGGTCTCGGTCTCGCCGAACACGTCCTGCGTGACGACGAACTCGGCGGCCTCCAGCCCCTCGATGACGGTACGGCGATTGGCGACCGAGGCGACGGGGTTGGTGCAGATGATCCAGCAGGCCTTGATCTCCCCGTCGGCCATCTTCTCGAACATCTCGACGGTGCCCTTGCCGACCCCGTCGGCGCGCAGGGTGCCCGGCGGCAGCTCCCACAGCTCCTCGACGAAGGCCCGCTCGGCGTCCACGGCGACGGACCGCTGCCCCGGCAGCCCCGGCCCCATGTACCCCATCTCGCGCCCGCCCATGGCGTTGGGCTGCCCGGTGAGCGAGAAGGGGCCGGAACCCGGGCGGCAGATCGCTCCCGTGGCCAGATGCAGGTTGACCAGGGCGTTCGTGTTCCAGGTGCCGTGGGTGGACTGGTTGAGCCCCATCGTCCAGCAGCTCATCCACTCGCCCGCCTCGCCGATCAGCCGGGCGGCGGTGCGCAGGTCGTCCTCGGCGATTCCGGTGATCTCGGCGACGACGGCCGGCGCGTAATCGGCGAGGAACTCGGGCATCGCCTCCCAGCCCTCGGTGTGGGCGGCGATGAAGTCGGGGTCGGTGTGGCCGTTCTCGACGAGCAGGTGCAGCAGGCCGTTGAGCAGGGCGAGGTCCGTCCCCGGCTTGACCTGGAGGAACAGGTCGGCCTTGGCGGCGGTGGCGGTGCGTCGCGGGTCGACCACGATGAGTTTCGCGCCCGCCTTGACCCGCTCCATCATCCGCAGGAAGAGGATGGGGTGGCAGTCGGCCATGTTCGAGCCGGTGACCAGGAAGACATCCGCCTTCTCGAAGTCCTCGTACGACCCGGGCGGCCCGTCGGCGCCGAGGGACAGCTTGTAGCCCATACCCGCGCTGGCCATGCAGAGTCGCGAGTTCGACTCGATCTGGTTGGTGCGGATGAACCCCTTGGCCAGCTTGTTCGACAGGTACTGGGCCTCCAGGCTCATCTGCCCGGAGACATAGAAGGCGACCGCGTCCGGCCCGTGCTCGTCGATGATCGCGCGCAGCCGCCGGGCCGTCTCGGAGATCGCGTCGGCCATCGGGGAGGGCACCGGCTCCTCGCCGCGGTCGTCCCTGACCAGCGCGTTCGTGAGCCGCCCGGGCGCGGCGAGCATCTCGGCCGTCGTCGCGCCCTTGGTGCACAGCCGGCCCGCGTTCGCCGGGTGCGCCTTGTCGCCGGAGGCCTTCAGGACCGTACGCCGCCCGTCGGGCCCCATCCCGACGTCCAGCAGGATTCCGCAGCCGACCCCGCAGTATGTGCAGACCGTTCGGACCTGAGTCGTCGAGGTGGTCTCGGTCACACGCTGTCCTTCTCCGGCGGTCGGGGTGGTGAGTGAAGCGTACGAATTGCCCGTTACGTCGATGTCACATCCCTTGATCATGAGGAGTTACGTCGGCCACACAGCCGCCGATGGCCCGATGTGAGGGCGATGTGAGGGGTGCGGGAACGGCGCGATGCGGTCGCGCATCGTGTCGCTGTTGGGCCGAACGGGTGACTTGGCGTAAGAATTGGCTGGTGCAGGCATGGAAGGCAAATCAACACGGGGGGAGCCGGTGAACAGCCACGACGTCACCGATGAACAGTGGGAGGGGCTCGCCCAGGTCGTGCCGTTGCGCGGCCGTGACGCCTGGCCGTCCGCGGTGGACCACCGAGTGTCCCCGGAGGCGGTGACGGAGCCGCGTCGCCGGTTCGTCGTCCTACGGGTCAACGTGTTCGCGGACGCCCGCGACGTCGCCGAGACACTGATGGCGGGGATTCCGGTGCTGCTGGATCTGACGGGGGCGGAGACCGAGGTCGCCAAGCGGGTCCTCGACTTCAGTACGGGCGTGGTCTTCGGCCTGGCCAGCGGGATGCATCGGGTGGACCGGAATGTGTTCCTGCTGACGCCGCCGGGGACCGAGGTGAGTGGGTTGATGGAGGGGGCGGGGGCTCCAGGGCACTGAGGGGGGCCTGCGGGGCCTGGTGCGCCGGGGCCTGCGGTTTCCGGTGCGCGACGGGGCTTGGGGTTTCTGGCGCGTGAGGGGGGCTGCGGTTTGCGGTTTCCGGTGCGTGAGGGGGCCTGCGGTTTGCGGTTTCTGGCGCGTGAGGGGGCTGCGCGGGCGCTCCCTCGATCGTAGGAAGGGTGCCGGGGTGGAACGGTTCGCCTGATGGCGGGGGTCCTACGGTCCGGACATGGCTGTGTCCTCTGTGTCTGGTGCCGCTTCCCCCACCCCTGGTGTCGCTTCCCTCCCGTCCTCCATGGAGTCCGTGGCCGAGGCGCATACCGGCCGGCCTCGCGTCACCGAGCTGCGGCTGTCCGCGTTCGCCGGGCATCGGCGGGCCGCGCTCGCGCTCGGGGCGTTCACGCTCTTCGCCGGGCCGAGCGGGTGCGGGAAGACGACCGCGCTGCGGGCGTACGAGGCGCTGGCACGGCTCGGTGGCGGTGCCGGGGTCGGTGAGGTGTTCGCCGATCCGGTGGCCTGCGTGCCCGAGCGGGCCCGGCCCGATGCCCAACGGCGGCGCGGCTTCCGTATCGGCTGCACGGCCGACGGTCCCGAGGGCCCGGTCCGGCTCGATGTCGCCGTGCAGGCCGAACCCGAACTGCGCATCGTGGGGGAGCGGTTGAGCGCGGGGGGTGTTGTCCTGCTGGAGACGGCCCTGCGTGATCCGAGTCGGCCCTATGTGCAGGCCGCCTGGCACACGGCCGGCCAGTCGCCGGTGACGCGGGCGCCGCTGCCCGACGATCGGCTCGGGACCGCTCTGCTGCCGCTGCGGGTGGCCGGGAAGACGGACGGGCAGCGGCGGGTGCTCGCCGCCGCGGAGCAGATGGTGGTGGCGTTGCGGTCGGTCTTCGCCTGCGATCCCCGGCCCGAACGGATGCGGGCTCCCGTGCCGATCGGTTCCGGGCGGCTGCTCGGGGGCTGCGACAACCTCGCCGATGTGCTGTGGCGGACCCACGCCGAGTGCGGGCGGCGGCATGCGCGGTTCGTGGCCGCGGTGGGGGCGGGGTGTGCGGGCGCGGTTGCGGATGTGGTTGCCGAGGTGCTGGGGGACGGAACGGTGCGGGGGGTGCTCGACCGGGGGGACGGGGTTCGTACGGAGCTCGGTCGGCTGGGCGATGGTGAGCTGCGGTATCTCGCGCTGTCGTTGGTGCTGTTGACCGGGCCCGGGGTGCTGGAGGTCGACTCGGTCGGTGAGGTGCCCGCGGCCATGCAGACGCTGACCGTGCTGGCGGATGGGCTCGACCGGGGGCTGGATCCGGGGCAGCGCGGGGAGTTGGTGCGGTTGGCGGCGCGGATGTGTGAGCGGGGGCATATTCGGGTGGTCGGGGCGGTGAGTGAGGTGGCGGGGGTGCTGGGGGCTGCGGGTACCGCCGCTACGGGGGATGAGGGCGTGGCGGAGGTGGGTGGCGTCACGGTGGTACACCTGGTGCCGTGAACGAACCTCTTGATGTGGCCAAGCTGCAGCGCAGGCTGGCCGAGTTCGCCGCCGCACGGAACTGGCAGCCGTATCACACGCCGAAGAACCTCGTCGCCGCGCTCAGTGTCGAGGCGTCCGAACTGGTGGAGATTTTCCAGTGGTTGACGCCGGAGGAGTCGGCGCGGGTCATGGACGACCCGGATACCTCGGCGCGGGTGAACGATGAGGTCGCGGATGTGCTGGCCTATCTGTTGCAGCTGTGCGAGGTGCTCGGGATCGATCCGTTGGCGGCGCTGGACGCGAAGATCGACCGGAACGAGCGGCGGTTTCCGGCGCCGTAGGGAGGGGGCGGCGCGGGGAGGGGCGGCGCGAGGGAGGGGCGCAGTCCGTTTTCACTCTCTGTGTTCATTTCGGGGGGTGTAGCCGAAAAGTTGTCCGCAGATTTCCGTCTTCCTCTGGCTTTTTGTCTCAAGGGCCTTCACTCTGGGTAGTGGACAAGGGAGTTCGGGTGGACGCGTGGGCAGCGCGTCGGGACAGACGGGGACTGCGGATGGACGCGGTGCGGCTGATCGTGACGAGCAGGCGGGCGCTGGCGGGGAGCAGGGGTGCGCTGGAGATCATGACCGAGGTGTGGCAGGCACAGGCCCTGGCTCAGGCGATAGGGAGTCGGCTCGCGGTGTTCGGGCCACCTGAACTACGGGGCGAGGCGCTGGGGTTGACGGAGCTGGCAGGGCGTGGCTGCGGGGTCCTGCAGGCGCCGGAACTGGCGGACGGGTCCTTACGCGCGGCCCAGCTCACGGAGTTGGGTGAGGCGCGGCAGGCGCTGATGCATCTGGGCAGCCTCTTGGGGGAGGTCGGGATCGCCCTCGTCGGGATGGCCAGCTCCGCGGATGACGAGGCGACGTACTGGCAGTGCATGGAGGCGATCGACGCGGCGGACGAGTCTCGGGATCGGGTGCTGGAGATGCTGCGAAGACTGGCGGATCGGGATCAGGTGTTACCGGAGAGGGAGGCGGGGTAGCGTCCGCTGGTTGGGCGGGGTGCCTGCGGCGGCCTGTGCGGGTGGGGTGGGGGTGCGGGTAGCGCCTGCGGGTGGGTTGTGGGTCGGGGCCGTGCCGGGGGGTGTCCGTCCTCGGTCGGGCGGTGGGCGTTGGGCTAGAGGTGCTGTGTCTTGACGCCCGACTCTGCGGGCGGACCCCCCCGGCACGTCCCCTTGCCGCCGTACGCGCGTGCGGGCCGTCCCACGCCTCAGCCGCAGGCCATCCGACGCGCGGGTCCTCCGAAGCCTCGGTCGCGGGCCGTCGGAAGCCTCGGTCGCGGGTCGTTCCGCCCAGCCGCGTGCATTCCGCCCCGGCCGCGGGCGGTCCCGCCCAATCCGCGGGCAGTCGTGCCGCTGGGGCGGCACGGGTGGGCGCGGGCGGCACCCCGTCAGCGCCGGGCTGCGTGATGCCCTCTGCTCAGCTCTGGCGCCGGGTGCCGCGGCAGGCGGGCGGTGTCCATGACTCGGCCCAGCCGACGCAGTCACCCCGCAGTCACCCCCAGCCGTAATCAGACGGGCCGTCAGCCGGTCTCCCCGTCCTGCAGGTGGCCGCGCCCGGACCCCCCGGTCGACTGCAGGTCCGCGTCGAGGGCCGACAGGTCCGCGTTCAGGGCTGCCATCAGCTCCTCCATCTGCTGTAGCAGTCCTTTCGGCTGGCCGGTGCCGCCGCCCTGCTGTGGCGGGAAGTTCTCGGACATGACGGCCTCCTCGGCCTCCGGCCCGCGATGGAAGTGGGCCGACACGGTGACGCTCCGGCGCTCGACGGCCGGGGCGGGGGCCGGGCGGTCCGGCTCCGACCGAGCCAACGATCACCGTCGGGGGCGGTCACTGGCCCGGGCAGGGGGCGGCAACGGGGTGGACGGAATTCACCCGACCGTGGACGCGGAGGGCCGGGGGACCGGTTCGGTCCACCGATGGCGCGGCGTGCAGGATGGACGTATGGATCTTCGCATCTTCACCGAGCCCCAGCAGGGCGCCACCTACGACACCCTCCTCACCGTGGCGAAGGCCACCGAGGACCTCGGCTTCGACGCCTTCTTCCGGTCGGACCACTATCTGAAGATGGGTTCCGTGGACGGTCTTCCCGGCCCCACCGACGCCTGGATCACGCTCGCCGGCCTCGCGCGGGAGACCAAGCGGATTCGCCTCGGGACCCTGATGACCGCCGGCACCTTCCGGCTGCCCGGCGTGCTCGCCATCCAGGTCGCCCAGGTCGACCAGATGTCCGGCGGCCGTGTCGAACTCGGCCTGGGGGCGGGGTGGTTCGAGGAGGAGCACCAGGCGTACGGCATCCCGTTCCCGAAGGAGAAGTTCGGGCGGCTGGAGGAGCAGCTTGCGATCGTCACCGGGCTGTGGGCGACCGAGGTCGGTGCGACCTTCGACTTCCACGGGAAGTACTACGACCTCAGCGACTCGCCTGCCCTGCCCAAGCCCGCCCAGGACCGGATTCCGGTTCTGATCGGCGGACACGGCACCACCCGTACTCCGCGGCTGGCCGCCAAGTACGCCGACGAGTTCAACATGCCGTTCGCCTCGGTCGAGGACAGCGAGCGGCAGTTCGGGCGGGTGCGGGCCGCCGCTGAGGAGGTCGGCCGCAAGCAGGACGAGCTCGTCTGCTCCAACGCTCTCGTCGTGTGCGTCGGCAAGGACGACCAGGAGGTCGCCCGTCGTGCCGCCGCGATCGGACGTGAGGTGGACGAGCTGAAGCTCAACGGGCTCGCCGGCTCCCCGGCCGAGGTGGTCGAGAAGATCGGCCGGTACCAGGAGATCGGGTCGCGGCGGCTCTACCTCCAGGTCCTCGACCTGGCCGACCTGGACCACCTCGAGCTCATCTCCTCCCAGGTCCAGTCGCAGCTGTCGTAGCCACGCCGTGCCTCGGGCAGCGATGGCATGGACGCGCTGCCCGAGGCGCCGTCCGCGCCCTGCGGAGATCCGTCATGGAGGACTCCTTTTCGCGGGTGCGGTGGTGTGCCGTGGAATTGCCGAGGAGTTAACGGTTCGCCTTCGCCTCGGTCAAAACGGACTGGTCTTGGCGGTCATGTTCTCGGGCGTTTGTCTCTCCGGTTTCGGGACTCTCCGGTGATCGGTGATTCTTTTCCGGTCCTCAACGGCCGCTTATTCCTACGGCCTTCAGGTTCACCGAGACGCCGCTGCACCAGGGCGCGGGCGTCGCCGTCGGTGGAATTCTCCATTCCCTCCAGGGTTTCCGGTCCATCGCCGGTGATGGCGGTGGCCGGCGAAAAATGCCTGCGTACGGCCGGGCGGCGGACTGTACGTTGTGGTGTCCGCAGTTCAGACCACATTCGAGGCAACCACCGTGTTCCTGACGATCAGTACCACCGGCACGCCGGAACGCCCGGCCACCGATCTCGGCTACCTGCTGCACAAGCACCCCGAGAAATCGCAGGCGTTCTCCACCTCCTACGGCAAGGCGCACGTCCTCTACCCGGAGGCGGACGCCGAGCGCTGCACGGCGGCGTTGCTGCTGGAGGTCGATGCCGTGGCACTGGTCCGGCGCGGTAAGGGCAAGGGCCGGGGCGGAGCGCCCGACGCGGCGCTCGCGCAGTACGTCAACGACCGTCCGTACGCGGCCTCCTCGCTGCTGGCCGTGGCGCTGAGCGCCGTCTTCTCCAGCGCGATGCGGGGCGTGTGCAACTCCCGGCCCGAGCGCGTCGCGCAGCCACTGCCTCTGCGTATCGAGGTGCCCGCGCTCCCGGCCCGAGGCGGCCCGGAGCTCGTACGACGGCTCTTCGAACCGCTCGGCTGGGCGGTGACCGCCGAGCCCGTGCCGCTGGACACCGAGTTCCCTCAGTGGGGCGACTCGCGGTACGTCCGTCTCGTCCTGGAGTCGGACGCGCTGACCCTCGCCGAGGCCCTGCGTCATCTGTACGTCCTGCTGCCGGTTCTCGACGACGCCAAGCACTACTGGGTCTCCTCCGACGAGGTCGACAAGCTGCTGCGGGCCGGTGCGGGCTGGCTGCCGGACCACCCGGAGCAGAAGGTGATCACCAGCCGGTATCTGTCGCGCCGCTGGTCGCTGACCCGGGAGGCGATGGAGCGGCTGGAGCTCGTGCGGCTCGCCGAGGCCGACGACAGCGAGGTCGAGGACATCGACAACGCCGTCGAGGCGGAGGGGGAGACGGAAGAGAAGCCGACGCCGCTCGCCGTGCAGCGGCGGGACGCGATCACCGCCGCGCTGAAGGCGTCCGGTGCCGCCCGAGTGCTCGACCTCGGGTGCGGGCAGGGGCAGTTGGTGCAGGCGCTGCTGAAGGACCCGGCGTTCACCGAGATCGTGGGCGTCGACGTGTCGATGAGGGCGCTGACCATCGCCGGTCGGCGGCTGAAGCTGCACCGGATGGGGGAGCGGCAGGCCTCGCGGGTGAAGCTCTTCCAGAGCTCCCTCGCCTACACCGACAGCCGGCTCAAGGGCTACGACGCCGCGGTGCTCAGCGAGGTCATCGAGCACCTCGACCTGCCGCGGCTGCCCGCCCTCGAGTACGCGGTGTTCGGCTCCGCCCGCCCGCGGACGGTTCTGGTGACGACCCCGAACGTCGAGTACAACGTCCGCTGGGAGTCCCTTCCGGCCGGGCACGTCCGGCACGGCGACCACCGCTTCGAGTGGACCCGTGAGGAGTTCCGGGCCTGGGCGGAGGCGGTGGCCGGACGGCACGGGTACGGCGTGGAGTTCGTGCCCGTGGGGCCCGACGACCCGGAGGTGGGGCCGCCCACCCAGATGGCCATGTTCGAGATGAGCACGGCCGAGATGAGCACGGCCGCCACGAAGGACGACGTGAACGAGAAGGAGGCGAAGGCCGCATGAGCGAGACCACCCGGGCAACCGAGGGGCGGGTCCTGCCCGTCACCGACCTTTCCCTCGTCGTACTCATCGGCGCCTCCGGCTCCGGCAAGTCCACCTTCGCCCGCCGGCACTTCAAGCCCACGGAGGTCATCTCCTCCGACTTCTGCCGCGGCCTGGTCTCCGACGACGAGAACGACCAGAGCGCGACCCGGGACGCCTTCGACGTCCTGCACTACATCGCGGGCAAGCGCCTGGCCGCCGGCCGTCGTACGGTCGTCGACGCCACCAGCGTGCAGCAGGACGCCCGACGGCAGCTGATCGGCCTGGCCAAGCAGTACGACGTGCTGCCGATAGCCATCGTGCTCGACGTGCCGGAGCAGGTGTGCGCCGAGCGCAACGCGGGCCGCACCGACCGGGCCGACATGCCGCGCCGGGTCATCCAGCGGCACACCCGTGAACTGCGCCGGTCGCTCAGGCACCTGGAGCGCGAGGGCTTCCGCAAGGTGCACGTCCTGCGGGGCGTCGAGGACGTCGAGAACGCCACCGTCGTCACCGAGAAGCGCTTCAACGACCTGACCCACCTCACCGGCCCCTTCGACATCATCGGTGACATCCACGGCTGTGCCTTCGAACTGGAGGCGCTGCTCGGCAAGTTGGGCTACGTCGACGGTGTGCACCCGGACGGCCGTACCGCCGTCTTCGTCGGCGACCTCGTCGACCGCGGCCCGGACAGCCCGGGTGTGCTGCGGCGTGTCATGTCGATGGTGAAGTCGGGCAACGCGCTGTGCGTGCCGGGCAACCACGAGAACAAGTACGGGCGTTACCTCAAGGGCCGCAAGGTCCAGCACACCCACGGGCTGGCCGAGACCATCGAGCAGATGGAGGGCGAGAGCGAGGAGTTCCGGGCCGAGGTACGGGAGTTCATCGACGGGCTCGTCAGTCACTACGTCCTCGACGGCGGCCGGCTGGTGGTCTGCCACGCCGGTCTGCCCGAGAAGTACCACGGGCGTACGTCCGGCCGGGTGCGCTCGCACGCGCTGTACGGCGACACCACCGGGGAGACCGACGAGTTCGGGCTGCCGGTGCGCTACCCGTGGGCGGAGGACTACCGCGGCCGGGCGGCTGTGGTGTACGGCCACACTCCGGTGCCGGAGGCCACATGGCTGAACAACACCATCTGCCTGGACACCGGTGCCGTCTTCGGCGGCAAGCTGACCGGACTGCGCTGGCCGGAGCGGGAACTGGTCGACGTACCGGCCGAGCAGGTCTGGTACGAGCCGACGAAGCCGCTGCGGGCGGAGGCACCCGGCGGGCACGACGGGCGACCGCTGGACCTGGCGGACGTGCACGGGCGCAGGGTCGTGGAGACGCGGCACGCCGGCCGGGTGTCCGTCCGTGAGGAGAACGCGGCGGCGGCCCTGGAGGTCATGAGCCGCTTCGCCGTCGACCCGCGCCTGCTGCCGTACCTCCCGCCGACGATGGCACCGACGGCCACGAGTCACGTCGAGGGATACCTGGAGCACCCGGCGGAGGCCTTCGCGCAGTACAAGGAGGACGACGTCGAGCGGGTCGTGTGCGAGGAGAAGCACATGGGTTCGCGGGCGGTGGCCCTGGTGTGCCGGGACGCGGAGGTCGCGCGCAAGAGGTTCGGGGTCGACGGTCCCACCGGGTCGCTGTACACCCGTACCGGTCGCCCCTTCTTCGACGACGAGTCCGTGACGGAGACGATCCTGGAGCGGGTCCGGGGCGCTGTGACCGAGGCCGGTCTGTGGGCGGAGCTGGAGACGGACTGGGTGCTCCTCGACGCCGAGCTGATGCCGTGGTCGCTCAAGGCCTCCGGCCTGCTGCGCTCGCAGTACGCGGCGGTCGGCGCCGCCTCCGGGGCCGTGTTCCCCGGTGCGCTGGCCGCCCTCGAGGGCGCCGCGGCGCGCGGCGTCGACGTGTCGGGGCTGCTGGCGCGCCAGCGCGAACGTGCCTCGGACGCCGCCGCGTTCACGGAGGCGTACCGCCGCTACTGCTGGACGACGGACGGCCTGGACGGCGTACGCCTGGCCCCGTTCCAGATCCTGGCGGTTCAGGGCCGCAGCCTCGCCGCGCTCCCGCACGACGAGCAGCTCGCGCTCCTCGACCGGCTGGTGGAGCACGACAGCACGGGGCTGCTCCAGACGACCCGACGCCTGTACGTCGACACCGGCGACCCGGACTCGGTCCAGGCCGGCGTCGACTGGTGGCTGGAGATGACGGGCCGCGGCGGCGAGGGCATGGTCGTCAAGCCGCTCGGTGCGGTGCTGCGACGGGGGTCCCCCCGCTCGAGCGAAGCCGAGAGTGGGGGAAAGGCGGGCCGCTTGGTGCAGCCGGGTATCAAGTGCCGGGGCCGCGAGTACCTGCGGATCATCTACGGTCCCGAGTACACGCGCCCGGACAACCTGGCTCGGCTGCGGCAGCGGTTCCTCAACCACAAGCGGTCCCTCGCCCTCCGCGAGTACGCGCTGGGGCTGGAGGCCCTCGACCGGCTGGCGGACGGCGAGCCGCTGTGGCGGGTGCACGAGGCGGTGTTCGGGGTGCTGGCGCTGGAGTCGGAGCCGGTGGACCCGCGGCTGTGACGGTCATGCCGGGGAGCGGCTGCCGCTGAGTTCCCGGCCACCAGTGACGTACTGGTGGCCGGGGCGGCCAGGATCCGACCGCTCGCCCCCGTCCCGGTGCGTGCGGCCTGCTTTCCGTCAGAGAGACGAAAACGGAAACGGTCGAGCAGGGGGTGAACTCGGTCGCCGATGGTCAGGATGGAGGCATGGGATTCCATGTCGACTCCGAGGCCGGGCGGCTGCGCCGCGTCATCCTGCACCGGCCGGATCTCGAGCTCAAGAGGCTCACCCCCAGCAACAAGGACGCGCTGCTCTTCGACGACGTGCTGTGGGTGCGCCGGGCGCGCGCCGAGCACGACGGGTTCGCCGACGTCCTGCGTGACCGTGGCGTCACCGTCCACCTCTTCGGCGACCTGCTCACCGAGGCACTGGAGATCCCGGCGGCCCGGCGGCTCGTCCTGGACCGGGTCTTCGACGAGAAGGAGTACGGGGTCCTGGCCACGGACCACCTCCGCGCGGCCTTCGAAGGCCTGCCCTCGTCCGAGCTCGCCGAGGCCCTCGTCGGCGGCATGACCAAGCGGGAGTTCCTGGAGGCGCACCCCGAGCCGACCTCCGTGCGCTTCCATGTCATGGAGCTCGACGACTTCCTCCTCGCGCCCCTGCCCAATCACCTCTTCACCCGCGACACCTCCGCCTGGATCTACGACGGCGTCTCCGTCAACGCCATGCGCTGGCCCGCCCGCCAGCGCGAGACCGTGCACTTCGAGGCGATCTACCGGCACCACCCGCTGTTCCGTGAGGAAACGTTCCACGTCTGGTCCGAGGGGCAGGCCGACTACCCCTCCACCATCGAGGGCGGGGACGTCCTGGTGATCGGCAGCGGCGCCGTCCTCATCGGGATGAGCGAACGGACCACGCCCCAGGCCGTCGAGATGCTCGCCCACAAGCTGTTCGCCGCCGGGTCGGCCCAGACGATCGTGGCCCTCGACATGCCCAAGCGGCGCGCCCTCATGCACCTCGACACCGTGATGACGATGGTCGACGGCGATGTCTTCACCCAGTACGCCGGGCTCGGCATGCTCCGCTCGTACACCATCGAACCGGGCGCCGGCGACAAGGAGCTGAAGGTCACCGACCATCCGCCGGAGCACATGCACCGCGCGATCGCCGCCGCCCTCGGTCTGAGTGAGATCCGGGTCCTGACCGCGACGCAGGACGTCCACGCGGCCGAGCGCGAGCAGTGGGACGACGGCTGCAATGTGCTGGCCGTCGAGCCGGGTGTCGTCGTCGCCTACGAGCGGAACTCCACCACCAACACGCATCTGCGCAAGCAGGGCATCGAGGTGATCGAGATCCCGGGCAGCGAGCTGGGGCGGGGGAGGGGTGGGCCGCGCTGTATGAGCTGTCCGGTCGAGCGGGAGGCTGTATAGGGCGGCTGTATAGGGCGGCCGTATAGAAATGCTGATGGTCGTATAGACTTCCAAGGTCCCTGTTCTCGTACCTCTGGAGCGCCCCCATGGCGACTGTCCCGACCGCCCTCGCCGGCCGCCACTTCCTCAAGGAGCTCGACTTCACCGCGCAGGAGTTCCGCGGACTGATCGAGCTGGCCGCGGAGCTGAAGGCCGCCAAGAAGGCCGGGGCCGAGACGCAGTACCTGCGGGGCAGGAACATCGCGCTGATCTTCGCGAAGACCTCGACGCGCACGCGCTGCGCGTTCGAGGTCGCGGCCGCGGACCAGGGCGCCTCGACGACGTACCTCGACCCGTCCGGCTCACAGATCGGCCACAAGGAGTCCGTGAAGGACACCGCGCGCGTGCTGGGGCGGATGTACGACGGGATCGAGTACCGCGGGGACAGCCAGGCGAAGGTGGAGGAGCTGGCCGCGTACGCCGGCGTGCCCGTCTACAACGGCCTGACCGACGACTGGCACCCCACCCAGATGCTCGCCGACGTGCTGACGATGACGGAGCACAGCAGCAAGCCGTTCGAGGAGATCGCCTTCGCCTACCTGGGCGACGCCCGCTTCAACATGGGCAACTCCTACCTGATCACCGGCGCCCTGCTCGGCATGGACGTCCGGATCGTCGCGCCGAAGACCTACTGGCCCGCCCAGGAGATCGTCGACCGGGCCCGGGAGCTCGCCGAGACCAGCGGGGCGCGCATCACCCTCACCGAGGCGGTCGGGGAGGGCGTGGCGGGCGCCGACTTCGTCGCCACCGACGTCTGGGTCTCCATGGGTGAGCCCAAGGAGGTCTGGGACGAGCGGATCGCCGCGCTCGCTCCGTACGCCGTGACCATGGACGTCCTGCGCGCCACCGGGAACCCGGACGTCAAGTTCCTGCACTGCCTGCCGGCCTTCCATGACCTCGGCACGAAGGTGGGCCAGGAGATCTTCGAGAGCCACGGGCTGGAGTCGCTGGAGGTGACCGACGAGGTGTTCGAGTCGGCGCACTCGGTGGTCTTCGACGAGGCGGAGAATCGGATGCACACGATCAAGGCGGTGCTGGTGGCGACGCTGGGTTGAGTGGCGGCAGCCGCACATTCAACACAGCCTCGCGCCCCTCGGGGGCGCGTCACATCGGGCGGCGTTGAGCCGGCACGACCGGCAGTCTGAACCACACCGCCTTGCCGGAGTCGGTGGGGCGGTGGCCGCAGGACGAGCTCAGGGTGCGGATCAGCAGCAGGCCCCGCCCGTGCTCCTGCCAAGGGTCGGGCTCACCCTGGGTCGGCCGGGTCAGGTTGCCCGGCGGTGCCGGGTCCGGGTCGTGCACCTCGACCTGGCAGCCGGACGGCAGCAGCTCCACCACCAGCTCTATCGGGCCGTTCCCCGCGGTGTGCTCCACGGCGTTCGCGACCAGCTCCGCGGTGAGCAGCTCCGCGGTGTCGCTGTCGGCGGCGTGCTCCAGCTCGGCCAGCGCCGTACGGACCAGTGCGCGGGCGACAGGCACGGCCGCGACGGTGTGCGGCAGTGCGATGCGCCAGGAGGCGGAGGCTGCGGGGCGATCTTGCAAGGCGGGTCCGTTCATGAGCAGGCTGTCCTGCTTTCAACCTTATGAATGGTACGGCGCCACCCGGCAGAGGCATCCGAAGGGCACCGTTCGGGACCTTCGGCCCCGACTGCTGGGCGGCTTACCCGGGTGAACGGTCGGCCTCCCGCGGCTGATCCCGCCGTTACGGCGGTGTCGCGGAGTCGTGACGGATGTGACGGGACCAGGTCACACCCGAACGGTCTATTGCGCACTCATGACGACAGTCAAAGTTAGGTGATAACTTCGAGGGGTAGAGCTCCGTGAGGCAGTGCCCGCCGTCCGCCCGAGGAGGCCGCACGTCATGAGTCCCTTCACCGGCTCCGCCGCCCGCACCTCCGACTGGAAACATCTGCGGGTCGAGCACGCCGACGGGGTCGCCACCGTCACCCTCGCCCGCCCCGAGAAACTCAACGCGCTCACCTTCGGCGCCTACGCCGACCTGCGCGATCTGCTTGCCGAGCTGTCCCGGGAGAGGGCGGTACGGGCCCTGGTGCTGGCCGGAGAGGGCCGCGGTTTCTGCTCCGGCGGCGACGTCGACGAGATCATCGGCGCGACCCTGTCCATGGACACCGCCCAGCTTCTCGACTTCAACCGGATGACCGGGCAGGTCGTGCGGGCCGTGCGGGAGTGCCCGTTCCCGGTGATCGCGGCGGTGCACGGGGTGGCGGCCGGGGCCGGAGCGGTTCTGGCACTCGCGGCCGACTTCCGGATCGCCGACCCCACCGCCCGCTTCGCCTTCCTCTTCACCCGGGTGGGCCTGTCGGGCGGCGACATGGGCGCGGCGTATCTGCTGCCGAGGGTGGTGGGGCTCGGTCACGCGACCCGTCTGCTCATGCTGGGCGAGCCGGTACGGGCCCCGGAGGCCGAGCGGATCGGCCTGATCAGCGAGCTGACGGACGAGGGCAGGGGGGACGAGGCCGCACAGGCCCTCGCCCGCCGCCTGGCCGACGGCCCGGCCCTGGCCTACGCGCAGACGAAGGCCTTGCTGACGGCCGAGCTGGACATGCCGCTGGCGGCGGCGGTGGAGATGGACGCGTCGACGCAGGCCCTGCTGATGAACGGCGAGGACTACGCGGAGTTCCACGCGGCCTTCACGGAGAAGCGTCCACCGAAATGGCAGGGGAGGTAGGGCATGACCTCGGCCGAGGGGACTGCACCCACCCCAGGGGCGCGGGGCCGTATTGCATGTGCGGCTACCGCCGCGCGGGCGCGACCAGCCACAAAGAACCCGCAGCCGCCGCCGACGACCAGCCACCCCCTACGAGTCGCAATCACCGGCGGCGGCCCCGGAGGCCTCTACGCCGCAGCCCTCCTCAAACGCCTCGACCCATCCCGCGAGGTCACCGTCTGGGAACGCAACGCCCCCGACGACACCTTCGGCTTCGGAGTGGTCCTCTCCGACGAAACCCTCGGCGGCATCGAACACGCCGACCCAGTCGTCTACGAGGCCCTACAACAGCACTTCACCCGCTGGGACGCCATCGACATCGTCCACAGAAACACCCGCCAAACCTCCGCAGGACACGGCTTCGCGGCCCTCGGCAGAAAACGGCTCCTGGAAATCCTGCACGCCCGCTGCCGCGACCTCGGCGTAGAGCTCCGCTTCCGCTCCGAGGCCCCCTCCTCCGCCTGGCTGGCGGAAACATACGACCTCGTCATCGCCGCAGACGGTGTGCACAGCGCCACCCGCGAGGCCTACACCCATGTGTTCCGCCCCCATGTGGCCGAACACCACTGCCGCTATATCTGGCTAGCCGCAGACTTCGCCTTCGAATCCTTCCGCTTCGAGATCGCCGAGACCGAGCACGGCGTGATGCAACTGCACGGCTACCCGTACGCGGCCGACGCCTCCACGGTGATCGTCGAGATGCGGGAAGAGGTCTGGCAGGCGGCCGGGTTCGCGGAACTCGACGAGCAGGAGTCCGTCGAGCGCTGCGCCAAGATCTTCGCGGAAGCGCTCCGCGGCCGGCCCCTGAAGTCCAACAAGTCGGCGTGGACCAACTTCCGCACCGTCGTCAACGAGCGCTGGTCGCACGAGAACATCGTGCTGCTCGGCGACGCCGCCCACACCGCCCACTTCTCCATCGGCTCCGGCACCAAGCTCGCCGTCGAGGACGCCCTCGCGCTCGCCGCCTGCCTGGAGGAACAGCCGGACATCGCAAGCGCCTTGAGCGCGTACGAGGAGGAGCGCAAGCCCGTCGTCGCCTCCACGCAGCGCGCCGCCCGCGCCAGCCTGGAGTGGTTCGAGAACCTCGGCCTCTACCTCGACCAGCGGCCCCGCCAGTTCGCCTTCAACCTCCTCACCCGCAGCCGCCGCGTCACCCACGACAACCTGCGCCTGCGCGACGCCCACTTCACCGAGGCCGTGGAGCGCGACTTCGGCTGCCCGCCCGGCACGCCCCCGATGTTCACGCCGTTCCGGCTGCGCGGCCTGACCCTGCGCAACCGGGTCGTCGTGTCCCCGATGGACATGTACTCCGCCACGGACGGCGTCCCCGGAGACTTCCACCTGGTCCACCTCGGCGCCCGCGCCCTCGGCGGCGCCGGACTGGTGATGACCGAGATGGTGTGTGTCAGCCCCGAGGGGCGGATCACCCCCGGCTGCGCCGGCCTCTACAACGGCAAACAGGGCGAGGCCTGGCGGCGGATCGTCCGGTTCGTGCAGACCCAGGCGCCCGGCACCGCGATCGGCGTGCAGCTCGGCCACAGCGGCCGCAAGGGCTCCACCAAGCTGATGTGGGAGGGGATCGACGAGCCCCTGGACGACGGCAACTGGCCCCTCGTGGCCCCGTCCCCGATCCCCTACAAGCCGTACAGCCAGACTCCGCGCGAGCTGACCCGCGCCCAACTCACCGACATCCGCGAGCAGTTCACGGCCGCCGCCTGGCGCGCCGCCCGGGCCGGCTTCGACCTCCTCGAACTGCACTGCGCGCACGGCTACCTGCTCTCCGGCTTCCTCTCCCCGCTGACCAACCGCCGCACCGACGCCTACGGCGGCTCCCTCGACAAACGGCTCCGCTTCCCGCTGGAGGTCTTCGACGCCATACGGGGCGTATGGCCCGAGGAACGGCCCATGACCGTCCGCATCTCCGCCACCGACTGGGCCGACGGCGGCACGACGGCCGAGGACGCCGTCGAGATCGCCCGCGCCTTCGCCGCGCACGGCGCCGACGCGATCGACGTGTCGACCGGGCAGGTTGTGGCCGACGAGCAGCCGGAGTTCGGGCGGTCGTACCAGACGCCGTACGCGGACCGGATCCGGCACGCCACCGGCCTCCCGGTGATCGCCGTCGGCGCGATCTCCTCCTGGGACGACGTCAACTCCCTGATCCTGGCGGGCCGCACGGACCTGTGCGCCCTCGCCCGCCCCCACCTGTACGACCCGCACTGGACGCTGCACGCCGCGGCCGAGCAGGGCTACGACGGGCCGGGCGTCGTCTGGCCGGCTCCGTACCGGGCGGGCAGCCGCCGCCCGCAGACGGGACGCACGGACGCCCCCAAGCCCCGCCTGACGCTCGGGACTTGAGGGCGTACGACCCATCTGTGGGGGAGGCTTTCTACAGGTCGACCATCCCCGCGGTCAGTGTCGCACCGTCCGCGGGGTCGATCAGGAGGAACGCGCCCGTGCGCCGGGAGACCGCGTAGTCGTCGAGCGCGAGTGGCTCGGCGGTGTGCAAGGTGATCCGGCCGAGATCGTTCGCGGTCAGCTCGGCTGCGCCGGCCAGGTCCTCGACGATCGCCTTCACGATCCGCGTCGTGTGCCTGACCAGCACGCGGTCACCGGCCTTCAGCGGCCGGTCGGCCAGATGACAGACCGCGGCCCGTACCTCTTGTGTGAGCGTCGGGGCGTCGACACCCGCGGTGATGAGGTCGCCGCGCGCGACGTCCCGCTGGTCGGCGAGACGGACGCCGATCGACTGCGGCGCGTACGCCACGTCGACGTCCCTGCCGAGTACGTCGATGCCGGTGATCTCGGAAGTCCCGCCGGACGGGTGCACGGTGACGCGGTCGCCGACCCGCAGCGTCCCCGACGCCAACTGCCCCGCGTAGTGGCGGACTTCGCCGTGCCGGATGACGTACTGGACGGGGAAGCGGGCGGGGGCGTCGGCCGGGTCGGCGCCGACCGGGACGTTCTCCAGGAACTCCAGGAGCGCCGGGCCGCCGTACCAGTCCATGTGAGCCGAGCGCTCCACGACGTGGTCGCCGACGAGCGCCGAGACCGGGATCGGCGTGCAGCCGGGCAGGCCCAACTCGGCCGCGTGGCCCGCGAAGGCCTCGACGATACGGTCGAACGCCTGCTCCTCGTACCCGACCAGGTCCATCTTGTTGACGGCGAGGACCACATGCGGCACCCGGAGCAGGGCTGCCACGGCGGCGTGCCGGCGGGTCTGTTCGACGACGCCGTGGCGGGCGTCGACCAGGATGATCGCCAGCTCGGCGGTGGAGGCGCCGGTGACCATGTTGCGGGTGTACTGCACAGACGTCCAGCTCGGTCCAGTTGGACAGCGGGAACACGCGGACGTGCTCGCCGGGCGCGTGGCGGCCGTTGTACAGGTTCCACAGCTCGGGCCGCTGCCGGCGCGGGTTCCACTGCGAGAACTCGTCCCGCAGGCTGAACACCCGCTCCTTCGCCCGAGCCTTCTCCTCGTCGCGCCGCCCGCCGCCGAAGACCGCGTCGAACCTCAATGGTGTTGAGGTCACAGGCCCGCGTACGTGGCCCCCGCGTCCCTCAGCCGCTCGTGCAGTCCCCGGAAGACGGCCGCCGAGCGGACGCCCGGCCAGTCCTCGGGCAGCAGCCGGGCGGGCAGGCCGGGGTCGGTGTAGGGGAGGTGGCGCCAGCAGTCGAGGGCGAGGAGGTAGTCGCGGTAGGCCTCCTCGGGCGGGGTGTCCTGCCGGTGCTCCCACTCGTGCAGCACGCGCGCGTGGCGGTCGAGGAACGCCTCGTGCTCCTTGGCGATCGCGGCCAGGTCCCACCAGCGGGCGACCGTCTCGGCGGTCGGCGCGAAGCCGAGGTGCTCGCCGCGGAAGAAGTCGACGTACTCCTCCAGGCGCAGCCGCTGCAGGGTGTGCCGGGCCTCCTCGTACAGCCGTGCCGGAGCGATCCACACGCCCGGCGCCGCCGTCCCGAAGCCGAGCCCGGCCAGCCGGGAGCGCAGTACGTGCCGCTTCTGCCGCTCGGACTCCGGCACCGAGAACACCGCGAGCACCCAGCCCTCGTCCTCGGGCGGCGCGGTGGTGTAGATGCGCCGGTCGCCGTCGTCCAGCAACTGGCGGGCCTCCGGGGACAGTTCGTACCCGGCCGCGCCCTGGGCGGTACGGGCCGGCCGCAGCAGCCCGCGTCGCTTCAGCCGCGACACCGAGGAACGTACGGAGGGGGCGTCCACGCCGACCGCGGCCAGCAGTCTGATCAGCTCGGCGACCGGCACCGGGCCGGGCATATGGCGGCCGTAGGCGCCGTAGAGCGTGACGATGAGAGACCGTGGTGCATGCTGGTCGGACACGTTGATCATCTTAGGTCGTACGGATCACTGCTGGTCACCCTGCGGGTCACCATCCGCGCGAAGCCGGAAACGCTGGAGCTTGCCGGTTGCGGTGCGCGGCAGCGCGTCCAGGAAGACGATCTCGCGCGGACACTTGTACGGCGCCAGCTCGCCCTTGACGAACGTGCGCAGGGCCTCAGCGTCCCGTCGCGCACCCTCCCTGAGCACCGCGTACGCCACCACGACCTGACCGCGCGCCTCGTCGGGCCGCCCCACCACCGCCGTCTCCAGCACATCCGGATGGCGCAGCAGGGCCTCCTCGACCTCCGGGCCCGCGATGTTGTAGCCGGCTGAGATGATCATGTCGTCCGCGCGGGCGACATAGCGGAAGTAGCCGTCACTCTCCCGGACGTAGGTGTCGCCCGTGATGTTCCAGCCGTCGCGCACGTACTCGCCCTGCCGGGGATCGGCGAGATAGCGGCAGCCGACCGGCCCGCGCACGGCGAGCAGACCCGCTTCCCCGTCGGGCTGCTCCCGGCCCTCGCGGTCGACCACGCGCGCTTGCCAGCCCGGCACCGGCACCCCGGTCGTGCCGGGCCTGATGTGCTCGTCGGCCGCCGAGATGAAGATGTGCAACAGCTCGGTGGCGCCGATGCCGTTGATGATGCGCAGGCCGGTCCGCTCGTGCCAGGCCTGCCAGGTGGCGGCGGGCAGGTTCTCGCCGGCCGAGACACAGCGGCGCAGGGAGGAGATGTCGTGCGAGTCGAGCGCGTCGAGCATCGCGCGGTAGGCCGTGGGCGCGGTGAACAACACGGACACCCGGTGCTCGGCGATCGCGGGCAACAGCTGCTTCGGGCCGGCCTGTTCGAGGAGCAGCGCGCTGGCGCCGGCCCGCATCGGGAAGATGACGAGCCCGCCGAGGCCGAAGGTGAAGCCGAGCGGGGGACTGCCGGCGAAGACATCGCCCACATGGGGGCGCAGCACATGTTCCGCGAAGGTGTCCGCAATTGCGAGCACATCCCGGTGGAAGTGCATACATCCCTTGGGCCGTCCGGTGGTACCGGAGGTGAAGGCGATGAGCGCGACGTCGTCGGCCGCGGTGTCGACGGCGGGGTACGGCGCCTCGGGCGCCGGCCGGTGCAGCAGGTCGTCGGGGGTGTCACCGCCGTACGTCGCGATCCGCAGCCCCGGTATCTCGGCCTTGGCGAGGTCGTCGACGGCCCGTACGTCGCACAGCGCGTGCCGCACCTGGGCGATCTCGCACATGGTCCGCAGCTCGTGGGGCCGCTGTTGGGCCAATACGGTGACGGCGACCGCGCCGGCCTTGAGCACCGCCAGCCAGCAGGCGGCCAGCCACGGCGTCGTCGGGCCGCGCAGCAGCACCCGGTTGCCCGGGACGACGCCGAGGTGGTTGGTGAGCACATGTGCGAGCCGGTCGACGCGGGCGCGCAGTGTGCCGTACGTCCATGTGGCGCCGGACGGGGTGTGGAACACGGGCCGCTCGTCGTCAGGGCCGTCGAGCAGTTCGGCGGCCGCGTTGAGCCGATCGGCGTAGCGCAGCCCCGGAAGGTCGAAGCGGAGCTCGGGCCACTGGTCGGGCGGCGGCAGATGCTCGCGGGCGAA
Source organism: Streptomyces sp. DT2A-34 (assembly GCF_030499515.1). Classification (NCBI taxonomy): domain Bacteria; kingdom Bacillati; phylum Actinomycetota; class Actinomycetes; order Kitasatosporales; family Streptomycetaceae; genus Streptomyces; species Streptomyces sp. DT2A-34. The sequence goes on along the minus strand of NZ_JASTWJ010000001.1, from coordinate 2,120,104 downwards.
GGTGTCGACGTGGGCGGAGCGGTGCAGACCGGCCATGGCGGTTCGCCCCCTTGCCGTGTGGGCTGCCTTGTGGGCGTCGTGCTTCTGGGCTCGCGGTGGGCTCGCACAGGGAGCGTATCGTGTTGGTGACGACAGTCAATGGTGCGCGATACCGTCGGAGAGGGCTCGTCGAAGGGGTCCGTCGAGGGGGCCGTCGCTGACGGCTCCGCAGGGAGGTCGGCAATGCCCGCATTCTCACTCGATCCGCCGCAAACCGCATGGTGTGCCGAACTGCGCACCCTGGCCGCCGAACGACTGCGCCCGCTCGCGGAGAAGGGCGAACCCGGGCACGTCAACCGCCCGCTGGTCGCCGAACTCGGTCAACTGGGCCTGATCGAGCGGCTGTTCACCTCGGGAGCCGTCGACCTGTGCCTGATGCGGGAGTCCCTCGCGTACGCCTGCACGGAGGCGGAGACCGCGCTGGCCCTCCAGGGCCTGGGCGCGCATCCCGTCCATGCGTACGGCACCCCGGCCCAGCGCGAGCGCTGGCTGCTCCGGGTGGCCGAGGGCAGCGCGGTGGCGGCCTTCGCGCTGAGCGAGCCGGGGGCCGGGTCGGACGCGGCGGCGCTGGAGTTGCGGGCGGAACGGGAGGCGTCGCGGCCGGGGGAACTGGGAGGGCCGGGGGAATCAGGAGAGCCGGGGGAATCGCCGGCCGCCCCGCTTGCCGCCGAATCCGACGGCCCCGCCCGCTGGCGGCTCACCGGCGAGAAGTGCTGGATCTCCAACGCTCCCGAGGCCGACTTCTACACCGTCTTCGCCCGCACCACCCCCGGCGCCGGCGCCCGTGGCGTCACCGCCTTCCTGGTCCCCGCCGATCGCCCCGGCCTCACCGGAGCGGGCCTCGACATGTTGTCCCCGCACCCCATCGGCGCCCTCACCTTCGATGCCGTCCCCGTCACCGCCGAGGACATGCTCGGCGGGGCCGACCGCGGCTTCCGGGTCGCGATGGGCACCCTCAACCTCTTCCGGCCCAGCGTCGGCGCCTTCGCCGTCGGCATGGCCCGGGCGGCCCTGGACGCGACCCTCGCCCACACCGCTCAACGGGAGGCGTTCGGCGGCAAGTTGAAGGACCTCCAGACGGTCGCCCACCAGGTCGCCGAGATGGCCCTGCGCACGGAGGCCGCCCGTCTCATGGTGTACGCGGCGGCGACGGCGTACGACGAAGGCGCCCCGGACGTCCCGAAGCGGGCCGCGATGGCGAAGCTGCTCGCCACCGAGACCGCGCAGTACGTCGTCGACAAGGCCGTCCAGTTGCACGGCGCCCGCGCCCTGCGCAGCGGCCACCTTCTGGAACACCTCTACCGCGAGGTGCGGGCGCCGCGCGTCTACGAGGGCGCCAGCGAGGTCCAACGGGGCATCATCGCCAAGGAGTTGTACGCGAACATGGAGGCCGGTCAGTGAGCACCGAGCGCGTCAACCCGCCCCGCCTCTCCCCGGCCACCGGCTTCTCCCACGCGGTCGTCGCAACCGGCTCACGGGTCGTCTTCCTGGCCGGTCAGACCGCCCTCGACGCGGACGGCAAGGTCACCGGCGACACCCTGCCAGAACAGTTCGAGCGGGCCCTGGCCAATCTGCTGGCCGCGCTCGACGCCGCCGGCGGCACCGCTGCCGACCTCGCGCGGGTCACGGTCTACGCCACGGACGTCGCCGCGTACCGCGCCAGGGCCGCCGAACTCGGCCGTATCTGGCGGCAGTTGGCGGGGCGGGACTATCCGGCGATGGCGGTCGTCGAGGTCGTACGCCTGTGGGACGAAGAGGCGATGGTGGAGCTCGACGGGTTCGCCGTACTGCCGTAGGCAGGCTCCAGCCCTGTTCGCTGGTGGGAACACATGGTGCACCTCCACATTGGGCGGACGAGCTGTGTGGGTGGTCCATATGGGTAGACCATGCTCCCGTTGCGCGGTGTCGATATGTGGCTCCGGCGCGGGGCATCGGAACGGCCCGATGTCGGGGCGGACTCGCCACCGAAGGGGTGACGGTCACGGAGATGGGCGCACCCGCCAGGTACCAGTGGAAGGCCCCATTCCGATTATCCGGGAGGTCGTCCCATGCCCCTGCGCCCCGCTCTCGCCACCGCCGCCGGTGCCGCCCTGCTTCTGCTGGTCGCCGCCCCGTCGGCCCCCGCCGACTCCGCCGCCCCCGCCGACCCCAAGGAGACCGTGACCATCGACGACACGGGCCGTATCGCCGCGGACGGCACCGTCACCCTGTCCGGCACCTACCGCTGCGTGGACGCCACGGGGCCCGTGTTCGTGAGCGCCACCATCGGCCAGCGGTCCTCCGACCTCCGGCACGGCATCGGCGGCACCCTCGCCGTGTGCGACGGCAAGGTGCACAGCTGGAAGAACATCGGCAAGCCCCAGACGGGCACGTCCTCGGGCCCCCTCAAGGCAGGCAAGGTGTACGTCGAGGCCACCATCGTCGAACTCCACCCCGTGGGCGGCCTGCCCCTGCCCCGCTTCCACGCCCTGCAGGACAAGCAGGACATCATGCTGACCAAGAGCTGACCGAGAGCTGTGGGCCGGGCCCTCGGGCCCGGCCCCAGGCCGCCGACTTTCCCCGATCCGGCCGAGATCGTCGAACTCTGGCCACATCGGGGTCAGTTCGCGCCGGTGCGCCTTCCTGCCAGCCATTCGCCCTTGTCTCGACTAATCGCCGAATGGCAGCCTGAGGTCGGCCGGTCGGGCGAGTGCCCCGAAATCCGGTGCGATAAATTGAGTCGTCAATCAATTTGACCAGGAGAAGACGCTCGAAAACGCACTCCGGCGGGGGGCTGCCGGGCAGTGATCCCGAACCGGATTGCTATCCGATTCGGCCGGCTTGACTCAACGGGGGTAGTTTCGTGGTGCACGAACGGAATGTTCGTCAGTCGCGCCTGCATGTCCGGGGCGGTGTGCCTGGGCAGGTCGTCCAGCATCGCGCGGAACCATTTGCCCTGGTAGGGCTGCGCCTCGTACCTCAGACCTGGCGCAGGGTCGCGTCGTTTTCGCGTGGTGGCCGGTTTCGATCACACGCGTCTCAGGCGCTCGAAGTCGAGCCGCCTGCCACTTGATGGCCACTTCACCCCGCTGCTTTTACCTGGAAAAGCTTTGCGAAGTGCCCGATCGGCGGGCGGCAACCGCTACCGGCCCGCTTTTCCCGGATGCCGGCCCGGAGTCACCTCTCGTTGATTCCGTCCGCCCTGCTGAGGAGCTGAATTGCCCCAAGATCGCGGAGCACATGACTTACCCGCCATAACCGAGTTTCTACTTTCCCGCGTCGTTGAGCTGCTGGATGTACCCAAGGACGCGGTGGACCGTCGGGCGCCTTTGCACCGATACGGAGGCTCCTGTGCCGGCAGCCGAGGTGCCGAGCACCTCCCGACGGCGCGGGAGCCTCGTACGGTGCGGACGCCGACCGGACGGTCCGGCGACGTCACCGGCAATCCCTTCGCTGCCGGGCCCCGTCAGGCAGCCGTGCCCCCGTCAGGCAGCCGTGCCCAGCGCTGCCAGGCCCACGTCCCCGTCCTTCGTCGGCAGGGGCACCGGTGCCGGCGTCCGGCGAGCCCGTAGGACGAGGCCCGCGCCGATCGCGCCGGCGATGATCAGTCCGCCTGCCACCAGGGCTCCGCGTGCCCCCGCCAGTTCCATGAGCAGGCCCAGCGCCGGCGGGCCGCCGAGGCCCCAGACCGTGCCGATGCTGCTCCACACGCCGAGCACACGTCCGCGCAGGTGAGCGGGCGGGTCGGTCTGCAGTACGGCGGTCCCGGCGGTGTCGGAGACGGACTCCACGACGGTCATCGGCAGGACCAGGACCAGCAGAACCGCCAGCGACGGCGACAGCCCCGCCGCCACCTGCAGCAGGCCGCCCGCGGCCGCCAGCGTGCCCACGAGCCGCACGGAGGGCCGGCGCAGCCTGGCGCCGAGCACGGCGCCCAGGATGCCGCCGACGGCAAGGACCGTGGAGACGGTGCCGAAGGAGCCCGCGCCGCCCGCGAGCGGCCCGGTGACGAGGACGGCCAGGGTGAGGCCGTAATTGCGGCCGAAGACCGAGCTGATCCCGGTGACGGCGGCGAGCGCGACCAGACGGGGCCGGCGCGCGAAGAAGAGCAGACCCTGGCGCACGGTCATGTCGGGCTCCGGCTTCCCGCTTCCGGGCCGTGGAGCGGCGCGCTCATGGGCGGCGTGGCGTACGGCGCCGGGTGCCGGGCGCAGGAAGGGGATGACCGCGGTCACGAAGAGGAACGACAGGCCGTTCGCGGCGTACGCGGCGGCTGTGCCGAGGAAGCCGACCGTCACCCCCGCCAGGGCGGTGCCCACGAGCCGCCCCGCGTTGTGCACCAGCGCGCCGACGCCGATGGCGGAGGGGACGTCTTCCACGGGGACGAGGTCGTTGCCCAGCAGGGCGCACGCCGGGCCGTCGACGGTGGCGATCATGCCTGTCACGGCGGCCAGCACCATCAGGGACGTCAGGTCGAGCCGGTCCAGCGCCACCAGTACGGCCGTGGTGAAGGCGACCGCGCCCAGCAGTGCCTGGCTGACGGCGGCCGTCAGCTTGAGGGGCCAGCGGTCCACGGCCGTGCCGCCCAGCAGGCTCATGAACAGGGCGGGAGCGGCCTGGACCGACATCGAGAGTCCCGTCGCCGCCGCGGAGCCGGTGATCTGGAGGACCAGCAGGTTCTGGACCGTGAGCTGCATCCACGTGCCGGCGTTCGACAGAAAGTTGGCGACGGACCACCAACGCATGCTGCGGTACCTCAGCGACCGCCAGGGCGCGCGGGACGCGCCCGTGGACGGGGCGGAGGCGGATTTCGGGGCAGGCGAGGGCAGGGCAGGGGGGAAGACACAGTGCGGTACCCGGAACCAGAGAGTCGGAGGAGGACAGGGGAACCGGAGTCACCGGCTGCGCTGCGCGGAGGTTCCACCGAGTCGGTCACGGCGCGGACCATCGTGACAGACAGGACCCCCCGCACGACGGCGCCTGCCCTGTCGCGCCGCCGCCCGAGGGGTCAACTGCCCCGGGAAATGCCCTATTTCGTGGTCGAGTGTGCTTGCTCACAGCCCTCGGGCGGGCCAGACCGTACGGTCGTCCACCCGGGCGCGGTCGGTCCTTCTCGCAGTCAGTCCTTCTTGCCGCGGCCGCTCAGCGCGTCGCGCATGCGGTCCACCAGGCCGGCTCCGGGTGCCAGGAGCTTGTTGGCCGGCGGCTTGTCCGGTGCGGACGGGTGCGGGCGGGTCGGGGCCATCTTCTTCGCCATGCGCACCTTGTCGCCCAGGTCGTCCAGCGCCTGCGGGGGACACGCCGCGCGCAGCTTGGGGAAGAGGTTCTGCTCCTCGTCGGCGATGTGCGAGCGGACCTCACTCATCAGCATCCCGATGAGCCGGTCGAACTCCGGGTCACCGGCGTCGCACCCCTCCAGATCCTTCATGATCCGCTCGGCCTTGGAGTGATCGTCGATCTCCTTGTCGGCGATGGCGTCCCCGCCCGCCACGTGCTCCCGCACGGCCGGGTAGAGATACTCCTCCTCGGCGACCGAGTGCCGCACCAGCTCCATCGTGACCTGCTCGGCATACACCTTGCGGTCCTTCTCACCGGTCGGCAGCCCCTCGATGCGACCGAAGAGCTCCTCGACCTCGCGGTGATCGGTCACCAGCTCGTCGATGACGTTCCCGCCATGACCCATGTCCTCCACCTCCAGCCTGGACAACGGCGGGCCGGGCGGACCCGCCGCGGCTCCGAGTGCCCGCAGTCGGCCGGCTCACACGGGAGTCGCGCATGGCTGCGAACCGTCGCATAGTGGAGTCGGAATCAGCGTGTGGAAAACAACTGGCACGGGAACCCCGTGTCACTGCGTCGCCGAAAGAGGGCGACCCACGGGGGCGGTCCTGCTGCTCAGTGCCACCGCGACCTGATCCTTCAATTCGCAACAGCTCCGAAAGCTCGCCGAAGCTTTCCGCGACTGTCCCCATATCCCCCCTGTAGCGCGCCGAACGGCGCGGTGGGGCGTCCCGACCGCTGATGCGTCGTCGTGCGGACGAAGGAACTTCCATGACCAAACTTTCGCCATGCACATGGCGTCATGCCCTAGTGACGGGCGGTGCCGGCTTCCTCGGCAGTCATCTGTGCGAGCGGCTGCTGGATTCGGAAGTCGAAGTCGACTGCGCCGACAACCTGTGCTCCGGGTCACGCGAGAACGTCGCGCACCTCGCAGAGCGCCGCGGTTTCCGGTTCGTCGAGTGCGACGTCTCCTCACCCGACGCCGCCGAGCGGCTGCCGGGGCCGTACGACCTGGTCCTGCACTTCGCGTGCCCCGCCTCACCCGCCGACTACCTCCGGCTGCCGCTGGAGACGCTCGACGTCGGCAGCCTGGGCACGCGCAACATGCTGGCCGTGGCGGAGCGTGACCGCGCGCGTTTCCTGCTCGCCTCGACGTCCGAGGTGTACGGCGACCCCCTGCGGCATCCGCAGCGCGAGGACTACTGGGGCAACGTCAACCCGGTGGGGCCGCGCAGCGTGTACGACGAGTCCAAACGGTTCGCCGAGGCACTGGTCACCGCTCATGTGCACGCCAGGGACGCGAACGCGGGCATCGTGCGCCTGTTCAACACCTACGGGCCGCGTATGCGCCCGCACGACGGGCGTGCCGTCCCCACGTTCGTCAGTCAGGCACTGGCCGGCGAACCGCTGACGGTGGCGGGGGACGGCCGGCAGACGCGCTCTTTGTGCTACGTCGACGACACGGTCGACGGCGTCCTGCTCGTGGCCGCGAGTCACTCGGTGCGCCCCGTCAACATCGGCGGCAGCGACGAGGTCACGGTCGGCGAGATCGCCCACCGCGTGGTCGAACTGACCGGCTCCTCCTCCTCGATCGTGTACGTCGACCGCCCCACCGACGATCCGCAGCGACGCCGCCCCGACACCGGCCTGGCCCGTGAACTGCTCGGCTGGACGCCCCGCGTGCCCTGGGAGGAAGGCATCAAGCAGACCATCGCCTACTTCGCCACGGCACAGCCGGCACCCGAGCCCGCCCCGCAGGCGTGAACCCCGCACTCCTCACCCCCGTACGCCGCACGGAGGCATCGCATGCGTGTCCTGGGAATCAACGCCCTCTTCCACGACCCGGCCGCCGCCCTCGTCATGGACGGCAGGATCGTGGCGGCGGCGGAGGAGGAACGCTTCAGCCGGCGCAAGCACGGCAAGCGCCCCCTTCCCTTCTCCGCCTGGGAACTGCCCGAACTGTCCGCCCGATGGTGCCTGGACCGGGCCGGCCTGACCCCGTCCGACCTGGACGCGGTCGCCTACTCCTACGACCCCGAACTCGCCCACCCGGCTGAGCAGTTGGGCCTCAACGACCCCTGGGACCACCTGCGCCAGGAATACGCCCGCCGCGCCCCGGAGTTCCTCGCCGAGGCGCTGCCGGGACTCGACCCGGACAAGGTCCGCTTCGTCGCCCACCATGTCGCGCACGCCGCCTCCGCCGGGCAGGCCGCCCCGTACCCCGACAGCGCCGTGCTGGTGCTGGACGGCCGCGGCGAATGCGGCTCCCACCTCGCCGGCCGCTACGCGAACCGCGAACTCACCGTCCTGGGCTCGCAGTCGCTGCCCGACTCGATGGGCCTGTTCTACGAGGACCTCACCCAGCACCTCGGATTCCTGCGCAGCAGCGACGAGTTCAAGGTGATGGCGCTGGCCTCCTACGGCAAGCCCCGCTTCCTGGACCGGTTGCGCGCATACGTCCACCTGGACGGTCACGGCGGATTCCGGGCCCGCCCCGTCCCCTGGGCCTCGCTGGTCCCGCCGCGCCCGGCGGGGGGCGCCTGGACGCAGGACCACGCCGACATCGCCGCCAGCGCGCAGGCCTGTCTGGAGGAGGTCCTGCTGGGGCTCGCGCGGTGGCTGCACGGCCGTACCGGTGAGGACGTGCTGACGCTCGCGGGTGGCGTCGCCCTCAACTGCGTCGCCAACACCCGGCTTTACCGCGAGACGCCCTTCCGCCGCGTCTGGGTGCAGCCCGCCGCCGGGGACGCGGGCACCGCCCTCGGGGCCGCGCTGCACATCGCCAACCAGAAGGAGGCCGTCGAGGCCATGCCGACCGCCGCCCTGGGCCGCGGCTGGAGCGACGACGAGCTGCGCGCCTGGCTGGAACGCGCGGCCGTGCCCTACGAAGAACCCGACGACATCGCCGAGGCCGTCGCCGCCGAACTCGCCGAGGACGGCATCGTGGCCTGGTTCCAGGGCCGCAGCGAGTACGGGCCACGGGCGCTCGGCCACCGCTCGCTGCTCGCCCATCCCGGCCGCGCGCAGAACCTGGAGCGTCTCAACGCCGTGAAAGGCCGGGAGGAGTTCCGCCCTGTCGCGCCCATGGTCCTGGCCGAGCGGGCCGCGGAACTCTTCGACGGGCCGCTGCCCAGCCCCTACATGCTGTTCGTGCACGACGTCGCCGAGGAGTGGCGCGACCGCATCCCGGCCGTCGTCCACGTGGACGGCACGGCCCGCATCCAGACCGTGGACCGCCAGGACGAGCCCCTCGTCGCGCGCATGATCGAAGGATTCGGGCGCCTCACCGGCCTGCCCGTCGTCGTCAACACCAGCCTCAACACCGCCGGACGGCCCATGGTCGACGATCCACGGGACGCCCTGGAGTGCTTCGGCTCCGCGCCCGTGGACCTGCTCGCCCTCGGACCCTTCGCGATCCGGCGGAAGAAGGTGTTCGCATGACCGACGCCGCCGCCTACTCCGTCGTCATCCCGACGATCGGCCGTCCCTGCCTCGCCGACTGCCTGCGCGAACTCGCCGCGGCCACCCGGGATCACCCGCCCGAGCAGGTCGTCGTCGTGGACGACCGCCCCGAGCCCGGGGGCGCGCTGCCCCTGGACGCGGCCGGCGCACTGCGCGCACGGCTCCGCACCCTGCGCACCGCGGGCCGGGGCCCGGCGGCCGCCCGAAACGCCGGCTGGCGCACGGTCGTCACGCCCTGGACCGTCTTCCTCGACGACGACGTCCAGGTCCTGCCCGACTGGTCCCGCCGCCTAGCGGACGACCTCGGCGCGGCCGGTCCGGACACGGGAGGCAGCCAGGGGCGCCTGCGCGTCCCGCTGCCCGACGACCGCCGGCCCACCGACTGGGAGCGGGGCACGGCCGGGCTGGAGCAAGCGGCCTGGGCGACGGCGGACATGGCCTACCGGACCGCGGCACTGGCGGCCGTCGACGGCTTCGACGAGCGCTTCCCCCGCGCGTTCCGGGAGGACGCCGACCTGGCCCTGCGCGTACTGGGGGCCGGCTGGACGCTGCGGCGCGGCCGGCGCGTGACCCGGCACCCGGTGCGCCCCGCCGATCGCTGGGTGTCGCTACGGGCGCAGCGCGGCAACGCGGACGACGTGCTGATGACCCGGCTGCACGGCCGCGACTGGTGGTCCCGGGCCGAGGCGCCCCGCGGACGGCTTCCCCGGCACGCGGTGGTGACCGCGGCCGCGCTCGCCGCCTGTGTCTGCGCGCCGGCCGGCCGGGGGCGCACCGCCGCCGTCGCCGGTGCCGTATGGGCGCTCGGCACGGCCGAGTTCGCCCTGGCCCGCATCCGTCCGGGACCACGTACCCGGGACGAGATCGTCACGATGGCGGCCACGAGCGCGGTCATCCCACCGCTCGCGGTCGGGCACTGGCTGGCCGGCCTGATACGCCACCGGAGGGCCGAGCCGCTGGACGTCCCGCGGCGCCCCACCGCGGCACGCGCAAGGGCACGGCGAACCGCCGCCCCGCGCACCGCACCCTCAGGGAGCGCACCGTGAACCGCCCCGCCCCGCGCCCCGCGCTCCACGAATCCTCCGGAGAGGCCGCCTCCTTCCGTGGCCCGGCCCCCGTCGCCGCGGTCCTCTTCGACCGGGACGGCACCCTCGTCGAGGACGTCCCGTACAACGGGGACCCCGAGATGGTGCGGCCGATGCCCGGAGCGCGGGAGGCGCTGGAGCTGCTGCGGGCCCAGGGCGTCGCGACCGGGGTGGTCAGCAACCAGTCCGGCATCGGCCGCGGACTGCTCACGCACGCCGACGTCCGCCGCGTCAACGACCGGGCCGACGCCCTGCTCGGCGGGCTCGGCACTTGGCTGTACTGCCCGCATCTCCCCGACGCCGGCTGCGACTGCCGCAAACCCCGCCCGGGACTCGTCGTCGAGGCGGCCCGCCGCCTGGGCGTCACGCCCGGGGACTGCGTGGTGATCGGCGACATCGCCGCCGACGTCCGAGCCGCGCACGCCGCGGGCGCCAGGGGTGTGCTCGTCCCCAACGCGGCGACGCTGCCCGAGGAGGTCCGGCGGGCCCCGGACACCGCCCGCGACCTGCTCACGGCCGTCCGCCGGCTCCTCGCCCAGGCACCCGGGACCGGAGGAGGTGGCCGGTCGTGAAGGCGCTGGTCGTGCGGCTCGACAGCTTCGGCGACGTGCTGCTCGCCGGTCCCGCGATACGCGCGGTGGCGGCGCACTGCTCCCGGGTGACACTCCTGTGCGGCCCCCGCGGCGAACCCGCGGCCCGGCTGCTGCCCTGCGTGGACGACGTGATGGTGTGGGAGGCGCCGTGGGAGGGGTTCGACCCGCCCACCGTCCAGGAGGCGGACGTCGACGGACTGGTACGGCGGCTGGCGGCGGAGGCGTTCGACGTCGCGCTCGTCCTGACCTCGTTCCACCAAAGCCCCCTGCCCACCGCCCTGTTGCTGCGCCTCGCCGGCGTCGGGCGGATCGGTGCCGACAGCGTCGACCACCCCGGCCGCCTCCTCGACGTACGGCATCGGCGGCTCCCCGGCCGTCACGAGGCCGAGGCCGCCCTGGACACCGCCGCCGCCATGGGCTTCCTGCCGCACCCGGGGGACGACGGCCGGCTGCGGGTCCTGCCGCCGCCCGACACCGTCGCACTCACCGGCAACGGCCCGTACGTCGTGGTGCACCCCGGCGCCAGCGCGCCCGCGCGGGCCTGGAGCCCCGAACGCTGCGCCGAGGCCGTGAGCCTGCTCGCCGACGCCGGCCACCGCGTCGTCGTCACCGGGGGCCCCGACGAGAGGGGCCTCACCCGGCAGGTCAGCGGCGGCACGGCGGTGGACCTCGGCGGCCGGACCGCCCCGGCCACCCTCGCCGGGGTGCTGCGCCTGGCCGACGTCGTGGTGAGCGGCAACACCGGACCCGCCCACCTGGCGGCGGCCGTCGGCACCCCCGTGGTCTCGCTGTTCGCGCCGGTGGTCCCGGCCGAGCGGTGGGCGCCGTACGGCGTGCCGAGCGTGATTCTCGGCGACCAGCGGGCACCGTGCGCCGGCAGCAGGGCTCGCACCTGCCCCGTGCCCGGCCATCCGTGCCTGGAGGAGATCACGGGCCGGGACGTGGTGCGCGCGGTGCAGAAACTGCTCAAGGAGAGCGCATGAACATCCTGGTCTGGCATGTGCACGGCTCGTGGCTCACCACGTTGGTGCAGGGCCCGTACACCTTCCTCGTCCCCGTCACCCCCGACCGGGGCCCGGACGGTCTGGGACGGGCCAGAACATGGCAATGGCCGCCCACGGTAAGGGAGTCGAGCCCGGCCGAGCTGCGCGAGGCCGACATCGACCTGATGGTGCTGCAACGGCCGCACGAGCTGGAACTGGCCCGGCAGTGGACCGGCCGCCGCCCCGGCATCGACGTGCCCGCCGTGTACGTCGAGCACAACAGCCCGCACGAGACGGCCGTGGACACCCGCCACCCGCTGGCCGGCCGCTCCGACATCCCCGTCGTCCACGTCACCCACTTCAACCGTCTGATGTGGGACAACGGACGGGCACCGACCACAGTGATCGAGCACGGGATCATCGACCCCGGACAACTGTGGACCGGCGAGGAACGACGCGCCGCGGTCGTCGTGAACGAGCCCGTACGGCGCGGCCGCACCACGGGCACCGACCTGCTGCCGTACTTCGCCCGTACGGTGCCACTGGATGTCTTCGGCATGCGCACGGAAGGGCTCGCCGACCACCTCGGACTGCCCCCCGAACTCTGCCGCTGCCGGGACCTCCCGCAGAGCGCACTGCATCCGCGGATGGCCCGCTGCCGCCTCTACGTCCACCCCGTCCGATGGACGTCCCTCGGCCTGTCCCTGCTGGAGGCCATGTACCTGGGCATGCCCGTGGTGGCACTGGACACCACCGAGGTGCGCGAAGCCGTACCCGAGGGAGCCGGCGTCGTCTCCAACCGGCTGGACGTACTCCAGGACGCCGTACGCGGATTCCTCGCGGAGCCCGTGCACGCCCGGCTGACAGGGGAGGCCGCCAGGGCTGCGGTACAGGCCCGCTATGGAGAGCGGCGCTTCCGGGACGACTGGGAACGCCTGATCAAGGAGGTCACCCGATGAGCCCCACCTGCCTTCCGTCCGGACGCGTCGCCATGGTCTCCGAGCACGCCGGCCCCCTGGCCGCGCTCGGCGGACCCGACGCGGGGGGCCAGAACGTCTACGTCGCGCAGCTCGCCCGGCAACTCGCCCGCCGCGGCCACGAGGTCGTCGTGTACACGCGTCGGGACAGCCACCGGCTGCCGGACCGGATCACCACCCCCGACGGATTCAAGGTCGTCCACGTGCCCGCCGGACCCCCGACGCCGGTTCCCAAGGACGAACTCCTCCCTCACATACCGGAGTTCGGCCGATGGCTGGCCCGCGAGTGGGAACAGTGGACGCCCGACGTGGTGCACGCCCACTTCTGGATGTCCGGCATGGCGGCCCTGGACGGCGCCCGCGCCCTCGGCGTGCCCGTCGTGCAGACCTACCACGCGCTCGGCACCGTGAAGAAGCGGCACCAGGGCGCCGCCGACACCAGTCCGCCCGACCGCATCGCGATCGAGCGAGCCGTGGGCCAGGAGTGCGGCCGGATCATCGCCACCTGCCGGGACGAGGTACGCGAACTCGAGGCCATGGGCCTGTCCCGCAGCACCATCTCCGTCGTCCCCTGCGGGGTGGACCCCCGCCGGTTCAGCCAGGTCCGCGGCGCCCGACGTGAGCCGTACGCGCCCCGGCGGCTGGTCACCGTCGGCCGGCTCGTGCCCCGCAAGGGCTTCGACCGCGCGATCCGCGCCCTGGCCGGCGTACCCGACGCCGAACTCCTCATCGCCGGCGGACCCGAACCCGCCCTTCTCTTCGCCGAACCGGAGGCCGAGCGGCTGCGGGCGGTCGCGGCCGAGTGCGGGGTGGCCGACCGGGTGAGGCTGCTCGGCGGGGTGAGCCGCGAGCAGATGCCCCGGCTCCTGTCCAGCGCCGACCTCGTGCTGTCCCTGCCCCGCTACGAGCCGTTCGGCATCGTGCCGGTCGAGGCCATGGCCTGCGGCACCCCCGTGATCGCCACCGCCGTCGGCGGCCAGCTCGACACCGTCATGGACGGCGTCACCGGTGTCCTGGTCCCGCCCGAGGAGGACCACGACATCAGCGGCACCATCCGCGACCTGCTTGACCACCCGGCCCTGCTCGCCCGCTACGGCGCCCTCGGCCGCCGGCGCGTGCTCGCCCACTACACCTGGGACACCGTGGCCGACGGCGTGTCCCGGGTCTACGGCGCCGTCTCCTCCGTCCCCGCGCTCTCGGGAGTCGTCCGATGAAACTCGCCGCCGACACCACGCACTGCGACCAGCTGATGAAGGCACTGGAAGGCTTTCGCGCCTACACCCCCCTGGTCGAGCACTGGGGCGCCGGCCTCGCCGCGCGACTGGGCGACGGAGCCAGGCTGCTCGCCGCAGGCAACGGAGGCAGCGCCGCCCAGGCCCAGCACCTGACGGCCGAACTGGTCGGCCGCTACCGCGACGACCGCCCGCCGTTCTCCGCGCTCGCGCTGCACGCCGACTCGTCCTCCACCACGGCCATCGCCAACGACTACGGCGTACAGGAGATCTTCGCCCGGCAGGTCGCCGCGCACGGCCGGTCCGGCGACGTCCTGATCCTGCTGTCCACCAGCGGCGCCAGCGCCAACCTGCGCGTCGCGGCCACCGAGGCCCGCCGCCTCGGCATGACGGTGTGGGCACTGACCGGCCCGGCGCCCAACCCGCTGGCGGTCGCCGCCGACGAGGCCCTGTGCGTGGACGCGGCCGTCGCCGCCACGGTCCAGGAACTGCACCTGGTGGCCGTCCACATGCTCTGTGAGTCCTTCGACCGGGCCGTCGGTGCCGTTGGACAGCGCAACGCCGCGGCCGGGCGGCAGAGTTCCGCGCGACAATGGGCGGTCGTCGCGGGGGAGGAGAGCCCATGAGCGGCCCGGCCCCGCTGCTCGTCGTCGGGGACGCGCTGCTCGACCACGACCTGTCCGGCCGGGCCGAGCGGCTGGCCCCCGACGCCCCCGTACCGGTCGTGAGCGGCGCCCGGCGCACCACCCGGCCGGGCGGCGCCGCGCTCGCGGCCTGCCTCGCCGCCGCCGACGGCCGACCCGTCACCCTCGTCACCGCCCTGGGGGACGACCCGGCCAGCGCATCCCTGCGCCGCCTCCTGGCCGGCCGGGTCGACCTGGTCCCGCTGCCCCTGACCGGCACTCTGTCCAGCAAGACCCGGGTGCTGGCCGGGGGACGGTCACTGCTGCGCCTGGACGACGGCGACGGCCGGGCCCGCCGGGCCACCGACGAGGCGTGCCGGGCGATCGCCGCGGCCGACGCCGTACTCGTCGCCGACTACGGGCGCGGCACCGCCGACGTGCTGCGCGACGCGCTGGCCGACGCGGTCAGGCGGGTGCCCGTCGTCTGGGACCCGCATCCGCGCGGCCAACAGCCCTTGCCCGACGTCCGGTTGGTCACCCCGTCGGCCACCGAGGCACGTGGCTTCGCGGGCGCCCTGGGCACCGAGGAGCCAGCGGACGGCGGCTCCCTGCACACGGCGGCCCGTGACGCCGGGGCGCTGGTCAGGGCGTGGCGGGCGGCCGCCGTGGCGGTGACCCTGGGCGGGAGCGGGGCGCTGCTGTCGCACGGGGAGACACCGCTGCTGGTGCCCTCGCCGGTCTCGGCCGACGGCGATGCCTGCGGCGCCGGCGACCGGTTCGCGGCGACTGCCGCCGGGCTCCTCGCGGACGGCGAGCTCACCGAGACCGCCGTACGGGGAGCCGTGCACGCCGCGACCCGGTACGTCGCCGAGGGGGGTGTCGGGTCGCTCGTCATGAGCGTCAGGGACAGTGCCGATGCCACGGACGCCACGGATGCCGCCGAGGCCGCCTATGTGGGGGACGCCGCAGCGCACGCCACGACGCCCCAGGGCCCGCCCGCCACACCCGAGCACACCTCCACGGACGACGCGTTGCGCACGGCAGCCCGGGTGCGGGCCGCGGGCGGGACGGTGGTCGCCGCCGGCGGTTGCTTCGACCTGCTGCACGCCGGTCACGTCGCGTTGCTCCAGGCCGCCCGCCGCACCGGGGACTGCCTGGTGGTGTGCGTCAACTCGGACACCTCGGTGCGCCGACGCAAGGGGGACGGCCGCCCGCTCGTCCCGCTGGCGGACCGGATCCGCGTCCTGCGCGCCCTGGAGTGCGTCGACGCCGTCGCCGTGTTCGACGAGGACACCCCGGAGCGGCTGCTCGGCGAGTTGCGCCCGCACATCTGGGCCAAGGGCGGCGACTACGCCCGCGTCGAGCTGCCGGAGGCGGAGCTCGTGGCGAGCTGGGGCGGCCAGGTCGTCCTGCTGCCCTACCTCGACGGCCGCTCCACCACCGGCCTCGCCGAGCGCGCGGCGCTGGCCCCACGGGCGGTGGCCGCGTCCACGGGGGCGCCGGACGGACGGAGGTGACGGTGACCGCCCCACCGCAGGGGCCCCGCCTGCTCGTGCTGCGCGCGCTGGGACTCGGCGACCTGCTCGCCGGGGTCCCCGCCCTGCGCGGCATCCGCCGGGCCTTCCCCCGGCACCACATCGTCCTCGCGTTGCCGCCGGCGCTCACCGAGGCCGCCCTGGCCACCGGCACCGTCGACGCCGTCCTCCCGGCCGAGGCGCCCAACCGTGCCGTGCCGTCCCTGACCCACTGGCCGGGGGCGCCCCCGGACCTGGCCATCGACCTGCACGGCAACGGACCCGAGAGCCGCGACGCGCTGGCCGCCCTCGGCCCGCGCCGACTGCTGGCCCACGCCGACCCGGAACCCGGCCTCGTCCGGCCTCCCGTATGGCGACCGGAGGCGCACGAGCGCGAACGCTGGTGCGACTTCCTCCGGGCGTACGGCATCCGCGCGGACCCTGCCGAGGTACGGCTGCCGCCCCCGGCCACGGCGTCCCCCGCGCCGGGAGCCGTGGTCGTCCATCCCGGCGCGGAGGCCGCCTCCCGCCGCTGGCCGGCCGAGCGCTACGCCACCGTGGCGCGGACGCTGCGCACCGCCGGCCACCGGGTCGTGCTCACCGCGGGACCGAAGGAGGACGCCCTGGCCGCGGATGTCGCCGCCCGCTCGGCCCTGCCCGCGCGGGACGTGCTGCGGGGCGGCCTGCCGTTCGACCGGCTGTCGGCACTCGTCGCCCGCGCCGCACTCGTCGTCAGCGGCGACACCGGCCTGGCCCATCTCGCGGTGGCCCACGGCACCCCGTCCGTGACGCTCTTCGGGCCGGTCTCCCCCACCTGTGGGGCCCGCCCCCGTGCGAGCGCCATGTGGCCCTGTGGAAACCCGGCCCGCCCGGCGACCCGCACGGCGACCTCCCCGATCCGCGGCTGCTGCGGATCGAAGCAGGTGAGGTGGTCGCGGCAGCCCTGACCCTCCTGCGAGGGGGACGCCCGCCGAGCCTTGCGCGGGGCGCTCGGGCGGGCTGCCCGTCGCCGTCGCACGGCCCATGAGCAATCGGCGCGGACGTGGGAGCGCCGCTCGGCTGCGGGTACTCGGCGGCTGCACGGCGGTGAACGGCACCGCCCCACTCCACGGAGGGACGTTCCCATGACTCAGCATGTCCGCGACGTCATGACGGCCGACCCGACGACCGTCGAGCCGCAGACCTCGGTCCAGGCGGTGGCCCGGATGATGCGCGACGAGAACATCGGCGCCGTGCTGGTCACCGAGGGCGAGCGGCTGCGCGGGCTGGTCAGCGACCGTGACCTGGTGGTCCGCGCGGTGGCCGAGGGCGGCGACCCGGACCGTACGACCGTGGCCCAGGCGTGCAGCGAGGACCTCGTCACCGTCGGACCCGACGACGACCTGGTCGTCGCGGTGCAGGTGATGCGCGAGCACTCCGTCCGACGCGTACCGGTCGTCGACCAGGAAAGTCACCCGGTGGGCATCATCTCCATCGGCGACCTGGCCATCGAGCGCGATCCCGACTCTGCGCTCGGCGACATCAGCGCCGCACGCCCCAACCAGTGAGGGGGCCACGACCTACGACTCCGGAGGGTGCGCCATGACCAGTCCTGATCCCGAGCCGTCACGAACTCCAGGCCTCGAACCCGGCAGCGGGGTGCCACCGGGTGAGACCCCACCCGCTGAGGCAGGTGGCACGGCCGGCATCTCCCATCCGCAGCCCGAGCTGCGCAAGGGCTGGGGCGCGATGCCGCTCGTCCTCATCATGGTGGTGGTGGCCCTGGTGGCGATCGGGCTGATCGCCATGGTGGTGGCTCTGATCGCCTAGCGTCAGCGGCCGGCCACCACGAGAGCTGGGCCGGACATCCGGTCCAGCTCCACCGGCTGCCCGCGCCTCGCTCAGCGCGGACGCCGACCGCCCTCCGAAGGGACTCCGCGTATCGCGGGAGGGCACGGGAACGGATGCGGCAGCCTTCACTGCCGCTGACTGAAGGGCCCGGTCATGAACTGCTACGAATGCGCACAGCTGGATCGCACGGTCGCCGCGGTTGCTGTCTGCACCGTCTGCGGCGCGGGAGTATGCGCCGACCATGTCCGCACCGAGCGCAAGCAACTGCGCGAGCCCGCCAACCCGGGCAAGGTGATCCACCAACAGCCGGCCCGCCAGTTGACCTGCCCGATATGCCGGCACGCGGAGGAGACCGTGTGAGGACGCCGGCATCTCCAGGCTCGGGCGCGCTGAGCTTCGAGCAAGGCCGATGAAGCCCGCCACCCGGCCTCGGTGCCCGACCTCACGAAGACATCGCAGCGCGATCGGACTCGCTACGCAGGACACAGAATTCATTGCCTTCCGGGTCCGCGAGGACGGCCCAGCCGGCGCCATCGGGCTCCCGGCGGTCAGTGACCAGGGTGGCTCCGAGATTGAGCAGTCGCTCGATCTCCTCCTCGCGCGAGGTCGTCGGGCGCAGGCACAAGTGGATCCGGTTCTTGATCGTCTTCGGTTCCGGCACCTGGTTGAAGTACAGACGTGGGCCCTCCGGAAGCAGCACCTGAGTCTCCCGGTCGCCCGGCCTGTCCTGCGGATGCAGCGGACAACCGGTCACCTCACTCCAGAACCGAGCCAGCTCATAGGCATCCGAACAGTCGATCGCCACGTTCTGCACCACCGAAATCATGCGGGTGAGCATGCCTGAGCACCGCTCGGTCCGCTACCAGACCGGAAGAGCCCTGCCGCCGCCCCTCCTGACCCGCTCTCCAGCAGGTCGGACAGGGCGCGGCGGCTGCGCGCGTCAGATGTCCCGGAAGGGACGCGCCAGCCTTGTGACGTGCGGCGATGGGCAATCGCAGCGCACTGACCAGTAGGAATGGCCTTTCGGCTGTTTCGCGTTCGTACCCGTTGATGCAGCTGGAAGTCCCAGAAAAGTCTCAAACTCCACTCCCCGTCTCGGAAGCCACTCTTTCGGCTCTAAGCAGGGCATGCGGGTTCGGTGTGGGCTAGGGTCTGTGCCTTTGACTTCGCGTTGATCGAGTCACGTGCGGTGGCGTTGACCATGCCACGGCTCGGTCACTGCACGCCCAATGAGGATGCGGCGACACTCTGCGGCAGCTCTCGGCCCCAAGTGACGCTCTTTCGGCATCTGTTCGTTTCGCGAAGAGGTCCGTACGGTGCTCGGACTGGCGGGTGAAGGCAGCCGATGCCATGTCCGCCATGAGTGAGGCATTCCCCGGCTGACGGGCGTTTTCGGTTTCCGTAGTCGCGTCGAGGTCAAGATGGATGCGAGGTGGGGTGCGCGCTCGTCGTCGTGACGCGTGCCGTTCGTTCGCCGCCGCTTCTGACGGAACGTTAGGCGTGGCAGCACTGGCAGGGCTTGGTGTTGCCAGGCACGGTGGTACAGCATCTTGGCCCACTCTCGTCCTGCCGTGTGAGCTCGGTCTGGGTCGGCGCGCGGGTGTGTTCGGTGTGGGTCACTGGTCGTGAGTCCGTCGACCTGGCCGAGACGCAGCTGCCCGCCACCCCGGGGGTGACCCGCGCGGTGGTCATCGTCACCGACACCACCCAGCTGGGTCTGTGGCGCACTCTGCTGACGGGTGACGAACCCACCTCGCGGCGCCCGTGGTGCTGCGCCGCCATGATCGCCGCAGCCTGTACGGCTGGGCACAGCGCGTCGAGATGTTTCACACCGGGGACCGCTTGGACCGTCTCCACGAGCTGACCGGCGGCTGGCCCCTCTTGGTCGACCGGGCCCACCGCCTGCACAACGAACTGAGCGACCCCGATGAGGTATTGCGCTGGCTCGTCGGCCTGCGCACGGACCGGGCCGAGGCCCGCGTGTTCGCTGAGGCAACCGGAGTGTACGCGGACCCGCTGCTCACGACCGGGTACCGAGCGCTCGACGACGAGTTCAAAGACGGTTCGTTCGACTTGGAGAATGCGGTGACGGCCGTGGCGGTGCGGATCGAGGACGAGGAGGAGGCCCACTGGATCGTCACCTGTCTCGACGCCCTCCAGGTGTTCGACCGCGAGGACACCCAACTGCGCCTGGAACCGCTGTTGCGCCAGTGCGCGGCGCTCCGTGACCGTTTGTGACACCGAGCCTTTCACGCAACTTGCCGGTAGCCAACTGGACACGACGAGGCGCACGTCGGTCCAGATGGTCGTGCTGGGCAGGCGTTACGGCTCTGTCCCTGCCGCCTGCATGACGGGGCGCGCCTCCGGCTGACCGCCGATGGCGTACGGAATTCAGCGGCGCGCCCTGTTCACGCCGACTTTCCGACAGTCGAGGCGCTGGAGGCCGGGTGCATAGAGGCGCACGAGAGACGACCCCGGTTGATCAACGCACTGATGGGGCTGCAGCCTGCCCGCTGACTGACCTTCCCCGCGGAGAGCCGCGCCGAGGCGACCGTCAGCCAGGTCCGGCAACTTGCCGAAACTTGCCAGGACTTCGTGCGGCGACCCGAGCGCAGAGACGTGGTCGACGGAGCAGTGCCAGTGGATGCGGTCCGCGTTGCAGGGTCTCGCGCTCGGCTTCATGTGGCGGCTCTGTGACCTGCGCCTTCCGCGTTGTCTCAGGCTGCTTCATTCCGTGGGCCGTCTCAACTCCACTGCACTTCCCCGTGGTTCGCCAGGCCATCGAAGCAGTGCACGACGCTGACCTGCGGCGACGATGTTCTGTGTTGTTGAGGGAGGCGGGTGACATTCGGGTGCCGGGCAGCGACTGTGCGCATTCGGAGCGTCTCGTCGTGATCCGCACCGCGTCCTCGACGGACGCCCAGCTAGTACGCCCTACTTCGGTGCCTGGAAGCCGCCGATTTTCTGCTCGAGCAGTTCGGCCAGCCGCAGCGGGGTGCGGTCCTCGAACATCGGACCGATGAGCTGTACTCCCACCGGCAGACCCTCGGGGGACCGGCCCGCTGGTATGGCGGTGGCGGGTAGTCCGGGCATGGTGGCCAGACCGGCCCAGACGAGCTGGTCGAGGTACGGGTACTCGACGCCGTCGATGTCGATCCGGCGCTTCATCAGGTCGGGGTTGTGGTCGTGCGGGAACGCAGGAGTAGGCGTGATGGGACACACCACGGCGTCGAACTCGGCGAAGAGCTGCCGCCAGCCGTGGCGGTGGATCTCACGACGGCTGTTCGCCTCTATCCAGTCGCGGTGGCTGAACACCATGCCGCGCAGCCGCACCGCATCGAGACTCTGGTCGTCTGCCCTCAGTCCGGCGGCGCGGGTCCGCAGCTGCTCGTGCGCTTCGACGGGAAAACGTGCAACGGAGCTCGAAAACAGCAACTGCGTGTAGAGCACTGCGGCCTCGGTCAGATCGGGCAGCAGCGGACTGTGCCGCTCGACGCGGGCACCGCTGCCGACAAGCGCGTCGGCCACCCGGTTCACGCCCGCCCGCACAGCGGACCCGGTCGGAATGAGCGGATGCTCGTCGAGGATCAAGACCCGGAAGTCGCAGAGCCGCTCGTGGCGCGCGGGTGGAAGCGTCACGTTGTGCGCGACACCGAGCGTCAGCGGGTCCGGCCCGGCCATGACATCGAGCAGGAGCGTGACGTCGCGGGCGCTTCGCGCCATCGGACCGACGACGGCGAGGTCACTCTCGGCAGGCAGTGCCGGCCCGGGCGGCGAGACCATACCGCGGCTCGCTGCCAGCCCGAGCGTCGGCTTGTGTGCGTAGACACCGCAGAAATGTGCGGGGGTGCGCAACGAACCACCGATGTCGGAGCCGATGGACAGCGCGCCGAATCCGGACGCCAGGGCCGCCGCTGATCCGCCGGAGGATCCACCCGGCGTACGGCTGTGGTCCCAGGGGTTGTTGGTGCTGCCATAGATCTCGTTGAAGCTCTGCACATCTTGCAGCCCCAAGGGCACATTGGTCTTGCCGAGCACCACCGCGCCCGCGGCCTTGAGCCGCGACACCTGCACCGCGTCCTCGGCCGGCATGTGGTTCCGGTGTGGCGGCATGCCCCAGGTCGTGGGCAGCCCGGCGATGTTGTAGGACTCTTTGACCGTCACCGGAATGCCGAGCAGCGGCCGGTCCTCACCGCGGGCGCGTGCCTGGTCGGCACCGCGCGCGGCGGCCCGGGCACGGTCGAAGTCCGGCACACAGATCGCTCTGATCGCCTTGTCGTCCCGCTCGATACGGGCGATCGCCTCGTCGGTCAGTTCTGCCGAGGTTACTTCACCGGCACGCAAGGCAGCCGCGAGTTCTTCGGCCGTCGGAAAATTCCACTCCATGAATCGGACGGTACGGGTATCTGAGGGAGGCCACGAAACGGCGTTTCGCACAACGGGGTTGGCGCCTCAGGCTACAAAAAATTCGCCCGACCGCTGGCGCTGGCGCTGCACGGTGTCTTCGCCTCCGAGCAGAACGGAGACCGACAGTCACGGTGGGGCTCGCTTCATGTCCGGCCGCCCGTCTCACGATCGTGACCGATTCCTCAGGACCGCCACCGGGGTAGTCACCGTGGGCCCGCCCTCGAGACCGTCCGGGCCCGATACCTCGGTAAAAGTCGCTGTGCTGTAGCCGACGGGGCGGACAGAACCGACCCTCGCACTGGCGCGGTTTTTGAGGACCTACATTTGTGTAGGTTCTCGCGGCTCGGGTCGGATACTGCCTTCGTGGCCTGCGTGTTCTCCCGCAGTCTCACGTTGTGTCGGACGCTGGAGTCTCAGCCTGTCGACGATCAAGTCTTTCCCCAGCTTGGGCGGTTTGAGCGTCATGTAATTCCCCATCCCGAATTCTCCTAACCTCGATCTTGCATGAGGGTCCGTCGGCTTCTTGGCGGACCCTTTCAGCTTGTTCGGGGCGGAGATTGCTGCGGGTGGGCAGATTGGCTACCCGGCTGTCGCGTCGGGTGGGCGCCGGTTCCACGGTTCCGGGTGTGGTGGGTGCTCGTCGGAACAGGTCGTTGTCGCTGGTCAGCCGGGGTTCGGCAGGGCTCGCAGTCGTTCGAACGCGTTGGTGATCACATCGGTCCAGGGCCAGTGGCAGGCCAGGCGGAGGATGCGGCGGCGGCCGGTCGTCACGAGCTGAGCGGCGGCGGAGAACAGTCGTAGCCGCAGACGTTTGGGCTCCCAGCGCCGGGCCTGGCCGGTCAGGGCGAGCATGGGCATCCAGGCCGTTGCGCAGGCCGGTGTCGCGGGCGGCACGGATGCGGTCCTCTGCCCTGGCACGCTGTCGGTGCCGCAGCTCCAGCTCCGTGATCGGACGGTCGGCGGTGTTGGTGGCAAAGCAGGTGATCCGCATCCCGTCCGCGTCAGTGATCCGCAATTGGGCGCCGGGGTGGGGCCGTTCCTTGCGGACGATCAGCCGCATCCCCTTAGGCCAGTCTTTGAGGCAGTCTCCGGCGAGTTCGGCAACCCATGCGCCGTCGCGGATCTCGCCGTCCGGCTCGACCGCGGGGGTCCAGGCCGAGACCGGAACCTTCAGCACGGCCTGATGAATGGCGTCGGTGATGACCATGCCGACCGAGTAGGACAGCCACCGTCCTCGTGCAGTGAGCCAGTTCAGGGACTCGTGGGTGCCGCCGCCGGAGTCGGTACGGATCAGCGTCCGGCGCCCGCGCCGGTAGGTCTTCGGTAGCTGAGCCAAGGCCAGGCGGGCAGCTTCGATGTGGTCGGCGGCGGTGTTGCTGCCCGCATTGCCCGGCCGCAGCAAGCCGGCGACCGGTTCCCCGGAGCCCTCGCGGCCGTGGTCCACGAACGCGAACAGCGGGTGGTGGCCGAAGGTCTTCTTCCAGGTCGCGGTGGCGTCCTGCTTGTCGGAGTGCGCCAGGACCAGCACCCCGTCGATGTCCACGACCACCTCGCCTGCCTTGTTTCCGGGGCGTTGTGCCCGGCCAACCGCCAGACCTCCTGTCGGACTTCGGCCCGAGCGCCCCGGATGGCTGCAAGCGCCCGGGGCCCGGCACCGGCGAGGGTGTCGATCAGGCGGGAGACGGTCGGATCGGACGCCACGGGCTCGAACGCGGTGGGCTCAGCCCGCAGCATCCACGTCCGCCAGGCAGTCGCCGCCCAGCGCGACTGCCAGCGCAACATCCAGCAGGATCTTGCCCGGATCGTGCACCGCCCTGTGCTTGCGCCACGGGGCTATGCCGCTGATAGATATCGCCGTATCCAGTCCGATCTGGCGGGCCGTCTCCACCAGCAGCACCCCGCCGGCCTGCGAGACCACACCGCGGCCATCGCCCGCGACGCGGACACGCGGGTACGACCCGATACGCATACTCACCTGGGAAGTGCCTCCGACGGGCGCGGGACTAAGGGCCTAGATAATCCTCATTCTCACTGGTCAGAGCCGCTTTCTGCCTACTTGGTCACCCATCGGGACGGCCGGCGCTTGAAAAACGCGAGGCTACTGGTGGGGCAGGGAGCCCCGCCCCATGGAGGTAGCTGTCACGCCGCTTCCTTGGCGCCTGCCTCGCCGGGAGCCGAGCGGCTGAGAGCCGCCCGCCGGAAGTCGCGCTCGGTGGCCTGGCGCACTGACCTGCGGCTCGTCACCTCCAGATGGACCTCAGCTGCCACGCCTGCATGTGGTTGAGGGTGGCGGTGCCGCCTTCGGCGAAGACCTCGACGCCGGTGCTGGAGGGGTCGGGGAAGATCTGGTCGGTGATCACCGCTTCGCCGTTGCCGCCGAAGACCTCGACGGACGACCAGTCAACGAGGATACGCAGCTTGACCTTGCCGTTCTTGGGCTTCAGGGGTGCGGTCTGGACGCCGGGGAAGGTGCTGTTGAAGTCCCCGGCGCCGGAGCGGGTGCGGTCGACGTACAGCTCCTGTGTCGTGGTGTCGTAGCCGATGACGGTCTCCTCGCCGCCTGCGCCGGTGCGCACCTTGAGGCCGAAGCGTTCGGCGTCTTTGAGGGAGAAGGTCGCCTCGATGTCGAGTGCCTTGCCCTTGGCCGCGCGGCCGATCAGGGGCTTGGAGGTGCTCTTGACGGTGACGCCTGACGCCGTCGCCGGGTGCTGCTGCCGGAGGGACTCCAGGCTGCCCACCGGCTTGCTGGTCAGCCGGGTCTGGCCGTTGATCGTGCGCAGGGCCATTTCCCGGGGAACGCTCTGCGCGCTGCGCCAGGGGGAGGTGGGGATGGATTGGCCGTAGTCCCAGTTGTTCATCCAGCCGATCATGTAGCGCTTGCCGCCCGGGGCGTTCTCCCAGGACACCGCCGCGTAGTAGTCCTTGCCGTAGTCGGTCCAGTCGGCGCGCTGTACGACGGACTTGGCGGGCTTCTCGGCGGCGGTGAACTGGTCGGCCATGACGTGGCCCCAGCCGGCGGAGTTCATGTCGACGACCTGGATCTGCGCCTTCTTGCCGACGTAGGGGCGCAGGTCGAAGGAGGCCCAGTCCAGGCTCTCGCTGTCGGCGCCGGTGGCGCTGCGGACGACCTCGCCGTCGACGAGCAGGTTGACGGACGTCTCCTGGGAGACGCGCGGGGCCTTGGTGTCGGACAACATGATGTGGTCGACGTTGAGGTGGCCCCAGCCGCCGCTGTTGTTGTCGACGATCTTGATCTGCGCCTTCTTGCCGGCGTGTTCGCCGACGTCCCACGAGGCCCAGTTGAGTGCCTCGCCGTCCTTTCCGGTGGCGCTGCGGACGACTTGGCCGTCCACGAGGAGTTCGACGGCGGTGGGGTTGTCGGAGTCGGCCGGGTGGTTGCCGCCGCCGATGAGGAAGTTGATGTGCTTCTTGTCGATGGTGAACTCGGGCGAGGTGAGTGTGCCGGTGGTCGAGTCGCCGTTCAGGAAGGTGTTGACCAGCCCGTCTCCCAGGAATCCGGAGACCTGCCCCTGGTCGGGGAGGGTCCCGGGGGCCGGCGCGGTGCCGAAGGCGTCTCCGGTCTTCGTCCAGTCGCCGTAGGTGCCGCCTTCGAAGTCGGCGAGGACCGTGCCCTCGGGCGGAGTTCTGTCCATGACGGTTCCGGCCTCGTGCGGATGCCGCCCGCCACCGACCTTGAAGTTCAGGTAGGGGCTGTCCACGGCGAATTCGGGTGAGGTGAGTGTGCCGGTGGCGCCGTCACCGCCGTGGAAGCTGTTGGCGAGGCCCTTGCCGTCGAAGCCGGTGACCGCCCCCTGCCAGTCCACCGCCCCGGTTGCCGGTCCCTGACCGAACGCGGTGCCGGTGGTCGTCCAGGAACCGAAATTGGTGCCCTCGAAGTCCTGCACCACCGTGCCGGTGGGCGGGGTGTAGGTGCCCTTGTCGTCGGCGGTGAACTTCTTGCCGTCGAAGTCACCGATGAAGTACTGCGAGCCCGAACCGCCCGCGATACCACCGGGATTGATGTTGACGACCAGGACCCACTTGATGTTGTTCTTGTCTCCGTCGACCGCGAGGGGGAACAGGTCGGGGCACTCCCACACGCCGCCCGTCGCACCGGTCGGCCCGAACTCGCTCTGCAGCTTCCAGTCCTTGAGGTTCTTGGACGAGTAGAACTGCACCTTGTGCTCGGCGGACAGCGACACCGTCATCAGCCAGCTCTTGGTCGGCTCGTACCACTGGACCTTGGGGTCGCGGAAGTTGTTGGAGCCGATGTCGATGACGGGGTTGCCCTGGTACTTGGTCCAGGTGCGGCCGCGGTCGGTGCTGTAGGCGAGCGACTGGGCCTGCTTGCCGCCGTTCTTGTAGGCGCTGGTGTAGATCGCCACCATGGGCGGGTTCTTCTTCGTGCCGAACCCGGTGGTGTTGTTCCAGTCGACGACCGCGCTGCCGGAGAAGACCATCTCCTCGTCGTCGTGCGACAGGGCGAGCGGCAACTCCTCCCAGTGCACGAGGTCCTTGCTCACCGCGTGCCCCCAGGACATGTCGCCCCACGCGTTGCCGTTGGGGTTGTACTGGTAGAAGAGGTGGTACTCGCCCTTGTAGTAGACGAGGCCGTTGGGGTCGTTCATCCAGTTCTTCTGCGGAGTGAAGTGGAACTGGGGTCTGTAGGTCTCGGTGTACGGCGGGGTGTCGGCAGCGACGGCCTGGGGGGCGAGCGGGGCGGCGGACAGGGCGCAGACGGTCGCCACCGCCGCCATCATCCGTATGCGGGCATGCCGGGATACGCGTACAGAGCTCATGGTGTCTCCTAGTCCCGCGGCTCGTCGGCGCAGCACTGACTGCGGCCCCGGCGCGGACGGACCGAAAAAGTGACATCCCAGCGGCGTCGACGTCCACGCAGCCGACTGGGGTGTCAGCGACGACGAATGTCATCGATGACAGCGAGTGCCCGATTATGAAGGGCAATCCGGCCAGTGCGTCAACGGTGCGGGCGCGATTGCGCCGGGACGGGTCTGCGGTCCGTCGGGCATCGTCGGCGGCCGGCAACCGCGCCAATGAGCTCGGCCATGGCGGGTTGGAGTCGGCAACCGCGCAGGTCAGAGCGGTGGCTTGGGTGGCAACCGGCAGGCTTCCGCGGCATCGAGCGAGACCGAGATCGGCTGCGTCAACGAGTTGTTTCCGGGGTGTTGACCGGTGGGGCCTCCCGGTGCTTCACTTCCGGAACCGGTACCGAAACCGGTTCCGGGACTGCTTCCGGTACCGGTTACACGGGTCTCTGTACGATCGGCCCTTCGGTGCGGGAGGGAAGTCTTCCGCCTCTGCAGGAAGGGAGGGGAGGTGACATGGGAGTCACTATCGCCGACGTGGCCACGCGGGCCGGCGTCAGCAAGACGACGGTCTCGCGGGTGCTGAACGGCAAAGGCGAGATCCACGAGAACACCGTCGTGAAGGTCCGCGAGGCGATCTCGGAGCTCGGCTATGTGCCGAGCGCCGGGGCAGTGGGGCTCGCCCGCGGCACGACACAGATGATCGGCATGCTGGTCCCTGATATGGCCTGGGCCTGGGCCGGCATAGTGCAGGCGGTCGTCGAGACGCTGGAGGCCGAGGGCTTCGGGCTGCGCATGCTGACCGTGAACCGCGGTGAGGAGTCACTGCGCAGGCTGGGCCTGCAAGTCGCTGCCAAGTCGTTCGACGGTCTGCTGGTGATAGAGCCCGAGGGGGCCCTGGCGGCCATCACGGAACTGCACGAGGCCGGACTGCCGGTGGTGCTGATCGACGACCGCTTCCAGCGGCCGGGATTCCCCTATGTGGCCACCACCAACCGGGAGGGCGGTGAGCAGGCGGCGCGCCACCTGCTGGACCTCGGTCGCCGTCGCCCTCTGGTGGTCACCGGTCCCGACGAGTACGGCTGCACCCGGGAACGGCTGGGCGGCTTCGTCGACGTCTATGCGCGGGCCGGGATCGAGCTCGACCCGCGCAGCATCATCTGCGGCGACTTCTTGTTCGACAGCAGCCGGAGCGCGGTCGCGCAAGCTCTCGCGGACGGCGTGGAGTTCGACGCGGTCTTCGGGCACAACGACCCCTCGGCGGCCGGCGTGCTCGCGGCCTTGCACGAGGCCGGCCTCAAGATTCCGCGGGACGTCGCCGTGGTGGGCTTCGATGACGTCGAGCTGGCGTCGTACACCTATCCGGCACTGACCACCGTCCGCCAGCCGATGCGGGAGATGGGTGAGGCAGCGGCGCGTCTGCTGCTCGACCACGTGCGCAGATCGCCCGAGGCCGCTCCCTCGCGCATCATTCCCACCAGCCTCGTGATCCGCGGCTCGACGTTAGAGCCGAGCTCGAACTGACGCGACGTCATCACGATGCGTACGTGATGGCGCCTCGCAGCCGGGCGGTGCGTCGCCGGTGACGCACCGCCCCCGTCTCCTTGAAACCTCGGCGACCCACTTCGGCCTCGCCTTCCTCGCAACCATGGCGGCTGCACACGCGTTCATGCGGCACCGCCCACATGCACCGTTCCGCTCGCGTTCCCGATCCGGGACACCGAACGGCGCGCCTGGCCCACCCCGCCCGGCCCCTACCCACTCCGCGTCGGATGCTCCAGCCGCGCCCTGCGGCTGACCGCCGATGCCGCTGTCACCGCAGACGGTCCCCACCCGTGCGCCGGCCCATCCGGGCGTCCGCCCGCTCTCACCCTTAGCCCCCCGCGCCTGTATCGCCCAACGGCAAGGAGCCGCATCATGCGTATCACCACCCGTCACACTGTCAGAACCGTCCAGACCCTGTGCGTCACCGTCACGGCAGCCCTGGTGGTCACCGGCTGCGGCCGGAGCGAGGACTCCGGCGCTGGCAACGACGCGCCCGCCGAGATCGGTGCGGGCAAGGCCACGGGGACGGTGGTCATGTGGAACCTGGGCGACATCGAACCCGCCCTGAAGGACCTGGCCAAGAAGTTCGAGCAGGAGAACCCGGACGCCGACGTCAAGATCACCTCGATCCCGTGGGACGCCGCCCACGACAAGCTGACCACCGCGATCGCCGGCGGAAACACACCGGACATGTCCATGGTCGGGAGCACCTGGATGGCCGAGATGGCCGCCATGAACGCCTTCCAGGCCACCCCGACGTCGATCAAGTCGTCGGACTTCTACCCTGGCCAGTGGGACACCACCAAGTACAAGAAGACCTCCTACGGCGTCCCGTTCACCGCCGACACCACGGTGGTCTACTACCGGACCGACCTCACCAAGAAGGCCGGTATCAAGGGCGCACTGGCCGGCGACCGGGAGGGATACCTGAAGGACCTCAAGGCCATTCAGGCCACCGCGGGCGAGCAGAACCCCAAGCTTCGCAATGCCACCGGGCTGGTGGTGGGCTTCAACTCCTGGATTTTCTGGGTGCCGATGGTCTGGCAGCAGGGCGGTGACATCTACGACGCCACCACCGGGAAGTTCACCTTCGATACGCCCGAGGTCGCCAAGGCGCTGGAGTACTGGGCAAGCGTTCCGAAGCAGGGATTGGCGCCGACCGACAGGTCGGACAACGTGCAGAACTTCCGGGACGGGCTGATCGCCACCTACCAGGAGGCCGCGTGGAACGGTGCCAGCCTCCATAAGGACGCCCCGGAGCTGGACGGCAAGTGGAAGACCATGCCGGTGCCGTACTCCGAGCAGCCCGCCGGGTTCGCCGGCGGCACCGACCTGGCGGTGTTCAAGGAGGCCGAGAACCCCGACGCGGCATGGAAGTTCGCCCGGTTCCTGACCGAGCCCGCCAACCTCGCCGCCTATGTCAAGGCCACCGGCAGCCTGCCTTCTTCGCCCCAGGCGTGGTCGGACGCGAAGCTGAGCGCGGACGAGAACATGAAGCCGTTCGACGAGCAGCTCAAGGTCAGCAAGGCGCAGCCCGCCATCACGACCTGGCAGCAGATCGCCGACGCCATCGACTCCGAACTGGAGAAGCTGGCCCTGGGCAAGGCCACCGTCGCCGAGGTGCAGAAGACGCTGCAGTCCAAGGCCACCAGCATCGGCACCGGCCGCTGAGCGCCACCGCCATGAGCACCCCTCGCAGGGACGGATGACATCCATGTCCACGAAAACGCTCCCCGGGCGGGGCGACACCAACAGGCAGAGCACCGCGGGGCCGCAGCGGAGCGCCGAACGCCGGCGCTCCCCGCTCCGGGGCATGGCGCGCGGCAGGCAGGCCCGGGCCGCCTGGATCCTCGCCGCGCCCTTCCTCGCGCTGTTCGCGGCCTTCATGCTGCTGCCGTTGGTCTGGTCGCTGCTGATGAGCCTGACCGACACCAGCAGCGCCGACCTGCGCACACCCCTGAACGTGTCATTCATCGGCCTCGACAACTACGTGCGGCTCTTCCAGGACGAGCAGTTCTTCACGGCTCTGCGCAACACGGCCGTGTTCGTCCTGGTGGCCCTGCCCCTCACCCTGGCCGCCGGGCTCGCCGCGGCGGTCGCACTCAATAGCGGCATCCAACGCTTCCGGGCCGTCTTCCGGGTCGGCTTCTACCTGCCGGTGATCACCAGCATCGTGGCCGTCGCCGTGGTGTGGAAGACGCTCCTCGAACCGCGTGCGGGACTGGTGAACCTCGTCTTGGGCTGGTTCGGGATCGACGGCCCTGCCTGGCTGGCGGACACCCGATTCGCCCTGCCCGTCATGATCGTGATGGCGGTGTGGCGCAACCTGGGCACCGTCATGATCATCATGCTGGCCGGGCTGCAGTCCGTGCCCCAGTCCCTGATGGAGGCGGCCGAACTCGACGGCGCCGGGCCCTGGCAGCGCTTCTGGCGGGTCACGTTCCCGCTCCTGCGTCCCGCCCTGCTGCTGACCGCCGTCACCACCGGCATCGGCTATCTGCAGTTCTTCGACGAACCGTTCGTGATGACCGACGGCGGACCGCTGGACTCCACCCTGTCGGCCACGTTGTACGCCTACAAACAGTTCGGCAACGGCAATTACGAGATGGCGTCGGCCGCCAGCTACGTCATCTTCGTCCTCATCGTGGCGCTGACCGTGCTGCAGTTCCGCGTGCTGCAAGACAAGGACTGACGACCCATGAGCACCCTCTCCACTCTGCCCACGGCACAACCGGGCACGGACCGCGTCCTCAGGCGGCGCCGTATCCGCCGGACCTGGGGCCGGCCCTGGCTGTATCTGCCGCTCGCCGGCGCCCTGCTGGTGATGATCGCGCCGTTCCTGTGGATGCTGTCCGGGTCCTTCAAACCCGAGGGCGACATCCGCAGGGTCCCGCCCGTCCTGCTCCCCACGGCGCCCACCACCGCCAACTACGGCGAACTGTTCAGCACGCTCGACTTCACGAGCATGTTCGCCAACTCCGTGATCGTGGCCCTCGCCGTCACCGCCGGAAACCTCATCTTCTGCTCGATGCTCGGATACGCCCTGGCCAAGCTGGAGTTCCGCGGACAGCGCGCCGTCTTCCTGCTGGTCATGGGGACGCTCATGATCCCCGGCCTGGTCACCTTCGTACCCCTGTACGTGCTGGTGTCCAACATGCAGCTGACCGGCTCCATGCTCGGGCTGATCCTGCCGTTCCTGGCCGGCCCCTTCGGGGTTTTCCTGATGCGGCAGTTCATCTCCACCCTGCCCGACGAACTCATCGACGCCGCCCGCGTCGACGGCTGCCGTGAACTGGCCATCTTCGCGAGGATCATCCTGCCGCTGACCAAGCCGGCCCTCGCCACCCTCGGGATCATCACCTTCCTCGGCTCCTGGAACAACTTCCTGTGGCCGCTGGTCGTGGCCCAGAACGAGAGCCAGTACACCCTCCCCGTCGGCCTCGCCCTGGCCAGCAGCGGGCAGTCCTTCACTCGCTTCGGCATCCTGCTCGCCGGTGCCGTGGTCGTCCTGCTGCCGGTGATGATCGTCTTCCTGCTCTTCCAGCGCCAGTTCGTGGCGGGCATCGCCACTACCGGCCTGAAGTGACACCCCTGCTCCCACCCCGTCGCTCTGTGCCGCACCGGTCCCGCCCGGGGCGGTGGGCCGGCGGCGCGCGAGCCCCACCGCGGCAGGCGGCAGCGTCCCTGCGACGCGGCGCCGTCGACCGCGGCGGCCACACGGCCGACACATCC
This sequence comes from Streptomyces sp. DT2A-34, assembly GCF_030499515.1. Lineage (NCBI taxonomy): Bacteria > Bacillati > Actinomycetota > Actinomycetes > Kitasatosporales > Streptomycetaceae > Streptomyces > Streptomyces sp. DT2A-34. Next base: position 2,088,000 of record NZ_JASTWJ010000001.1, on the reverse strand, counting down.
GGCACAAGAACGTCGCACTCCCGCGACCAGCCCGCCGTCGGCAATCAACTCTCTGACCTGTGACGACTCATCACTTGGAGACCATAAATGGGACAGCCGGTCCGCCCTGCCGCGTACCTGGATCCGGAAGCGTCCGTGGAAGCAAGGATCGAGGACTTGCTGTCCCGGATGACCCTGCCGGAGAAGGCCGGGCAGCTGCTGATGCTCGACGCACAACACGGGGACCTGGCGGACATCGTGTCGGCCAAGCTGGCCGGATCGGTCCTGCATGTGTCTCCCGCGCTGATGCCTCAGGCCATGGAACTGGCCGGGCAGACACGGCTCGGCATTCCGTTGCTGACAGCCGAGGACGGCATCCACGGCCACTCCTTCTGGCCGGGCGCGACCATCTTCCCGACCCAGCTGGCCATGGCCTGCACCTGGGATCCCGCCCTGCTCCACCGGGTGGCCCGCGTGGCCGCCACCGAGATCGCGGCGACCGGAATCCACGGGACGTTCTCCCCGGTGCTGTGCATCACCCGGGACCTGCGCTGGGGCCGGATCAACGAGACGTTCGGCGAGGACCCGTTCCTGATCGGTGAACTCGGGGCGGCGATGGTGCGCGGCTATCAGGGCGCGGGTCTTGGCGACCCGACCGCCGTGCTGGCGTACGCCAAGCACTTCGCGGGCTACTCCGAAACCCTGGGCGGGCGCGACGCGAGCGAAGCCGATCTCAGCCCACGCAAGCTGCGCTCGTGGTTCCTGCCCCCGTTCGAGCAGGCGGCGCGGGCCGGCTGCCGCGCCTTCATGCTCGGCTACCAGTCGATCGACGGGGTGCCCATCACCGCCAATGAGTGGCTGATCAACGACGTGCTCAAGGGCGAGTGGGGCTTCACCGGGACGCTGGTGACCGACTTCGACAACGTCGGCCGGATGGTCTACGACCAGCGGATCTGCGCCGACCACGCCGAGGCGGCGGCCGTCGCCGTCAACTCCGGCAACGACCTCGTCATGGGCACCCCGGCGTTCTTCGAAGGCGCGCAGGAGGCGGTCGCCCGCGGCCTGGTCGAGGAGAAGCAGATCGATGACGCGGTACGGCGGGTGCTGCGGCTGAAGTTCGAGCTCGGGCTCTTCGAGGATCCCCGCGCTCCCGACCCCGAGCGGCAGGCGCAGGTGATCGGCTGCCGAGCCCACGCCGACCTCAACCTCGAGACCGCCCGACGCTCCCTGGTGCTGCTGCGCAACGACGGCACTCTGCCGCTTGAAGGCGGGCTGACCTCGGACGGAACCGGCCGCGCCGTGAGCCAAGGCACAGCGCGGACGATCGCGGTCATCGGCCCCAACGCCGACAGCCCCGAAGCCATGCTCGGCGACTGGGCGGGCGCCTCCGGACAGTTCTCGTGGATGCCCGAAGGACATCCACGCGAGTCGGTGGAGACGGTGCTCGATGGCCTGCGCGCCGTCGCACCCGCCGACTGGACGCTCACGCACGCCCGCGGAGCCGACATCGCAAGCCCCGCCTACCACCCCGAGTGGTCCACCGGGCCCGACGGCCAAGCGCTGGCGCCCGTGTTCACCGCCGCCCCGGTCGACCCGGCACAGCTTCGGCAGGCCGTCGCCGCAGCCGAGGCCGCCGACTACGCCGTCGTGGTCGTGGGAGACACCATCGCCCTCACGGGCGAGGGGCGCTCCACGGCCACGCTCGACCTCCAAGGAGGTCAGATCGCGCTGCTGGACGCGGTCGCCGCCACCGGCACACCGATGATCGTCGTACTGGCCCAGTCCAAGCCGAGCACCCTCCCGGACTCCGCACTGAACGCGGCGGCACTCATCGAGGCGTTCAACCCGGGCATGCGCGGCGGCCGCGCCCTCGCCGAGCTCCTCCTCGGACTCATCGAACCCGGCGGCCGGCTCCCGGTCTCCTTCGCACGCCACGTCGGACAGCAACCGGTCTTCTACAACCAGGTGCGAGGCCAGCACGGGGAACGCTACGCGGATCTCACTCAGGACCCCCTGTTCGCGTTCGGCGAGGGCCTCACCTACACCACCGTCACCTACTCCGACCTCGTCGTGCACCATCCGGACGTCCCCGTCGACGGCACCGTCGACGCAACGGTGCGGCTCACCAACAGCGGCAGCCGCCCGGCCCTGGAAACGGTCCAGGCGTACATCAGCGACCTGACCACCAGCGTCACCTGGGCCGAGCAGGAGCTGAAGGGTTTCACCCAGGTCGAAATCCCTCCCGGCGAAACCTTGGACGTCCGCCTCGGCATCCCCGCCGCGCAGTGCTCACTCGTCACGGCCGACAGCCGGCGAGTGGTCGAACCGGGTGAGTTCATGCTCCGTGTCGGCCCCAGCTCGCGGCGGGAGCAGCAGCTGAGCGCGGGATTCCGCATCCGGACCTGAAGCCCGTATCCGGACCTGTAGCCCGCATGCGGGCTTGAAGACCCCCGCCCCGTCGGCCCGCCGCCCCGCTAACCCGAAGGCCGGCGGGGCGGGGCCACTCTGAAACACCGAAAGGCAGGCGTGTGTCCACCACACCCCGCGATCCGCACCGCCCCGTGGCGCACCTGCGCCCGCCCCGCAACTGGATCAACGACCCCAACGGGCTGGTCTTCCACGACGGCCACTACCACGTGTGCTACCAGCACAACCCGTACGGAGCGACGCACGCGAACGTGCACTGGGGTCACTTCCGCAGCCCCGACCTGCTGACCTGGGAGCCGCTGCCGATCGCCCTGTCCCCGACCCCCGGTGGCGTGGACGCCGACGGCTGCTTCTCCGGCAACGCCGTCTCCGACGGCGACCGTCTCGTCGCCTTCTACTCCGCGCACCGCGAGGACCGCTCGTTCCAGCACCAACCGGTCACTTGCGCCGTATCCCACGACGGCGGCAACAGCTTCAGCCCGCGCGGCGAACTGCTCATCCCCGAGCTGCCCGAGGGCTGCACCATGTACCGCGACCCGTACGTCTGGCAGGACGGCGACGGCTGGCGGATGCTGGTCGGCGCCGCCCTCACGGACGGCCGCGCCGCCGCCCTCCTGTACGACTCTCCCGACTTGGACAAGTGGACCTACCGGGGGCCTTTCGCGGCCCGCCGTCCGGAGCCCATCGGTGGCACCGACCTGCTCACGGGCGAGGGCTGGGAATGCCCCCAGTACCTCCCGGCGATCGACGGACGCGGTGCCCTCATCGTCAGCGCGTGGACCGAACCCACCGGCCCGCAGAGCGTCGCGGCCCTGATCGGCGAAGAGCACGACGGCCACTTCGAGGCCGGCCCAGCGGTACCCGCCGACTACGGCCCCGACTGCTACGCACCCGCCCTGCTGCGTGCACCGGGCAACCGGTGGCTGCTGTGGGGCTGGTCATGGGAAGCCCGCGACGAAGCCTGGGCCGTCGCGGACGGATGGGCCGGCGTCCTCACCCTGCCCCGCGAGATCCATGTCGACGGCGGCGGCACGCTGCGCCAGCAGCCCGCCACCGAACTGCTCGCCCTGCGCGGCGAACACACCATCCACGCCGCAGGCGCGACGCACGGCCCGCAGCCGGTGGACCTCGGCAGCGTGGGCCGAGCCTTCGACCTGACGGCCCGTCTGGAGCCGACCGGAAACGCCGGTCTGCGGCTGCTCACCACCCCGGACGGCTCCGAGCACCTCGACATCCGCGTCGATACCGAGGCGGGCGAACTGGTCGTCGACCGTGACCACGCCTCACTGGACCCCCGGGCCCGCGGCGGCTCCTACCGGATGCCCTGCCCCACTGGTCAGCCGGTCGAGCTGCGCGTGGTCGTCGACCACTCCATCGCCGAAATCTTCCTGACCACCACCGGCCAGGTCTTCACCCTGCGCTTCTACCCCACAGGGCAGAGCTCCTGGCGACTTGAGGCCCGCACCGCACCGGGTACGTACCTCGGCTACGCGATCGACGCCTGGGAACTGCACCCGCTCGTGATCAAGGAGCCGAGCACCAGCGCCGCAGAGTCGGCGCCGACGTCGCCGTAGAACCGACTCCAACCGGTCGATCCCCACCTCGGCAATGCGTCACCCCCTCTCCCAAGTACTGACCAAGCAGGTCCGAAGGAGGATCTTCCATGAGCACATACGGTCTCGGACGACGCCAGTTCCTGGCCACCGCCGTCGGTGTCGCCGCCGCCTGGACCTCGGTTTCCGGGAGCGCCATCGCCGCCCCGCAACTGAAGCAGACCGCACGCAGCAATTCCGTCCGTGTGTGGCTGACGGACGTATCGGCCGACAAGTGGGTCGCCGGCCAGGACGATGTGCTGTTCAAGGCGAAGAGAACGGCCAACCCGCTCACGATCAAGATCGACGACAGCGTCAAGTACCAGAAGGTCCAAGGCTTCGGTGCGGCCATGACCGACTCCTCCGCCTGGCTCATCGACAAGCTGTCCATTGCCGAGCGGACCAAGCTGATGAACAAGCTGTTCGATCCCTCGAAGGGAATCGGCCTCAGCCTGCTCCGCTCCCCGATGGGCGCCACGGATTTCAACGCGTCCGGGAACTACTCCTACAACGACATGCCTGCCGGCCAATCGGACCCGACGCTGTCCAACTTCTCCATCCAGCACGACGTGCCGTACATCATTCCCGCCTTGCGGCAGGCCCTCTCACTCAACCCGTCCATCAAGATCATGGCCAACCCGTGGAGCCCACCAGGCTGGATGAAGACCTCCGACTCCATGATCGGAGGCACCCTCAAGAGCGAGTACACCTCCGCACTGGCCAACTACTTCGTCAAGTTCATCCAAGCCTATGGCGAAGCCGGTGTGCCCATCTCCTACATTTCCCCGCAAAACGAACCCATGGGTACTCCCACCTGGCCCGGGATGTTCCTGTCCGCGTACCAGGAAGCCGATTTGATCCAGGAGATCGGCAAGGCGTTCGAAGCCAACGGAATCTCCACGAAGATCCTGGCTTGGGACCACAACTGGGACGTGCCCTCGTATCCGGAGACGATTTTCAGCGACCCCGCAGCCTCCAAGTACACCGCGGGAACCGGGTGGCACATCTACAGCGGCAACCCGAACTGCCAGACAGTGGTCCACAACGACTACCCGAGCAAGGAAACGTTCATCACGGAAGCCACCGGAGGCGTTTGGCAGGACAGCGACCAGACGGCGTTCAGCGAAGCACTGGGTTCGTGGATCATCAACGGAACGCGCAACTGGGCGAACGGGGTGATGCTGTGGAACATCGCACTCGACCCCGATCGGGGCCCGCTCAACAGCGACACGGCCGGCATACCCATGCTTCGGGGGTTGCTCACGATCGACCCGGCCGACGGGCGGGTGTCCTACAACGTGGACTACCACGCCCTCGCTCACGCCAGCAGGTTCGTCAAGCCCGGAGCACGCCGGATCTACTCGTACACCTTCGGGGAAGGCAGCATAGAGAACGTCGCGTTCCAGAACCCGGACGGATCGAAGGTCCTGATCGCCCACAACTCGGGGAGCGCCGCGAAGACCTTCAGCGTCGCGGACGGGACACACTCGTTCGACTACACCCTGAACGCCGGCGGTGCCGTCACCTTCACGTACTCCGGACCTGCGCAGAGCGGCCGTACCCCCGCAGCGACCAAGGTCTCGGACCCGACACACGACTTCACGTTCAAGTCGGCATCCGGCCCGGTCACCGTCACGTACGACCCGGAACTGCTGCCCTACCAGAACTCCATCCGTACCGGAAACAAGCTGGTCACGTACTCCCTTCCGATCGGAGCTTCCGTCCAGACGACCGGAAGGGCGCTGAGCCGTAGCAAGTGGACCGCCACGGCTTCCGCGCAGCCGGATTGGGGTGTGGCCGCGAACGCGATCGACGGCGACATCAACACCAGGTGGAGTCTCGGGCACGGGACGACGAGCGGCGACTGGTTCCAGATCGATCTGGGGAGCCCCACGAGCTTCAATAAGATCGTCTTCGACACCGGCGTGAACAATTCGTTCGACTACGTCACGAAGTATCAGATCTACGTTTCGAACGACGGTGTCGATTGGGGCAGCGCGATTGCGAGCGGCAGCGGGGGCATCGGGAAGATAGCCGTCACGTTGCCGACCCGTACGGCACAGTACATTCGCATCGTCAGCACTGCGGCATCCGGTTTCTGGTGGGCCATCGGCGACATCGAGGTGTACGGGTCCTCTCGTGGAACCGGCTCGATCACAGCTCCGACAGCGGCATCGAACGGCCTCCAGCTGAAGAACTGGACTAGTAAGGAGGGGGAGCAGGTCACCGTAGTATTCAACGGGACCATCGACAGCAAGAGTTTCAAGATATCCACCGACGGCTCGTACACCTATACGCTGCCGGGCGGCACCTCGGCGATGTTCACGACCAAGAAGCTGTCGAGCTTCCCCTCGCCGACGTTCAGCGATTTGAAGCCGGAACGAGGCATGCCGCGCTCCAAGTTCACGATTCGCGGTTCTGGTTTCGGCGATGCGCAGGGGCTGGGTACGGTGTATTTCGGATCGAGCTATGCCGAAATAGACACCTGGTCGGACACCAGCATCAGCGCCTACGTTCCGAAGGGACTTCCGGCGGGGAAGGTCACGGTTTCCGTGAAGGGAACCAGCGGAGTGGATGCAGGTGGATCTTCGTTCGACGTCATCGATCTAGGTCCTGCGCTACCCCGGACGAGCTGGGCCGCAAAGGCTTCGGACGCAAGTCAGTGGGATGCGCCCGGAAACATGCTCGATGGCAATTCCGACACTCGGTACAGCTCCGGAACAGGGCAGTACGACGGCCTCTGGATCCAAGTGGACATGGGGCAAACGCAGACCTTCGACAAGATTGTGTTGGATGTCGGCGGCAGTGTCAGCGACTATGCGCGGAGCGCAGACGTATACGTATCCACGGATGGAACCGACTGGACCAAGGTTTCTTCCGTAGCGGACGGCCAACGAGTCCACCTGATTTCCTTCCCCACGCAGACAGCTCGCTACATCAAGGTCGTCAACACCGGCAACGTTGCGCGTAGCTGGTGGTCAGTCGCAGAATTCAACGTCTACAACTGACCCCGGCTTTCATGTAGGGCGACCGTTGACCTTTGCCTCCGGCGCAGAGAGAGTGGCTCTTGTCGGCGGGAACAGGGAGCGCTGATGTCCCTGTTCCCGTGGACGAGGCACTTCCGGGTGCCCGTGGCAACTTCGAGCCCGCAGCGCACCGAGTACGCGCATCGGCTACGCGATCGACATCCGCGTTGCCAGACAGCAACAGGCCCACGACGGGTTCGCCGAACCCACCGCGGCCGTGGTCGACGAACCCCATCAGCGGGTCGTGCCCAAAGGTCTTCTTCCAGGTCGCGGCGGCGTCCTGCTTCTCGGAGTGCGCCAGGGCGAGGACGCCATCCAGGTCCACGATCACATGCCCACCCGCGTCCGGCGCCGCTTCACCGGCCAACCGCCAGACACGTTCGCGCACTTCGGCGCGGGCGATGCGCAGCGCGGCCAGGACCCGCTGCCCGTGCCCACGCCACCTTGCCGATCACCCGGGAGATCGACGGGCGGAGGCCGCCGACCCGAACACGGCCGGCTCGGCCCGCAACAGGCCCACATTGGCCAGGCAGTCCAACCGAGCGCGACGGCCGAGGCCACGTCCAGCAGCATCTCCCCCGGATCGTGCACTGCCCCGACTTGCACCACGGCGCCAGAGCCACCGATATCGTCTGGTCCGGCTTGGGACGTCTCCCGCCTGCGAGACCACAGCCCGGCCACCGCCCTCGACGGGGACACGCGGGTAGGACCCGATCCGCTTCTTCACCTGTGAAGCGCCTCCGGCGGTGGCAGGAACAAGGGCCTCGACAATCCGCGTTCTTGCTGGCCAGAGGTACTTTTCGTTTTGTCTGACCACCCGTCGGACACCACACTTCATGAAAGCGCGAGGCTAATTGGCCATGGGTAGCGCGGAGGTCGGGATCGAGGGACCTGGTCGTCGCGGAGCTGCTCATGTTCCTCGTCCCCTGGTTCGGATGGCCGATGGGCAGCCCGGATGGCGAGGAGAACGTTCGTCGTGGTCGACATCACCGAGATCTACGTCCACTGGTACGCAGGCCGCTCGAAGAGCGAGCTGGCCGCGTCGCCGGGGGTGGACCACAAGACGGTCAGGAAGTACCTGGCCCCGGCGGAGGCGTCCGGTATCAGCCCGGGCGGCCCCCCGATGAGCGAGGCCGACTGGGCGAAGCTGATCAAAGAGTGGTTCCCGGGGCTCGTGGACAGGCGTCTTCGGCAGGTGACCTGGCCGGAGATCGACCAGCACCGCGACTACATCAAGAGCCTGCTCGGGACGGTCACCGTCTCGACGATCCACCAGCGGCTGCGTGACGAGCACAGACTTCAGGTGTCGATCTCCTCGTTCCGTCGCTGGGTGCATGCGACATTGCCGGATGAGGTGGCGAAGTCGCAGGTCACCGTGTTGCGTGACGAGATCGAGCCCGGCTCGGAGGCTCAGATCGACTACGGCTTCCTCGGGCAGTGGATCGATCCGCGGACGGGGAAGCGCCACCGGGTCTGGGCGTTCGTGATGGTTCTGCCGTGCTCGCGGCACATGTTCGTCCGGCCCGTCCTGCACCTGGACCAGCACGCATGGACGGAAGCCCACGTCGCGGCCTTCCGCTACTTCGGCGGCGGCCCGCGCCGGCTCGTCCCGGACAACCTCAAGACAGGCGTCGACAAGCCCGACCTCTACGACCCGAAGATCAACAAATCGTATGCCGAACTCGCCACCCATTACGGCGCGTTGGTCGATCCCGCCCGGGCTGCGAAGCCGAAGGACAAGCCACGGGTCGAGCGGCCGATGCCCTATGTCCGCGACTCGTTCTGGCGAGGGCGGGAGTTCACCTCAATCGAGCACATGCAAGCCGAGGCCGTGACCTGGAGTCAGCAGGTCGCCGGTCGGCGGAAGTGCCGGCCACTGGGCGGGGCCGCCCCGATGACCGTATTCGAGGCACTGGAAGCGGCCGAACTGCTGCCCCTGCCGCCGACACCGTTCGTGCTGGCCCGCTGGTCGACGGCCACGGTCGGCCCGGACATCCACATCAAAGTCGGCCGCACCCTCTACTCGGTGCCGTGGAAACGGATCGGCCGCAAGGTCGACGTCCGCTCCACCGCCACGATGGTCCAGGTCTTCCACGACGGCCAGCTCGTCAAGACCCACACCGCCCTCGACCAGGGCAAACGCACCGACAAGAGCGACTACCCGCCGGAGAGGATCGCCTTCCAGATGCGCACGCCGGTCTGGTGCCGCACCCAGGCGTCCGAGGTCGGCGACGCCTGCCGGGAGGTCATCGACCAACTGCTGGAAGCCAACGTCCTCTACCGGCTCCGCGCTGCCCAGGGGGTTCTCGGGCTGCGGAAGAAGTACGGCGAGACGCGGCTGGAAGCCGCCTGCGCCAGGGCCATCGCGGTCGGCGACCCGTCCTACCGCACCATCAAGGGCATCCTCATCGCCGGCACCGAGACCGATCCCGAGCCCGAGACCAGCGGAGACGCCGGAGCCGCAGCCTTCCTCCACGGCCCGGCCCGGCTCTTCGCCACCGTCGCGACCCCCGACACGGCGGACGACGACCACGACGACCAGGTCCACGACGAAGCCGAGGTGGAAGCCCGATGACCGTGATGGACACCGCCCTGCGGGAGTCCACACAAGGCCCTGCGACTGTCCGGCATGCGGGAAACCCTCGACGCCCGCCTGGCCCAGGCCCCGGCGGCGAACTCGGGCACCTGGACTTCCTCCAGGTCCTCTGCCAGGACGAGATCACCCGCCGCGAGACCGTCGCCTTCCAACGCCGCCTGCAGCGAGCCAAGTTCGAGCAGCAGGTCACACTGGAGGAGTTCGACTTCACCGCCTCCTCGAAGCTGCCTGCCGCCCAGATCCGTGACCTGGGAGCCCTGCGCTGGCTTCATGCCGGCGAGTCGGTCATTCTCTTCGGGCCGGTCGGCGTCGGCAAAACGCACATTGCGCAGGCCCTCGGCCACCTCGCCGTCCGCCAGGGCGCCCATGTCCGCTTCGCCAAGACCAGCCGCGTTCTTGCAGACCTCGCCAGCGGTCACGCGGACCGCACCTGGGAGAAACGGCTCCGCGAACTGGTCCGTCCCGACGTCCTCGTCCTCGACGACTTTGCAATGCGCCAGCTGAACGCGACCCAGGCTGACGACCTCTACGAGCTGGTCAGCGAGCGGCAGCGAAGGTCTCTGATCATCACCAGCAACCGGGCGCCCAGCGACTGGTATCCCCTCTTCCCCAACCCCGTCGTCGCCGAGTCCCTTCTGGACCGGCTGATCAACACCAGCCACCAGGTCATCATGAACGGCCCCAGCTACCGCCCGAACAAGCGCCCCAAGAACCGCACTGACAAGCCCTCGATCAAATGACCCAGATCAATCCCACCAGTTGAACATCAGCTCGCCGACCGTGCTGGGGCGCCAGTAACGCACCTGTTCCAGCTCTGCTTCGGCGAGCTCGCTGGTGTCGGCTGCAGCCAACGGCGTGCTCAGTTCTCCGACGTCCAGCAGCCGGAAGCCGCCCAGCTCAAATGCGTCCGCCCACGCCGGCGGGGCTGTGAAGTACGTCAGAGGCGCACCAACCTGCGGAGGACTCGCCGCACAGGCAACGACCGAGAGTACCTCGTGGCACAGGACGGTCGACCGAATGCCTGGGGCGGTGATCAGAACCGTGTGGAAACTCGGCGTGACTCCGGCCGGAGTCACTTCGCCGACTGTGGCCCGAATCGACCGGGCCACCGCATGGCAGGCGGCTCTGAAGGCCCCGACGTCCACCTGCGGCAACGGGTCATCGCCATGCCACCAAAACCCGGTGGCTCCTCGCGCGACGCGGATCAACGCACGACTCGACTCTCATTCCGTCCGTCAGGTCTGACAAGGATGCCACGCGACCGAATCGAGCGATCACCCGCATCTGCCACCCTCCGGAGCCCTCTCCGGTGGCCCGTCTCAGTCCCGAGGGTGGGGAATTACGTGAACCTACCCATGGGGAAATACGCGATCGTCCACACAGCCTCGCGTCGTCTGCTCGACGGTCCTGATCGGTGCGGACCGCGGTGTGACAGGCTTGTTGGCAAGGGACGGCGTGCCTTGTCCCTGGTCGGTGAGCTGTGACGTTGCGTAGTTGGCAAGAGTGACGCAGGTCAGTTGGCAAGGTGTGGTCACGGGCGGTGATCCGCCTGAGCGAGGAACCTCTCTGATGTAGGCCGCCAGGAGGTCGTGGGGGTACCTGTAGTAGTGGGGTTGTTGCCCAGGCGGTGGGGTGCCTTGATAGGGGCGGCGGAGCAAGGATCTCCAGGACGGCGGCCGCCGCGCTGGCAGCCTGGAAGAGTTCTGCTCCAACTTGCGTCGTCATAGTCGATGTGGTCGAAGCGCTCAGCATCGGGGTCAGCTCCTGCACGCACCCGCACAGCGTGCGCAGCCGCGTCCCCGGATTCTCGGTGACGTCCAGGGCGTGCTCCATATCGAGCAGCGGCCGAGGCTGAAGCGGCAACACGCTTCGAATCCCCTTTTAGGGAACGGCGGCCGTTGGACGCGGCTGACGCCGTGCGGCCCTCTTGGTGCCAGGGCGTCACCTCGCCCGGAGGCGTGCTGGTTCACCTCAAGGGACTCGTGACGGGTGAGGTGTCAGGTGGAAGACCCGGATGTCGCGCGTGGTGCGGGCGGCGTAGGTGTCGTATACGGGCAGTGCGGCGAGGATCCGGCGCCGATGGAGCTGCTTTTCCTCCTTGGTGAGCGGGCGGGCGTGCACCGAGACCGTGCGGCCTTGGTAGGTGACGTGTGCGGTCGGGGTGTGGAGCAGGTTGGTGCTCCAGGTGGGGTGGTGTGTTCTGCCGAAGTTGCTGGCGACGACGAGCCAGCTGCCGTCGGGTCCGTGGTGGGCGCACAGTGGCGTGGTGCGGGCTAGTCCTGTGCGGTGGCCGGTGGTGGTGAGGACGACGGTGGAGATGAAGAGGCGGCTGGGGAGGAGGCGGCCGCGGGTGAGGCGGTGGACGGCGAGGTCGCAGGGAGGCAGCAGGTGGGGGGCGATGCGGGTGAACAGGCGGGTGCGGCCGAGACGGACGATGAGCGCGTTTGGCATGCGGTGGTGAGCACTTTCAGCTGGGGCACGGGACGGTACGGTTCGCCCTGATGCGGCCGCAGGTCGGGGGTAGCGGCCAGGGGCCAGGTGGCGCATGCCCGTTCGGCCATGGCTGTGATGGTCAGTGACGGGTTTTGTCCCAGGTTTCCCGGGATGACGGAGGCGTCGGTGATGTGCAGGGTGGGGTAGCCGTGTACGCGGTGGTAAGGGTCAGTGACGCTGTGGGCGGGGTCGGTGCCGATGGGGCAGCCGCCCATCAGGTGAGCGGTGAACGGAACGTGGAACAGCGTTGTCCATAGGCGCCGGGCTCGACCTCGGATGTGGCGCGCGTACGTGTGCGCGACGGCATCCGCGGTGGCGCTGCGGGTGGGTTCCGGGCCGGCGGTGCCGGGGCGGAAGACGACCCGTCTGAGCCTGGGCCTGTAGTGGCTGGTCAGGGCGGAGTCCCGCAGTTCCATGGTGAACAGCAGTGCGGTGCGGCGGCCGAAGCTGCCGAACGGCAGGGCGAGGGGCAGTAGTGCTCCGGCGAGTGGGTGGGTGCCGGGGCCGACGCGGCACAGCTGGACGAGGGTTGTGGGATCAGGGCGGATGGCGGAGGTGATGGCGACACCGGGGCCGATGTCGAAGCCGGGTGCGGTGGCGGCGCTCATCACCTCCTGGTTGGTGCAGGTGCGGGTACCCAGGGCGGGGGAGAGCAGAGGCAGGTGGGCGCGCGAGCGGTGGAGCAGTTCGGTGGTGCCCCAGGCACCGGCGGCCAGCACCACCTGGCCGGCCGTCAGGACCTCCCGCTGGCCGCGCAGGTGGAAGGGGCCGGTGGGGGTGCGTGTGGTGTGGATGTGCCAGGTGCCGTCGGGCTGCGGGTGCAGGGCGGTCGCCCGGGTCATCGGCAGGATGCGGGCGCCGGCTTGTTCGGCGAGATGCAGGTAGTTCTTGACCAGGGTGTTTTTCGCCCCGACCGGACACCCGGTGGTGCACTGCCCGCACAGGGTGCAGCCGCTGCGTGCGGGCCCCTGACCACCGAAGTACGGGTCACCGGTCTGCTGCGCGGGAGTGCCGAAGTGGATGCCGACCCGGGTGGGATGGAAGGTGTCTGGCACGCCGAGGTCGTCGGCGGCTTGTCGCAGCACGCGGTCCCCTGCCGACGTGGCGGGCACAGTGGCGGTGCCCAGCATCTGTTCAGCCCGTGCGTAGTGCGGGGCGAGTTCTTCCGCCCAGTCGACGGCCTGGTCCCAGCCCGGCGTCTGGAACGTGGCGGCGTCGGGCCGGTAGTGGACGGCGGCGTAGGCCAGGGACCCTCCGCCGACGCCGACCCCGGTCAGGGCGAGGAGCCGTCTGCGCAGGTGCACGCGCATGATGCCGTGCCATCCCAGACGTGGTGCCCACAGCAGACGGCCCATCTGCCAGGGGGAGGTGGCGAAGTCGGTGTCGGAGAATCTGCGCCCGGCTTCGATGACGGTGACCCGGTAGCCCTTGTGGGTCAGGCGCAGGGCGGCGACGCTGCCGCCGAAGCCGGAGCCGACGACCAGGACGTCGGTGTCGGGGGTGACGGCGTCCGTCGGCGGGGGCATGTGTGTGTCTCCTAGCCGGTGGGTGGGCGGTGGCTGCGCGCTGTGGTTGTGGTGCCGGCGCGATGGGGGAGGCCGGATCCGGGCCGGGATCCGATGCCCGCGTCGGTGCTGCCACCGCTGCCGCTGCCGGTGCTGTTCGTGCCGCCGGTGGACGGGGGTGGGAGTGGGGCGCGGGTGGGGCGGCGGGAGCGGCTGCGCAGGGCGAAGGCGCTCATGCCGACTGCGGCCATAGCGACCGCCCAGAGCAGGCCCTGGACGAGTTCGTGCCAGGGCACCAAATGCAGCGCGCCGGCGGTGACGACGGTCTGCATCGCGCCGTAGGCCGGCAGGTAGCGCATCAGAGGGCTGTCGGAAGCGGGGTTGGCGAGCGGGTTCTGCAGGCCCAGGTCGACGAAGCTGACCATGATGACGAGGAACATGCCGGCCAGTTCGCTGCGCAGGACGGCGGCGAGCATGATGCCGACGCCTCCGTAGATCAAGGCCCCGACGAACAGGCCCACGCCCAGCAGGAGCAGCTGCTGGGGACGCCAGTAGGCGCGCATCCATAGTGCCCCGTAGGCGGCGACCACGGCCGCGGCCAGCACCAGCGCGGTGAACTTCGCCAGTGCCAGGCACAGCCGGGGGTAGCCGGCCCTCACCAGGCGCTGGTCGAAGGGAGCGGAGCGGGTAGTGGCGAGGAACATCATGAACCCGACGATCAGGGCGAGCGCGTGCAGGGCCCCGCCCATCTGGGTGAGGACGTTGCCGTCCATCGTGACTGTCCGGCCTGCCGGGCTCAGGTGGAAGCGCAGCGGGTCGCTGGCTGGGACCGTGTAGGTCAGGGTGATCCACACCGGGACGTAGACCACCAGGATCACCAGGGCGAGTCTGTTGCGCAGTTGCTCGATGAGCGCGAATCGCACAGCCGCGCCCAGGCAGGCCATCCAACGCTTCATGACCGCATCCCGTTCCTGCCCGCCGTGTTCGTGGCCGGGTGCGCGGGCGCCACGCCGATGCGTTCCGTTTCCGTCAGGACGCCGTCATGCAGTCGGTACATGCAGTCCAGGCGGGAGGCGTCGTAGGCGAGGTGGGAGACCACCAGTACCGAGCAGCCGCGGTCGCGCAAGTCCTGGGCCAGGTCCCAGAAGCGCAGGTAGGTCTCCCAGTCGAAGCCCTGGTAGGGCTCGTCCAGGAACAGCACCTGCGGGTCGTGCATCAATGCCAGGGTGAGGTTGAGTTTTTGCCGGGTGCCGCCACTGAGGGTGCCGATGCGGGCCTTGAGGTAGTCGGCGCAGTGCAGGATCTCCAGCACCTCGTGCGCCCGGTGAAGACTTCGAAGGCCGTAGGCGCTCTGGAAGAACCGCAGGTGCTGCTCGAGGGTGAACGCCTCGTGCAGGACGCTTGCCTGCGGGCAGTACCCCAGCACGCCCCGGCAGTCCACCGACCCGGCGTCCAGGGCGAGGTCACCGATAAGGATCCGCAGCAGGGTGCTCTTGCCCGCCCCGTTCTCCCCGACGATGCCCGCCAGCTGACCCGGGGACAGATCGAAGTTCACTCCTTTGAGGACGTGACGGCGCCGGTAGCTCTTGTGCACACCCTGCACGCGCAGCGCCGGCCCGCTCACCTTCATCACCTGCCGTCCGGGCACATGAGGGCGCGCCGCCGCAGTGCGGCGGGCGGCCGGACTGGCCGGGCGGAACAACTGATCTTCAGCACGTACAGCACACTAACGACTACTTGGCGTAACAGTCCAACTGTGCGCGGTAAGCCTCTCGTCGATCACGGGCGGGGACGGCCGATCCGTTCCCCGGCGCATCCCACCGTGCTCTCCAGCGGCCTTGGTCGTTAAGTACGACATGGAGACCAAACAGGTGACCCGGCCTCAGCAGCAGAAGAGAGGCGCCGAAAACCCTGGCTCCTCGGCCGCGCGGAACTGTCGCGTTCCGCTGCCCACGGCCCCAGCCGGCTCACCTGTGCGATCTACGGGGAGGATGCGCGGATGACCTCGGTCATGGATGCCCAGGGGATCAACCTGCGGGCTCTGAGGGAACAGGTCGATGCGGTGCTGGAGGAGTTCCTCGAGGGGAAGGCCGAAACCGCGGCCGGCAGGGGGCATCCGCCGGAGGTGGTGGAGACCGTGCGGGACTTCCTGGCCGCGGGCGGCAAACGCATCCGCGCCCAACTGTGCGTCGTGGGCTGGCACGCCGCCGGCGGACGGGGGGACCCGGCCCCCGTCATGCGAGTCGCGGCGTCGCTGGAGCTATTCGTGGCGTTCGCCCTCATTCACGACGACATCATGGACGACTCGGCCATGCGCCGGGGCCGCCCCGCTGTCCATCGTGCTCTGCGCGCGCGGCTGGGCCAGTCACAGCGGGCCGAGCGGCTCGGTGCAGGCGGCGCTCTCCTGGTCGGCAATCTCGCACTGATCTGGGCCCAGGAACTGCTGCACACCGTGGAGCTGACTGCTGAACGGCGCAAGGCCGTGCACGCGCTGTATGACGCGATGCTGGAAGAGGTCATGTACGGCCAGTACCTGGACGTGATGGGTACCGATCGGGGCGACGGCGATGTCGAAGCCGCCCTGCAAATCGTCCGCTACAAGACCGCTACCGCTACGGTTCAGCGCCCCCTGCAGTTGGGCGCTGCGGTCGCCGGGGCCGGTGCGGCCACCTTGGACCTGTGTACGGAGTTGGGTCTTCCGCTGGGAGAGGCGTTCCAGATCAGGGACGACCTGTTGGACGTCTTCGGCAGCGCGGACGGCGCCTGCGCGCCGGGCCTGGGTGATCTGCGGGAGGGAAAGCGGACTGTGCTGCTGGCTCTGGGGGTGTGCAGGGCTGATCCGCAGCAGCGGCAGCGTCTTCGTCAGCTGGTGGGCCGGGCCGACTTGGATGAGAGCGGGGCAGCCGAGGTGCGGGCCATTCTGGAGATGACCGGGGCGAGGGAGTACGCCGAGAACATAATTGCTTCACGCTACGAGCAGGTTCTGCGGGTTCTGGACTCGGCCGCATTCCCACCGGACGTTTCTGGCGCCCTGCGCGGACTGGCGGTCACCGCCACGCAGTACACCACCTGAACACTGACGCACGTGGTGCTGCCCGCGCACCTTCCGCCTTCACCGCGCGGCTGTGCCGATCAGACTTGTGACTGTCGCCGAGCGTTGGCCACCAGCCGGTAGGGCGGTGCTTCCGATTCCTACAGTTCATCACCACTGAACAGGAGACCTTGACGTGATCGGCACCGCCGCTGGCACCAACCAGATCCGGGTCCGTATCGCTGGGTACGAGCAGCGGGTCGGCACGCTTGTCCAGGAGTACTTCGACGGCCTGAGCGCCAACCTCAGTGCGCCGTCCTTCAGTAAATTCACTCCGGAGTGCCTAAGCCTGCTGCGGGATCTGTCCCTGCGCGGAGGCAAACGGATGCGCGCGGTGCTCCTCTTCGAGGCAGCCCGTCTGGTGAGTACCGAGCTGGTCGAAGGGCTCGATGCCGCGGCGCTGAGCATCGAACTGCTCCAGACCCACGGGCTGGTCCACGACGACATCATCGACGACAGCCCTACCCGGCGAGGCGGCCCCTCCACCTACTACGCCTACCGGGCAAAGTTCCCTGACCAGCCACAAACCGCCCTCGGCCTGGCCCTGCTGGCGGGCGACCTCGCGCTCGCCCTGTCCCAGCAGGTACTCCTCGACTCCTCAGCCCCCCTGCCGGCGCGCCAGGCCATGATCGAGGCACACACCCGGGCGACAGCGGACACCTTCATCGGTCAGATCACCGACATCGAGCGGGACTTCACTCCGACCGCGGACGACGAACTCCTGCACAGCGTGGCCGAGTACAAGAGCGCCCGCTACTCGATCCTGGCCCCGATGCAACTCGGCCTGCTCGCCGCGGGCGAACAGACAGCCCCCTTCGACGAGGAACTACGCCGCTACGCCCGGCAGACGGGGATCTGCGGGCAGATGCGTGATGACTACCTGGACCTGTTCGGCGAGGCGGAAACCATGGGCAAGCCCACGGGTACCGACATCCGTGACGGACGGCGCAACTACGTGGTGCAAGCCATTCTGGCAGCGGCCACCGGCGCCGAGCGCGCCCTGGTGGAATCGGCACTCGGCAACCCTGCCTGCCCCCCGCAGACCATCACTGCGGTCCGGGAGATCGGACAAAACTGTGGCGCGGAGCAGAAACTGCGGGCGGACATGCAACATCATGCCGAAGTGGCCTCTGCCGAAGCAGCCGCATGGCGGCCACGGTGGCGCGAGGAGGCGGTGGCGTTCTTCGAGTACCTGCCGCTGTGGAACGTGGAACGGGCCCTGTGAACACCCCTTGAGCGGCACACAGCCGACGCAGTCGGCAGGCAACAGCCGCACCAGGCATCGGTTGCGCGCCGTGCGCACTCAGCGGCTGCCCCGCCCGGCAGCCGAACATTCGATCGTTGCGTGTTCGATTTGTCACGTAACGTAATGACGCGATGGCCGGAGGCCCCATGACCAGCACCATCACTGCCCCACTCGTCCCCACCGCACCCCGGGCCCTGCCAGGAATCGGGCATGCACTCCAACTGCTGTGCAACCCCCTGCCCTTCACCACGTCACTCAATGAACTCGGCCCCGTGGTACGTGTCCTGGTACCCGGCCCCGACGTGTACCTCGTCACCGCACCGGACCTGCTGCACCGCATCCTGGTCACCGAAACCCGTGACTACGCCAAAGGCCGGATCACCGAAGGCATCGGGTCGCAGTTCGGTCCCAGCGTGGTGATGGACATGTCCTTCGAAGGACTGACCCACTTCGAGTCCCACCGCCGCCACCGACGCGCCGTACAGCCAGGGTTCAACCCCCACCGGATCGCCGCACAGACCCAGGCCGCACACCTCGCCGTCCAGGAACAGCTCGCACGGTGGCGGCCCGGGCAGACACTGCGCATCGACAAGGAACTGGCCCGCCTCGCCTACCAGATCAACGCCCGCGCCTTCTGCGGCAACGGACCCACCACACAGTCCGTGGCCGACGCACTGGCCGGCCTGGTCGCCCAGACCACCCCGGGCCTGCTCTGGCGTGTCTCGCTGCCCCAGTGGGCTCATCTCTCCCATGTCCCCGGCACCGGGGCCTTCAACAGGGCCCTGACCCGCCTGCGCACCGCCATCCACGCCACCATCGACATCCGCCGTCGTGACACCCAGGACAGCCCAGACGTACTCTCCCACCTCCTCCAAGCCACCTACGCCGACACAGGCGAACGCCTGGACGACCACCAGATCGTCAGCGAAACCCTCTTCTACCTCTTCGCCGCCGTCCACGGGATCGGCGACGCCATGCCCTACGCCTTTCACCAACTGGCCCTCAACCCGCAGGTCGAGCAGCGCGTGCATGAGGAAATCGACGCCGTCCTGGACGGACGTCCGGTCCAGGCCGAGGACCTACCCCGCCTGGACTACACCCGCAGAGTCCTGCAGGAGGTACTGCGCCTGCACCCCCCGGTCTGGGTCTTCGCACGCCGCACACTGGTCCCCGTGCAACTCGGCTCCGCGCACCTCCCCGCCGGCGCCGAAATCGTCATCAGCCCCTACGGATTGCACCGCAACCCCCAGGTGCACCAGGACCCGCTGCGCTTCGACCCCGACCGCTGGCTCCCCGAGCGTGCCAAAAGCCTTGCCCCCTGCACCTACCTCGCGCTGGGCGCCGGTCCGCGCAAGTGCATCGGAGACAACCTCGCCATGACCAACATGCTGACTCTCCTCGCCACCATCGCCTCCCGTTGGCGGTTGCGCACCGTCCCCACACGCCGGGTCCGGCCGATCACTCGTATCTTCCTCTCACCCGGACCGCTCCCTATGATCTGCGAACCCAGGTCCGTGGCATAACGCCTGATCACCAACCGTCATGGCCGCCCCGCGAGACCGTGGTCCTCTACGGCCTGCACCTGCATCCGGCCGCCGGTGCCCCTTTTTGTTCTTTCACTTGCCATGGCGGCGTTGCCGGCCCCGGTAGTACTCCAGGGCCTTCCTGAATTCGTCCTCATCGAAGTCCGGCCACAGGACAGGCGTAAAATAAAGCTCCGCATGCATCGCCTGCCACGGCATGAAGCCCGACAACCGCGTCTCTCCCGAGGTACGGACGACCAGGTCGAGATCAGGAAGACCGGCTGTATCGAGGTGCCCGGCGAGGGCAGCGGCATCAACCCGTTCGTCAGCCAACAGCGTGCCACCGTTCTGTTGCCGGCTGCGCAGGAGCTTCTCGACGGCGCGGGCGATCTCGTTCCCTCCGCTGTAGGCGACGGCCATGTTCACAAGCGGTCCGGACACCGTGCTGCTCTGATCCCGGTAATCGCGCAACTCGTCGGCCAGTCGCGACGGCAGGAGATCCAGGTCACCGACGAGACCGATGCGCCATCGCCCCCCAGCAGCGACCTGTCGCGTGAACTCGGCAAGCAGTGGCAAACCGCTCTCCACCTCCGCGGGGAGGCGTTCCTCGTAGTTCTCGATGGACATAGCCCACATCGTGACGACCTCGATCTCGGCCTCCCCGCGGCACCAATCGAGCAACTCCATGCTTCGCTCACCACCGCGCCAATGCCCCTCCGCAGCTGACAGACCCCGGTCCCGGGCCCAGCGCCGGTTGCCATCAGGGATGACCGCCAGGTGGCGCAGCGGCGGGTTGGAACAGGGAGCGGGGGTCGCCCTTGTCTGAGAAGAGAGCTGCATGGGGACTCCAAAGCCGAAAGGAAAGGGGGAAGCGGTGAGCAGTTACTCATGGGCGGGCCAAGCGTTGGCGGCCACAGCGTCATCATCGGCAGCCTTGGCGGCCAAGAACACGCCCAGGAAGTCCGGGACGGCCCACCAACTGCCAGGCCAACGTCCAAGATCGTCGTGCTGGATGACGTCATTCGGGCTGCATGTCAGAGACGGGAAAGGTGAAGGGGGCGCGTTCGCGAGACCGGCAGGGGAGCCGCTCCCGTCAACCGTGTCTGCCGGCACTTCACGGACCAAACCGAACGGGTACCTGCCCGCAACGGGCCGGGCCGGCCATCTCCACCGGCTCACACCGGCCGGGCGGACGCCAGGAAGGCCACGGCGCTGGCAAGCGTTCCAACCGCCGCGCCCGCAAGCGTCTGGGCAACGGTATGAGAGTTCAGACGCACGCGTGACCATGCAACCAAAGCGACCACCGGCGCCAGTCCCAGCAGACCGATTCCGACATCGAAGGCCAGTGCGGTCACGGCGAGCGCGCATACCGTCGTGTGCACGGAGATCTTCCAGAATCGCGTGACAGCCACCCCCACGACCACAGCGAGAGTCAGAGCCGCCACAACCGTGCCCAGAACAGAAGGGCCTGCCCCCACCAGATGGACAGCCCAAGCGCCCAGAAAGCAACACCCCGTCAACAACAACGGCCGGATACGACTGGCGCGATCAACAATGTGCCAGTCAGCGAGACGCCCCCGCCGCACATCGCGGACAACCAACGCCAAAGGAGGCCCGGCGGCCACCACAGTGAGCATCAGCCCCCAGAGAGCACCCGACACACTCGGCCAAGTGCTGTGCCACCCAACAGCCACGACCAGAGCCGTACCTACCAGAAGCGGAGCAAATGCCTCCGTCACCACCCGCGCCAGCACATCACCGCCGCACCTGAAGGCGGATGCATTCCCCACCCGAGTGCTAACCGCCGGCGGCGCCGCAGTGACCCTGCTCGAATTCTCGGACAATGCCACTCCCGCCTCGCCGCGCCCAGGCACCAGGCCCCCTCCGGGCAGGCGTACAAGAACGTTGACCAGATCAGCATGGCGGCACGCATAGCCGGACATGCCAGTTCAGGCGGACATTCACCTGGTCGTGTACTGACCGAGGCATGCAGCTGACCGTGCAGCGCGGAGATCACGCGTCCTCGCCTGTCACCTGGGCAGGCACCTGTCAATCCCCGGGTTTCGTAGAGACGTTGGTTATGCGGTCCGGCTCTCCTGATCGGTCCGGGTCCGCGCTTGCTGGATGATCCGTTCGAACTCGACGGGCGGTTTCCCGCCGGCCGCGCTGTGTCGCCGTTTCGTGTTGTAGAAGTCCGCGATCCAGGTGGCGGTCTTCAGCCTCGCCTCGGTTCGGGTGGCGAAGGTGTGCCGGTGGACGTACTCGACCTTGAGGACCGAGTGGAACGACTCCGCGGCGGCGTTGTCCAGGGCCGACCCGACGCGTCCCATCGACTGCACCACGCCCCACCGGCCGCACAACTGCTGGAACGCCTCGGACGTGTACTCGCTGCCGCGGTCCGTGTGAAAAATGACGCCGTCGACCTGGCCGCCTCTCGTTGCGATCGCCATCTGCAGGGCTGCGCTGACCAGCGCGGCATCATGCCGCCGACCCATCGCGTAGCCCAGGGCCCGGCGGGAGAAGGCGTCGTGGACAGAGGCGAGGTAGAGCTTGCCCTCACCGGTGTCGATCTCCGTCATGTCGCCCCACCACAAAACGTCGGGCGCGATCGCGTCGAACTTGCGCCGTACCAGGTCACCAGCGGTTTTCCGCTTGCCGGGACGGGTCAGCGAACGGCGTCGGCGTGGCGGTTTGCGGCCCTGCAGACCGAGTTCGGCCATGATCTCGGCGACGGTGTTCTGCGATACTTGCCAGCCCTCCTCCCACAGATCCAGCGTGATCCGCGGCGAACCGTACGTCTTGCCCGAGCGGTCGAAGAAGTAGCGGACCCGCTCGGCCAGTTCACCCCGTCTGATCTCGCGTTTCGTCGGCTCATCGGGCCGACGGCGCCACTTGTAGAACCACGCCTCCGACACACCCAGTGCCCGGCAGGAGATGCGGTGCGAAATGTTGTGCACGGTCTTCTGGTCACTGATCACCCCGACGAGCACCGCCGGGTCCGCCTCAGCTACTTCACCCACAAGACCATGCAGCGTTTGAGGACATCGCGCTCCATCCCCAGCTCCTTGACGTCCTTCTTCAACTGGGCGTTCTCCCGCCGCAGCCGCGCGAGCTCCTCGCTCTCGCCCACCGCCCCGGCCCCGGCGGACCTCCGAGCCCGCGACACCCAGCTCGCCAGCGTCGTCTCGTTGATCCCCAGGTCCCTCGCAACCTGCGCGACCGACTTCCCGGTCTCGGTCACGATCCGTACAGCCCCCTCACGGAACTCTGCGTCGAACTTCCGCCTCTTCTCCGCCATGACTCCCAACTTCCCCTGCAGTCACGATCTCTACGCTACGAGGGGAAGGTCACACCACCTGTAACGAAGCAGATGCGTGGGCAAACGGAGCAGGCTGCCGCTGGTCGGACGTGGCCATCTGCCTTCGGATTCACCGCACCAGATCACCAGCTCGCACAACGGCCCGTTCGGCCAGGAATACGCCGGGCGGCTTCACCTAACGCGAGACCATCCAGGTCAGCGCGGCGGACCTCTTGCAGAAGTTCGGGGCTGAACAACCAATCGCGACGGTACCCGGCCAGGAAACGGATGTTGTCCAGCTCCGTCTCCGAGGGCTCGCACCACACCTCGTAGCGCCATCCGCGCGACTCGACCGCCTGCCGGGTCCACGCGAAAGTGAAGGCCACCACCGGCTTTGACAACCGCCGTCGTGGCTTGACGTCCACGACGACCGGACCCTGCTCAGTGGTTAGGAAGTAGTCCGGGATGTGTTTTGCGGGCTTTCCCCTCCACCACTGCCTTCAATAGGAACGGCTGCGCCATGATGCCACGTACGGAAGGGTTGAAGTCGGCGAATAGCAGCCGCGCAAGCTCCAGACGCGACTCGTAGATCACATGGTCCCGGACCGTCGCCGCCCAATACGCGCCGGAATAGTGTATTTGCTCCTTGTGCCGGCGGAACGTCCGCCAGGGGACAGCTGACTGAAGTGATGCTGCTGCCGCGAATCCCCAGAGCTGGTCCTCAACTCCTCCGCGGCGCCTGCGGAAGCTGACCTGTGACCTGCGAGTCTCAACTTCGTGTCGGATCCGAAAATGATCCGACATCGATCGTGAGATTCCGACACGGAATCTGAGATCCCACAATTTGAGTGTAGGGTCGCATCGGTCGTGACATGTCGATCTTGTATGACCTGGACATTTACTGTTTGTCTCACGGGATGCCGTACCGGCCGAGTCTCGCTTCGGTGGCATTTCTTCGGTGGCGGTGCTTCTCCGCGGTCTCATGTTCGCCTTGCTGGGCTGACCCCGTCCGGGGCGAGCCAGGAGCGGGATGCTCGGCCCGCTGTCGCGGCGGAGCGGGAGCCGGGGTCCAGTTGTGGAGCCAGGACCGGGTGTACTGGTGCCTCGTCAAACAACAGTGATCACATAGTCGGGTTCTCGGATGGGTGCGTTGTTCCGAACCCGGGACCGGTCCCGGTCCCGCCGTAGATGCTTGGGCAGCGTGAAGCAGCGAGGGAGACGGCGGCGGGCGGCGGGCGCTGCTGCGCGCGGTCCGGCCCGGCGCGGAACGTTCGTGGTTCGGTGGCGGCTGCGGATCGGTGGTCTCCTCAGCGGCGTGTTGTTGATCGCCAGCCTGGGCTGGCTGGGGTTCCTGGTGCCGACCAGCCCATGGTGGATCACCGAGGTGTTCCGGCCCGTGGACGACCTTGGCTCGTTTCTGGGGGCGCTGTTCGCCGCGGTCTTGTGGCTGGGCCTGCCCGGGATGGTCGCGGTGCTCGCCGGGATCCGCCCGGGCAACGCCGCGCTACGCCGACGCGTGCTAGCCATGGACGGCGAGGGCGTGTGGATCTACGAGTCGGCGAAATGGTGGTCCGCCCCGCGCCTGGTGCCATGGCGCGACGCCAACCCCGTTCGCGTGTACACCCTCGATCACACCGACATCGATCCCGCCGATACCGGGCCGGGACCAACGTTGGTGCCGTGGGACTTCCTGCAGTTCGGCGATCCGCCGCAGGCCACCATCCACCTGCTGTGGTTGACCGCGACCGCCGAGGTCATCGTGGCGCAGGCCCGGCGCCGTCGACCGGATCTCACCGTCCTCGACCAGCGCACCCCCCCGGGTATCGGGTCTTGGCGGTTGGGTACTACGTCGGCGTCGCCGGCCCCGCTCCCGGATGATCACGCTCCGGCGTCAGCGGAGCAGATAGCCGGCGCCGCGCATGGTGTGGAGCCCGGCTGGTGGGCCGAGTTTGCGGCGCTGCCGTCACGATCGTCGCTGCGGCAGTGTCGGTCGTTCTGCCGGTGTGACCCACATGCGGATCGCGTCGGCTGAAGAGGTGAACCGGCGCCTGCGGCGATGGTGTCGGGCCAGCCGGTCGGCGTGGGAGCCGGTAGCCACGCGCCATGGACCTCCATGACTTCCTCTACCGACACGAACTCGATCACCGGCTTGTCAGGCTCTATGCAGACCCTGCGGCGGGCGAGGACGCCTGGGTGACGCTCCCTCAGGATGCGGAGGCGCCACGAGCCCTGCTGGGCACGGTCAGCGCCCTGACGGGCCATGGCGTCTTCGCGCAGATCGCCCGCAGCGCACTGACCGCCCACCAGCGATACCTCAGCAGTGACACGTCCTGCTACGCCCTGTGCCGTGACACCGCCCTGAGCGAAGCGTTCGGTGATGGGCAAGACGTTGGCGTACCTCGACTGGGCTGCCATCGTTCTGGAGGCCGCTCGTATTCAGATGGGCGATGCGGCCTTCGGTCCCTTCCTGCGCTGCGTCGTTGAGGCTGAAGACGCCTACGCCAAGCGTTCCGCGCAGCGTGCAGCGCCCGGCCTGTGACGGCCGACGCCCATGAGGATGTCGCTTGAAACGCGTGTTGCAGGTGAACCTTCGGCCGGCAGACAGGCCGATGTCGGGACCCGTCCCCAACGGCGTGAATATCATTTCGGCCATGCCCGATCCCGTGTATCCGCTGCCCTCAGGCGATAGGTTGCCCTCGCTAGGGACCTACAACGCCATGGGGACCACACTGCTGCACAACTCTCGTCCGGACGGCAGCGGTTGCTTCTTCGCCACTTGTTGGATCGTGTTCATCCTGCCGGTCGTCCCGCTGGGCCGCTACTACGTGCGGCAAGGCAAGATCACCGAAGAGGGTGGGTTCTCTTCTATCCACACGACAATCGAGTACGAGTTCGTCGGCAGGTCTCGCCTCCGCTTGGTCGAGGTCATCCGGACCTACCTGTACTTCTGGATCGCTGTCCCGGCTGCCTTCCTCGGCCCGATCATCGCTTCCATAGCCTGGGACAATAACGAGTCCAACGACGACGCCCAGTTCTATGGAATGCTCGTATCAGTTGCCTTGCTATGTCTGCTGCTAGTCCTGTTGTTCCTCCACCGGACGTACTGGCGACCAGTCCGGAGAGCCCGCTGGATCGAAACCGAAAATGCTCAGGTGGAAGGCAGGTACCAGCAGATTGCCTCGCTGTTGCCGATCGCGTTTCT
Organism: Streptomyces sp. DT2A-34; assembly: GCF_030499515.1. Taxonomy (NCBI): domain Bacteria; kingdom Bacillati; phylum Actinomycetota; class Actinomycetes; order Kitasatosporales; family Streptomycetaceae; genus Streptomyces; species Streptomyces sp. DT2A-34. The sequence continues at coordinate 2,062,022 of NZ_JASTWJ010000001.1, read as the reverse complement.
CGCGGCGTTCTTCGCATTCTGGGCGGGGTGGGCGATTTTTGCCATCGCGCTGGCCTTGGGAATGTACTCGCAGAACCTCGGCCCCGACCCGAACCCCCTCGCCGATACACTGCTCCACCCTGTGGCCCTGTTTTTGGGACTGCCCGTCGTGGCTGGTGTGGTCGCTCTCGTCGCTGTCGCGATCCGTCGTCGCTGAGCTTGTCCTACCGTTCTCGCAGGGGCGTGCGACCTGGTCGTCCCGTGGGAGGCGGGACCGCAAGGAGATCTGAAGGGAGAGAGCTCACGCGGTACGCGGTGGGTTGGCCTTCCCCGGGGGGAATCTCGCATCCCGGATCCCATCCATAACGGACCACGATATCGGCCTCCCGGGTACAACCTAAATTTGTCAGCAAATTGAGTCTCACTCAGGAAGGGCCGCACCCAATCTCATTGGGGCCGCGAACGAGCCGGATGAGCGCTGCGGCAGCCTCGCCGGTGGTTGCGATCCTTCGACGGGGCCGGTCATGGTGAAGGGGTGGAAGCGGAGCAGTCGGTGCGGTGCGAAGTCCCCTACTTCGCACCCGTCGTGGTGGGGACCGGCCTGGTGTGGCTCGGCGGGCGGGGGGTGGCGGGTTTCCGGTGGCTGCGCCACGATCCCACGCATCCCGGGGAGTTCCTCATCCTCGGCGGGCTGTTGGCGCTGACCGTCTGCACCGGCCTGCTCAGGAGCCGGTACGTCGTGCGCGTGGTCGAGTTCACCAAGGCGCAGGTCCGGCTGGAAAGCCGCGCGGACGTGCGGACGGTGCGCATCGCAGACGTGACGGCGGTGGGGGTTGCACACTCCGGCGACACGGCAAGCGGCTACGTGGAGACATCGCTGCGGCTGGACTGGCGCGATGGAAGCCGATCATTCGTCTGCGACCACGATCCCACGTTGGGGCAAGCGCTCGTAAGGCTGCTCCCCTCCCACGTCACCGTGGAAGAGCGGTGGGACCAACTCCAGGAACCTTCGACCGGTTGACAACAATGACTTCAGTGAGAACGAACAACAGGCTGACCAGCCGGTCTCTGATTCGTGGCCAATCGGCAGCCAAGTGGCCATCGGTCGTGAGATTCGGCCACGGAATCTGAGATCCCTGAACCGCTCCGGGTCTGATGGAGGCTCGATTCCCTGAGAGGATCGAGTCATGGCACGTCCGTCCCTCTACCCTCCCGAACTTCGTGAGCGTGCGGTGCGCATGGTCGCGGAGGTCCGCCCGAACTACCCGACCGAGTGGGCCGCGATGAAGGCGGTCGCCGCGAAACTGGGCATCGGTGCCGCGGAGACGGTGCGGACCTGGGTCCGCAAGGCCGAAGTGGACACCGGCCGGCGGCCCGGGGTGACCTCGGACGAGGCCGCGGAGATCAAGCGGTTGCGGGCCGAGGTCGCAGAGTTGCGACGGGCGAACGAGATCCTCAAAGCGGCCTCGGCTTTCTTCGCGGCCGAGCTCGACCGGCCGTCGAAACGCTCGTAGCGTTCATCGACGCACACCGCCAGATGTTCGGAGTCGAGCCGATCTGCCGGGTCCTGACCAGCCACGGACTGAAGATCGCAACGAGCACCTACTACGCCGCCAAGAACCGCACCCCCAGCGCCCGGGCGGTCCGTGACGCGGAGCTGAAGACGCAGATCAGCCGCGTCCACACGGACAACTTCAGCGTCTACGGGGTCCGAAAAGTCTGGCGGCAGCTGCACCGCGAAGGCATACCCGTGGCTCGCTGCACCGTCGCCCGGCTGATGCGCGACCTGGGCCTTCAGGGTGCCCGGCGCGGGAAGAAGATCCGCACCACCGTCCGAGACGAAGGCCATGAGAGGGCCGCTGACCTGCCTCAGGCGCGACTTCACCGCGTCGCGTCCGAACGAGCGGTGGGTGGCTGACTTCACCTACATCGCCACCTGGACCGGGATCGTCTATGCCGCGTTCGTCGTGGACGTGTTCTCCCGGGCGATCGTGGGCTGGTCCGCCGCCACCAGCAAGCGGGCCAAGCTCGTCCTCGACGCGCTTGACATGGCTTTGTGGCGCCGCGACCGCGCTGGAACTCCCGCTGGACCGGGACTGGTTCATCATTCAGACGCGGGCAGCCAGTACACGTCTTTCGCGTTCACCGCGCACCTCCTCGACGCCGGCATCGACGCCTCGATCGGCACCGTCGGCGACGCCCTGGAACAACGCGCTCATGGAATCCCAGATCGGCCTCTACAAGACGGACTTGATCAAGCCCGCAAACCCTGGCATGGCCTCTCCGACGTCGAACTCGCCACCGCGCAATGGGTCGACTGGTTCAACAACCAACGCCTCCACTCCGCGACCGGAGACATCCCCCCCCACGAGCACGAAACCAACTACTACGCTCAACACCAGCCCCAGCCGGCGGCTGGAGTCAACGCATAGAGCCTCCACCGATCCCGGAGCGGTTCACTGGAATTGCGCGGCGAAGCAAGTGAACCTAGAGCAGCTCACGGAAGATCGTCTGCGTGATCGGCGGAATAGCACGGGATCGCCGGTTACCCAAACCGGCGATCCTCCGGACTATTGGAGAGGTTCGGTCGCCGTGCGATTCACAGGCGGTGCCTGGACTGCCGTGCCTACCCCCCACGCCTCACCCCAAGGAGCTCACCCATGGCCGCAGTTGTTGGCGCCAAAACGTTTCATCTGACCGATCGGCAGTGCTTTCGATCCTGGACTGGGCCGCCGAGCAGCCGCAGAACGGTCTCGTACTGCGGGCCTTCCTGGCGTCCATCGCCCTCGCGGCGCTGCAGCCGAAGGAGGCCTTGCTGCTGCGTGTCCGAGACGTGGAACTCGCGGACGACGGCAGTGGTTGGCTGCTGATCCACCCTCAGGGGCAAGAGCGCCGCGAGACGGATTCGGAGCGCGCGGGCGCCGAATGGCGTGTTCCCGCCTGCCGGGAGTTGGTGGCGCTCCTGAAGGCGGAGATCACCCGGCGCGATCTCCGCCCCGATGACGCGATATTCGTTCTCGACGACGGGTGACCGCTGACCGCCCCGGTCTACCGGAAGATCTGGCAGCAAGCGCGGGCGGCGGTTCTGGAAGCGCACGAGGCCGACTCGTCGTTCGGCAGGAATATCTCCGCTCTGCGTGACGCGTGCATCGCGGCGTGGCTGAAGAACGGTGACCAGAGCGCGGCGCACATCTTCGTGGTGGCCGAGTGCGCCGGAATGAGCGCTCCTCGCCTCGCCGAACGCATCGCGCACTGCCTTCGTAGGCCGACACGGGATGAAATCCCTTGGGACCGGCTCGAAGCTGCCCTCGCCCTTCCTGACCTGTCGAGTGAGCCGGCCCCGACCGCCGTGCGCCGTCCGTAGCGCTGTTCCGCGTTGCGGATCGTCTGTGCAGGGTCGAGGCGTGGCCACCCGAACGGGTGCTGGCGGTACGGGCGGCCCTGCCCGACCGCTACCAGCTCCTCCTTGTGATCGGAGCGGGCCTTGGGCTCCGGCAGGGGGAGGCGCTCGGGCTTGCCCTGGAGGACATCGACGTCGCCAAGGAAGTCGTCCACGTCCGGCGGCAGGTCAAGATGGTGCGGGCGAGGCTGTGTTTCGCCCTCCCCAAAGGCCGCAAGGTACGGGACGTGCCGCTGCCGTCCAGCGTGGCTCGGGCCATCCAGCAGAACACGGAGCAGTTCGCGCCGATCCCGGTCACGCTGCCTTGGGACGACCCGACTCCTGCCGAGACGCCGGTTGAAGCCAAACACCGGCGGCCGAGTACCTACAGCCTCTTGGTGACAGGACGCGAACGGAAGGCCATCAACCGGAACTACTTCAACTCCTACGTGTGGAAGCCCGCTCTGGCTGAGGCCGGCGTGATCGCTCCGCTGGAGGGAGGGCAACACAAACGGCGTTCGCGTGTGGGAGCCATCCCGGGAGCACGGCTTCCACGCCCTGCGCCACTTCTACGCCTCCGAGGAACTGGAGGCCGGCGAATCGATCGTCTCCCTGGCACGCTGGCTGGGGCACTCCGACCCCGGGTTCACGCTGCGGAAGTACTCCCACTTCCTGCCCCGCGCCGGTGCGCGAGGCAGCGCAGCCATCGACGCGATCTTCGCGTAGCCGCGGCCGGTCGGCAGAGCCTGTGGAGCGCGGCCCGTAGCCCGCCGCAGGCCCAAAGTCCCAGAGAAGTCCCAGAGATGCCGCCGCACCCCATCCTGGCCCGCTAAGTAGCAGGTCAGACGGGGTGTGGCGGCATTCACATGTCAAATGTCCCGGAAGATCTCGATCTGCGCCCCGATGGAGTTCAGCCGCTCGGCGAGGTCCTCGTAACCGCGGTTGATGACATACACGTTGCGCAGCACGGACGTGCCCTCCGCCGCCATCATCGCCAGCAGGACGACCACGGCGGGCCGCAGCGCGGGCGGGCACATCATCTCGGCGGCGCGCCAGCGGGTGGGGCCCTCGACCAGGACGCGGTGCGGGTCCAGCAACTGCAGCCTGCCGCCGAGGCGGTTGAGGTCGGTCAGGTAGATCGCGCGGTTGTCGTAGACCCAGTCGTGGATCAGCGTCTTGCCCTGCGCCGCGGCCGCGATGGCCGCGAAGAAGGGGACGTTGTCGATGTTCAGGCCGGGGAACGGCATCGGGTGGATCTTGTCGATCGGCGCCTCCAGCTTGGAGGGCCGGACGGTGAGGTCCACCAGCCGCGTACGGCCGTTGTCCGCGAAGTACTCGGGCGTACGGTCGTGGTCGAGCCCCATCTCCTCCAGGACCGCCAGCTCGATCTCCAGGAACTCGATCGGCACCCGGCACACCGTCAGCTCCGACTCGGTGACCACGGCGGCGGCCAGCAGGCTCATCGCCTCGACCGGGTCCTCGGACGGCGAGTAGTCCACGTCCACGTCGATGTTCGGCACGCCGTGCACGGTGAGCGTGGTGGTGCCGATGCCCTCGACCCGGACGCCGAGCGCTTCCAGGAAGAAACACAGGTCCTGGACCATGTAGTTGGAGGACGCGTTGCGGATGACCGTCACGCCGTCGTGCCGCGCGGCGGCCAGCAGCGCGTTCTCGGTCACGGTGTCGCCGCGCTCGGTCAGCACGATCGGGCGGTCGGGGCGTACGTCACGGTCGACCATGGCGTGGTACTGGCCCTCGGTCGCCGCCACGTCCAGACCGAACCGGCGCAGCGCGATCATGTGCGGCTCGATGGTCCGCGTACCGAGGTCGCAGCCGCCGGCGTACGGCAGCTTGAAGTGGGTCATACGGTGCAGCAGTGGGCCGAGGAACATGATGATGGACCGCGTGCGTACGGCGGCCTCGGCGTCGATCGCCGCCATGTTCAGCTCGGCCGGCGGCACGATCTCCAGGTCGACGCCGTCGTTGATCCAACGGGTGCGCACGCCGATGGAGTTGAGCACCTCCAGCAGACGGTAGACCTCCTCGATGCGGGCGACCCGGCGCAGCACTGTGCGCCCCTTGTTGAGCAAGGAGGCGCACAGCAGTGCCACGCAGGCGTTCTTGCTGGTCTTGACGTCGATGGAACCGGACAGCCGACGTCCGCCGACGACCCTCAGATGCATCGGGCCGGCGTATCCCAGGGACACGATCTCGCTGTCCAGGGCTTCACCGATCCGGGCGATCATCTCAAGGCTGATGTTCTGGTTGCCGCGCTCGATGCGATTGACGGCGCTCTGGGAGGTGCCGAGCGCCTCGGCCAGCTGCGCCTGTGTCCAGCCTCGGTGTTGCCGGGCGTCACGGATGAGCTTGCCGATGCGTACGAGGTAATCGTCTGCCATGAGGTTGAGGTTATCTCAGATATGAGATGACACATCCCAGGGGGGCCGTTCGGGTGACGGACCGTCAACGTCGCCTGGCGGCACGGGTACGCCGCCACCCGAAAGGTCCGGGCAAATCCATCGATGTCGTACGACGTCCCGTGCTGCTGTGTGTGCGCCGCGGGCCGTGCCCACCGCCGGTGGTGATGGACCAGGAGTGCCGGTTGATGTTCAGCCGCACTCCGGGCAGGATCCGGAAACTCTTGCGGAATGTGAGGGGCATGGACGCCTCCCTCCGAGGTCGGGGTACGTGTTCCTCGGTTACCCCGACTTGGCGAACTGATGGCAGAACGCCACCGGTTCCTGGAAGGTGACCGATGTCACCGGTTCGGCCGAGTGCAGGGGCACGGCCGGAGCGAGGGCGTAGCGGTGCCTGGCCACCTCCCCGCCCTCCGGCCGCAGCTCCAGCACACCCGGCTCCGGACAGCGCCACGTCAGCTCTGTGACGTACTCCTCGAACGCGTTCGCCAGGCTGCTCCATCCCCGGCCGTTGGCGCGGAGCTCGAACTCGGAGCACTCCATCACGCCGTAGTCGAAAGGGGTGCTGCTCCAGTGCCCGATCAGGGCCTCGTCCAGGCCGGTCCGCGGGTTCTCGGCGTCCTGCTCGGCGATCCACAGCAGCAGGGCGGTGTCGGCACCGCCCAGGTCGACGACGCGGGTGCCGTGCATGAGTACACCCAGGCCGTGCTCCTCGTCCCAGGAGCAGTCGAACTCGACGCCGACGTAGGGGATGCCGTCTCTCGCGACCGGGTGGACGTACAACGTGCTGAGGCCGACGAGGGCTTCGGGGTCCGGCTTCTCCTGGATCGTCTCCTCGGTGAGCGCTTCCTCGACCTCCGGCCGAAGTGCCTCGTAGTGGGCGCGCAGTGCGGGCCGCAGCGCGGTGAGCAGCGCGGGCAGGTTCTCGACGGCCCGGGCGACCGACGCGATTTCGACGTCGTCCAGGGGATGGTCCTCGCGGCCCTCGGGGGCGTAGTGCACGGGGACGGGCGCACCGTCGGCGGCCCACGTGCCCGGCGGCAGCGGCACCCGCGTCGTCCACGCGAAGTCGTCCCAGAAGAATTCCGCCCGCTTGGTCACCCGGTGAGCCTAGCTCCGCGGGCTGTCGGCAGATGAGCAGGTGGAGAAAGTGGAGAAAACCGGCGAGGCCGGCTCGACGCTCGCGGCGTCGAGCCGGCCCCACCGGTCCGTGGTCCGTCCCCTCAGGGCACCGAGCCTCCGCTCGGCGTGGGCCGGTCAGTCCGTGCCCGACTCCATAGCGGCACGGTCCAGCAGGGCGTCCTGTTCGGAGACCTCGCCGCGGGAGGCGATGGCCTCGGCGCCGCCCTCGGGCATCTCCGTCATGGTGCCGATCAGCCCGGTCGCGGCCGCCTGGGAGGCGCCGACGGCGGGGCTGCCGGTGCCGATCAGGCCGAGGCCGACGTACTGCTCCAGCTTGGCGCGCGAGTCGGCGATGTCCAGGTTGCGCATGGTGAGCTGGCCGATCCGGTCCACCGGGCCGAACGCCGAGTCCTCGGTGCGCTCCATCGAGAGCTTGTCCGGGTGGTAGCTGAACGCCGGGCCCGTGGTGTCGAGGATCGAGTAGTCCTCGCCGCGCCGCAGGCGCAGGGTGACCTCGCCGGTGACGGCCGCGCCGACCCACCGCTGCAGCGACTCACGGATCATCAGCGCCTGCGGGTCCAGCCAGCGGCCCTCGTACATGAGGCGACCCAGGCGCCGGCCCTCGTTGTGGTACTGGGCGAGGGTGTCCTCGTTGTGGATCGCGTTGACCAGGCGCTCGTACGCGGCGTGCAGCAGGGCCATGCCCGGCGCCTCGTAGATACCGCGGCTCTTGGCCTCGATGATCCGGTTCTCGATCTGGTCCGACATGCCCAGGCCGTGGCGGCCGCCGATGGCGTTGGCCTCCATGACCAGGTCGACGGGGGAGGCGAACTCCTTGCCGTTGATGGTGACCGGGCGGCCCTGCTCGAAGCCGATCGTCACGTCCTCGGCGGCGATCTCGACCGAGGGGTCCCAGAACCGCACGCCCATGATCGGCTCGACGGTCTCGACGCCGGTGTCCAGGTGCTCCAGCGTCTTGGCCTCGTGGGTGGCGCCCCAGATGTTGGCGTCGGTGGAGTACGCCTTCTCCGTCGAGTCCCGGTAGGGCAGGTCGTGGGCGACCAGCCACTCCGACATCTCCTTGCGGCCGCCGAGCTCGGTCACGAAGTCCGCGTCCAGCCAGGGCTTGTAGATCCGCAGGTTCGGGTTGGCCAGCAGGCCGTAGCGGTAGAACCGCTCGATGTCGTTGCCCTTGAAGGTCGAGCCGTCGCCCCAGATCTGGACGTCGTCCTCCAGCATCGCCCGCACCAGCAGCGTGCCGGTGACGGCACGGCCGAGCGGCGTGGTGTTGAAGTACGCCCGCCCGCCCGAGCGGATGTGGAACGCCCCGCAGGTGAGCGCGGCCAGGCCCTCCTCGACCAGCGCCGCCCGGCAGTCGACCAGGCGCGCGACCTCGGCGCCGTAGGTCTTCGCGCGGCCGGGCACCGAGGCGATGTCGGGCTCGTCGTACTGGCCGATGTCAGCGGTGTAGGTGCACGGGACGGCGCCCTTGTCGCGCATCCAGGCGACCGCGACCGAGGTGTCGAGACCGCCCGAGAAGGCGATGCCGACGCGCTCGCCGGTGGGGAGGGAGGTGAGGACCTTGGACATAGGAAGAGTATGCATGATTGCGCATGATCATGCAAAGGGCTGTGTGGAAGGCCTCTCTTCGGCGGGGTTGAGGGCTCTCGCGAGGTGAGTCCGAGTCGCGCGGGGCGGGCCGGCGGGAGTCGATCTGGAGGATTCGCCCTCGCCGGGCGTACTCATCGATGCCGGCCTGGAGGGCGTGTGGCAGTCATGGAAGGCATCGCGCGGGGTCGGGCGACACGCCCCTGACGCGCGCGACAGGGAGGTCGGGCATGACCATCCCGGCCCCATGTACTAGAGTTATCTCGACATCGAGATATCTGCCCGAGGTGCACCGCAGCCGCCACCCCGGTAAGGGTTACCTAACTTAGCCTTACCTTAGCGGATCGGCCGAGACGCCGTGGCGGCAGGATCGTGGTGAGTACGCGCACATCAATGAAGGAGACTGTCGTGTCGGCGAACAGCTTCGACGCCCGCAGCACGCTGCAGGTGGGCGACGAGTCGTACGAGATCTTCCGGCTGGACAAGGTCGAGGGCGCCGCGCGCCTCCCTTACAGCCTGAAGGTGCTGCTGGAGAACCTCCTCCGCACCGAGGACGGCGCGAACATCACCGCCGACCACATCCGCGCCCTCGGCGGCTGGGACTCCCAGGCCCAGCCGTCGCAGGAGATCCAGTTCACGCCGGCCCGCGTGATCATGCAGGACTTCACGGGCGTGCCCTGTGTCGTGGACCTCGCGACCATGCGTGAGGCCGTGAAGGCCCTCGGCGGCGACCCGGCCAAGGTCAACCCGCTCTCGCCGGCCGAGATGGTCATCGACCACTCCGTCATCGCCGACAAGTTCGGCACGTCCGACGCCTTCAAGCAGAACGTCGACCTGGAGTACGGCCGCAACAAGGAGCGCTACCAGTTCCTGCGCTGGGGCCAGACCGCGTTCGACGACTTCAAGGTCGTCCCGCCCGGCACCGGCATCGTCCACCAGGTGAACATCGAGCACCTGGCCCGCACGGTGATGGTCCGAGGCGGCCAGGCCTACCCCGACACCCTCGTCGGCACCGACTCGCACACCACCATGGTCAACGGCCTCGGCGTCCTCGGCTGGGGCGTCGGCGGCATCGAGGCCGAGGCCGCGATGCTCGGCCAGCCGGTGTCGATGCTCATCCCGCGCGTCGTCGGCTTCAAGCTCACCGGCGAGCTGCCCGCCGGCACCACCGCCACCGACCTCGTGCTGACCATCACCGAGATGCTCCGCAAGCACGGTGTCGTCGGCAAGTTCGTCGAGTTCTACGGCGAGGGCGTGGCCGCCACCTCCCTCGCGAACCGCGCCACCATCGGCAACATGTCGCCGGAGTTCGGCTCGACCGCCGCGATCTTCCCGATCGACGACGAGACCATCAAGTACCTGAAGCTCACCGGCCGCTCCGAGCAGCAGCTCGCGCTCGTCGAGGCGTACGCCAAGGAGCAGGGCCTCTGGCTGGACCCGAAGGCCGAGCCGGACTTCTCCGAGAAGCTGGAGCTCGACCTGTCCACGGTCGTTCCCTCCATCGCCGGCCCGAAGCGTCCGCAGGACCGCATCGTCCTCGCCAACGCCGCCGAGCAGTTCAAGCTGGACGTCCGCAACTACGTCGACGTCGTGGACGAGGCCGGCCAGGAGTCCTTCCCGGCCTCCGACTCTCCGGCCGTCGCCCCGAACGGCGCCCCGTCCAACCCGGTCCCCGTGACCGCCCCCGACGGCTCGACGTACGAGATCGACCACGGTGCGGTGACGGTCGCGGCCATCACCTCCTGCACCAACACCTCCAACCCGTACGTCATGGTCGCCGCCGCGCTCGTCGCGAAGAAGGCCGTGGAGAAGGGTCTGACCCGCAAGCCGTGGGTCAAGACCACCCTCGCCCCGGGTTCGAAGGTCGTCACCGACTACTTCGACAAGGCGGGTCTGACGCCGTACCTGGACAAGGTCGGCTTCAACCTCGTCGGCTACGGCTGCACCACCTGCATCGGCAACTCCGGCCCGCTGCCGGAGGAGGTCTCCAAGGCCGTCAACGACCACGACCTCGCGGTCACCTCGGTCCTCTCCGGCAACCGGAACTTCGAGGGCCGCATCAACCCCGACGTCAAGATGAACTACCTGGCGTCCCCGCCGCTGGTCGTCGCGTACGCCATCGCGGGCTCCATGAAGGTGGACATCACCAAGGACGCCCTCGGCACCGACCAGGACGGCAACCCGGTCTTCCTGAAGGACATCTGGCCCTCCGAGGCCGAGGTCAACGACGTCGTCGCCAACGCCATCGGCGAGGACATGTTCTCGAAGTCGTACGAGGACGTGTTCGCCGGTGACGCCCAGTGGCAGGCGCTGTCGATCCCGACCGGCGACACCTTCGAGTGGGACGCCGAGTCGACCTACGTCCGCAAGCCCCCGTACTTCGAGGGCATGACGATGGAGACCACCCCGGTCTCCGACATCACGGGCGCGCGCGTCCTGGCCAAGCTGGGCGACTCGGTCACCACCGACCACATCTCCCCGGCCGGCGCGATCAAGGCCGACACCCCCGCCGGCAAGTACCTCACCGAGCACGGTGTGGAGCGTCGTGACTTCAACTCCTACGGCTCCCGCCGAGGCAACCACGAGGTCATGATCCGCGGTACGTTCGCCAACATCCGCCTGCGCAACCAGATCGCGCCGGGCACCGAGGGCGGCTACACCCGTGACTTCACGCAGGAGGGCGGCCCGGTCTCCTTCATCTACGACGCGTCGCAGAACTACCAGGCCGCCGGCACCCCGCTGGTCATCCTGGGCGGCAAGGAGTACGGCTCCGGCTCGTCCCGCGACTGGGCCGCGAAGGGCACCGCGCTGCTCGGCGTCAAGGCCGTCATCACCGAGTCGTACGAGCGCATCCACCGCTCGAACCTCATCGGCATGGGCGTCCTGCCGCTGCAGTTCCCGGCGGGCCAGTCGGCCGACTCGCTCGGCCTGACCGGCGAGGAGACCTTCTCCATCACGGGCGTGACCGAGCTGAACAGCGGCACCACCCCGAGCACGGTCAAGGTCACCACCGACACGGGCGTCGAGTTCGACGCGGTCGTCCGCATCGACACCCCCGGTGAGGCCGACTACTACCGCAACGGCGGCATCATGCACTACGTGCTGCGCCAACTTGCCGGTTCTTGACCTGACGTGAACGAGCGCCCTGCCCCTGCATCTCGCGCGCTGGGGCAGGGCGCTCGCGCGCGACGGGGCGGAAGACGCGCCTGCGAGCATGGTCGCAGGCGATCTGTTCCCGGAGCGGAGCTGCGCATCCTACGACGAAGAAGAACCCCGCACCTGGTAGCAGGTGCGGGGTTCTTCTGTCCTTGCGAGCTTGTGGCGAACGACCGCCGCTAGTGTGCTGCGCCAGAAATTTCGCGCTTAAGTGTCTTGCTGGTTTTCGGTGGTCGGTGGGTTGATCTTGGTGAGGTAGTCGGCCAGGGATTTGAGGATCTCGTCAGCGGTCTTTGTCCAGGTGAACGGCCGTGGGTTGTCGTTCCAGGTGTCGATCCATGCCTTGATGTCGCTCTCGAGGGCTCTCACGGAGGTGTGGACGCCTCGGCGGATGAGCTTGTCGGTCAGCAGGCCGAACCACCGCTCGACCTGGTTGATCCAGGAGGAGCCGGTCGGGGTGAAGTGGACGTGGAAGCGGGGGTGCTTGCCCAACCACGCCTTGATCTCAGGGGTGTTGTGGGTGGCGTAGTTGTCGCACACCAGGTGCACGTCGAGCTCGCGTGGCACGGCCTTGTCCATCGAGGTCAGGAACTTCTTGAACTCCACGGCCCGGTGGCGGCGGTGGAGTTCGCCGATGACGGTGCCGTCGGCGATGTTGAACGCGGCGAACAGACTCGTGATGCCGTGCCTCAGGTAGTCGTGGGTGCGCCGCTCGGGCATCCCCGGCGTCATCGGCTGGGAGCGGTCCAGTGCCTGGATCTGACTCTTTTCGTCCACGCAGAGCACCACCGCCTTCTCGGGCGGGTTGTGGTACAGCCCGACGACGTCGACGACCTTCTCCACGAACAGCGGGTCGGTGGAGAGCTTGAAAGAATCCTGCAGGTGCGGCTTGAGGTCGAACTTCTTCCAGATCCGGCCGATGGTGGACTTCGACAGCCCGGTGCGGTTGGCCATTGCCGCGCGCGACCAGTGGGTGTCCTTGCCCGGGGCGGACTCCAGGGTCGCGATGACCACGTCCTCGACCTGGTCGAGCAGGATCGAGGGCGGCCGGCCCGGCCGCGGCTCATCCTGCAGACCGTACAGACGCTTGGCGATGAACCTCGCCCGCCAGCGGTTGACCGTTCCCGGCGCGATGCCGAGTTCGGCGGCGACCTGCTTGTTCGTCCCGCCCTCGGCGCAGCGCAGCACGATCTTGGCGCGCAGCGCGAGAAACTGCGCGGTCTTCGCCCGCCTGGCCCAGCGCGTCAACTGCGCGCGCTCGGCCTCGGTCAAGACCAACTCTCCCTTGCGCCGGCCCGGCCGCGGATCGTCCGCCAGGCCCGCCAGCCGGTCAGCCGCGAACCGGGAGCGCCACTTGCGCACCGTCGCCACATTCACGCCCAAGTCAGCGGCCACCTGGCTACTTGACGCACCGTCCGCACAGGCCAGAACGATCTGCGCACGCTCGGCCAGACGGGCTCCTGTCCCGCCTGCCGCCCGGTGTGACAACTCGATGCGCTCGTCCTCGGAGAGCACGATCTCGACAGCCCGCGGACCTCGATGCGACATGGAAACAGCATACGGACTTACAGTCGAAATTTCCGGCGCATCACACTAGGCGATGTGCTGCAGCTGCGTGTCGTCGCCGTCGCTCAGCCGGAGGGTCGCGACGATGCGATCGACCTGCTCCGAAGTCAGCGGAGGAGCATCTCCCGCCGACGGCCGAACGCTGACCCTCTGACGGGGTATCAAATCTGACCTTCTTGGTGATCTTCGTCTGATCCTGACCTTGTTGATCAAGGTCAGGAGGAAGAGGTGATCCTTGTGGAGGACTGGGCAGAGATCCGCCGGTTGCACCGGGCTGACCGGCCACCGGCCGCACCACCCCGGCCGGTGCCACCGCCGCGGCCCCGGCCGCGGCGAGCTCGTCCAGGAGTTCCTCCCGCCCGATCCACGCGAACTCCCACCGCTGCCGGGCCTGAACCGCCACCGCTTCGGCCTCCCGCAGCCGTGACTCCGCCTCCTCCTACACCTCCCGGGCCCGCGCCTCCCGCTGCTCCATCAACGCGATCACCGACGCCATCGACCACCTCTGCCCGAATCCTCCGGCAATAACACCTCGATCATGAAGAAACCGCAGCTCTTCGAGCTGCGGTCCGGTTGGCCATCACGTTCTCACACCGACGCAGCCCGCAGCCCCGTACCGGAACCGAATCCACCAGCGGGTCCCCTTTGTCAGGACAACGGCTTCTTGGATGTCAAGCTAAATGCCCATATATGTGCCGTGATGCGGATCATAGGAATCTGAGAAGAGGTGTGTTAGAAACTTCAAGATCCAAGATTTGCCGACAAGGCTCCGTTATCCCCCCACCTGCACGAACGGAGACGCCGTGTCCCTGCTTGTCTCCTTTTGGAGATGCCACCCTGCTGTGCCGACCGGCAATCGACATCACGCCTTCGGTGGCCTCTGGCTGCTTCCTCCCCTCTTCAAAAGTCAGGACGAGTCGGCATGCTTTTTACTTCTTTGAGTGATCTCGCCTCGGTTCCTTTCCGATGCCTCTCTGGTGGTTCGGCCGGTAGCGGTTGTGATCTTTATCAACGCATTAAGCAAGCTACTTTCGAATGGACGGAAGGGCGACCTGGACGCGGCTTCGATATGCTGACCAACTCCCTCGGGGGAGCGTCAAGAAGCCCCGCATGCAACTGTGAAGTGAACCTCAAGATATTGCTTGCCTTTGGTTTCGCGGACATTCGGGAGTTGGACCGGGCGTGGAAAATTCTGTACGGCCAGGTTTTGCGCAGCCCGCATGACCAGGAGAGCGGCCTGGTGCAAATTATGGCAGCACGGTCCCTGCTCGCCTACGCGAGCGGGGAAACTGACGTCGCGGCCGTGCTGAGCAGAAGGATGCTGGAGCGCATCAAGCAGCCCTGCCCGTCGTCGACTTTTGCGCATTTCCTGCTCACCTTGATCAGTCTGCGCAACGGTGATCTGAAGGCCACGTCGTCGTACGTCAAGGAACTCACCGATGACGCGCTCATGGGGCGAACCTGTGGCTGGGTAGGTTATATCGCCTGGGCGACCGCGCAAGTACGGGAAGCGAAATACGGTGCCGCGGCCGCGGCGCCGCTCGTCGAGGAACTCGTCGACTTCGGTCCGGTCAGCCGAAGAGTGCTCGTCTCTCAGCCCGATGCCGCGGCATGGCTTGTGCGGTTGGCTCTGAAAACCGACCAGAAGGCGCTGGCTCGGCAGGGAGCGGAGGCGGCGCAGCGGCTGGGCAGGGACAACCCGCAGTTCCGGTCGCTGGTCGCGGCGGCCTCGCATGCGAAGGGACTGGATGCCCAGAACCCGGATTACTTGTGGCGCGCTGTCGAAACGCACAAGGACCCGTGGGCGCGGGCGTCCGCTCTGGAGGACATCGCTGTACTTCTGCACCGCCGGCGACAGGGCGTGGAGGACATCGCCCCGGTTCTGGAACGGAGCGGCGACGCCTATCTCGCGGTGGGCGCATTCCGTGACGTCCTGCGCGTCAAGAACCGCCTCTGGAATCTCGGCGTAAGGAGCCGCACTTCTCGTTGGCCGACTCTCCCCAGCAGCGAGGTCAAGAACCTGACCAGGTCCGAGACCGCGGTCGCCGAACTGGTGGCTCAGGGACTCACCAACAGCCAGGTCGCCTCACAGCTTTCCCTCTCTCGCCACACCGTGGCCTTCCACCTGCGGAAGGTCTTTCTCAAGATGAGCGTCACCTCGCGCATAGAGCTCGTCCGGGTCTGGGACGACACCGTCGCTCGCTGAGGGAAATCGTCGACGAAAAGGAGATGAGCGGGCATGTCGACTGCCAAGCCGGAGCATGATGCGTGGATACGGCGTTTCCATCCGGCGCCGGAAGCGCGTACCCGTGTGCTCTGTCTTCCCCATGCGGGCGGATCGGCCAGTTACTTTTTTCCGCTGTCTGCGGCCCTGTCTTCCTCCGTAGAGGTCTGTGCTGTGCAGTATCCAGGGCGCGGGGAACGCCTCAATGAGAGCGCAGTGAACAGTCTGGAGGCGTTGGCCGATCAAATCGTTGACGCGATTTCTTCGCTGCGGGGTCGTCGTCTGGTGTTGTTCGGGCACAGTATGGGCGCGGCGCTCGCATTCGAGATCGCCAGGCGTCTCGAAGCCCAAGGTGATGCACCATCCGCCCTCTTTGTCTCCGCGCGCCGTGCCCCTTCGCGACCGCGTGCAGAGCGGTTTCACCTCCTGAGCGACATCGATTTGCTCAAGGAGATCAGGAGATTGAACGGGACGGACTCCGAGGTTCTTGCCGACGACAGCGTACTGAGCCTTTTCCTTCCGGCCATCCGAAGCGACTTCACAGCCAGTGAGACGTATTCCTGTGCGCCTGGTTCCGCGCTCACCTGTCCCATTTTCACCTTCTTCGGTGACCAGGACACAGATTTGACACGTGATGATCTGGAGGCGTGGCGGGACCACACTGCTGGCGATTTCGAATTGAGGGGATTCCCCGGAGGTCACTTCTACATCGGTGATCAGGTATCGGCAGTCGCCGAGGCTGTCTTGGCGAGAATCCAGCCCGATGATCGCTGACGCCGCCTCAGCCGGCGAGCAGGGCGTGCGCCCACTGGTCTTCGCGTCGCTCGATGTACTCGGCGTCGCTTTGCCACGCGTCGCCGTGGCCTGAAGCCCACAGAGTCGCCCAGGGCTGGACACCCTGGGCGACCTGGTCGCGCAGGAAGTCGTGCATGGAACGTGTCCGGCGCCCCAGCAGAGGGACCAGCCGACGGCGTTCGGCTTCATCGAGGCCGTAGGCGTCGGCGAAGACCCGCAGTCGGGCTGCCGCGTCGCGGCGTTGCCAGTCAGGATGCGCGGACAACGGCACGACACCGTGCAGGGCATACGCGACGTCCCACAGGCGGGAACCGGGGCCGGCGGCGTCCCAGTCGATGAAGGCCCACGGGGACTCGTCCGCGACCACCAGGTTCCACGGGGCCAGATCGTGATGGGCGATGATGTCGCAGCCCTCGGCGGGGATCAGCACCTGCCAGTGAGCGTCGGGCGGGGCCGTGAAGCCCTGCACCGCATCGTGGAAGTCCCGGATCAGCCGTGCCACGCGGGCCAGTTGCCGAGCGGGTTCCAGCAGAGAGAACCGGTCGGGCCAGACCACATGCCCCGGCACGAAGGTCAGGGCCTCGCGGCCCTGGTCGTCGATGCCCAAAGGACGGGGTGCCGCATGGAATCCCACCTCGTGCAGGTGGGTGAGCAGGGCATGCACTGCGGGAGTCCACAGTCCGGCTGGACGGCGGACGGTGTCTTCGACTCGAACGACACCGTCGCTGACGTTGCCGCCGGACAACGGCTGTTCTTCGGCATGCTGCACCGAACCAGTGTGTCCGATCAGGCCGCCATGACCACCTTGTCGAAGAGGGGCACCAGGGAGACGCGGAAGCTCAGGGCCAGTACTCCAGTGTGTGGACCGCCAGGAAACCGCAGAGCGTCAGTTGCAGCGCCCCGATGCCGCCGTGCCCGATCCGCAGCAGCACGACGGCCGTCACGCCGAGTGCCAGGGTCAGGGCGCCGAAGCCCAGCACCGGCGTCCAGTCCGGGGACGGCGTGCCGGAGTAGGCGTTCGTCCGGCCCAGTCTCCGAGCGGCGATCACGATGGCGGCCAGCAGCGCGGCCGCGACGTCCGCCACCAGTATGAGGAACAGGAGACAACCTCCGGTGAGAGCACTGTTTCCGTCGGCACGTTCGGGCATGGCTCGACGATCACCCGGAATCCACCCTTTCGAACGGTCCGTGGCCGACCCGTGACCCAGGCGTACCCCGCTCTTCATGGGCCTCTCCGGTCCGGCGGCCTCTCACCGGGGGCGCGGTCGAGGAGGCGGCGTCCGCCAGGACCGGGAGCGCGGCGACCGTCCGGACGTGGGAGAGGAGCAGGGAGCAACTGGCCAGCATGATTCCGGCGGCGCCGAGGACGAGGACCGGCAGGGTGCCGAGCCAGTTGCCGAGTGCGCCGCCGAGGAAGGCTCCGGCGGGTGCCACGCCCATGACCACCATGCGGATCGACGCGTTCATCCGGCCCTGGAGCCGGTCGGGAGTCAGGGCGGCGCGCAGACTGCGCTGGTTGACGTTGTAGACGATCACTATCACGGAGTTGACGAAGTACACGATGACGATGATGAAGGGGGCGGACCAGGAGGGAACCAGGGCAGTGGCGGGGATCAGCAGCGCGGCCACACCTGCCGAGAGCAGCGAGCCGACGAGCGTGCGGCCCAGGCCGAGGCGGCGGCTCACCCGTCCGGCGATCAGCGCCCCGGTGAGGGCCCCGGCACCGGACGCGGAGAAGACCAGGCCGATGGAGAAGGCCGGCAGGTCCAGGGTCCGGGTGAGGAAGAGCAGCAGGACCGGCTCGATGACGAAGGTGAAGAAGTTGAAGATCATGGTGGCCAGGACGATCCTGCGGATGGTGGGGTGCCCGAAGACCGCCTGGACGCCCTCGCGTACCTCCTGGAACATGCCCGGCCGCCGGTCGTGAACCTGCCGCTCCGGCTCCCGGTGCCGGATGCGGAAGGTGAACGCGGCGGACAGCAGGTACGCCGCCGAGTTGAACATCAGCGTCAGGGGCGCTGAGACCAGTTGGAGCACCACTCCGCCCAGCGCGTTGCCGCCGATGTTGGAGGCGGAACTGCTCAGCTCCAGCTTGCTGTTGCCCTCGATCAGTTGGTCGCGGCCGACGAGCGAGGGCAGGTACGACGTACTGCCGATGTCCGAGACGACGGTGCAGCACCCGATGAGGAGCGCCACGGCGAGGAGCAGGGGGACCGACAGGACGTCGAGGAACCAGACCACCGGAACGGCCATGAGCAGACCGGCGCGGGCGATGTCACTCGCGATCAGCAGGGGCAGCTCTGACCGGCGGTCGAGCCAGACGCCGGCGGCCAGGCTGATGACCAGGTAGGGCAGGTACTCCATCGCCACGAGCGAGCCCATCTCCAGCGGTGTGGCGTGCAGCGTGCGGCTCGCGATCAGAGGCACGGCGATCGCGGTGATCTTGGCGCCGAAGAGCGACGCCGTCAGCCCGAACCAGAGGTTGCGGAAGTCCGCGTTCCGCCACAGCCCCGGCTGGGGTCCCGAGGTGCGCCGGGACATCAACTCACCTTGCCTCTGTGCGGATCACGCGTACACCGGGATCGCCGTCCTGCCCTTTCACATCCCAAGGAACGCTCACTCCAGGACACGCACCGACGCGCGCGGCTCCAACTGGACCGGCAGCGTACGGAATCCATTGACGACGATGGAGTCCAGGCGTTCGGCCTGCTCGTACTGGACGATCCGGTGCACCTGGCCGGTCAGCTCCTGGAGCACGGCCCGGATCTCCAGCTTGGCGAGCTGGACGCCGATGCAGTGATGGGGCCCGCTGCCGAGCGAGAGGTGCCGGTTCGGCGTCCTGGTCAGGTCGAACCTGTCCGCGTCGGTGAACTCGTCCGGATCCCGGTTGGCCGAGGGCAGCCACAGCACCACACGGTCACCGCGGCGGATCCGCTGCCCGCCGATCACCGTGTCCTGGCGCGCGGTCCGCACCAGGTGCGTGGCGCTGGCCGTCCACCTCAGGATCTCGTCCACGGCGGTGGGAATCACCCGGCTGAAATCGTCCCGGAGCAGGGCCCACTGGTCCGGGTGGTCGATCAGGGAGTGAATGCCGCCGGCCAGCGCGAGGCGGACGTTCTCGTGCCGCCGACCAACAGGTTGTCGCAGTTCAGCACCACCTCTTCCATCGGGAGGAGCCGTCCCTCGAACTCGATTCCGGCCAGCACACTCACCAGGTCGTCGCCCGGTTGCTCCCGGCGCTTCTTCGCGAGGGAACTGCAGTATTCGAGGATCTCCAGGTGCGCGATAGTGCGCTCGACCGCGGTCGTCGCGCAGAAGGCGTCCATCGACCAACCGGTGACCGCGGCCCGGTCGTTCGCGGGGATGTCGAAGAAGGTCCACACCACTTCCAGCGGAAGTCTCGCCGCGACCTCGGTGACGAAGTCGACACGGGAATTCGATACGGCGTCGGACACGATGCCGCGTGCGGCGGCCTCCATCGACTCCGTCAGCAACCGGAGATTGCGAGGAGCGAACCAGCCGGCGACCGCGGAACGCAGGGTGGTGTGCCGCTGCGTCGTCGGACAGCGCGAGGGTCTTGTCGCCGCCCGGATCGCCGCCTTGCGCCACCGGCCGGAGCAGGATCCCGGACGACGAGGTGAACGTGTCCGCGTCGCGGAGAACGGCCTTGATGTCGGCGAACCGCGTCAGAGACCAGATCGCGCCGAACTGTCCGGCATCGTGGTGGACGACGGGGCGTTCTCGCGCATCCACAGCCAGACCTCGAAAGGGTTGCCGGTTTTGTAGGTCGCGCCTTCTACGAGTGAACTGATGTCGTGTTCCATGCGGTTGCCCTCAGATTTCCGAAACGGCCGGAACGGCGCGGCACGACGTGATGAATCGCGCGAGACGGGCGACCCCTTCGACAATGTCCGGCGGCGAGAGGTAACTCACCGAAAGCCGCAGCGCATTCTCCCCGCCGCCGTCCGGATAGAAATAGGACATAGGCGTCCAGATGACACCGAACTTCTCCGCGGAGCGGGCCAAAGCCGCTTCGTCGGCTGCGAAGGGCACCGTCACGGTCAGGAAGAAACCGCCCGAGGGCCTGTTCCAGCTGACACCCAGCGCGGTCCGCTCCGGCAAGGGGAAGGCCGCGTCGAGCTGCTCCAGCACGGTCCGCATCGCGTCGCCGTAACGGGCCGCCGCCTCTACGCCGTGCTCCGTGGCACGGCCGCCCTCGGCGAGCAGCATGCCCGCGACGACGGCCTGCGTCACCGGTGACGTGTTCACCGTCACCATGCTCTTGAGCTTGGCGAGTTCGTCCGCCAGCAGCACGCGCGCACCCGTCGTCTCGTCCACGACGGTCTGGTCCGCGACGGCGAAGCCGACTCGGGCACCCGGAAAGAGAGTCTTGGCCAGCGAGCCCAGGTGCACGACCCGCCGGTCGCGGTCGAGGGACTTGAGAGTCGGCAGCCGCTCGCCAGGGCTCACCAGCCGGTAGGGGCTGTCCTCCAGGAGGAGGATGTCCTCTTGGGCCGCCAGGTCGAGCAGTTCCCGTCGCGTGGCGAGGGGCAGCGTCGCCCCGGACGGGTTGGCGTGGTCGGGGACCAGGTAGAAGGCGCGGGGCCGGCGTCCACGCGCCCGCTCCCGTCGGACGACCGCCCTCAGGTCGGCGCAGCGCAGTCCCTCCGGGCCCTCGGGGACCGCGGTCACCTCGGCGTCGAGCAGCCGTGCCGCGCCGGTGGCGCCGACGTAGCAGGGACTGGAGACGAGCAGGACGTCCTCGGGAGCCGAGATGAGGGCGCGGATCGCCAGGAGGATCGCCTCCTGGCAGCCGACCGTCACGACGACGGACTCCGCCGGGATGTCGATGCCCTCGTGTTCGCGCAGCCAGTCGGCGATTACCTCGCGGATCTGGCCGGCCGTGGGGCCGTACTGGAAGAGAGCGGAGCGCACCTGGCCGGGCGAGGCACCGCCGGCCTCCAGGTGGTCGAGGTAGCGGCGCAGGCTCTTGAAGACGTCCTCGGTGTCGAAGAAGCCGTCGTAGGGACGGCCCGGAGCGAACGAGACCGCCGCGGGGTAGCGGTCGGTGATCTCGTTGAGGAAGGTCATCGTGTCGAGCAGCGGGTCCCGCAGACTGCCGTGCAGATCCGCCTTCCGCAGGTCGTGAGCGGATTGCGGAGCGGGCGGGGGCGGGACGGAGTTGGCGCGCGGGCCGGGAAGCGCGGGGTCCGAGGCGGTGGAGCCGGACATATGGGGTGGCGTGGCAGGGGCACGCGGGCCGAGCAGGGCCGGAGCCACCTCGCTCTGCGGGCCGAGCAGGGCCGGAGCCACCTCGCCGGTCGAGGACGTGCCGGTGAGGATCATCGCTTCCGCCAGCTCACTCGCCAGGATGTCCAGCACATGCTGGGCGCCGACCTCGCGCGCCACGGTCAGGCCGTGCAGGACGGGCCGCCCCACCAGCACCCCGTCGGCACCGGACGCCAGAGCCGCCAGGATGTCGGACCCGCGGCGCACGCCGCTGTCCAGGAGCACCGGGCAGGCGCCCGCGACCGCCGCCGCGATCTCGGGCAGCACGTCCAGCGTGGCCGGGGCGCCGTCCAGCTGCCGTCCGCCGTGGTTGGACACCACGACGCCGGTGGCCCCCGCGGCCAGCGCCAGCCGGGCGTCGGACGCGGTGAGCACCCCCTTGACCAGCACCGGCAGCGCGCTGACGCCCCGCAGCCACTCGACGACCGACCAGTCGAGAGCGGGGGCGAACTCGGCGCGCGCGTGGTCGCCGGGCGAGGAGAACTCGCCGTCGGGAAGGTTGACGGGCCCGATGTCCTCGGGGAGCCGGAAACGGTTGCGCAGGTCCCGGTGACGGCTGCCCAGGATGGGGGCGTCGACGGTCAGGACCAGGGCTTCGAAGCCGGCGCTCTCGGCGCGTGCGACGAGGTCCCGCGTCAGGGAGCGGTCCTGGAAGCAGTACACCTGGAGCCACAGCGGGCCGCCGGCCGCCGCCTTGATGTCCTCGAAGGTGCGGCTCGCGAACGTGCTCACCACCAGGGGCACTCCGGCGGCCCCGGCGGCCTGCGCGGTCGCGACCTCGCCGGCCGGGTGGGCCAGCCGGTGGTAGGCCATGGGGGCGACGGCAAAGGGGGTCCGCCAGGTGCGGCCGAGGACCGTGGTCGCGAGGGAGGGCCGGTCCGTGCCGGACAGCGCTCGCGGGAACAGCCGTACCCGGTCGAAGGCCGCCCGGTTGGCGGCGAGCGTCCGTTCCTCGCCGGCGCCGCCCTCGATGAAGTCCCAGACACTCCCCGGCAGCATCGTGCGGGCCTGTCCGGCGTAGTCGGTCAGGGTGAACATGTTCACGGCTGTGGCGCGACCGGCAGAGGCGGTCACGAGGCGGCGAGCCGGTCGCGCTCGACGGCCTCGTACAGGGCCCGGATGTTCGCGCTGCCGAACCCTCGCGAGCCCTGACGCTGAATCAGCTCGAAGAAGAGGGTGTTGCGTTCGTACGGTGACTTGGTGAACAACTGCATCAGATGCCCCCACTCGTCGCTGTCGGCCAGCACCTGCGCGTCCTGTAGGTCCTCGATCCGGTCCGCCAGGTCGGGCAGCCGGTCGCTGAGCATGTCGTAGTAGCTGTCCGGCGTGCTCAGGAACTCCACGCCCCCGTCCTCCCGGAACCGGCGCACCGCGGAGACGATGTCGTCGACGAGGAACGCCAGATGCTGCACTCCGGGCCCCCCGTTGCGCTCCAGGAAGGCTTCGAGCTGGCCGGCCTCCTTGCCGGGGTCGGGTGCGACCAGGGTGAAGGTGACGTTCTCCGACGCGCTGCGCACCACGACGGAGTCCATGGCCTGCCCGCCGAGCGCCACGTACTCGGCCGAGTAGTGCGTGAAGGCGAAGGCGTCCCGGTAGAAGTCGGCGTACTCGCCGAGTCGGCCGCCCTCGACGCAGACCGCGATGTGGTCCAGCAGCCGGACGGTCTGCGGCGGCCGCGGGACGGAGGCCGCGACCGGCATCCAGCGGCCGGTGGGCGGAGTCCGGCCGGGGTCGCCCTCGGCCACGGGCAGCAGGGTGTGCCGTACGTCCCCGAACCCCGACACGACGGGCGCGCTGTAGGGGGAACCGAGGTCGGCCGCACCGGCCGCCACCGCGCGCCCCACGGCCGCCGAGACGTCGTCACAGGTCAGGGCTATGTCCGCGACACCGTCCCCGTGCTTGTCCAGGAAGTCCCGCACCGCCGGTCCCGACGTCACGGCGAGCCGCAGGTCGCCCTGCCGGAGCAGGGTGGAGCTGCGATCGTCGCCCTGGGACTCCGCGATCGGCGTGAAGCCCAGGCCGGCGAAGTAGTCGGTCGTGGACGCCCGGTCCTGTGTGTAGAGGTCGAGATACGCGATGCCGTGAACAGTCATGGGGTCTCCGTACGTTGTGGGGGGCTGCGTCGGCCGGGGGCCGCGACCGCTACCGGTCGCCCTCGGCGGCCGCGCTCATGGCGCGTACGAGGCTCGCGGGACGCATGTCGGTCCACTCACGCTCGATGTAGTCCAGGCACGCGGCGCGGGGAGCCGGGCCGTGCACGGTGCTCCAGCCCGCCGGGACGTCGGCGAAAAGGGGCCAGAGCGAGTGCTGGTTCTCGTCGTTGACCAGTACGAGGAACGTGCTGTCCTCGTCGTCGAAGGGGTTGTCGGCCACAGCGTTTTCCTTTCTCCGGAGGGTGAGGTCCTTCAGCGCTTCGCGGCGCCGTCCGCGTTCTTCAGGGCGCGCAGCGCGGCGAGTTCCTCGCGGGTGGGCGGTTCGGTGACGCCCAGGGGGTCGGCGACGCGGAGGTCCCAGCCCGTCGCGGCCCGTACCTGGTCGACCGTCACTCCGGGATGCACCTCGGTGAGGACGAGTTCCGCCGTGGCCGGATCCGGCCGCAGGACGCCCAGGTCGGTGATGACGGCGACCGGCCCGGCGCCGGGCAGCCCGAACCTCTTGCGGTCACCGGGTCCCGAGCCGTGGCCGAAGGTCGTCACGAAGTCCGCCTTCGCCACGAAGTTGCGGGTGGTGTGCCGCACCACGATCAGTACACCGCCGCAGTGCGCGGCGATCTCGGGCGCGCCGCCGGCGCCGGGGAGGCGTTTCTCGGGCAGCTCCGGCCCGCGGTCCACGGCGGTGCTGTTGATGTTGGCGAACCGGTCCACCTGGGCGGCGCCCAGGAAGCCGATGTCGATGCGGCCGCCCTGGATCCAGTAGTTGAACATCTCCGGCATCGGGATCACCAGGTCCGCGGTCTCCGCGAGTTCGCCGTCGGCGATGGAGAGCGGCAGCCGGCTGGGCTTGGAGCCGATGACGCCCGACTCGTAGATCACGACGAGATCCGGATGGTACGTCCGGCGGGCGAGGTTGGCCGCCGTGCTGGGGATGCCGACGCCCGCCAGACAGGTCCTGGCCCCGGCCAGCGCTCGGGCGGCGCAGACCTCCATCAGCTCGTCCCCGGTGACGTGGGTCTGCTCAGCGGTCGATGTCCCGGTCATCGAGCGGTCGCCCCCTCCGTGCGCAGGATGTTCTCCTCGACCCAGTTCCCGAAGACCGCGCGGTCTCGGGACACCTCGCTCCACGCCCGGTAGTAGTCGTTGTCGCGGCTGCTGTATCCGGCGGCGTACGACGGGTGGGCGCCGCCGGGGACGACCGCGACGGCGTCGACGACCCAGGCGGGCAGGGTGATCGCGCCCGGAACCGGAGTGAGGCGGTCGACCAGCTCCTCCACCGTGACCAGCACCCGGTCGGCCGCGAGGACCGCCTCCTTCTGCACCCCGAGCAGACCCCAGAGCTGGACGTTGCCGGCCCGGTCGGCCCGCTGGGCGTGGATGACGGTCACATCCGGGTTGAGGGCGGCGACCGCGGTCAGCTCCTCGCCGGTGAACGGACAGACGACGGGGGCGACGGACTCGGTGCGGCCGGCGATGTCGTTGCCCCGGTAACCGCGCAGGACGGCGAACGGCAGCCGTGAGGCGCCCGCGACATAGCGGTTCACCATGCCGGCGTGGCTGTGCTCGTCCAGTTCCAGCGGGCGCGGCCAGCCGTTCTCCACCGCGTCGCGGAACCGGTGCAGCGAACCCACACCGGGACTGCCGCCCCAGGAGAAGACGAGCTTTTGGGCCGCCCCCACGCCGATGAGCTGGTCGTAGAGGAGGTCCGGGGTCATGCGCACCAGCGTGAGGTCGGTCATACCCTGGCGGATGATCTCGTGCGCGGCGCGAAAGGGGATCAGGTGCGTGAAGCCCTCCAGGGCGACGGTGTCGCCGTCGTGGATCAGCTTCGCCACGGCGTCTCGCAGATCGTGGATCTCAGACATGGTCCTCGCTCGGGTGCGGTGTGGTCGAGGGAGAGGCCGCCGCGCTCACGCCGGACCGAGCCGGTCTGCGTGCACACGGGCCAGGCCGACGGGGGTGGGGGTGTGGAAGACGTCGCGGAGGGTGATGTGGGTGCCGAGCTCGGTCTGGGCGCGGGCCGCGAGCCGGACGGCGAGGAGGGAGTCCCCGCCGAGCGTGAACAGGTTGTCGTCGATCCCGACACCGGGGACACCGAGGAGGTCGGCGAACATGCTGCACAGCGCCTCCTCCTGTGGGGTGCGGGCGGGGCGAGAGGTGGTGAGGGCGGTGAAGTCGGGAGCGGGCAAGGCCCGCCGGTCGAGTTTCCCGTTCGGGGTCAGCGGGAGTGCGTCCAGGACCACACACACCGCCGGGACCATGTACTCGGGCAGCCGGCCAGCCGCGAACTCCCGCACCTCCACACCGTCCAGCGCGGCGGTGCCCTGGGCGGGGGTGAGGTAGGCGGTCAGTCGGCGGGGGCCGGTGGGTTCCTCGTGGACGGTGACGGCGGCCTGCGCGACCTCCGGATGGCGTAGCAACGTGGCTTCGATTTCGCCGGGTTCGATGCGGAACCCGCGGATCTTGACCTGGTCGTCCGCCCGCCCCAGGTAGTCCAGCAGCCCATCCCGCCGCCTGCGCACCACGTCCCCTGTGCGGTACATGCGCTCGCCCGGTGCGAAGGGACAGGCCACGAACCGCTGAGCGGTCAGTGCTGGTCGCCGGGCGTATCCGCGGGCGAGCCCCGCGCCGGCCAGGTACAGCTTGCCGGGCACACCCGGCGGGACGAGACGCAGAGCGGAGTCCAGGACGTACAGGCGGGTGTTGGCCACGGGCCCGCCGATCGGGACCGGGCCCTGAGGGGTGACGTCACGGCACACCGTCACGTCCACGGACGCCTCGGTCGGGCCGTAGAGGTTGTGGACCGGCACATCCACCATCGCGGTCAGCCGGCCCACGGTGGACGCGGACAGGGCTTCCCCGCTGCACATCACCCACCGCAGACTCGTACACCCGGCAGCCGTCGGTTCCTGGGCGAAGACCTCCAGCATCGAGGGCACGAAATGCGCCCCCGTCACCCCTTCGGCGGTGATCAGCTCGGCGATGTAGCGAGCGTCACCCTGCCCGCCGGGCCGTGCGAGTACCACCGCCGCGCCCGCAGCCAGCGGCCACAGCAACTCCCGCACGGACACGTCGAACGTGACCGGCGTCTTGTGCAGCAACCGGTCCCCGGGCCCGACGGGGAACTCGGCCTGCAACCACGACACGTAGTTCACGACCCCTCGGTGCGGAACCACCACACCCTTCGGCCGGCCTGTCGACCCCGAGGTGTAGATGACGTAGGCGGGATGCTCCGGCCGTACCGCCACCGAGACCTCCGCGGCCGGCTGTGCGGCGATCTCGGTGGCCGCGGGACCGTCCAACGCCACCGCCCGCACGGGCAGTTCGTCCGCGGCGGCGGTCGTGGTCAGGACCAGCGCGGGACGGGAGTCCTCCAACATGAACGCCGTCCGCTCCGCCGGATACGCGAGGTCCAGCGGCAGATACGACGCCCCCGCCTTCAGCACCCCCAGGATTGCCACCACCATCTCCACACTCCGCGGGACGGCGATCGCCACCACCCCCTCCGGACCCACACCCCGCCCCCGCAGCCAGTGCGCCAGCCGGCTCGCCCGCGCGTCCAATTCCGCGTAGGTCAGCGGCTCTTCGTCCTCGTCCGGACTCACCACTGCCACCGCGTCCGGCGTCGACGCGACCTGGGCCCGCCACAACTCCACCCAGCTGCCCCCCGGCACCTCGCACTCCGTGTTGTTCCACCCCTCAAGCCGCTCATGCTCACCCTCCACCAGCAGGTCCACCGACCCCACCCGCATCCCCGGATCAGCCACCACCTGCTCCAGCACCCGCAGGAACCGCTCCTGATGCCCCCTCACACCCACCCCGTCCCACAGCTCGGGATTGGCGAGGAACGACACCAGTACTCGGTCGCCGCTGACGCAGAAACCCGTCATCAGGTCGACCGGGCAGGCGAAGAAGATCTCCCGCTCCGTGCGAGGGCCGTCGAAGTCCAGGTCGCCGCCGGAGATGATGTTCACGGTGATGCCCGGCAGCTCCTGGCCCGCCGAGGTCGTGCCGATCTCGCGCACGAGGTGTTCGTTGCGGAAACGCTGGTGGCGCATCACCCGGCGTACCTCCTCTGCGGCTTGCCGGGCGAGTGCGGTGAACGGTGCCTGGCTGTCGATGCGCAGACGCAGGGGCAGGATGTTCGACAGCACGCCCGGAGTGGCCTGGGCGACGGGGCCCACGCGGGCGCTCACCGGCAGGTTCAGCACGACGTCCGCCGTGCCGTTCATCGCGCCGACGTACGCCGCCATCGTCGCGATGAGCACGGCGGAGCGCCGCACCCCGGCCGCGTCGGCCGCCCGGTTCAGCCCGGCCAGCCCGATGCTCACCTGGTCGGCGCGCACACAGCCGCGGGTCACCTCGGCCGCGTCCCAGCCGACGCCCGGCCCGCCGGTCAGCAGGGACGGGCTGAGGCCCTCCTCGGCCCGCTCCAGCCAGAACCGCCGGTCGGCGGCGTACTCGTCGGACTCCTGGTACGCCAGCTCCTCGTCGACCAGGCCGGCGAGGGAGCCGTATCCGGGGTCCGGCACCGCCTCGCCGCGCACCAGGGCGCGGTAGACCTCCGCGACCCGCCGCTCGACGAGGGAGAACGCCGAGATGTCGCCCATGATCTGGTGATACTGCTGATGCCACCGGAAGTGGTCCGGGCCGAGGACGAGCAGCGCGTAGTGGAACAGCGGCCCACGGTCGGTGGGATAGGCACGGTTCCAGTGGGTGTCGACCCAGGCGTCGGCCGCCGCGCGCGGATCGTCCGCGCCGCGCAGGTCGACGACCGTCAGATCCCATGCGAGCGACGGATCCGCCACCTGCCGCACCAGCGGGCCGTCGGAGACGAAGTACGTGTGCAAGGAGTCCGTCTCCGAGACCACCCGCCGCAGCGCGGCCTCGAACGCCCACAGCTTCAGCGGGCCGAATATCTCCCGCTCCACCGACGCGATGCGGGGATTTCCCAGGATCTGCAACGAGAGCCAGATCTCCAGTTGCGCGGCGGTCAGGGGCAAGGCGGTGTGCTTGTCCAGCTCAGGCATGGCACCTCGTCTCTTTCGCGTGCCTACCGGACCGACAGTGGCACGGGCCGCCGGCACCACACATCACCTGAGTGAGTAGTCGGCGACCACTACCAAGGCTGGTGATGCGGCGATGCACCGGCCCGACCCTAGACTGCCGAAATCCCAGCACAGCGGGCATGCCGCAGAGTCGCTCCGCAGGAGTGAGAAACGAGTGGTTGTGCAGGAAATAGTCAGTGCTGCTCTCTCCGACGACGCGTCAGGCGCCGATTTCGCCGGAATTCAAATTCCGGAGAGCTATCGGGGAGCTGTCGTCCGTAAATCCGACACCGATGCTTTCGAGGGAATGGCGACGGCCGACAAGGATCCGCGCAAAACCCTCCACGTACAGGACGTCCCGACGCCCGAACCCGGCCTCGGCGAAGTGCTGGTCGCGGTCATGGCCAGCTCGGTGAACTACAACACCGTGTGGTCCTCGATCTTCGAGCCGATGCCGACCTTCCACTTCCTGGAGCGCTACGGCAGGCTCCACGACCAGGCCCGCCGGCACGACCTGCCATACCACGTCATCGGCTCCGACCTCGCCGGTGTTGTCTTGCGCACCGGCCCGGGGGTTAGCTCCTGGGCGCCCGGCGACCGGGTGGTCGCGCACTGCCTGTCCGTCGAGCTGGAGAGCGCCGAGGGGCACGGGGACACCCTGCTCGATCCGCAGCAGCGGATCTGGGGCTTCGAGACGAACTTCGGGGGCCTGGCCGAACTGGCCTTGGTCAAGGCGAACCAGCTGATGCCGAAGGCACGCCACCTCAGCTGGGAGGAGTCCGCCTCACCCGGCCTGGTCAACTCCACTGCCTACCGGCAGCTGGTCTCACGCAACGGCGCCGGGATGAAGCAGGGCGACAACGTCCTCATCTGGGGCGCCAGCGGCGGACTCGGCTCCTTCGCGACCCAGCTCGCGCTGGCCGGCGGCGCCTTCCCGGTGTGCGTGGTCTCCTCCCCTCAGAAGGCGGAGATCTGCCGCGCGATGGGCGCAGAGGCGGTCATCGACCGCGGCGCCGAGGGCTACCGGTTCTGGAAGGACGAATACACCCAGGACCCGAAGGAGTGGCGGCGCTTCGGCACGCGCATCCGCGAACTGACGGGGGGTGAGGACATCGACATCGTCTTCGAACACCCCGGACGTGAGACGTTCGGAGCCAGCGTGTACGTCGCCCGCAAGGGCGGCACGATCGTGACCTGCGCCTCTACCTCCGGCTACACCCACGAATACGACAACCGCTACCTGTGGATGTCCCTGAAGCGGATCGTCGGCACGCACTTCGCCAACTACCGGGAGGCATGGGAGGCCAACCGCCTGGTGTGCAAGGGCAGGATCCACCCCACCCTGTCGAAGGTATTCCCGCTGCCGGACGTCGGCGAGGCCGTGCACGAGGTCCACCGCAACCTGCACCAGGGCAAGGTGGGCGTGCTGTGCCTGGCGCCGCATGAAGGGCTCGGCATCACCGACCCGGATACGCGTGACCGGCATCTGGACGCCATCAACCGCTTCCGCTGACAGAGGGCCGACTCCCCTTCCCCCTTTCTTGCCCCGCCGGGCCGCGGAGGCCGCCGCGGCCGCCCGCGAAGCGACCGGATCCTCATCGGAAGAGACGTGGTGACATGTCCGAGCACAGCCAGCGTTCCGCCCTGCCCCTGACAGCCGCACAACTGGAGATCTGGCTCTCAGCGCAGATCCGCGGAGTCGCCCCTGTGTTCTCGATGCAGCGTGAAATCTTCGGGCCGATGGATCCGCCGTTGTTCGCAAGGGCGTTGCGGCAGGTCGTCGCGGAAACGGACGCCCTGCATACACGCTTCGTGACCGAGGACGGGCAGGTGCGACAGATCCCGAATCCGTCGCTGGAGTGGGAGCCGGCCTTCGTCGACCTTTCCGACGCGGTCGACCCGCGCGCGGCGGCCGACGACTGGATCGACCGCCACTGGGAGCGCTCTTACGACATCACGCGCGGGCCGCTGTTCGCGTACGCGCTGTTCCGGCTCGGCCCGGACCGCTTCCTGTGGCATCAGCAGTACCACCATCTGATCGGCGACGCCGTCGGCGCCTCACTGGTGGAGCGGCGAGTGGAGGAGGTCTACCGGCGGCTCACACGCGGAGAGCTGGCCGGGCCCTCGTCCTACGGCTCGCTCGCGGCCCTGGCCGACGAGGAAACGGACTACCTCACCTCCGAGGAGTTCGCCCGGGACCGTGCGTACTGGCTCGACAGGGCGGCTGGCGGCCTGGTCCCGTCCGTTCTCGACCGAGAGAGTGGCACGCGGCCGGACCCCCGCGGTCCTGACGTCGTGCGCGGCAGTCTGTGGACCCGGCACACGACGATCGAGGTCGCCGGGCTGAACCGCGCGGCCGACGCGGCGGGGGTACGGCGCTCCGCAGTGATCTTCGCCGCCGTGGCCGCGTACCTCAGCGTGGTCACCGCCGAGAGCGAGGTGGTTGTCAACCTCCCTGTCGGCGCCCGCACCGGGCCCGTCGGCCGGACCACGCCCGGCGTGCTGGCGAACATCCTCCCGGTACGTGTCCGCGTCGACCGTCGGGAGTCGTTCGCCGACCTCGCCCGGCAAGTGGCGGAACTGATCAGGGAGGCCGTCGAGCACCAGCGTTTCCGGGCGGAGTTTCTGGCACGCGAGGCGGGGGCGGGGGCACCCGCACACGGTCAGGTGCGGCGGGGTGTGCTGGTCAACATTATCGCCGCAGGCGGCGACCTGGAGTTCGACGGCCACCGGACGGAGCGGGAGATCACCTTCGCCCGCCCCGAGGACCTGTCGATGAGGTTCCAGTCCGTCGATGCCGATCGCATCGCCTTCTTCCTCGGCGCTAATCCCGAGTTGTGGGATGGGGCGAGTCTGGAGGGGCATCAGGAGCGGTTTTTGCGGGTGTTGGAGCAGGTGGTTGCGGATCCGGGGATGTGTGTGGGGTCGGTGGATCTGCTGGTGGAGGGGGAGCGTGAGCGGCTGGAGGGGTGGAACGACACGGCGTGTGTCGTGCCGGGGGGTAGTTGGGTGGAGCTGTGGCGGGCGCAGGTGGCGCGGACCCCGGACGCGGTGGCGGTGGTGAGTCCGGACGAGGACGAAGGGCCGCTGTCGTATACGGAGTTGGATGCGCGGGTGAACCGGCTGGCGCACTGGCTGAGGGAGCAGGGGGCAGGCCCGGAGGGTGTGGTGGGCGTGGCGGTGCCCCGGGGTGTGGGCATGGTGGTGGCGATCCTGGGGGTGCTGAGGGCGGGGGCGGCGTATCTGCCGCTGGACCTGGAGCATCCGGCGGAGCGGATCACGTTCATGCTGGAGGAGACGCGTCCCGGCCTGGTACTGACCACGACCGCGGTGGCGGACGGGCTGCCGGTGGTGGCGGGAGTACACACGGTGGCGCTGGACGGTCCTGTCGGCGTCGAGGTGGCCGCGCGGCCGGCGGCCGACCTGATTCTGGAGGGTGTGGGGCTGCGGGCGGATCATCCGGCTTACGTCATGTATACGTCGGGGTCGACGGGCCGGCCGAAGGGTGTGGTGGTTCCGCACCGGGGTGTTGTGAACTATGTGTCCTGGTTGCAGGCGGAGTTCGGGATCGGGCCGGGGGAGAGGCTGCTGCACAAGACGCCGGTGACGTTCGATGTGTCGGTGCGTGAGCTGTTGTGGCCGTTGGCGGTGGGTGCGGCGCTGGTACTGGCCCGGCCGGACGGGCAGCGGGACGCGCGTTATATCGCCGGGCTGATCAGGGCGGAGCGGGTGACGGGGACGCATTTCGTGCCCTCGATGCTGGAGGTGTTCGCGCAGGAGCCCGCAGCCGCCGCCTGCACCGGTCTGCGGTGGGTGATGTGCAGCGGGGAGGCACTGTCCCCGTCCGCGGTGACACAGCTGGCCGCCCGCCTGGACGTTCCCATCCACAACCTCTACGGCCCCACCGAAGCATCCGTGGAGGTGACTGTCTGCCGCGATGTGACTGCGGACGGTCCGGTGCCGATCGGTCTGCCTGTAGCGAATACGCGCTTGTACGTGCTGGATTCGACGTTGCGTCTGGTGCCGCCGGGCACGGCGGGCGAGCTGTACCTGGCGGGTGAGGGGCTGGCGCGTGGGTATTCCCGGCGTGCGGGGCTGACCGCAGGGCGGTTCGTGGCCTGTCCGTTCGAGCCGGGTGAGCGGATGTACCGCACCGGTGACATTGTGCGTCGGCGACGCGACGGCCGCCTGGACTACCTCGGGCGGGCGGACGACCAGGTCAAGATCCGCGGGTTCCGCATCGAGCCCGGCGAGATCGAGGCCGTGCTCTGCCGCCACCCCGACATAGCGCAGGCCGCGGTCACCGTGCACGAGAACCCCACCGGCCCGCCCCGTCTGGCCGCCTACCTCGTCCCCGCCCACCCCGCCGCACTGGACCCGGTGTCCGTACGCGAGTTCACCGCCCGCCGGCTGCCCGAGTACATGGTCCCCGCCGCCTGCACAGTCCTGGACGAACTGCCCCTGTTGCCGAACGGGAAGCTGGACCGGCGGGCACTGCCCGCAGCCGACTTCACCACACTCGCCACCTCACGCCCGGCCCGCACCCCTCACGAGGAAGCACTGCGCGCCCTGTTCGCCGACCTCCTCGGCGTCCCCGGTATCGGCATCGACGACAACCTCTTCACGCTCGGCGGCGACTCCCTCCTCGCCATCCGCCTCGCCGCACGCGCCCAGACCCAACTCGGCACCGACATCACCATCCGCGACATCTTCCAGACCCCCACCCCCGCCGGGCTGGCCGCGCTGACCAGACGGGGCCTCCCGCAGCGCCCGGCGCTGACGGCGATGGCGCGGCCGGAGCGGATACCGCTGTCGTTCGCGCAGAACCGGCTGTGGTTCCTGGACAACCTGGACGGCTCCGGCAGCGCGTACCACATCCCGCTGGCCGTGCGGCTGAAGGGCGAGCTGAGCCCGGCGGCCCTGGAGGCCGCGCTCGCCGACGTGACGGACCGGCACGAGATCCTGCGGACGGTGTCCCCCGACGACGGCGGCAATCCCTGGCAGCGGGTCCTCCCGGCGGACCGGGCACGTCCGCGGCTGACGGTCTCGGACGTGGACGCCGATGCCGTCAGGCAGCTCCTGGCCGACGAGGTCGCGCGGCCCTTCGACCTCGCTCGGGAGATCCCCCTGCGGGCGCGCCTGCTGCGGACGGCCGCCGACGAGCACGTCCTGCTGATCCTGCTGCACCACATCGCCGCGGACGGCTGGTCCCTGGGCGTCCTGATCCGTGAGCTCAACACGGCCTACCGGGCACGCCTTGAGGGGAGCGCACCGCAGTGGCAGCCGCTGCCGGTCCAGTACGCGGACTACACCCTGTGGCAGCACGGGTTCCTCGGCTCGCAGGCTCAGGACGGCGCGCCCGTCGCCGGGCCCGGACAGGAACAGGCGGACTTCTGGCGGCGTGTGCTGGCCGGGGCCCCCGAGTGCATCGACCTGCCCTGCGACCGGCCTCGCCCCGCCACGGCCGGCCGGGACGGGGCGGTGCTGGAGCTGCGCTGGCCGCCCACGCTGCACCAGGGGATCACGGAACTCGCCCGCGAGAGCGGCGCCAGCGTCTTCATGGTGCTGCAGGCCGCGCTCGCGGCCGTCCTGACCCGGCTCGGCGCGGGAGAGGACATCGTGCTGGGCGCGCCCGTCGCCGGGCGGGGCCAGGACGCTCTCGACGGGCTCATCGGGTTCTTCGTCAACACGCTCGCCCTGCGCACCGACACCAGCGGCAACCCCGCCTTCCGCGACCTGCTGCGCCGCGTCCGCGACGCCGACCTCGACGCCTACGCCCACCAGGACCTGCCCTTCGAGCGCCTCGTCGACCTGCTCAGCCCCACCCGCAGCCTCGCCCACCACCCGGTCTTCCAGGTGATGCTGGCCGTCGACAACACCTCCCGCCCGCCGCTGTCCTTCCCCGGAGTCGAGTCCCGGTACGAGAACGTCCTTTCCACCGAGGCCAAGTTCGACCTGTCCTTCAACTTCGCCGAGACCCGTGACGGCGACGGCCGCGGTGCGCCCGCCGGGATCCGCGGAACGCTGCACTACCGCACCGACCTGTTCGAGGAGTCCACGGCGAGGGCGTTCGCCGACCGCCTGGAGCGCTTCCTGAGCCAGGTCGTGGCCGCCCCCGGCACCCGGCTCGCGGCTACCGAGCTTCTCGGCGCCGACGAACTGCGCCTCCTGGACGGCTGGAACGACTCCGCGTACCCGATACCGGACACCGACTGGACCGGGCTCTTCGAGGAACGGGCGGCCGGGACCCCGGACGCGGTGGCCCTGGTGAGCCCCGACGAAGGCGACGCCCCGGTGTCGTACGGGGCGTTGAACGAGGAGGCCAACCGGCTCGCCCACTGGCTGCTGCGCCGCGGCACGGGCCCCGAGGACGTCGTCGCCGTCGCCGTGCCGCGCGGGGTGCGCATGGTGGTCGCGATCCTCGCCGTGCTCAAGGCGGGCGCCGCCTATCTGCCGGTCGACCCCGACCATCCCGCCGAGCGCGTGGCCTACCTGCTGCGGGACGGACGTCCCGGGCTGCTGCTCGCCACCGCCGCCACCGCCGGGAGGCTCCCGGCCGTCGACGGGGTGAGCGTCGCGGCCGTCGACGCCCCGGACGTCGTGCGGGAGCTGAACGCGCTGCCGGGTAGCGATCCCACCGCCGGGGACCGGCCGCGTCCGCTGCTGCCGGCCCACCCCGCCTATGTCGTCCACACCTCGGGCTCGACCGGCCGCCCCAAGGGCGTGGTGATCCACCGCCGGGGGCTGGTCGACTTCGCGCAGTGGCTGCAGCGGGAGTACCGGCTGGCGCCCGACGACCGGATGCTGCACAAGTCGCCGGTCACCTTCGACGCGTCGGTGATCGAGCTGCTGTGGCCGCTGACGACGGGCGCGGCCGTCGTGCTGGCGCGGCCCGGCGGCCAGCAGGACCCGCGGTACATCGCGGAGGTCATCGCCGCCGAGGCCGTGTCCGCCGTGCATTTCGTGCCGTCGATGCTGGAGGTGTTCACGCAGGAGCCGGCCGCCGCCCGCTGCACGGGGCTGAAGTGGGTGATGTGCGGCGGCGAGGCACTGCCCGCGGCGACCGTCACCGCCGCGACCGAGCTGCTGGGGATCCCGGTCCACAACACCTACGGCCCCACTGAGACCACCGTCTTCGTCTCCGCCTGCCAGGCGCTGCCGGGCGAGGCGGTGACCGTCGGCCGGCCCGTGTCCAACACCCGCCTGTACGTGCTGGACCCGGCGCTGCGACCGGTACCGCCGGGGGTCGCGGGGGAGTTGTACGTCGCCGCCGAGGGGCTCGCGCGCGGCTACGCCGGCCGCGCCGCGCTGACCGCCGAACGCTTCGTGGCCTGCCCGTTCGGCTCCGGGGAGCGCATGTACCGGACCGGGGACGTGGTGCGCCGGCGCGGCGACGGACAGCTGGAGCACCTGGGACGGACGGACGAGCAGGTCAAGATCCGCGGGGTGCGCATCGAGCCCGGCGAGGTCGAGGCCGCCCTGCTGCGCCACGAGGCCGTCGGCCAGGCGGCCGTGACGGTGCACGAGGACTCCGTGGGCACCAGGCGGCTGGTCGGCTACCTCGTGCCCGCCGCCGGCCCCGGCAGGGCGTCCGACGCGCTGGACGTGGCGGAGGTCCGGCGGTTCGTCGCCGGGCTGCTGCCGGACTCCCTGGTGCCCGCCGTGTGCGTCGCCCTCCCCGGACTGCCGCTGTCGCCGAACGGGAAGCTGGACCGGCGGGCGCTGCCCGCGCCGGACTTCACCACGACGGCCGGCCGCGCACCCCGGACCCCGCGCGAGGAGGTGCTGTGCGGGCTGTTCGCCGACCTCCTCGCGCTGCCCTGCGTCGGCGTCGACGACGACTTCTTCACCGTCGGCGGGGACAGCATCCTGTCGATCCAGCTCGTCAGCAGGGCTCGGGCACAGGGCCTGGCGATCTCGGTACGGGACGTCTTCGAGCAAAAGACACCGGCCCGGCTCGCCGCCGTGGCCGCGGACGTCGCGGACGAGGAGGAGCACGCCGGGAGCGCCGACGACGGAACCGGAGCGGTCCCGCTGACCGCCGTCATGCACGAGCGCCTGCAACGCGGCGGCCCCGTCGAGGAGTTCAACCAGACCCTGCTGCTGGTGGTCCCGCCGGACGCGGACGAGGCCCGCCTCGCCGCCGCGCTGGGTCTCCTGCTCGACCACCACGACACACTGCGGCTGCGGATCACCACCGGGCCGTCGCAGCCCTGGGAACTGGACATCGCGCCGCGCGGCTCGGCCGACCCCGCGGCCTGCCTCACCCGCGTCGACGTCACCGGCCCGCACGGCGACGCCCAGGGCACTGCCTCGGGCCCCTGGAGCGAGGAGCGGCAGAGGGTCGTCCGGGCCGAGGCCGAGGCCGCGCGCGGACGTCTGGACCCGTACTCCGGCCGTGTCGTCCAGGCCGTCTGGTTCGACGCCGGTCCGCGGGAGCCGGGCCGGCTGCTGCTGGTGATCCACCACCTCGCCGTCGACGCCGTGTCCTGGGGCGTTCTCCTGCCGGACCTGGCCCGCGCCTGGGACCTGGCCGCCGACGCCGACGCCGACCGCGACGGTGTCCGGTCGCTCGACCGGGTCGCCACCTCGTTCCGCACCTGGGCCCGCGCCCTCACGGCCGAGGCCGGCCGGCCCGCTCGGGCCGCCGAACTCCCGCACTGGTCCGCCGTCCTGAGCGACGTCGAACCCCTGCCGGGCGTGAGGGAGGCGGGCACGGGCCCGGCGTCCTCCGTCACGGTGACCCTGCCGCGTGAGGAGACGCTCCCGCTGCTCACCGACATACCGGCGGCCTTCCATGCCACCGTCGAGGACGTCCTGCTCACCGCCCTGACCATGGCGTTCCAGCGCTGGCGCGGGCCGCGCGCGGGCGGGGGAGGCCCGTTGGTCGTCGGGCTGGAGAGCCACGGCCGGCAGGCCGTCGACAGCATGCCGCGCGGTATTGACCTCTCCCGCACGGTCGGCTGGTTCACCGTGTGCCGCCCGGTCCGGCTCGACCTCGGCTCGCTGGACGCCACACGGGACGTCCTCGCGGGCGCGGCGGTCGGCCAGGCCGTCAAGCACGTCAAGGAACTGGTGCGCCGGGCCCCCGACAAGGGCCTCGGCTACGGACTGCTGCGCTACCTCAATCCCGAGACCGCCCCGCGCCTCGCCGCACTGCCCCACCCGCAGATCACGTTCAACTACCTGGGCCGCGTCACCAGAGCCGCCGGGGCGACCACTCCGTGGACCCGCGCCCCGGAGGCGCACGGCCTCGCGGCCGAGTCGTCCGGGGCAACCGCGAGCGGCGGCGTCGAGATCAACGCCGTGGCCAACGAGGACGGCGGCGGACCCGTGCTCCAGGCCACCCTCTCCGCTCCCGGCGGCACGCTCGGAGCCGAGGACCTCGGCCGCCTGGCCGCCCTGTGGCGCACCGCGCTCACCACGGTCGTCACCGGCGCGAGCCGGCCCGACGCCGGCGGCCGGACCCCGTCCGACGTGCCGCTCGTCTCGCTCGACCAGCAGCAGATCGACGATCTCGAAAGCGTCTGGCGCGCGCTGAACTCCAGGAACTGACGGCGCCCGCGCACCCCCCTCTCCCACGAAAGGAACCTGGACATGGAATTCGGGATCGAGGACGTCTGGCCGCTCGCGCCGCTGCAGGAAGGGCTGTTGTTCCACGCGGAGTACGAGGCCGACGGAGGTGACGTCTACAACCGGCAGATGAGCCTCCACCTGGAAGGGGAGGTCGACCCGGCGGCCCTGCACGCGGCGGCCGTGACGCTGCTGCGGCGCCACCCCAATCTGCGGGCCGGATTCCTGACCATGGGCGCGAGCGGCCCCGTGCAGGTGGTGGCGAATGACGTCACGGTGCCGTGGCGTGAGGTCGACGTCTCGGACGAGAGCGCGGAGACGGCCGAGAAGCGGGCGCGCGCCGTGGCGCAGGAGGAGTACCGGACCAGGTTCGACATGGCCAGACCGCCTCTGGTCAGG
Source organism: Streptomyces sp. DT2A-34 (assembly GCF_030499515.1). Classification (NCBI taxonomy): domain Bacteria; kingdom Bacillati; phylum Actinomycetota; class Actinomycetes; order Kitasatosporales; family Streptomycetaceae; genus Streptomyces; species Streptomyces sp. DT2A-34. The sequence continues at coordinate 2,023,314 of NZ_JASTWJ010000001.1, read as the reverse complement.
TTCGTCCTGCTGCGGCTCGGCGAGCGCCGGTACCGCTTGGTGCTGACCAACCACCACATCCTGTGGGACGGCTGGTCGCTGCCTCTGCTGGTGCGGGAGCTGGTGGCGCTGTACGAGCGGGGCGGGGAGGACACGGGGCTGGCGCCCGCCGCCTCCTACCGTTCTTACGTGGCATGGCTGGCCGGGCAGGACCGCGACGCGGCGCTGGCGGCGTGGCGGGAGGCGATGGCGGGCCTGTCGGCGCCGTCACTGCTCGCGCCGGGGCACGAGGTCGTCCGCAGCGCGGTCCGGCGCGGTGTGGTGACCCACCGGTTCCCCGAGGCCCTGACCAGCCGGCTGGGGGACTGGGCGCGCGCGCGGGGCGTGACGGTCAACACCGTGATGCAGATGTGCTGGGCGCTGCTGCTGTCCGGCATGACGGGACGGGAGGACGTGGTTTTCGGCATCACCGTCTCGGGCCGGCCCGCCGAACTCGCCGACGTCGACTCGATGGTCGGCCTGTTCATCAACACCCTCCCCCTCAGGGTGAGGCTGCGCGCCGACGAGCCGGTCGGCGACCTCGCGGCACGGATCCAGGGCGAACAGGCGGCCCTCCTGCCCCACCAGCACCTCGGCCTCTCCCACATCCAGCGCCTCGCCGACACCGACACCGGCGGCGACCTCTTCGACACGGTGATGGTCTTCCAGAACTATCCGCACGCCGGTCAGCAGTACTCCACCCCGGCCGCGCACCTCACCGTCGCCACCACGGGAGGAGACTCCCCGCACTACTCCCTGGCCCTCATCGTCGTACCGGAGTCCGCGCTCCTGCTCCGCCTGGACCACCGCGCCGACCTGTTCGACGAGACGGCGGTGGCGGAACTCGCGGCACGGCTGGAGCGCCTCGTGGAGCAGGCCGTCGCCGACCCGCAGGCACGGGCCGGGCAACTGGACCTGCTCGGCGAGGACGAACGCCGCCTGCTGCTGACGGAGCGGACCGGCTCCGTGGACGACCTGCACGACGGCGGCTGGGTGGAACTGTTCCAGGCCCAGGTGGAACGCACCCCGGACGCGGTGGCGCTGATCAGCCCCGACGAGGACGAAGGGCCGCTGACCTACCGGGAGCTGGACGAGCGCGCGAACCGGCTCGCGCACTGGATGATCGGCCGGGCGGTGGGCCCGGAGGACATCGTCGCGATCGCCGTCCCGCGCGGCATACGGATGATGGTCGCCACGCTCGCGGTCCTGAAGGCCGGCGCGGCGTATCTGCCGGTCGACCCGGACCATCCCGCCGACCGGATCACCTCCATGCTTCAGGACGTGCGACCCCGGCTCGCGCTCGTCACCGCCGCGACCGCCGAGTCCCTGCCCGCGGTCGCCGGTGTCACGGTCACCGTCCTCGACGAACCGCCGACGACCGACGCCCTGGCCACGCTGCCGGCGACGCGCCCCACCGACGAGGACCGCACCAGCCCCCTGCGCGACACCCACCCCGCGTACATCATCTTCACCTCCGGGTCCACCGGCGGCCCCAAGGGCGTGGTCGTACCCCACCGCGGCCTGGCCAACTACGTGAGCTGGCTGCAGCGGACGTGCCGGCTGACTTTGGACGACCGGGTGCTGCTGAAGACGCCGGTGACGTTCGACGGATCGGTGATCGAGCTGTTCTGGCCGCTGACGGTGGGCGCGAGCCTGGTGCTGGCCAGGCCCGGCGGGCACCAGGACGCGCACTACCTCACCGAGGTGATCGCCGGCGAGCAGGTGACGTGCGTCCAGTTCGTCCCGTCGATGCTGGACGTGTTCGTCGACGAGCCGGACGTGGCACACTGCACGAGCCTGCGGCAGGTGCTGTGCGGCGGTGAGGCGCTGCCCCAGGACGTGATCGACCGCGTGACGCGGCTGCTGCCCGTGGAGGTCTACAACCTGTACGGCCCGACCGAGGTCACCGTGGACGCCACCGGCGGCCGGGTGTTCGCGGACACCGACGACGGCGTGCCGATCGGCCGGCCGGTGGCGAACACCCGCCTGTACGTGGTCGACACGGCACTGCGGCTGGTACCGGCGGGAGCGACGGGCGAGCTGTACGTCGCGGGCGCGGGCCTCGCGCGCGGGTACGCAGGGCGCGCGGGGCTGACCGCCGGCCGGTTCGTGGCGTGCCCGTTCGAACCCGGCGGGCAGCGGATGTACCGGACCGGGGACCTCGTGCGGCGGCGCCCGGACGGCCAGCTGGAATACCTGGGCCGGGCCGACGACCAGGTCAAGATCCGCGGCTTCCGCATCGAGCCGGGCGAGATCGAAACGGCCCTGCTGCGGCACCCGGAAGTGCGGCAGACGGCGGTCGTCGTCCGGGAGGACCGGCCCGGCTCCGGCCGGAACCTGGTCGCCTACCTCGTCCCGGCCGCGCCCGCCGGAGCCGGGGCGCACACCGCGCACCTGGACACGGCGTCCGTGCGGGACTTCGCGATGAGGGCGCTGCCCGACTACATGGTCCCGACGGCGTTCGTCGTCCTGAAGGCCCTCCCGCTGACGGCCAACGGGAAGCTGGACCGGCGTGCGCTGCCCGCGCCCGACTCGGCCCTGGTGACGCTGCGCCCGCCGCGCACACCCCAGGAAGAAGTGCTGTGCGGGGTGTTCGCCGAACTGCTCGGCCTGCCGCGCGTGGGAGTCGACGACGACTTCTTCGCGCTCGGGGGCCAGTCGCTGCTGGTCATGCGGCTCGTGGCGAGGACACGGGCACTGCTGGGCGCGGAGCTGTCCGCGCGGGACGTCTTCAAGGCGCCGACGGTCGCCGGTCTCGCCCAGCTCCTCGACCGGGACGACTCGGTGCGTCCGGTCCTGAAGGCGGTGCGGCGCCCGGAGCGGGTGCCGCTGTCGTTCGCCCAGCGCCGCCTGTGGTTCCTATACCAGCTGGAAGGCCCGAGCACCACCTACAACGTTCCGCTCACGCTGCGGCTGTCCGGCCGACTGGACCGGGCGGCTCTGGAGGCGGCCCTCGCGGATGTGGTGGGCCGGCACGAAAGCCTGCGGACGGTGTTCGCCGAGGTGGCCGGCGTGCCCTTCCAGCGCATTCTGGACGCTGGGCAGGCGCGTCCCGAGCTGAGGGTGAGCGAGACCGACGCGGCGGGGCTGGACGCGCGGCTGACCGAGGCGACGGAGTACCGCTTCGACCTGGGCGCCGAAATGCCGCTGAGGGCCGAGCTGTTCACGCTGGCCCCCGACGAACAGGTCCTCCAGGTGTTGGTGCACCACATCGCCGGCGACGGCTGGTCCATGACACCGCTCGCCCGCGACCTGGCCGCCGCGTACGCGGCACGCTGCCAGGGGTTGGAGCCGGACTGGCCGGACCTGCCCGTGCAGTACGCGGACTACACGCTGTGGCAGCGCGAGCTGCTGGGCGAGGAGTCCGACGACGGCAGCCTGTTCGCCCGGCAACTGGCCTACTGGACACGGCAGCTGGCCGGACTGCCGGAGCACCTGCGACTGCCGGCCGACCGGCCCCGGCCGCCGGTGGCCTCGCACCGCGGCGACATCGTCAGGGTCGAGCTGAGCCCGGAACTGCACGCCGGGCTGGCGGACATGTGCCGGCGCACCGGCAGCAGCATGTTCATGGTCCTGCAGGCCGCGCTCGCCGCGTTGTTCACCCGGCTCGGCGCGGGCACCGACATCTCCATCGGCAGCCCCATCGCCGGCCGCACCGACCAGGAACTCGACGAACTGGTCGGCTGCTTCGTCAACACCCTGGTACTGCGCACCGACACCTCGGGCGACCCGACGTTCAGCGAACTGCTGGGCCGCGTCCGGGAGAACGCGCTCGCGGCGTTCACCCATCAGGACATGCCGTTCGAGAGCCTCGTCGAGGTCCTCAACCCGGCGCGGACCCTGTCGTACAACCCGCTCTTCCAGACGATCCTGGCGCTGCAGAACGTGCCGCTCGGCGAGTTCGACCTGCCGGGGCTGCACGTGTCCACCCTGCCGATGCCCGTCAGGACCGCCAAGTTCGACCTCGTCTTCAACCTGCGGGAGCGGTACCGGCCCGACGGCGGCTTCGGCGGAGTGACCGGCGCCGTCGAGTACGCCACCGACCTGTTCGACCCCGCCACCGTCGAAACGCTGGTCGCCCGCTGGACGCGCCTGCTCGAAGCCGTGGTCGCGGATCCCGACACGCCGGTGGACCGCGTCGACGTGCTCTCCGGCGACGAGCGCGCGCGGCTGCTGAGCGGCGGTGCGGACGGCGTGACGGAGGGGGCCGAGGACATCGTCCCGAAGGCGTTCGAGGCGCGGGTGGCCATGGCACCGGACGCAGTCGCGGTGGCGGCCGGGGACCTGTCGCTCACCTACGCGGAACTGAATCGCCGGGCCAACCGGTTCGCGCACCTGCTGAGGGAGCGCGGCGTGGGCGCCGAGCAGATCGTCGCCCTCGTCCTGCCGCGCTCGCCCGAACTCGTCGTGGCGGTGCTGGGCGTCCTCAAGGCGGGGGCGGCCTACTTGCCGGTGGACCCGGAGTACCCGCGGTCGCGGATCGAGTTCATGCTGAGCGACGCCCGCCCCTCGCTGATCGTGGACGATCCGCGGACCGTGCGGGAGACGCAGGCGTATCCGGAGACCGACCCCGAGGTGCCGGTGGATGCCCGGCAGCCCGCGTACGTGATCTACACGTCGGGCTCGACCGGCCGGCCGAAAGGGGTGGTGGTCAGCTACGCGGGCGTCGGTGCCCTCCACGCGGCCACCGTCGAACGGCTGGCCATCGACGACGGCAGCCGCATCCTCCAGTTCGCCTCGCTGAGCTTCGACGCGTCGTTCTGGGACATCACCAACGCCCTGCTGTCCGGCGCCACCCTGGTCCTGGCCCCGGCCACCGAACCGCTGGCCGCCCTCACCGACCGGCGGCTCGCGGTGACACACGCCCTGGTGCCCCCGTCGGTCCTGGCCGCCGTGGCCGAGGACGACGTCCCGCCGTCGACGACGCTGGTGGTCGGCGGCGAGGCATGCCCGCCCGGCCTGGTGGAACGGTGGTCGGTCGGCCGCCGGCTGATCAACGCGTACGGCCCGACCGAGGCCACGGTGTGCGCCACCCTGAGCGAGCCGCTCTCAGCGCTCAGCCCGACGCCGCCGCCGATCGGCCGGCCGATCGCGAACACGCACGCCTTCGTGCTGGACGCCGGCCTGCGGCCGGTGCCGACCGGGGTGGCCGGGGAGCTGTACGTGGCCGGACCGGGGCTGGCGCGCGGGTACCTCGGCCGGCCGGGTCTGACCGCCGAGCGGTTCGTCGCAGGCCCGTACGGCCTGGCGGGGTCGCGGATGTACCGCACGGGCGACGTGGTGCGGTGGCGGCGTGACGGAGAGCTGGAGTTCCTCGGGCGCGCCGATGAGCAGGTCAAGGTACGGGGCTTCCGGATCGAGCCGGGTGAGATCGAGGCGGTCCTCGCGGCCCATCCCCGGCTTGCGCAGGCGAAGGTGATCGTCCGTCAGGACCGGCCCGACGACCAACGGCTCGTCGCCTACGTCGTGGCCGCCTCCGATTCGGGGGAAACCACCGCGGTGACCGACGACGTACGCGTTTATGTGCAGGAGCGCCTGCCGGAGTACCTGGTGCCGTCGGCGATCGTGGTGCTGGACCGGCTGCCCCTGACACCCAACGGAAAGGTGGACCGCGACGCGCTGCCGGCGCCGGAACCAGAGGCTCGGGGAAGCGCCCGGACACCGCGGGAGCAACCGCTCACCGCACGGCAGCAGACGCTGTGCGAACTCTTCGCGGAGACCCTGGGGGTGCGGGAGATCGGCCTCGACGACGGATTCTTCGCGCTCGGCGGACACTCGCTCCTCACGGTCCGCCTGGCCCGCGCGGTCAACCAGCGCTTCGGCACGGCCCTTCCCCTGAACGTGATCTTCGAGCACGAGACGCCGGCAGCGCTGGACGCCCTGCTCGGAGCGGACGGCACGGACGAGGAGACCGGGGCCGAGGGGCAGGCGCTGCCGGACCTCGCCGCCGAGGTCTCCCTCGACCCGTCGATCACCGCGCAAGGCGGCTACGACGGCCCGGACTTCGCCGCGCCAGCCGCCGTCCTGCTGACCGGGGCCACCGGGTTCGTGGGGTCGTTCATCCTCCGGGAGGTCCTGGAACGCACCTCCGCCGACGTCTACTGCCTGGTACGAGCCGGCACCCCGGCCGACGCGCTGGCGCGACTGCGGCGCAGCCAGGAACGCTACGGCCTGTGGGACGACCGGTTCGGCGCCCGGATCGTGCCCGTTCCCGGCGACCTGGCCGAGCCGCTGCTCGGACTGCCCGCCGACCGTTTCGACGACCTCGCCCGCCGGATCGACGCGGTCTACCACAACGGAGCTCGGGTCAACCACCTTGAGCCCTATGGCCAGTTGCGCGCCGCGAACGTCTCGGGCGTCCAGGAGGTGTTCCGCTTCGCGGCCCGCCACCGGATCAAGCCCGTGCACCAGATCTCGACGGTCGGCACCCTGGCCGCCGCTCCCGGCCAGGACCCCGACACGCTGCCGGAGGACTGGCTGAGCCCTCCGGACGCCATCGGGACCAACGGCTACGTGTGCACCAAGTGGGTCGGGGAAGCCATCGGCCGGCTGGCTCGCGAGCGCGGCATCCCGACCGCGACGTACCGGCTGGCCCGGATCAGCGGCCACACCGAGACCGGGGCCATGGGGCCCGACGACGCGTTCTGGCACAAGGTGCGGGCCTGCGCCGAGATCGGGGCCCGGCCCGTGCGCGACGACGGCACCGTCGAGCGGCAGAACCTGGTGCCGGTGGACTTCGCCGCGCGCGCCTTCGTCCATCTGGCCCTCACACAGCGGCCCGACGGCCGGACCTACAACATCGCCGCCCCCGCGAGCACCGCCGCGGACGCCGTGCTCGACTACGCGCAGGAGTTCGGGTACCCCATGGAACGGGTCTCCCCGTCCGTATGGCGGAAACGGGTGGAGAACGCCGCCGCCGACACCCCCGTCTCCCGGATCGGCTCCCTCCACGCCGTCGCCCTCCTCAGCAGCGGGTCTGACACCGCGCCGGGCAACCTCCCCACACGCTACGACCGACGCAACCTCCTCGCGGGGCTCGCCGACGCCGGCTGGGACTTCCCGGCCGTCGGTCCCGAGATCCTCGAACGGTGCTTCTCCTACTTCGTCACGGCCGGGTTGCTGCCGCCGCCCGACAAGTCCTAGCGTCCTGGGGCGGGTTGCCGGTCGCGGATCGGGCGGCGGTGCCCTTGCCGAATACCTCATCCACGCAGGTGGGATCGGGTTTCGGCGTTGGCCGGGGCCGATCGAGTCGCCGGTATCGCGCGGCGCCGGTTGGCGCGGCATGATGATCGATCGTGCTGCTGAGACTGGCGTACCTGGGTGTGACGAACGCGTTCGCGATGCTGCGACTGCTGCCGATGAGCGACCGGGAGAAAGATGTCGAGATCCTGGCCTTGCGCCACCAGATCGGCGTTCTGGAACGGCAGCTGAACGGGCAGCAGCTCCGGTTCCACGCGAGCGACCGGGCGTTTTCGGCGTCCCTCCTCCATGGCCTGCCATGGGAAGCGCTGCGCCGGATGCGGCTGCTGGGGCGGCCGGACACGGTACTGCGCCGGCACCGCAACGTCATCGCCCGCCGACACGCTTCCCAGTCCCGGCCGAAGCGCGGAGGCCGGCCCCGCACCGTGCACTCGATCCGGGCGCTGGTGCTGCGCCTGGGCCAGGGAAAAACCAAGTTGGGGCGGGGCCGCGCCCCCGGTGACGGGGGTGCAGGATCGGGACATGACCGCCACCACCGGGTTCCGAAACGGCCGCGTCCGTGTGCTCATCGTCGACGACGAGCCCGCGCTCACCGACGTGCTCTCCGTGGCCGTCGAGGAGGCGGGCCGACGGGCCCATCCGGCACTCGACGGACAGCGCGCGCTGGAGATCGCGTGCGGCTGCCCGCCGCACGCCGTCGTGCTGGACGGGATGCTGCCCGACCTGGACGGCCTGCAGGTGCTGCGCCGCCTCAGGTACGAGAACCCGGAGCTGCCCGTCCTCATGCTCACCGCCCGCGACGCCCTGGAGCACCGGCTCGACGGGCTCGAGGCGGGCGCCGACGACCATGTGACCAAGCCCTTCTCCCTGGAGGAGGTCGTCGTACGGCTGCGCGGACTGCTGCGCCGGGCCGGATCCGGGCAGACCCGGACCGACACCTCCGTGCGCGTCCTCGGCGACCTCGTGCTGACCGAGGAGACCCGCGAGGTGCACCGGGCGGGCGTGCCCGTCCAGCTCACCGCCAAGGAGCTCGACCTGCTCAGCCTGATGATGGGCCATCCGCGGCAGGTGCTCGGCAAGACCCAGATCCCCGACCACGTCTGGAGCAGCTCCTTCGACGGCGGCGGCAACCTGGTCGAGGTCTACATCTCCAGCCTGCGCCGCAAGATCGACAAGGGCCGGGTGCCGATGATCCATGCGGTGCGCGGGCTCGGGTACGCCATCAAGCCGGTGGAGGACGGGAGATGAGCGCGGTGACTTCCCGCAAGCCGTGGCCGAGGCCGCGCACCCGCTCGATGCGCACCCGGCTGCTCCTCTTCATCGGCGCCACCCTCGTCGCCGTGTGCGCCGCGATGGCGCTCACCACCGTGTTCGTCCAACGTGCCTATCTGCTGGGCAACCTGGACGACCGGGTCACCAACGCCGCCGAGCGCAGCCTGGGCGGGGCCCTGCTCGACCCGGAGCTCGCGAACGACCTGGGCTTCCTCAACGAGAACGGGCATCCGGCCGGCCTGCTCGCCGCCCGGTTCGACGACGACGGCGACATCCTCTCCGCCGAGGTCGTCAGCCAGGACGCGGCCCCGCGGAACCTGACCGACGCCCAGCGCGCGGCCCTCACCGGCATCGAGGCCGACGGCCGCAAGCACACCCGGACCGTGCCCGGCCTCGGCATCTACCGCATCACCGCGCTCGACAGCGACGGCGTGCGGGTGCTGACCGGGCTGCCGATGGACGATGTACAGGACATGATCAGCGGCCTGGTCGTGGTGGAGGCGGTCGTCGCGGGCGCCGGGCTCACCGTCGCGGGCTGTGTGTGCGCCGTCGTCATACGACGCCAGCTGCGCCCCCTCGGCCGGGTCGCCGCCACCGCCGCCGAGGTCTCCCGCGTGCCGCTCGACCGCGGCGAGGTCACCGGCCTCACCCGCGTCCCGGCCGGAGACACCGACCCCGCCAGCGAGGCCGGCCAGGTCGGCGCCGCGCTCAACCGCATGATCGACCACGTCGAGTCCTCCCTCACCGCCCGCCGGCGCACCGAGGAACGCATGCGCCGCTTCCTCGCCGACGCCAGCCACGAACTGCGCACCCCGCTCGCCTCGATCGCCGGTTACGCCGAACTCATGAACCGCGGCACCGACCGGATCGAGCCGGTGCTCGCCTGGCGCCGGGTCTCCGCCGAGTCGGCCCGTATGACGGGTCTGGTCGAGGACCTGCTCCTGCTGGCCCGGCTGGACGAGGGGCGCCCGCTGCAGTCCACGGAGGTGGACATGGCGGCGCTGGTCGCCGAGGCGGTGTGGGACGCGCGGGCCGCCGGGGACGGGCACGACTGGCAACTCGAACTCCGCCTGGACGCCCCGGCGCTGGTCCTCGGTGACGATGCCCGGCTCCACCAGGTGGTGGTCAACCTGCTGGCCAACGCCCGGGTCCACACCCCCGAGGGCACGACAGTGGTCGCTTCCGTCGAGGCCGCCCCCGACCGCTGCGTGATCCGGGTGAGGGACGACGGCCCCGGCATTCCGGCCGGGCTCCTCCCCCAGGTCTTCGACCGCTTCACCCGCGCCGACACCTCCCGGGCGCGCAGCGGCCCGTACGACGGCGGGTCCGGTCTCGGCCTCGCCATCGTGGCGGCGACCGTCTCCGCGCACGGCGGTCATATCGACGTGGCGAGCGAGCCGGGCCGTACGGAGTTCACCATCGAACTGCCGCCCGTGGGAGCCGAACCGCCGCTCCTCGACACGGTGTCGGGCCCGTCCGTGCCGACCCCGGTGCCGTCCAGGCCTGTGCTCGCCCGGAAACCCTGACTGGTCCCGCAAAACCTCTGACGGTCCCGCAAGACCTCTGACGGTCCCGCAAACCTCTGGCGGTCCCGCGACCCGTGACCGGCCGCGCAACCCCTGACCGCTCCCACAGGACCGCACCACCCTCGGTGCGGTCCCCGTGCGCAAGGCGTTTACATCCACGCCCCACGGCGCTACCTTCCGCAGCAGACGGGGTGGGAGCGCTCCCATGATGGTGGACCGGAACCCGCCATCCCGGACCCGCTCCCGCCCCGCGCATCCGCACGCACACCCGCACACCCCCACACACATCCGCACGGCCCGTGCCTGAAGGAACGGACTGAGTGTCATGATCCTGACAAACTCAGGGGCGACCGCGCCGCCGCCCCGCCGATTAACTCTCCCCACCCGCGCCAGAGCCCTCTTCCTCGTCCTGGTCTCCCTGCTCGCGACCATCCCGGCCGTCGCCCTCGTCATGAGTACCGGCGGCGAGGCGGAGGCCCACGGCACCCCCATGAAACCGGGCAGCCGCACCTTCCTGTGCTGGCAGGACGGCCTCACCGACACCGGTGAGATCAAGCCGGTCAACCCGGCCTGCAAGGCGGCCCAACAGATCAGCGGCACAACGCCGTTCTACAACTGGTTCTCGGTGCTCCGCTCCGACGGCGCTGGCCGCACCCGTGGCTTCGTGCCCGACGGCGAGCTGTGCAGCGGTGGCAACACCAACTTCACCGGCTTCAACGTGCCGCGCGACGACTGGCCGCTCACCCACCTCACCTCGGGGGCGACGGTCGACTTCTCCTACAACGCCTGGGCCGCGCACCCGGGTTGGTTCTACGTCTACATCACCAAGGACGGCTTCGACCCGACCCAGACCCTCACCTGGGACGACATGGAGGAGCAGCCCTTCCTCTCGGTCGACCACCCGCCGCTCAACGGCTCCCCGGGCACGGTCGAGGCCAACTACGCCTGGACAGGAAAGCTTCCTGACAACAAGTCGGGCCGCCACATCATCTACATGGTCTGGCAGCGCTCCGACAGTCAGGAAACCTTCTACTCCTGCTCCGACATCGTCTTCGACGGCGGCAACGGCGAGGTGACCGGCATCAAGGAGCCCGGCAACCCGACCGACCCGGTGCCCGGCGAGTGCTCCGCCACCCGCCGTACGACCGGCAGTTGGAACGGTGGCTACCAGTCCGAGGTGACCGTCACCAACACCGGCGACGTCCCGATGCTCGGCTGGATGGTGGACTGGACGCTCCCCGCCGGCCAGAAGGTCGACAGCCTGTGGAGCGGCAGCGCGACCTACAACGGCCAGGCGGTGATGGTCCACAACGCCGACTGGAACGGGTCGTTGAGTCCTGGTCAGAGCACGACGTTCGGGTACGTCGTCTCCGGCTCGGGCGGAGACAGTACGGCGACCCTGCCCTGCCGGGTGGGCTGAACCGCTGTTCGGGGCGGGCCCGGTGGGCGCTGAGCCGTCGTCCACCGGGCCTGTCGCCCGAGGCCTGTCAAAGGGGTGATTGACCGGAGAACAAAGCGGTAACGGCAGGCAACCCGAAGGAGGCGGGCGAGGTCTAGTCCGCCATGAAGATCTCTTTCCTGCTGCACAACGCCTACGGGATCGGAGGCACGATCACCACCACGTTCAATCTGGCCCAGGCGCTGGCCGAGCGGCACGAGGTGGAGATCGTCTCCGTGCTGCGCCACCGGGAACGCCCGAACTTCACCCTGGACCCGAGAGTGTCCTTAAGGCCCCTGGTGGATCTGCGCCACGAGAAGGAACATCCCCTGCATCTGAGACCGGCAAGAGTGTTTCCTGTCGCCGAGTACCGCTACCAGCAGTACAGCGAGCTGACCGACCAGCGGATCGGGGAGTGTCTGGCGGCGATCGACGCCGACGTCGTCATCGGCACCCGGCCGGGCCTCAATGTGCACCTCGCGCTCCAGGCCCCGGAGCGCGTCGTCCGCGTCGGGCAGGAGCACCTCACCCTCGACAACCACCCGCCCCGGCTGCGCACCACCCTGCGCCGGGCGTACCGCCGGCTCGACGTGCTCACCACGGTCACCGAGGCCGACGCCGCCGCCTACCGGCGCAAGATGCGGCTGCCCGGCGTCCGGGTGGCGGCGCTCCCGAACAGCGTCCCCGATCCGGTGCTGCCCGCGGCGGACGGCACCGCGAAGGTGGTGGTCGCGGCCGGCCGGCTGGTCCCGGTGAAACGTTACGACCTGCTCATCGAGGCCTTCGCCCTGGTCGCCGCCGAACACCCGGACTGGCGCCTGCGCATCTACGGCAAGGGAGAGGAGCACGCCCGGCTGCGGCAGCTCGTCCACGGTCTCGGCCTGAGCGAGAACGTCTTCCTGATGGGCGCCGCCGCCCCCATGGAGGCGGAGTGGGTCAAGGGCTCGATCGGCGCGGCCGCGTCCAACTTCGAGCCGTTCGGCATGACCATCGTCGAGGCGATGCGCTGCGGCCTGCCGGTGGTGAGCACCGACTGCCCGTACGGACCCGGCGAGATCATCGACGACGGCGTCGACGGCCGGCTGGTCCCGGTCGGGGACCGTGACGCGCTGGGCGCCGCGCTGCTGGACCTGGTCCGCGACGACGAGCGACGCCGGCTGATGGGGCGTACGGCGATGGAGAACGCGCGACGGTTCGCCCCGGTCCCGGTCGTGGAGCAGGCGGAGCGCCTGATCGACGAGGCGATCTCGGCCCGCGGGGCCGGGCAACCGGTCGCACCGCAAACCGGCCGAATACATCGAGCCCTGGTCAGCCAGGGTTTCGCCGCACGCGACGCCGCGTATGCGGCGGCCTCCGGCGCCCTGCGCGCGGTACGGAGGGGGCGTCGATGAACACCGAACCCGACATGACACGCGATACCACCGGGGACACCCACCTTCGGGTCCACTGCACGACCGACGCGGACGGCCGGATCACTTTCCTCCTTCAGCGACCGGCGAACACCGCCGCCCTGTCGCCCCAGTTGCTGCTGCGGCTGCGCCCCAAGAAGGGCCAACCCGAGAAGCTCCTGCAGGCGCTCGATCTGGAGCCCATGGACGACGGCCGCCTGCGCGCCGTCCTGGAGCCACAGCCCGCTCTCGCCGAGGGCCGGTGGGACGTGTACCTGCTCCCCGAACCCGGAGCGGCACGGCAGCGCATGCGCCCCGGCCTGCGTGACCAGCGTGCCCTCGTCGACGGACACACCCGTGACCGGCCGTCACCGGTGGCCGTGCGCGTGCCGTACACCACCAAGGACGGCTACCTCGCGGTGCGGGCCTGGCTGCGCACCGCCCATGCGGAGGTCGAGGGCATCGACGTCAGGGACCGGTCGATGACGGTCAGGGCCCGGCTGCACGGCGCCCCGCTCACCGAGGCAGCCGCCGTACGGCTGCGCCTGCGGGGCGGTGACGGTGTCGTACGGACGCTGGAGCCGCGGGCCGAGAGCGACGGCCGGGCGTTCTCCTTCACCGTGGACCACGAGGAGTTGGCCACCGGCCACGGCCCGGGCCCCGGCGCCGGAACCCGCGTCTGGGACCTCTCCGTCCAGCCCGGCCCCGATGCGGAAGCCCCGGTGATCCGGATCGGCCGACTGCTGGACGACGTGGCGGACCGCAAGGACATCTTCGTCTATCCGACCGCCGTGGTCGGCGATGCCACCGTGCGTCCCTACTACACGGTCGACAACGAACTCTCTGTCGAGGTGACGGCCGCGACGGCGTGAGGTCCGTTCTCGGGCGGACCCGGTGGGGCGGTGAGCCGTCGCCCACCGGGTCCGCGAGCCGGACGAGCCCGAGGGGGAAATCGCAAGCGTGAAGCTGCCGGACGACACCGCCGTCCACCTCTTCACGTTTGCTGTGCGCTGAAGCCCGACACGGCCGCCAGCCAGTCCAGTTGGCGGCGCACATGCACCGCGTCGCCGCCTTCGTGGCCGTTGAACGGATAGGCGTGGATCTCCTTGCGCGGATCGGCGCCCGACAGCTCCGCATAGCGGTTGAACGCGCCGTACGCCCCGCTCGGCGGGCACACCGTGTCGCGCAGGCCGACCCCGAAATGGGCCGGTGCGTGGGCGCGCCGGGCGAAGGCGATCCCCTCCAGGTAGGACAGCGTGTCGTACGCGGCCCGCTCGGCGCCCCGGTGCACGGAGAGGTACGCGGCGATCTCGCCGTAGGGCGAGGCGTCGGTGAGGTCGAGTGCGCGCCGGATGCCGCACAGGAACGGGGCGGTGACCAGGACCGCCGCGAGGTCGGGGACGAGTCCCGCGACGGCCAGGGCGAGCCCGCCGCCCTGGCTGTTGCCGACGGCGGCGATGCGTGCGGCGTCCACGCCCGGCAGGGCGCGCAGTGCCGCGACCGCGCGTACGGCGTCCGTGATCAGGCGGCGGTAGTGGTGGTCCCGCGGGGACAGCAGGCCGCGCACCGCCGGACCCGGGCCGCCCGGCGCCGTGGCGTGCGGGTCCGGGGTGGCCCCGCCGTTGCCGTACTGGTCGCCCTGGCCCCGGTTGTCCATCAGCAGATGCGCGTACCCGGCGTTCACCCAGGTCAGCCGCTCGTGCGGGAGGCCCCGTCCGCGGCCGTAGCCCGCGTACTCGACGACGGCGGGCAGCCGACCGCGCACCCCGGCCGGTCTGCTGAACCAGGCCCGCACCGGATCGCCGCCGAACCCTCGGAACGTCACATCCCACGTCTCGGTCAGCCGCAGGCCGGTCTCCACCGGGTGCGCCGACACCAACACCTCCGGCTGCGCGGCCTCCTTGAGGGTGTCGTGCCAGAACTCGTCGAAGTCGGCGGGCTCCTGGGGGTCCGGACGGTAGTGCTCCAGTTCCTTGAGCGGCAGATCGAACGCGGGCAACGGCGGCCTCCGATTGTTGCGCCTCTACAGCAGAATGTTTCGTAGTCCCTGGCTCGCCCTGGTAACAGCCTCCCCGACCGGCCTTCCCTGTCAGCCCCATTGACAGCCATTACACCCGCCCCTAACCTCGCCGCAAAGTTGCCGGTACGACTCCGAAACTTTCGGTGCCACCGGGAGGCCACCGCATGAGCAGCACCTCCACCACGTCGGCTCCACCGCCCGGCACAAAAGCGCCGCCGCTGACGAAGACCCCACCCCGGGGGCGGCGGGCGGCGCGTACCGGCTGGCGGCGGGCGCTGCGCCGGGACTGGCAGCTGTACTCGCTGGCCGTGCTGCCGCTGCTGTTCTTCCTGGTCTTCCGCTATCTGCCGATGATCGGAAACGTGATCGCCTTCCGGCGCTTCGAGCCGGGCGGTTCGATCTTCGGCGAGGAGTGGGTGGGGCTGCGCTATGTCCAGATGTTCCTCAACGACCCGACCTTCTGGCAGGTGTTCCGCAACACCCTGTGGCTCGGCGGACTCACGCTCGTCTTCTGCTTCCCGATCCCGATCGTGCTCGCGCTGCTGCTCAACGAGGTGCGCCGGCGTGCGCTGAAACGGTTCGTGCAGTCGGTGTCGTATCTGCCGCACTTCCTGTCGATCGTGATCGTCGCCGGCATCACCATGCAGATGCTCGCCACGGACGGGCCGGTCAACCACGTCCTGGGGTGGCTCGGGCACGACCCGATCCGGTTCATCCAGGAACCCGAGTGGTTCCGCACGGTCTACGTCGGCTCGGAGATCTGGCAGACCGCCGGCTGGGGCACGATCCTGTACCTCGCCGCGCTCACCACCATCGACGAGGACCTGTACGAGGCCGCCCGCATCGACGGCGCAAACCGCTGGCAGCAGATCTGGCACGTCACCCTGCCCGGCATCCGCCCCACCATGATCACGCTGCTGATCCTCAACATCGGCACGTTCATGGCGGTCGGCTTCGAGAAGGTCCTGCTGCTGTACAACCCGCTGACCTATCCGACCGCCGACGTGATCTCGACGTATCTGTACCGCGCGGGCGTCGAGTCCAACAGCTTCAGCTACGCCGCCGCCATCGGGCTCTTCGAGGCGATCATCGGCCTGGTGCTGATCACGTCCGCCAACCAGCTCTCACGCCGCACAGTGGGGACGAGCCTGTGGTGAAGCCGAGCCGTTCCTACCGCGTCTTCCAGGGCGTCAACGGCATCATCCTCACCCTGGTCGTGCTCGTCACCCTGTACCCGTTCGCCAACATCATCGCCCGCTCGTTCAGTTCCGAGCGGCAGATCCGGGCCGGTGAAGTGACGCTGTGGCCCGAGGGGTTCAACCTCACCACGTACAAGATCGTGTTCCAGGACTCGATGTTCTGGCGGAACTACGGCAACACCGTGCTGTACACGGTGGTCGCCACCACCGTCGCCATGATCCTGACCACCTGTTACGCCTACGTCCTGTCGAAGAAGCACCTCAAGGGACGCGGCGTACTCGTCGGCATCGCCGTGTTCACCATGTTCTTCACCGGCGGCCTGATCCCCAACTACGTCCTGGTCACCAGCCTCGGCCTGAAGAACAGCGTCTGGGCCATCGCGCTTCCCAACGCGATCAGCGTGTTCAACCTCCTGGTGATGAAGGCCTTCTTCGAGAGCCTGCCGACCGAACTGGAGGAGGCCGCGCAGATCGACGGCCTGAGTACGTACGGCATCCTGCTGCGGATCGTGCTGCCCCTGTCGAAGGCGGTCGTCGCGACGATGGTGCTGTTCTACTCGGTGTCCTTCTGGAACTCCTGGTTCAGCGCCTTCCTCTACCTGGACAAGTCCGAGCTGATGCCGGTCACCGTCTATCTGCGCAACCTCATCTCCGGCGCCACCACGGGCGGCAACGCCGGTGCCGCCGACGCACAGCTCAGCCAGGTGGGGGCGAACATCCAGGCGGTCACGATCGTGCTGACCTCGCTGCCCATCCTCTGTGTCTATCCGTTCGTCCAGCGCTACTTCGTCTCGGGCGTGATGCTCGGCGCGGTCAAGGGCTGACAAAGGAGTGCCCGTGTCATCCGTGAACAACGCAGGACAGCTGTCGCGGCGTCAGATACTCGCCGCCGCAGGTTTCATCGGCCTCGCCACCCTCACCGGCTGCGGCAGCGGCGACGACGGAGGGGACTCCAAGGACCTCTCGAAGAAGCGGAACGGCGCGATGAAGGAGTACCGCGTCGGCCAGCAGTTCAAGGCGACCAAGCCGCTGTCGTTCTCCGTCCTGCACAACAACAACCCGGTCTACCCGATGAAGGACGGCTGGCTCTTCTGGAAGGAGCTCGGCAAGCGCACCGGCGTCACCTTCGAGCCCGTCGCCGTCCCCCTGGTCGACTACGAGAAGAAGCGCAGCGTCCTCATCGGCTCGGGCGACGCCCCGTTCCTGATCCCCAAGACGTACCACCCCTCCGAGGTCGCGTTCGTGTCGTCGGGCGCGATCCTCCCCGTCAGCGACTACGTGCACCTGATGCCGAACTTCCAGGACAAGGTCAAGCGCTGGAAGCTGGAGCCGGAGATCGACTCCTACCGGCAGTCCGACGGCAAGTTGTACCTGCTGCCCGGCCTGCACGAGAAGCCCAGATCCGGCTACTCACTGGCGCTGCGCACGGACGTCCTCGACCGGCTCGGTCTGAGCCTGCCCGGCACCTGGGACGACGTGTACGAGGTCTTCAAGGCGATCAAGCAGGAGTACCCGGACCGCTACCCGTTCTCCGACCGCTGGAGCAAGAACACGCCCTACCCGGCCGCCGCCCTCTTCAGCTATCTCGGCCAGGCGTACGGTGTCCGGGCCGGCTGGACGTACGACAACATCAGCTGGGACGCCGACGCGCAGAAGTACGTCTTCACCGGAGCGACGGACGCCTTCCGGCAGATGATCGAGTACGTGCGGCAGCTGGTCGCCGAGAAGCTGGTGGACCCGGAGAGCTTCACCCAGACCGACGACGAGGCCACGCAGAAGCTGCTGGGCGAGAAGTCGTTCGCGATCAGTGCCAACCCGCAGGTGCTGGTGCAGGAATACCGGTACAACCTGCAGAAGCAGGTCAAGGGCGCGGAGATCGAGATGATTCCGGTGCCGCTCGGGCCCGCCGGCCCGGTGGTGCTGGGCGGCGTCCGCCTGGAGAACGGCGTCATGATCTCCAGCAAGGCGCTCGAGAGCGACAGCTTCGTCGCGATGATGCAGTTCGTGGACTGGCTGTGGTACTCGGACGAGGGCCAGCGGTTCGCCCGCTGGGGCGTCGAGGGCGTCACCCACACCCGCTCCGGCGGCCAGTACAAGATCAAGGACGGCATCAGCCTCATGGGCTCCGACCCGGACGCCCCGAAGGACATGCAGAAGGACTACGGCTTCTACAACGGCGTCTTCGCCTACGGCGGCAGCTGGGAGCTCGTCTCCTCCATGTTCAGTCCCGACGAGAAGAAGTTCCAGGACGCCATGTCCCAGCGCGAACAGACGCCCATCGGCCCCGCCCACCCGCTGCAGTCCTTCGAGCAGGAACAGGCCTCCCTGTGGGAGACACCCCTCAGGGACCACGTCACGCAGAACACCCTCAAGTTCGCCCTCGGCAAGCGCCCGCTGTCCGAATGGAACGCCTACGTCGCCGAGTTGAAGGCGAAGAACATGCAGCAGTTCGTCGACCTGCACAACAAGGCGTACGAGCGGTACAAGAAGGAGAACGGGTGAGCAGCGGCGTAAGCGCAGCCGACTTCGGCACCGGAGTCCTCTCCCGTGCCGCCGGCCTGATCCACACCGTCGTCACCGTGCAGGCGCTGCTGCTCTTCACCGCCGCGCCCGGACTCGCCGGACTGCTCCTCCTCGGCCCCGACCCCGGCAACCTGCCGCTGGCCGCCGTATGCCTCCTCCCGCTCGGCCCGGCCCTGTCCGCCGCGCTGTACGCCCTGCACCACCGCAGCCGCGACCTCACCGACCTGCACCCGGCCCGCACCTATGCGCGCGGCTGGCGCCTCAACGCCCTTCCGGCGCTGAAGCTCTGGGCGCCCCTGCTCGCCTGGCTGACCGTCATCGCCTTCACCCTCACCCACTTCTCCACCACCGGCCTGCCCGGCTGGTGGGCGGTGCTGCTCGGTGCGATCGGCGCCGGCTCCCTGCTGTGGGGCGCGCACGCGCTGGTCCTCACCTCACTGTTCGCCTTCCGCGGCCGTGACACCGCCCGCCTCGCCGCGTACTTCCTCTTCCGGCACGCCCGCGCCACCCTCGCCGCCGCCTCCCTGCTCGTACTGGTGGCCGCGTCGACCGCCCTGCTGACCGAGGCCCTGCCCGCCCTGGTGGCCGCCCCGCTGCTGCTCTCCCTGCTGCACAGCAGCCGCCCGGTGATCGCCGAGACCCAGGAGGACTTCACCGCATGACCGGGCCGCGCACCCCGAGGATCCCGTACGGCGGCGACTACAACCCCGAGCAGTGGCCGGAGCCGGTGTGGGACGACGACCACCGCCTGTTCACCGAGGCCCGCATCGACACCCTCACCGTCGGCGTCTTCTCCTGGTCCCTCACCCAACCGGCCCCGGACACCTACGACTTCACGGTCCTCGACCGCATCCTCGACCGCGCCGCCGCCGAGCACCGCCAGATCTGCCTGGCCACCGGCACCGCGGCCCTCCCGCCCTGGCTCGCGAAGCGGCACCCCGAGGTCAACCGCACCGACTTCGAGGGCCGCCGCCACCGCTACGGCCAGCGCCACAACTTCTGCCCCAGCTCCCCGGCGTACCGCAGCCACGCCACAGCGATGGCGGCCCGCCTCGCCGAACGCTACGCGGACCACCCGGCGCTGCTCGCGTGGCACATCAACAACGAGTACGGCGGCACCTGTTACTGCCACCTGTGCGCCGAGGCGTTCCGGGAGTGGCTGAAGGACAAGTACGGCACCCTCGACGCCCTCAACGACGCCTGGTGGACGACCTTCTGGTCCCACCGCTACACCGACTGGGCCGAGATCGAGCCCCCGAACGCCCTCACCGAGCACTGGCGCGGCCCCGACCACACCGCGTTCCAGGGCATCACCCTCGACTACTCCCGCTTCATCACCGACGCCCTCCTCGGCTGCTTCCTCGCCGAGAAGGAGGTGATCCGCGCCCACGACCCGCACACGCCCGTCACCACCAACTTCATGGGCATGTTTCGCCCCCTCGACTACCACCGCTGGGCGCCCCACCTCGACTTCGCCTCCTGGGACAGCTACCCGCCCCTCGACGCCCCGCCCACCTGGCCCGCCCTCGCCCACGACCTGATGCGAGGCCTCAAGGAGGGCGCCCCGTTCTGGCTGATGGAGCAGACCCCGTCCACGACGGCCTGCCGCGACGTCAACCCGCTGCGGCGCCCCGGCGAACTCCGCCTCGCCACCTTCCAGGCCGTCGCCCACGGCGCCGACGCCGCCCTCTACTTCCAGATGCGCGCCTCCCGCGGCGCCTGCGAGAAGTACCACGGCGCGGTCATCGGCCACGCGGGCCGTGACGACACGCGTGTGTTCCGTGAAGTGGCCGGCCTGGGGCGGGAGTTGACGGCCCTCGGCGATGTGACCCTCGGCGCCCGCACCCCGGCCCGCACCGCCCTGCTCTTCGACTGGGACAGCTGGTGGGCGCTGGAGATCTCCGACGGCCCCTCCCGGCTGGTCAAGTACCAGGAGGTGGTCCACGCCTACTACCGGGCCGCCCGCGAGGCCGGCGCGGACGTGGACGTCGTCCCGGTCACGGCCGACCTCACGGCGTACGACGTGGTCCTCGCTCCCGCCCTGCACATGGTCAAGGGCGACCTGGCCACCCGCCTGGAGGCCGTCGCCACCCGGGGCGGCACCGTCCTGACGACCTTCCTCTCGGGGCGCGTCGACGAACACGACCGGGCCTTCCTCACCGACGTACCCGGCCCGCTCGCGCCCCTCATGGGCGTCCGCGTCGACGAATGGGACGCGCGGTCTCCGGAGGTCGTCCAGCCGGTCCAGCTGGGGCAGCTGACCTGCGAAGCCCGGCTGGTCTTCGAGATCGTGCTGCCGCGCGGCGCCGAGCCGGTCGGCACCTACGGCGCCGACTTCTACGCGGGCACCCCGGCGGTGACCCGCAACCGCTTCGGCGAGAGCGGCGGCGAGGGCTGGTACGTCGCCACCGCCCTGGACCAGCCCGGCGTCGCCAAGGTCGTCCGCATGCTCCTCGCCCGCCACGACCTGCTCGGCCCGTACGCCGACCAGCCGACCGTCGAGACGGCGATCCGAGTCGCCCCCGACGGCACCCGCCTCCTCTTCCTCCTCAACCACGCCCCCGAACCGGCCCACCTGACGGCCCACACCACCGCCACCGACCTGCTGACCGGCAAGGGGGTCGAGGAGGGTGAGCTCCTGACCCTCGATCCGCTGGGCGTGGCGATCCTGAGCCTCTCGTAGCGCACGGGGACGATGCCTACGGCGTGCCGGGAAGCCGGACCGTGACGAGGAGACCGCCGGCGGGGCGGGGGACGAGGTCGAGGGTCCCGTCATGGGCGCGGACGATGCTGTGCACGATGGCCAGGCCGAGGCCGACGCCGGCGTGCTCGTCGGTGCGTACGCGTTCCGTTCCGCGCCGGAAGGGTTCGGTGAGGGTCGGCACCAGTTCGGGTGGGAGCGGATGGCCCGTGTTCTCGACCCGCAGCACGCTCGCGCAGCCCTGCGCTTCGGTGTGGACCGTCACGGTGCCGCCGGCGGGGAGGTTGTGGACGATGGCGTTCTGGACGAGGTTCGTCACCATCCGCGGCAGGAGCTCCGCGGAGCCGCTGGTCCGTGTCGCCGCGCCGGTGACGTCGAGCGTGATGCCGCGCTGTTCGGCGAGGGGGAGCAGGGTTTCGGCGGCCTCTTCGGCGACGAGGGAGAGGTCGACGCTCTCGCGGCTGAAGTTCCCGCGGTCGCTGCGGCTGAGCAGCAGGAGGGCCTCGGTGAGGTCGATCGCGCGCGTATTGACAGCCTGCAGGCGTGCGATGAGTTCCCCCGGGTCCCGCGTGGGGTCCTTGCGGGCGACGTCGAGCAGCGTCTGCGAGATGGCCAGCGGGGTGCGCAGTTCGTGGGAGGCGTTCGCGGCGAACCTCTGCTGCTCGGCGACGTGCGACTCGAGTTGTTCGAGCATGGTGTCGAACGTGTCGGCGAGTTCACGGAACTCGTCCTCGCGGGCTTCCATGCGGATCCGGTGGGACAGCGAGCCGTTCCCGGCCATCCGTGCCGCGGCCGTGATCCGTGTGAGCGGGGCGAGCATCCGGCCGGCGAGGAGCCATCCCCCGACGAGGCCGAACACGAGCAGGAAGGCCATCGCCACGGCCGCGGCGGGGAAGAAGGTGCGCCCAAGGAGGTAGCGGTTGGGCGAGATCCCGAGGAGGCCCTGGGAGTTGTCGGGTACGTAGCGCAGCAGGAACCCCCACACCACGGCCAGCAGGAGAGCGCCGGCGACGGCGAGGAACCCGGCGTAGCTGAGGGTCAGTTTCAGTCGGGCGCTGAGCCCTGGGCGTCTACGCATGTGTACTGCCGGGGCGGGTGGTGCCGGGGCCGGTGTCGATGCGGTAGCCGACACCCGGCACCGTGGCGATGATCCATGGTTCGCCGAGCCGTTTGCGCAATGCGGAGACCGTGATGCGCACGGCGTTGGTGAAGGGGTCGGCGTTCTCGTCCCAGGCCCGCTCCAGCAGCTCTTCGGTGCTGACGACCCCGCCTTCGGCGGCGACGAGGACTTCGAGCACGGCGAACTGCTTGCGGGTGAGCGCGACGTAGCGCCCGTCGCGGAAGACCTCCCGGCGGAACGGGTCGAGGCGCAGGCCCGCGATCTCGCGGACCGGGGGCCGGGCATACGCGCGCCTGCGGTCGAGCGCCCTCAGCCGCAGGACGAGCTCCCGCAGCTCGAACGGCTTGGTGAGGTAGTCGTCGGCACCGAGCTCGAACCCGGACGCCTTGTCGTCGATCCGGTCGGCGGCGGTGAGCATCAGGATCGGGATGCCGCTGCCGGAGGCGACGATGCGCCGGGCGACCTCGTCACCGGAGGGGCCCGGGATGTCGCGGTCGAGGACCGCGAGGTCGTAGGAGTTGACGCTGAGCAGTTCCAGGGCGCGGTCGCCGTCCCCGGCGATGTCGGCGGCGATCGCCTCCAGCCGCAGACCGTCACGGACGGCTTCGGCCAGGTAGGGCTCGTCCTCCACGATCAGTACGCGCATGTCGGAAGCCTAAGCAGCACCACATATCGCCGACGTATGCAGGACATGTGCCGAGAGGTGTGCGAGACATGTGCAAAGACGTGTGCAAGGACGTGCACCCCGGACACGCGACTCAGCCTGCCGATGTCGGCGCCGGCGCGGGACGAGGCTGGTCCGACGGCGCTTGCGCCTCCGTGCGCCACCAGCGGCGCGAGGCCAGCGCTGCCAGCACGGCGCCGGTGGCGTTGACCAGTACGTCGTCCACGGAGGACACCCGGTCCAGCCGCAGGACGTACTGTGCTGTTTCGACCAGGAGCGAACAGCCCGCCCCGAGCGCCAGGATCCGCGGCACGGACGCCAGCGCCGCGCACCGCATCGGGGCGAAGAACCCCAGCGCCGCGAAGACCAGCAGGTTGCCGACGATCCCGAGCGGCCCCATCGTGACCAGGTCCCGCAGCGGTACCAGGCTCACCCGGGCGGGCACGATGCCGGCCCCGGCGCCCGGCATCAGGGTCATCCACAGGAACGGCACCGTCCCGTGCGCCATGCCCACCTCGGCCAGCGACATCCGCCACGCCGACATGACGCCGGCGGCACGCCGACGCCCCGCCAGAGCCCACACCACCAGCGCGGCCAACGGCAGCGCGACCAACGTCATGAGCACCACGCCGTTGAACGTGTCGAAGCAGCCGTGCCACCGCCCGGCCATGCACCTCGGAGCGGACATCATGAGCGGCCCCCGCACGACGAACACGGCGCTCGCCACGCCGAGGATCGCCAGGCCGAGGAACACGACCCTGCGCGCGCGGCGGGGCGGTACTGACAGGGATGCGTCGTGATTCATGCCCCCCATGGGAAACGGAGGGCCGTTGCGGTGGCGTATGCGATTTTCGATACGCCCGCGATAGGGGCCGTTCAGCGGACCGGCTCTTCAGTGGATGCGCCGTCCATGTGCGTCGGGCACACCCGACTTCCGGAAGAAGTAGCTGTTGACCTGATCCCGCCACTCGCGAGCACTGCGGAGCTGTTCCTCCAGCCGCTCCGTCCCCCGCGCGTGGCGAGCCGGGTCCACGGAGCCGGCCAGCGAGGCCCACACCGCGCCGGCCGCCTCCACCTCCTCGACGCCCTCGAAGTGCGTGTCATATATGTGCTGGATCACCGTCTTGCCGCTGTGCAGTATGTGCCCGTACGACACGTGGTGGAAGAACAGCAGCAGCTCGTCCGGACAGGTCTCCGGTGACTCGTACACCTCGGCCCACGGCTTGGCGTACTGCCCCGCGTACCCCGTACCGGTGGCGCAGCTGCGGTCCACCCCCACTCCGTCCCGATCGGCGAAGTGATACGTCCCCCAAGGGCTGTACTCGTACCCGTCCACGCTCGGCCCGTAGTGGTGCCCCGGCTGCACCATGAAGCCCACCCCGAGCGGCGCGGTGTACTTCTCGTACGTCCGCCACGAACCGTCCATGATCGCGTGCAACCCCGCCGCGGGTTCCGCCCCGAAGGTGAGCCGGATCCACTCGTCGAGGATCCCGCCCGGATCCGCGTCCGGCTGCCAGGCCAGCCGCCCGAAGGCATACAGGTTCGCCTGCGCCAGCGGATGGCCCGTCCAGAACGGGTCGTCGCCGACGTTGGACACGGCGACGAGGCCGCCTCGCGCCAACTCCCCGACACAGGACACCCCGTCGACCTGGAACCGCAGCACCTCGCTCCACATCGGCCCCAGCCAGCACACATGCCGCTGCTGCCCGGTGTACTCCTGCGTGGCCTGCAACTCCACCGCCAGCCGGGTGCGCGGCATCGCGCCGATCAGCGGCGAGACCGGCTCGCGCACCTGGAAGTCCATCGGCCCGTGCTTCACCTGGAGGACGGCGTTGTCGGCGAACTCGCCGTCCAGCGGCACGAAATGGTCGTACGCGGCCCGCGCCCGGTCCGTCGTCCGGTCCCGCCAGTCCTGCCGGTGGTTGTAGACGAACGCCCGCCAGTGGACCGTACCGCCGTGCGGCGCGAGCGCGGCGGCGAGCATGTTCGCGCCGTCCGCATGACTGCGCTCGTACGCGAAGGGGCCGGGCCGGCCTTCCGAGTCCGCCTTGACCACGAACCCGCCGAAGTCGGGGATCGCCTCATACACCCGCGCGGTCGTCTCGGCCCACCACGCCCGCACCGACTCGTCGAGCGGATCGGCCGTCGGCAGCCCGCCCAGCAGGACGGGCGCGGCGAAGTTGACCGAAAGATGCGTCCGGATGCCGTACGGCCGCAACGCACCCGCGATGTCGGCCACTTCACCGAGCCGGTCGGTCAGCAGACGCGCCTCGGTCGCGTGCACGTTGACGTTGTTCACGGCCAGGGCATTGATCCCGCAGGCCGCAAGCAGCCTGCCGTACGCCCGCACCCGTTCCAACTCCCCGCGCGCCCGACCGTCATCCCAGAACAGCGACCCGCCGGCGTATCCGCGCTCCACCTGGCCCATGACCGGGTGCACGGCCACGTTGTCCCAGTGGTCGAGCATGCGCAGGGCCCACTCGGGCCGGTGCTCCTCCCGTTGTACCTCACGAACGAAGGCGGCCTCCCCGAGCCGGACGACGTGGAAGAAGCCGTACAGCAGCCCGCGCGCGCCGGACGCGGTGACGGTCGTACAGCCGTCACCGCACTCGTACGTGAACCCCTCGTAGCCGTCGTCACCGGTCAGTTCGAACACCAGGTCATACAAGCCGGGTTCACGCGAGACGCTGCCCCCGAACCGCTCGCAGGCCTGCGCCACCTCACCGTGCACCGTGTCCACCAGCGGACCCGAACCACGGATCAGCGTCCGCCGGGTGCCGATCGGCCGGAACGCCTCGTCCGGCAGCCAGGCCGGATCGACACCCTGCATGAGACCCCCAATGCACCTGCTCAGGCGAGCAGTTCGACTTCCGACACGACCGCCTCACCGTCGAACACCAGGCGGTACTTCCCGTACGTACCCGGAGACCCCACGGAGAACGCCCGTGTCTGCCGGTCCCAGGCGAAGGACTCCCCGGAGCGCTTGTCGAGGGTCCGCCACGTGGTCCCGTCGTCGGATCCCTGGAGCGTCCAGCCGGTCGGCGCCTTCGTCCGGTCCGAGGGCGATGTGAGGGTGTACTGCACCGTCCTGGCGGCCTCGGACACCGGCAGATCCACCGAAGTGACACTCGCCTGAGTCGCCGAGGTGTTGTCGAACAGGGCCCCTTCACCCTCCAGTACATCCGCCCGCGGCACCGGCACCTCGTCGTCCTTGGTGATCGACACCGGCGCCGCGTTCCCGCCGGTGCCCCACGAGGAGGGCCGCGGCCCCATGTCGAACTCCAGGACCCCGCCCTTCGCGATCAGCGAGTGGGGGAGCGAAGTCGACCTCCAGGGAACGCCGTTGACCTTCAGGCCCTGTACGTACACATTGCGCGCGCTGTTCCTCGGCGCCTTGACGACCAGCTCCCGGCCGTTCTCCAGACGGACCGTCGCCTTGGTGAACAAGGGCGACCCGATGGCGTACTCGCCACTGCCCATCACCAGCGGATAGAAGCCCAGCGCGGAGAAGAGGAACCAGGCCGACTGCTCGCCGTTGTCCTCGTCACCGTGGTAGCCCTGCCCGATCTCGCTGCCGACGTACAGCCGCGACAGCACCTCGCGGACGTTCTTCTGCGCCTTCCAGGGCTGCCCGGCCGCGTCGTACATGTAGACGGCGTGGTGGGCGACCTGGTTGGAGTGCCCGTACATGCCCATCCGCACGTCCCGCGCCTCCGTCATCTCATGGATGACGCCCCCGTAGGAGCCGACGAATTCGGGGGAGGCCGTCTCCGGGGTGGCGAAGTACTCGTCGAGCTTGTCAGCCAGGCCGCTGCGGCCGCCGTAGAGGTTGGCCAGGCCCCGGCTGTCCTGGGGCGCCGTGAAGGCGTACCCCCAGCCGTTCGTCTCCGTGTAGTCGTACCCCCACACCCGCGGGTCGTACTGGGACGACTCGACGCGCCAGTCGCCCTTCTCGTCCCGGCCCTGGAAGAAGCCGGCCTTCCCGTCGAACAGGTTCACGTAGTCCCGGGCGCGGTTGAGCAAGTACTCCGCCTCCTCCTTGTACCGCTTCTCGCCCGTCTCCCGGTGCAGCGCCTGGCCCATCCGTGCGATGCCGTAGTCGTTGAGGTAGCCCTCCAGCGCCCACGACAGGCCCTCGTGCGTCTCGGTGCTCGTGTAACCGAGGAAGGGCGAGGTCGCCATGCCCTTGCGGCCCACGCCCGACGACGGGGGCACCACCGTCGCGTTCTTCACGGCCGCGTCGTACGCCGACTTCGCGTCGAAGTCGACGCCCTTGACGTACGCGTCGGCGAAGGCGACGTCCGAGGAGGTGCCGGTCATGAGGTCGGCGTAGCCGGGGGAGGACCAGCGGGAGGTCCAGCCGCCGTCCTTGTACTGCTGCACGAACCCGTCGACCATCTCGCCCGCCTGACGGGGCGTCAGGAGCGAGTACGCGGGCCACGTCGTCCGATAGGTGTCCCAGAAGCCGTTGTTCACGTAGACCTTGCCGTCCACGATCTTCGCGCCGGTGTGCGTCGGCGTGTCGGGACCCGGCATGGGTGAGATCGGTGACGCGTACTGGTACTTCGAACCCACCTTCTCGAAGCCGGAGTTGGGATACAGGTACAGCCGGTACAGGCTGGAGTACAGCGTGGTCAGCTGGTCCTGCGTCGCGCCCTCCACCTCGACCTTGCCGAGCAGCCGGTCCCACTGGCGCTGGGCGCGCGCCTTCACCGTGTCGAAGGAGGTGCCGTCGGGGATCTCCTGGCGGAGGTTGTCCTTCGCCTGGTCGAGGCCGATGAGCGAGGTCGCGAGGCGGAGGGTGACGGTCCGGTCGGATCCGGCGTCGAAGCGGAGGTAGCCCTTCACTCCGCCGGCGGAGCCCTCGGTCACGGGCTTGTCGAACTCGCCGTACACGAACAACCGTGTCGCACCCGTCGACAGCCCGGACTTCACGTCCGAGTAGCCGGCGACGATCCCGTTCTCCTTGTCGAGCGTGAGCCCGGCCTGATCGGTCACGTTGTCGAAGAGGACGCTCGCGTCGTCGCCCGGGTAGGTGAAGCGCAGCACCGCCGCGTGATCGGTCGGCGCCATCTCCGCCTTCAGCCCGTTCTCGAACCGCACCCCGTAGTAGTACGGCCGCGCGGTCTCGTTCTCGTGCCGGAAGGCGAGCTCGCGTGCCTCACGCCCGGTGTCCGGGGTGCCGGAGGCGGCCGACGGCATCACCTGGAAGGTCTGCCGGTCACCCATCCAGGGGCTGGGCTCGTGACTGGCGCTGAACGCCTGGATCGTCGGCAGGTTGTCGGCGTTGTTCGCGCGTGCGTAGTCGTACAGCCAGCTCAGCGAGCCCGCGTTCGTCACCGGCGTCCAGAAGTTGAAGCCGTGCGGCACGGCGGTCGCCGGGAAGTTGTTGCCGCGCGAGAAGCCGCCGCTGGAGAGGGTGCCGCGGGTGGTGAGCGCGTAGTCGGAGGGGTGGGCCTTCGGCTTCTCGGGCGCCACGGCCTTCAGCGTGATGTCGTCCAGCCAGCCCCGGAACTTCGCCGGGCCCTTGGGGGAGTCGTACGCCACGAGGATCCGGTCGACGGTCTTGCCCGCCGCGACCGACCCGATCCGCGAGACCACGTTGTTCCACTGGTTGACGTACAGCACCTTCGCCGCGCCCTGCCCGCGCGGCGACAGCGGGAAGCCGTGCTGGTCGGTGGCGCCGAGGCCACTCAGAGAGGTGCCGTCGGTGAAGGCCAGGTCGACCGCGACGTTCGTGGCGTCGTAGTCGAGGTCGCCGTCCGCCATCGACGGGAAGACGCGGTACGACAGCCGGGTGTCGCGGCCGACGGCCACGTTCACGTCGTAGACCTTGTTGTACGAGTACGCCCGCCCGTCCGCCGTATGACGTCCGGCGTACCTGAGGGCCCGCTTGCCGGTGAAGCCCGCGCCCGCCTTCGCGGTCGGCGAGCCGCTCGGGCCGCGGTCGACGAGGGAGAGCATGTCCTGCGGGACGGGGCCGTCGCTGCCGCCGGTCGAGAACTGGACGTCGGCGACTTGCAGAATGTCGGGGGCGCCGTTGTTCTCGGAGACCTCCAGCCGGAGATGCCGGTACTCGGCCGGTTCCGCTATGTCGTACGCCTTTGTCTGGAACCGTTCGGCGAACGTCTCTCCGGAGCGGGTGTCGAGGGTCTTCCAGTCCTTGCCGTCCGCGGAGCCCTTCAGGGTCCAGTCCCGCGGGTCGCGCTCGGCATGGTCATTGGCCGAGGTGAGCGCGTATTCAGCGACCTTCACCGGTTTGTCCAGGTCGAACTCCACCCACCCGGTGGGTTCGAAGACCAGCCATTTGCTGCTCGGCTCCCCGTCGGCGAGGTTCTCCTTCACCTCCCCGCCGCCGGTGTTCTCGCCGCTCGCCCGTACGTCCGTGACATGGTCGGTCACATTGCCCGGAATGCCGCTGCTGTAGCCGCCGTCGACGCCCGAGGCCCGCTTGCCGCCGTCCGGCGCGGTGTCCACGGTATTGAGCCAGTCGGGTGCCGGATCGCCCGCTTCGAACGAGGACGCGAACTCCCGGTCGGCCGTCGCGGGCGCCTGAGGCAGGGCGACCGCCGCGCCCTGCGAGCCCACGGCCAAACAAAAGGCGGCCGCCGACACGACCGCCTTACCCCATCTGTGCCGAGCTCTCTGCTGCATAAGCCGGTACCCTCCCTGCGCACGGGACAACGTTGTCAACTTCGCTGCGCAAGGATCAGTTGTGGCTCAAGTGCCAAGTATTGTCAAGGGTGTTGCCTGCGGCATTCGGGGCCTATGTCGCGGATTTTTCCGGCAAGCCGCCCACAGGCCGTTCATATTTCCGCGAGGTCTCAACTCGGAAAAGACCATCGGCCAACCTTGCATTCGATCTTGCTCCGCTGACGGGAAGTGGACTATACCTGTCGACACTTCACATGATTCCGCACTTCCTGCACGACCCCAGCTTGACCCGATCGCGGTGCCGGGGAGGCTCCGGTTCACCGCCTGAGTCCTGGAGAAGGCGAGGACTTGAGCATGGGATCCACTTCCGCCGAGAACCCTGAGAAGAACGGCTCCGCAGGCGTCGGACGCCGCGATCTGATCAAGCGGTCCGCCGCGCTGGGTCTGATTGCCGTACCGACGATGAGTTTCCTGTCCGCGTGCGCCACCGGCGGTGGCGGCGGCGAGGAGAAGGAGAGCAAGGCGCCCGGCGGCGCGAAGTCCGCCACCAACCCGCTCGGCGTCGAGAAGGGCGTCGCCCTGGAGGCGTTCATCTTCAAGGGCGGCCTGGGCGACCAGTACGCCAAGGACGCGGAGGCCGACTACAAGGCCACGTACGGCGCCCCGGTCAAGCACACCGGCACCCAGCAGGTCGGGCCGAAGCTGACCCCGCGCTTCGCCGGCGGCAACCCGCCGGACGTCATCGACAACTCCGGCGCCGACCACCTGGACATGAACAAGCTGTCCACCCAGGGCCAGCTCCAGGACCTCCAGGCGCTGCTCGACGCCCCCTCGATGGACGACTCGAGCAAGAAGATCTCGGAGGTCATCCACCCGAGCACCATCGAGAAGGGCAAGCACGGCGACACCTTCGACGTGCTCTATTACGCCTTCACCATCTACGGCACCTGGTATTCGCAGAAGGCCCTCGACGACAACGGCTGGGAATACCCCAAGACCCTCGACGAGATGGTCAAGCTGTGCGGCGAGATCAAGAAGAAGGGCATCGCGCCCTGGACGTACGCCGGAAAGTATCCGTACTACGTCCACTTCAACCTGTTCGCACAGATCGCCAAGATCGGCGGCATGGACGGCTGGATCGCCATCGACAACCTGGAGCCCAACGCCTGGACCAGCAACGACGCGGTGAAGACGGTCGTCGAGCACTATGAGGAGCTGGCCGCCAAGAAGTACTTCCTGGAGGGCAGCCAGGGCCTGACGCACATTCAGTCGCAGACCGCCTGGAACAAGGGCAAAGCCATCTTCATCCCGAACGGCTCCTGGGTGGAGAACGAGGCGGCCCCGACCACGCCCAAGGACTTCCAGATGTCCGTGGGCGCCCTCTTCGACGGCGGCAGCGGCGACAAGATGCCGCACGGAACGCTCCGCGCCGAGCCCAGCGAGCCGTACATCGTGGCGAGCAAGGGCAAGAACCCGGCCGGCGGTATGGAACTGCTGCGCATCATGCTGTCCAAGAAGCACGCGCAGAATTTCGCCAAGCTGGTGAAGTCGCTGACCTGTGTCGTCGACGCCACCGAGGGCATGAGTCTCTCGCCGGGCCTCGCCTCGGCGAGCAAGGCGTTCAAGGGGGCCGGCGACAACATCATCAGCCTCCAGCTCCAGGAGTGGTACCCCTCGCTCACGGACGAGAAGATCGGCGGTCTCACCGGGCAGCTGCTCACCGGTGAGATGAAGGCGGCCGACTGGATCAAGAAGACGCAGCAATACGCCGACGCCGTGGCGAAGGACGACTCCGTGAAGAAGTTCAAGCGCGAGAAGTAGGCATCCGGTCAGGCGCAGAGTCCGGTCAGGTACAACGGCACTCAAGGGGAAGGGCCGGGAAGCACCATGCAACACGGCAAATACCGATTCATCGTGGGCTTCCTGGCCCTGCCCGTCATCGTCTACGCGGTCTTCGTGATCTCGCCGTTCGTCCAGGCGTTCCAGATCTCGCTGACCGACTGGTCGGGGCTTGTCGGCACGGCGAAGTTCGTCGGATTCGAGAACTTCGAAAAGCTGTGGGACAACGAGGACTTCTGGAACGCGCTGTGGCACAACGTCTACATGCTGATCGCGGTGCCGATCGTGACGCTGGGACTCGGCCTGTTCTTCGCCTTCATGCTCAATGTCGGCGGAAAGCGCCGTAAGAACGAAGTCATCACCGGTGTCGTCGGCTCGAAGTTCTACCGATTCGTCTTCTTCTTCCCGCAGGTCATCTCCATCACCATCATCGCCGTCATCTGGTTCAACATCTACAACCCGGACCCGCAGGACGGCATGCTCAACTCCCTGCTGGGCGCGGTCGGTCTGGACAGCTGGCAGAACGCCTGGCTGGGGGAGAAGAGCCTCGCCCTGCTGTGCATCATGGCGGTGATGATCTGGTCCCATGTGGGCTTCTACGTCGTGCTGTTCTCGGCGGCGATGGCGTCCATTCCGCGGGACATCTACGAGGCGGCGCTGCTCGACGGCGCGGGCCGCTTCCCCACCTTCTTCCGGATCACCCTGCCGCTGCTGTGGGACACCGTGCAGACCGGCTGGGTGTACATGGGCATCATCGCCCTGGACGGCTTCGCCCTGGTGCAGATCATGTCGGTCAACATGGGCGGCCCCAACGGCGCCACGGACGTCATGCCGCTGCGCCTGTACCTGACGGCCTTCCGCGACAGCCAGTTCGGCTACGCGTCCGCGATGGGCGTCGCGATGCTCATCGTCACCATGACGTTCGCAGTGCTCACCATGCGCTTCGCGCGGCGTGAGCGGATCGAGTTCTAGGGGTACGGGCGACATGACGACGGACACGAACACGGGCACGGTCACCAAGACGGACGAGGCGGACCGGCCGAGGGTCACCACGAAGCTCGGCCCGACCGACGGCCGCAGCTCCGAGGGCGGCATCCTGCACGTCTTCTCGCACGGCATGCTCGTCGTGTGGGCGCTGATGGTCGGCGTACCGCTGCTGTGGGTGCTGTGGAGCTCCTTCAAGACGAGCAACGGCATCCTCTCCGACCCGTGGGGGCTGCCGACCTCGCTGCACTTCGAGAACTGGGCCAACGCCTGGAACAAGGCGAACATGGGCCAGTACTTCCTCAACACCGCGATCGTGGTGGGCGGTTCGGTGGTCGGCACGATGGTGCTGGGCTCCATGGCCGCGTACGTGCTGGCCCGGTTCACCTTCCCGGGCAACCGGTTCATCTACTTCATGTTCGTGGCCGGCATGTCCTTCCCGGTGTTCATGCTGGTCATCCCGCTGTTCTTCGTGCTGCGGGACTTCCCCGGAAGCTCGCTGCTCGCGACGTACCAGGGACTGATCCTGGTCTACATCGCCTATTCGCTGCCGTTCACGGTCTTCTTCATGACCGCGTTCTTCCGCACGCTGCCGACGTCGGTCGCGGAGGCCGCGCTGATCGACGGCGCCTCGCACACGCGGACGTTCTTCCAGGTGATGCTGCCGATGGCCAAGCCGGGTCTGATCAGCATCGGCATCTTCAACTTCCTGGGGCAGTGGAACCAGTACCTGCTGCCGATGGTCCTCAACCAGAACGAGGACAAGTACGTCCTCACCCAGGGCCTGGCGATGATCGCCCTCCAGCAGGGCTACGAGAACGACTGGGGCGCCCTGATGGCCGGCATGATGATCGCGATGCTGCCGGTGCTGATCGTCTACTTCATCTTCCAACGGCAGGTGCAGGCGGGTCTGACGGCCGGCGCGCTGAAGTAAACGCTCTCTGTTGGCCGCACCGTAAGCGCCGAGTCACCCCACGTCACACATGAGCCGCCTCGCCCCGGGGCGGCTCACGTGTGCGCGTACACACTCCCGGATCCGGTTCAACCTCTTGACGGGAGGCAACCCGAACGGCTCAGCTTAGAGTTCACTAGTTGGACACGTAGCGGGGCCCCATCGAAGCGGTCCCGCGCGCAGGAGGTCGTCGTGGAGACTCCGGGGTCGCAGTCGTCGCTGCACCGAGCCAACCTGGAGCGGGTCGTACGGGCCGTCCGGCTGGCCGGATCCCTCACCCAGGCGGAGATCGCGAGGACGACGGGTCTGTCCGCGGCGACGGTCTCCAATATCGTCCGAGAGCTCAAGGACGGCGGAACGGTCGAGGTCACGCCCACCTCGGC
Organism: Streptomyces sp. DT2A-34; assembly: GCF_030499515.1. NCBI lineage: Bacteria > Bacillati > Actinomycetota > Actinomycetes > Kitasatosporales > Streptomycetaceae > Streptomyces > Streptomyces sp. DT2A-34. Next base: position 1,989,433 of record NZ_JASTWJ010000001.1, on the reverse strand, counting down.
GGGTGGCCGCCGGGCCCGCAGCGTTTCGCTGAGCGGGGATGCCGGGATCGTCATAGGGGTCGACTTCGGCCATACGCACTTGCGCGTCGCGGTCGGGAACCTCGCCCACCAGGTGCTGGCCGAGGAGTCCGAGCCGCTGGACGTGGACGCCTCCTCGACGCAGGGCTTCGACCGGGCCGAGGAGCTGGTCAACCGGCTGATCGCGTCGACCGGCGTCGACCGCTCCAAGATCGCCGGCGTCGGTCTCGGCGTACCCGGCCCGATCGACGTCGAGTCCGGCACCCTCGGCTCGACCGCCATCCTGCCCGGCTGGACCGGCACCAAGCCCGCCGAGGAGCTGCGCGGCCGGCTCGGCGTGCCCGTGCACGTGGACAACGACGCCAACCTGGGCGCCCTGGGTGAGCTGGTCTGGGGCAGCGGGCGGGGTGTGCGGGACCTGGCGTACATCAAGGTCGCCAGCGGTGTCGGCGCCGGTCTGGTCATCAGCGGCAAGATCTACCGGGGCCCGGGTGGCACAGCGGGGGAAATCGGGCATATTACTCTTGATGAGTCCGGGCCTGTCTGCCGCTGCGGAAACCGGGGCTGCCTGGAGACCTTCGCGGCCGCGCGCTATGTGCTCCCGCTGCTCCAGTCCAGCCATGGCACCGATCTGACCATGGAGGGTGTCGTACGGCTGGCCAGGGACGGAGACCCGGGCTGCCGTCGGGTGATCGCCGACGTCGGCCGCCACATCGGCAGCGGAGTCGCCAATCTCTGCAATCTCCTGAACCCGAGCCGCGTGGTCCTGGGCGGCGATCTCGCCGAGGCCGGTGAGCTGGTGCTCGGGCCGATCCGGGAGTCCGTCGGCCGCTATGCCATCCCCAGCGCGGCGCGCCAACTGTCCGTTCTCCCCGGGGCACTTGGCGGTCGTGCGGAGGTGCTCGGAGCGCTGGCGCTCGCGCTCAGCGAGATGGGCGATTCAACCCTTTTGGACAGCACCCTGCATGCGGCCACCCCTGCCTTCACTTAGAGAACGGATGGCACCGTTGCCAACCCGTTAAGGATTTACTTCTTGACGTCGCACGTGTGGCCGAGTTGACTTCCAGCCACCTCGGCCGCAACGTCGCGGCCTCGTCAGGGAGGTTTCTGAAGTGAACACGCGTATGCGTCGTGCCGCCGTAGCCGTTGCCCTTGGTGCGATGGCCATCTCGCTGGCTGCCTGTGGCAGCGCCGAGGAAGCCGGTGGCAACGACGAGGCCACCGCCACCGCGGCCAAGGGTGACGACATCAAGGTCGGTCTCCTGCTCCCGGAGAACCAGACCGCGCGCTACGAGAAGTTCGACCGGCCCCTGATCGAGCAGAAGATCAAGGAGCTGACGAACGGCAAGGCGACGATCGACTACAACAACGCCAAGCAGGACGCCAACCTGCAGGCGCAGCAGGTCGACACCATGATCACCAACAGGGTGGACGTCCTGATCCTGGACGCCGTCGACGCCAAGGCGATCAAGAACTCCGTGCAGAAGGCCGTGGACCAGGGCATCAAGGTCGTCGCCTACGACCGTCTGGCCGAGGGCCCGATCAGCGCCTACACCTCGTTCGACAACGTCGCGGTCGGCAAGACCCAGGGCGAGGCCCTGCTGACGGCGCTGGGTGACAAGGCCACCAAGGACTCCAAGATCGTCATGATCAACGGCTCGGTCACCGACCCGAACGCCGCGCAGTTCAAGGAAGGCGCCCACTCCGCACTCGACGGCAAGGTCACCATCGCCAAGGAGTACGACACCAAGGAGTGGAAGCCGGAAAACGCCAACTCCGAGATGGAGGCGGCGATCTCGGCGGTCGGCAAGAACAACATCGCGGGCGTCTACTCCGCCAACGACGGCATGGCCGGCGGTATCATCACCGCCCTCAAGGCCGCGGGCATCGCCGACATCCCGGTCACCGGCCAGGACGCCGAGCTCGCCGCCGTGCAGCGCATCGTCGCCGGTGAGCAGTACATGAGCGTCTACAAGCCGTACGCCCCCGAGGCCGAGGCCGCCGCCGAGATGGCCGTAGCGCTCGCCCAGGGCAAGTCGCTCGACTCCATCGCCAAGGACAAGGTCAGCAGCGACAGCGCGAAGGACGTCCCGTCCGTGCTCGTCGACGTCACGTCGCTGACGAAGGACAACATCAACGACACCGTCATCAAGGACGGCGTCTACACGGCCGACGAGATCTGCACCGGCAAGTACAAGGCCGCCTGCGAGAAGCTCAACATCGGCTGAGTCAGGTCCCTTTCCAGGTGCGGGGATTCGTCCTCGAATTCCCGCACGGGACATGACTGCTCCAGACTCCTCCGGCGCCCCGCGCATCAGACAGCCCCGCAAAGCTCGGCGCGGGGCGCCGGACGGACCCCCCCAACTTTTCTGCACTACCTTCCGCCGGGTCAGGCGGCGAAGGAGATGGTTCACGTGTCCGCTACGCCCGTGCTGGCGTTGCGCGGGGTCTCCAAGCGATTCGGTGCCGTCCAGGCGCTCACCGACGTAGAGCTTGAGGTCCACGCCGGTGAAGTGGTCGCCCTGGTGGGCGACAACGGCGCCGGAAAGTCCACGCTGGTGAAGACGATCGCCGGCGTGCACCCCATCGATGAGGGCGTCATCGAGTGGGAAGGCAAGGCCGTTTCGATCAACCGGCCGCACGACGCCCAGAGCCTGGGCATCGCGACGGTCTACCAGGATCTCGCGCTGTGCGACAACATCGACGTCGTCGGCAACCTCTACCTGGGCCGTGAGGTCCGCAAATGGGGCGTGCTCGACGAGGTCGAGATGGAGCGCCGCTCGCGCGAGCTGCTGCAGACCCTGTCGATCCGCATCCCCAGCGTGCGTATCCCGATCGCCTCGCTCTCCGGCGGTCAGCGCCAGACCGTGGCCATCGCCCGCTCCATGCTCGGCGAGCCCAAGCTGGTCATCCTCGACGAGCCCACCGCCGCCCTCGGCGTCGAGCAGACCGCCCAGGTCCTCGACCTCGTGGAGCGGCTGCGCGAGCGCGGGCACGCCGTGATCCTCATCAGCCACAACATGGCCGACGTCAAGGCCGTCGCGGACAAGGTCGCCGTGCTGCGCCTCGGCCGCAACAACGGCGTCTTCGAGGTCAGGACGACCTCGCAGGAGGAGATCATCTCCGCCATCACCGGCGCCACCGACAACGCCGTGACCCGCCGTGCGGCGCGCACGACCGGGGAGGTTTCCAAGTGAGCATCGACAAGACCTCCGCGACGGCGCAGGACCACGAGGTCGTCAACACCGAGGCCGCCGCGGCCGCGGTGACCGCGGTCGACCCGCGCCTGCTGGTGCAGGAGCAGGGCCTGGCCGGCTACCTCGGCGAGTTCAAGCGCAAGATGAAGGCCGGTGAGCTGGGCTCCCTGCCGGTCATCCTCGGCCTGGTCGCCATCTGCATCATCTTCCAGAGCCTGAACTCCGCCTTCCTGTCCGCGCAGAACATCAACGACATCACCGTCACGATGGTCGGCACGGGCATGATCTCCGTCGGCATCGTCTTCGTGCTGCTGCTCGGCGAGATCGACCTGTCCGTCGGCTCGGTCAGCGGCGCCTCCAGCGCCATCGCGGCCGTCCTCGCGGTCAACCAGGGCTGGCCCGAGTGGGCGGCCGTGCTCTTCGCCGTCGCGGCGGGTGTCGTCATCGGGGCGGCGCACGGCTTCTTCTTCGCGGTGCTGGGCGCGCCGGCGTTCGCCGTCACGCTGGCCGGTCTGCTCTTCTGGCTCGGCTTCATGCTCCAGACGCTGGGCGAGAACGGCACGATCAACCTCGACAGCGACGGTCTGATCGGCAACCTGACGACGTACTTCTTCACGGATGTCGCGGCGGCGTACGGCCTGGCGGCGTTCATGACCGCGGTGTTCTTCATCACCTCGTTCCTGAGCAACCGCCGCCGTGAGGCCGCCGGGATCCCGTCCCGTCCGCTGAGCGACACCATCCTGCGCACGGTGCTGCTGGGCGTGGTCTCCTTCGCCGCGGCGATCATGTACAACCAGTACAAGGGCCTGCCGCTGGCCACGGTGATCTTCCTGGTCTTCCTGGTCGGCACGGATTTCGTGCTGCGGCGTACCTCGTACGGGCGCAAGGTCTTCGCGCTCGGCGGCAGCGTCGAGGCGTCGCGCCGTGCCGGTATCAACGTCACCGCGGTGCGGATCTCCGTGTTCGCGATCTCGGGTGGCTTCGCCGCGATCGGTGGTCTGTTCCTGGCCTCGAAGATCGCTTCCGCCAACCAGAGCGCCGGTACGGGTGACCTGCTGATGAACGCCATCGCGGCGGCCGTCATCGGTGGTACGTCGCTGTTCGGCGGTCGCGGTCGTACGTGGAACGCGCTGCTCGGTGTGCTGGTGATCGTCTCGATCCAGTACGGGCTCCAGCTGGAGTCGATCGCCGAGCCGGTGAAGTACATGATCACCGCGGGTGTTCTGCTGACGACGGTCGTGATCGACTCGATCACCCGCAAGACGCAGAAGACCGCCGGTCGCGCGTAGCGGCACCGCGCACCGACCCTGTGCCCGGCACCCATGGCGGTGCCGGGCACAGTCATGTCGTAGGAACGCCACAACTTGGGTACAGCCGTTCGCGTGACCTATGACGCACCGCCCGGGCGTCGGCCGCGAAGGCGGAACATTAGACTTCACAAGCCCGGCAACAGCTCGAACAGCTCTACTGCAAGGAGGCACGGGTGCCGCTGCTGACCCGCATCACGGGACCGCGCGATCTGGACCGGCTCAGCCCTGAGCAGCTGGACCAGCTGGCAGAGGAGATCCGGACCTTCCTCGTCGAAGCGGTGTCCAAGACCGGCGGCCACCTCGGCCCCAACCTCGGTGTGGTGGAGCTGACCATCGCCCTGCACCGGGTCTTCGACTCGCCCAAGGACAAGGTGCTCTGGGACACCGGCCACCAGTCCTACGTCCACAAGCTGCTCACCGGCCGCCAGGACTTCAGCAAGCTGAAGATGAAGGGTGGTCTGTCCGGCTACCCCTCGCAGGCGGAGTCCGAGCACGACGTCATCGAGAACTCGCACGCCTCGACCGTCCTCGGCTGGGCCGACGGCCTCGCCAAAGCCAACCAGCTGCGCGAACGCGACGACCATGTCGTGGCCGTCATCGGTGACGGCGCGCTGACCGGCGGTATGGCCTGGGAGGCGCTGAACAACATCGCCGAGGCCAAGGACCGCCCGCTCGTCATCGTCGTCAACGACAACGAGCGGTCGTACGCGCCGACGATCGGCGGCCTCGCGAACCACCTGGCGACGCTGCGCACGACCGACGGCTACGAGCGCTTCCTCACCCGCACCAAGGAGATCCTCGACCGCACGCCGGTCGTCGGCAAGCCGCTCTACGAGACCCTGCACGGCGCCAAGAAGGGCCTCAAGGACTTCATCGCGCCGCAGGGCATGTTCGAGGACCTCGGCCTGAAGTACGTCGGGCCGATCGACGGGCACGACGTCGAGGCGCTGGAGTCGGCGCTCGCGCGGGCCAAGCGGTTCGGTGGCCCGGTCATCGTGCACTGCCTCACCGAGAAGGGCCGCGGCTACCAGCCCGCCCTCCAGGACGAGGCCGACCGCTTCCACGGCATCGGCCCCATCCACCCCGACACAGGCCTGCCGATCAAGGCGTCGGGCGCCGACTGGACCTCCGTCTTCGGCGACGAGATGGTGCGGCTCGGCAAGGAGCGCGAGGACATCGTGGCGATCACCGCGGCGATGCTGCAGCCGGTCGGCCTGAAGAAGTTCGCGGACGCCTTCCCGGACCGGATCTACGACGTCGGCATCGCGGAGCAGCACGGCGCCGTGTCGGCCGCGGGTCTGGCCCACGGCGGGCTGCACCCCGTCTTCGCCGTCTACGCCACCTTCCTCAACCGCGCCTTCGACCAGGTCCTCATGGACGTGGCGCTGCACAAGTGCGGTGTCACCTTCGTGCTCGACCGCGCCGGCGTCACCGGCACCGACGGCGCCTCCCACAACGGCATGTGGGACATGTCGATCCTCCAGGTCGTGCCCGGCCTGCGGCTGGCCGCCCCGCGCGACGCCGACCAGGTACGGGCCCAGCTGCGCGAGGCCGTCGAGGTCAAGGACGCGCCGACCGTCGTCCGCTTCTCCAAGGGCGCCGTCGGCCCCGCCGTCCCCGCCGTGGGGCGGGTGGGCGGCATGGACGTGCTGCGCGAACCCGGCACCGACACCCCGGACGTGCTGCTGGTCTCCGTGGGCGCCCTCGCCCCGATGTGCCTGGAGATCGCCGACCTGCTCGACAAGCAGGGCATCTCCACCACGGTCGTCGACCCGCGCTGGGTCAAGCCCGTCGACGAGGCCATGGCCCCGCTCGCCGAGCGGCACCGCGTGGTCGTCACCGTCGAGGACAACTCCCGCGTCGGCGGCGTCGGCTCGGCGATCGCGCAGGCCCTGCGGGACGCGGGCGTCGACGTCCCGCTGCGTGACTTCGGTATCCCGCCGCGCTTCCTCGACCACGCCTCCCGCGCCGAGGTGATGGCCGAGATCGGCCTCACCGCCCCCGACATCGCCCGCCAGGTGACCGGGCTGGTCTCCAAGCTGGACGGCCGGTTCGACCGTACGGCGGCCGAGGTCGACTCGGTGGAGCCCGCGCGCGACTGACACCTTCATGCGGCCGGACGGGCCGGTTTCACCACCCGCGACGGTGGCGAGACCGGCCCATCTGTGTGAATCCGCCCGCGCCGGGGCAGGCGTATCACGCCCCCTCTCGATCATGTCGAGGACGACAAGCGTGGGAGGTAAACCCCGTGAGCAGCAGTCTCTTCCGGACGAAGAGAGTCGAGCAGTCCATCCTCGACACCGAGGAGCCAGAGCACGCGCTCAAGAAGTCCTTGTCCGCGCTGGATCTGACCGTCTTCGGTGTCGGCGTCATCATCGGCACCGGCATCTTCGTCCTGACCGGTACGGTCGCCAAGAACAACGCCGGGCCGGCGGTGGCCCTGGCGTTCGTCGCGGCCGGCGTCGCCTGCGCGCTGGCCGCGCTCTGTTATGCCGAGTTCGCCTCCACGGTCCCGGTCGCCGGGTCCGCCTACACGTTCTCGTACGCCTCCCTCGGCGAACTGCCCGCCTGGATCATCGGCTGGGACCTGGTCCTGGAGTTCGCACTCGGGACGGCGGTGGTGGCCGTCGGCTGGTCCGGCTACATCCAGTCGCTCATGGACAACGCGGGCTGGGAGATGCCCGCCGGCCTGGGCAGCCGGGAGGGCGCCGACGCCTTCGGCTTCGACATCCTCGCCGCCGTGCTCGTCCTCGTCCTCACCGCCGTCCTCGTCGTCGGCATGAAGCTGTCCGCGCGGATCACCTCGCTCGTCGTCGCCATCAAGGTGACCGTCGTCCTCGTCGTGATCATCGCGGGCGCCTTCCTCATCGAGGGTGACAACTACGACCCGTTCATCCCGAAGCAGGTGCCCGTGGAGGCCGGGGAGAGCCTCCAGGCCCCCCTGATCCAGCTGATGTTCGGCTGGGCGCCCTCCAACTTCGGCGTGATGGGCATCTTCACCGCCGCCTCGGTCGTGTTCTTCGCCTTCATCGGCTTCGACGTGGTGGCCACCGCCGCCGAGGAGACCAAGAACCCGCAGCGCGACATGCCGCGCGGCATCCTCGGCTCCCTCCTCATCTGCACCACCCTGTACGTCGCCGTGTCGATCGTCGTCACCGGCATGCAGCACTACAGCCGGCTGTCCGTGGACGCCCCGCTCGCCGACGCCTTCAAGGCCACCGGGCATCCCTGGTACGCGGGCTTCATCAGCTTCGGCGCCGCCGTCGGCCTGACGACCGTCTGCATGATCCTGCTCCTCGGCCAGACCCGCGTCTTCTTCGCGATGAGCCGCGACGGACTGCTGCCCCGCTTCTTCTCCCACGTCCACCCGAAGTTCAAGACCCCGCACCGCCCGACCATCCTGCTCGGCGTGGTCATCGCGATCCTCGCCGGCTTCACCCCGCTGACCGAACTCGCCGCCCTGGTGAACATCGGCACCCTGTTCGCCTTCGTGGTCGTGGCCATCGGCGTGATCATCCTCCGCAGGACCCGCCCGGACCTGCACCGGTCCTTCCGCACCCCGTGGGTGCCGGTCATCCCGATCCTTTCGGTGTGCGCCTCGCTGTGGCTGATGATCAACCTGCCCGCCGAGACATGGGTGCGGTTCGCCATCTGGATGGCCGCCGGGTTCTTCGTGTACTTCCTCTACGGCCGCTCCCACAGCCGGCTCGGACGGCACGCGGAGACGACTGTCGGCGAGGTCACGAAGCCGCCGAAGGGAGACACCGCGTAGTCGAGGCCAGCGGTTGACGGACGGTCAACCCGCCGCCCTCCGGCCCCGTATGTCCTGCTTCGGCAGGGACTGCGGGGCCGGATAGCGTTCACCCCATGGTCGCCGAGCTCCTCACACCATCACGCTCCGTGTCCACCCCGCGTGCGGAACGCGGCTACTGGAGACGGCTGCTCCCCACCCTGGCCCTGCTGGCCTGCGTCACCCGCATCCCCTCCTTCACCAGGCCGCTGTGGAACCCCGACGAGGGCTATCTCGCCGTACAGGCACGGCTGCTGGCGCAGGGCGGAGAGCTGTACGCCACGGTCGTCGACCGCAAGCCGCCGCTGGTGCCGTGGCTGTACCAGGCCGCGTTCGCGGTGGCCGGGTCCGGATCGCTTACATCGGTGCGGGTCCTGGCCGTCGCGGCCCAGCTGCTGACCGCCGTGCTGCTCGCCTCGCTGGCCCGCCGCCGCTGGGGCGATACGGCGGGCGGGACGGCCGGAGTGCTGTATCTGCTGGTCTCGGTCGGGCTCAACCCGGAGGATGCCCAGGCCGCGACCTTCGAGGTGTTCATGCTGCCGTGCACGGCGGCGGCGATGTGGTGCGCGGACCGGCGCCGGTGGGGCGCGGCGGGCCTGGCGGTCGCGGCCGCCTTCCTCGCCAAACAGACCGGCGGGGCGGTGCTGGTGCCGGTGATGTGGCTGTGCGTGTCGGCGGGGGAGGTCCGGGCCGGGGGACTGGTGCGGTTGGGGGCCGGGGTGGTGGTGCCGGTGCTGGCGGTGGCCGTGGTGACCGACCCGGCGGGGTTCCTGTTCTGGACGGTCACGGGATCGGGGGCGTACGCCTCCTTCACCGGCTCCGAGATCCACGTCCTGGTACGGGGGGTGACGAACGCGGCGATCCTGGCGGTGGCATGCGCCGGACTGATCCCGCCGGTGCTACGGGTGCTGCGGCCGGCCCGCACGGGTGCCGCCGACCTCTGGCTGTGGTCGGCCGCGTCGGCCGGCGCGGTCGTGCTCGGCTTCCACTTCTTCGGCCACTACTACCTCCAACTCCTGCCGCCCCTCGCCCTGTTGGCGACGGCCGCGCTGCAGATCCTGCCGCGCGAGCGCCTGACCCAAGCGGTCCTGACCTCGGCCTGCTGCTGCGCCCTGTTCCTCACCTGGGGGCTGCTCGCGCCCCGACCCGAGCTCGACCACGCGAGGAGGCTGGCGGACGAGGTGGCGATGCGGACCGAGCCGGGGGAGCGGGTCCTCGTCTGGGGCATACACCCCGAGACGTACTGGCTGGCCGACCGCAGACCCGCGAGCCGTTATCTGACGGCGGGGCTCCTCACCAACTACAGCGGGGGACGCGACGGCCCACAGGTCGGCGAGCGATACGCGGTCGACGGGGCGTGGGCGGTCTTCCGCGAGGAGATGACCGAGCGGGCGCCGGCGCTGGTGGTGGACGACTCGCGCGGGAAGCCGTACGGATCTCAGCGGGTGCCCGGTCTGCGGCGGCTGCTCGCGGCGGGGTACGAGGAGGTGGGGGTGGTGGAGGGGGCGGTGCTGTACGTACGGAGCCGTACCTAGGTGCGCGATCCGTACGGCTCCCTGCGGATCCCCACGGGTCCCTACGGCCGTACCGTACGCGGCCCCGCCACCTCCGCCCCCAACTCCGTCACCCTCCGGCGCAGTTCCCGGTCCGCGGTCACCACCAGACAGGGCCGCCCACCCGCCCGCGCGACGAGCTCGACCATGTGATCGTCCCCGCTCCCGGGAGCGGACTCCACCCGCACGCCCGGCACGGTCTCCACTCCGCGAGCGGCCCCCTCCACCACGAGCACGATCTCGACCGGCCCCGCACGCCCCGGCACCCCGTCCGCCGCCAGCCGGTCCCGCAGCCGCTCGGCGGCCCCGCGCCGATCCCGCCACCAGCCGTCGGGCACGGATCCGACGACATTGGCGGCGTCGACGATCACGAGCAGCGGGGTGTCCTCAGTCATGGGGCAAGCGTCGCACGGCATGGCTCACTCCTCGGCCGTCCCCTTCTCGTCGAAGCTCGCGAAGTACGCCGCCGCCATGTCCTCGTTCCCGTGCCCCTGCGCAGCCGCCCGCTCGAACCGCTCCGCGCTCGCCGCCGCCACATCCAGGCGTACGCCGTACCGCTCACCCGCCTCCACGATGAGCCGCGCGTCCTTCGCCGCCGTGGACACCGCGAACTGGGCCGGGGACAGCCCGTCGTTCAGGACCAGCCCGGTCTTGGCCCGCAGATACCCCATGTCGAGCGGACCGCCGTCGATCACATCGAAGAAGCGCTGCGGATCCACGTCCAGGGCCTTGGAGAGCGCCAGCACCTCACTGGCCGCGTTGGTCACCGCGAGCACCCAGCTGTTGGCGACCAGCTTCAGCCGGGTGGCCGTGCCCGCCCCGCCGTCCGCGCCGGTCCACACCGTACGGGCGCCGACGGCGTCGAACACCGGCGCCACCGTCCCGCGCCCCTCGACCGGCCCCGCCGCCAGCACGGTGAGCTGTCCGGCCTCTGCCGGCTGGCGGGTGCCGAGCACGGGGGCGTCGTAGAAGACGAGGTCGTGCTCGCGGGCGAAGGCGGCCAGGTCGGCGATCGCCTCGATGCCGGCGGTCGTCGACTGCACCCAGGCGGCACCGGAACGCAGCGCGGGCGCCGCCTCACGCATGACGTCCAGCGCCGCGGGACCGTCGTAGAGCATGGTCAGGACGACGTCGGCGCCCTGGACCGCCTCGGCGGGCGTGCCGGCGACGAGCGCGCCGTCGGCGGCCAGGGGCTCGGCCTTGGCGCGGGTGCGGTTCCAGACGCGGACGGTGTGTCCGGCCCTGGCGAGGTTGCGGGCCATGGCGGCGCCCATGATGCCGGTGCCCAGGACGCTCACGGTGAGCTTGTCGGTCATGACGTCGACTTCCCCTTCTCCTACGGACTTTGCTGCCGACGTCCAGCCTGCCTTCTCGGCGCCGGGCGGCACGCACCTGACCGCCGAGTCATGTGCGATCGCTCCAGATTGTGATCAACAGCATCCGCGGCGCCCAGGCCTTCGACGAGCCCGGCGGGTGCCGCGCCTGACCAGGCAGGGGGCGGCACGCGAGCACCAACCCGCCCCGCATAAGGTGAAACGGTGAACGGCGACTGGCTCATCCGCGGCCGCGACGGCCGCCTCAGCGTCTATCTGCCGACCGACGACGGCGTCCTGTGCCGGGCGGAACTCGGACCCGGCGGCCCCTGGGAACCCCCGCGCCGGGTCGGAGGCGACCAGAAGCTGCGCCCCGGGCCCGCGGTCGGGCAGGGCGCCGACTCCTACGCCCATCTGGCCGCCTGGCGCCCCACCAAGGCGGGCGAGGCGGGCCTCGTCCACTCCACGCACTTCCGGCCGCGCCTGGCCGCCCTGGACTGGATGTCCATCGGCCACCCGGACAAGGCCGGCGACCGCACCGGCACGCCCGCCGTCACGGTCGACGCGCAGGGGCGGGCCCATGTCTTCGTCCCCAACACGGCGGGCGGGGTGAGCATGCGCGGCCAGAAGGAGGTGGGCGGCTGGGGACCCTGGCGCGACCTCAAGGGGCTTGACGTACAAGGCGAGTTGGCGGCCGTGACCGGCGAGTCCGGACTGGTCGAGCTGTACGCGGCCGTCCCCGGCGCCATCCTGCACTGGCGGCAGGAGAAGCCGGGCGGCGTCCCCTTCCTGGAGGAGACGATGGAGACCCCGGTCCGCGCGGGCACCCTGCACGCCCTGGCCACCTCCGCGGACCACTCCACCCTCTTCTACGCCGACGACTCCGGCGACCTGTGCGCCTGGCGCCCCGGCACCAAGCCGGTGACGTTGCTGCCGTCCGCCGGCCCCGGCGCGGTGTCCGCGATCCGCTGCGAACTCGACGGCCACGACTGCACGTTGCTGGCCCAGCGCTCGGCGAGCGGCCGCGTCGCCTTCGCCGCGTATCCGACGGAGCGGGAGTCGGCGGGGGCGTGGTGGACCGAGTCGGGGCCGCAGTTGCCGGTGGACGCGGTGGTGGGGCTGGCGGTGGACGAGGCGGAGCGGGTGGTGGCGGCTTCGGTGTCCCCGTCTACCGGGCAACTGCTGATCACCCGGCGCAAGGACGAGCCGGGGCTGGCGTTGGAGGCTTGGCGGGAGGCCTGAGAGGTCGATTTCTCCCGTTGTTTCATCCCGGGATGCGGCTTTGATCCGTTGATGTCGGGTCGCGCCAGGAGATGGTGCTCTCGCCGGTGAGGCGGCGGGCCATGAGGTCGGTCTCGGCCAGGTGGATCATGGTTTCGGAGCGGGCGGGAGAGTCTCGTAGCCGCGGGTCAGGCGGCGATGGAGCATCAGCCAGTCAGTCACAAGCGGTCGCCACCGGCGATCTCGTCGGCCGGACGGCCGAGAAGTGCTTCGAAGACGGCGTTCAGTTCTCGGGTTTGATCTTCGAGGACAGGGCGAACAGCCCTGCCGCCGCCGCGATGAGACCTCCGGCCAGTTCTTCGTAGCCCTGGAAGTAGGCGACGGGGATGGCGAGGGCGCAGGCTGTTCCGACCAGGCCGATGACGCGTCCGATGAGCCGCCGGAGTTTGCCCGGCTGCGGAGGGTAATGGGGGTTGGGCGGGTTTCCCCAGTAGGGAAAGGGCCCCGGCCTGGGTTTCCAGCCCTCGTCCAGGAGTCGCACGAACTCCGGGTGGTGGCGGGCGTAGCCCAGGCGGTGGGGGGCCAGGCGCCGCCATGGCAGCCCCCCATGCCTGATGGCGAGCCAGGTGAGTCCCGGAAGGCAAGCCACGGCCGCCCAGATCCCTGCGACCGTCCGCTCTCCGGCCGAAGCCGGCAGAATGCCGAGGAGTCGGTCCAGTTGGCCGCTGGCGGCGTAGGCGATCAGCGCGGCTATGGAGAGCACCGCCGCAGTCAGCTCGATCTGATGTCCGGTGTGGCAGCGGGCACAGCGTGGCACATGTACGACTTCCCGGCGCCACGTGGTGCGCAGGACAACGATCCACGGGGTCATGGTCGTGTCGGCGTCCCGGTGCAGCCCCAGCACACGGTCATGCCACGACGCCGGTGTGGCATTCCCGCAGAACCAGCACTCCCGCACCACGAGTTCCCTCTCCCCCTACGGCCAGCCCCGCTGGTGAGGATGGTATCGACGCCGCCCCGGGACCGGTCCCGCTCAGCACCAGCTCCGAGTGACTTCGGCACTCGTCACAGGACGTCACCCGTCTGGAGGCGGAGCCCCCAGGCACGTGCGCACAAACGCCGGTGCCCCGCACACCAAGTCGGCATGCGGGGCACCGGCGTTCACAGCGGAGCGCTTACGCGGGGACGCTCGCCACGCCCGGTGCCAGGAACTTCTTGCCGTTCACGCGCTCGGAGACACCCTCGCGGTCCAGGTACGGCGTGATGCCGCCCAGGTGGAAGGGCCAGCCGGCGCCCGTGATCAGGCAGAGGTCGATGTCCTGGGCCTCGGCGACGACGCCCTCGTCGAGCATGAGCCCGATCTCCTGCGCCACCGCGTCCAGGACGCGGTCGCGGACCTGCTCCTCGGTCAGGACGACGTCGCCCTGCTTCAGGAGCGCGGCGACCTCGGGGTCCAGCTCCGGCTTGCCGGAGTCGTAGACGTAGAAGCCGCGCTTGCCCGCCTTGACGACGGCCGCGAGGTTCGGGGAGACCTTGAAGCGGTCCGGGAACGCCTTGTTGAGCGTCTCGGAGACGTGCAGGCCGATCGCCGGGCCGACCAGCTCCAGCAGCACCAGCGGGGACATCGGCAGGCCGAGCGGCTCGACGGCCTTCTCGGCGACCTCGACCGGGGTGCCCTCGTCGATGACGTTCTGGATCTCGCCCATGAAGCGGGTGAGGATGCGGTTCACGACGAACGCCGGGGCGTCCTTGGTGAGCACCGCGGTCTTCTTCAGCTTCTTGGCGACGGCGAAGGCCGTGGCCAGCGAGGCGTCGTCCGTCTTCTCGCCGCGGACGATCTCAAGGAGCGGCAGGACCGCGACCGGGTTGAAGAAGTGGAAGCCCACGACCCGCTCGGGGTTCTTGAGCTTCGACGCCATCTCGGAGACCGACAGCGAGGAGGTGTTGGTGGCGAAGATCGCGTGCGCCGGGGCGACCGCCTCGACCTCCGCGAACACCTGCTGCTTGACGCCGATCTCCTCGAAGACGGCCTCGATGACGAAGTCCGCGTCCGCGAAGCCCTCGGCCTTGTCCAGGACACCGGTGACCAGGGCCTTCAGGCGGTTGGCCTTGTCCTGGTTGATACGGCCCTTGCCGAGCAGCTTGTCGATCTCGGCGTGGACGTAGCCCACACCCTTGTCGACGCGCTCCTGGTCGATGTCGGTCAGCACTACCGGCACTTCGAGGCGGCGCAGGAAGAGCAGCGCGAGCTGGGAGGCCATCAGACCGGCGCCGACGACACCGACCTTGGTGACCGGGCGCGCGAGCGACTTGTCCGGCGCACCCGCCGGGCGCTTGCCGCGCTTCTGCACCAGGTTGAAGGCGTAGATGCCGGACCGCAGTTCGCCACCCATGATCAGGTCGGCGAGCGCCTTGTCCTCGGCGTCGTAACCCTGCTGGAGGTCGCCGTTCTTGGCGGCGGCGATGATGTCGAGGGCGCGGTAGGCGGCCGGAGCGGCCCCGTGCACCTTCGAGTCCGCGATGAAGCGGCCCTTGGCGACCGCCTGGTCCCAGGCCTCACCGCGGTCGATCACCGGACGCTCGACCTCGACGTCGCCCTTCAGCACCTGGGCGGTCCAGATCAGCGACTGCTCCAGGAAGTCGGCGCCCTCGAAGATGGCGTCGGCGATACCGAGGTCGAAGACCTGCTGGCCCCTGAGCTGCTTGTTCTGGTTGAGGCTGTTCTCGATGATCACCGAGACGGCCTTGTCGGCACCGATCAGGTTCGGCAGGATCGTGCAGCCGCCCCAGCCGGGGACCAGGCCGAGGAAGACCTCGGGCAGCGAGAAGGCCGGGAGCGCCTTCGAGACGGTCCGGTACTTGCAGTGCAGACCGACCTCGACGCCACCGCCCATCGCGGCGCCGTTGTAGTACGCGAAGGTCGGGACCGCGAGGGCCGACAGGCGCTTGAAGACCTCGTGGCCGCCCTTGCCGATGGCGAGCGCGTCCTTGTGCTCCTTGAGGAGCTCGACGCCCTTGAGGTCGGCGCCGACGGCGAAGATGAACGGCTTGCCGGTGATGCCGACGCCGACGATGTCACCGGCGGCGGCCTCGGCCTCGACCTGGTCGATGGCGGTGTCGAGGTTCGCCAGCGACTGCGGGCCGAAGGTGGTCGGCTTGGTGTGGTCGAAGCCGTTGTCCAGCGTGATGAGCGCGAAGCGCCCGGCGCCGTACGGCAGGTCGAGGTGACGTACGTGCGCGGACGTCACGACCTCGTCGGGGAACAGCTCGGCCGCTCCCTTGAGAAGTTCAGCGGTGCTCACTTGTCGCCTCCGGCGTCCTTGTGGTGCGGGTTCTCCCAGATCACCGTGGCGCCCATGCCGAAGCCGACGCACATGGTGGTGAGGCCGTAGCGGACCTCCGGCTGCTCCTCGAACTGGCGGGCCAGCTGCGTCATCAGACGGACGCCGGAGGAGGCGAGCGGGTGGCCGTAGGCGATGGCGCCGCCGTACTGGTTGACGCGCGCGTCGTCGTCGGCGATGCCGTAGTGCTCCAGGAAGGCGAGCACCTGGACCGCGAAGGCCTCGTTGATCTCGAAGAGGTTGATGTCCTCGATCGACAGACCGGCCTTGGCGAGGGCCTTCTCGGTCGCCGGGATCGGGCCGTAGCCCATGACCTCGGGCTCGACGCCCGCGAAGGCGTACGAGACCAGGCGCATCTTCACCGGCAGGTTGTTCTCACGGGCGAAGTCCTCGCTCGCGATGATCGACGCGGTGGCGCCGTCGTTCAGACCGGCCGCGTTACCGGCGGTGACCCGGCCGTGCACACGGAACGGGGTCTTGAGACCGGCGAGGCTCTCCAGGGTGGTGCCGGGACGCATCGGCTCGTCCGCCGTGACCAGACCCCAGCCGGTCTCGCCGGCCTCGGCGTTCGTCCGGCGTACGGAGATCGGCACCAGGTCCTGCTGGATCTTGCCGTTGGCGTAAGCCTTGGCGGCCTTCTCCTGCGAACGCACCGCGTACTCGTCGGCGCGCTGCTTGGTGATGGTCGGGTAGCGGTCGTGCAGGTTCTCGGCGGTCATGCCCATGAACAGCGCCGACTCGTCGACCAGCTTCTCGCTGACGAACCGCGGGTTCGGGTCCACGCCCTCGCCCATCGGGTGGCGGCCCATGTGCTCGACACCACCGGCGATGACGGCGTCGTAGGCGCCGAAGGCGATCGACCCGGCGACGGACGTCACGGCGGTCAGGGCGCCGGCGCACATACGGTCGATGGAGTAGCCGGGCACCGACTGCGGCAGTCCCGCGAGGATGCCGGCCGTACGGCCGAGGGTCAGGCCCTGGTCACCGATCTGCGTGGTCGCGGCGATGGCGACCTCGTCGATCTGCTTGGGGTCGAGACCGGGGTTGCGGCGCAGCAGCTCCCGGATCGCCTTCACGACGAGGTCGTCGGCGCGGGTCTCGTGGTAGATGCCCTTCGGGCCCGCCTTGCCGAACGGGGTGCGGACGCCGTCGACGAAGACGACGTCCCTGACGGTACGAGGCACGATGGCTCTCCTCCAGGTGCGGGATGGCACTGCTGCGGTGCGCTGCGCTGAGCGCGCGCTCAGGACCCATGCTACTTATGAGTAACGTAGCTGCACAGTCCTGGCAGGGGGAGCGGCGAACGTCACATACAAACACCGGGGGCGGGGAGCGCCCCTTTAGGTGCGCGGGGCTGTGTCAACATGCGGCTCCGCCGCGTGGGCGCGAGCAACCAACCACGACCCGCAGCCCCGTACGAACGTCACCGAGGCGGCGCTGTGGACCCCCGAGGAGTCAGCACCGGAGTAGGCACCGGATGCGACCCCACCCCATCCCCCATGATCACCCCGAACAACGTCCGAGCCACCTCCGCCCCGAACCCATGCACGTCATGACTCATCGCGGACAACGTCGGATGCGTCAGCCGGCACAACTGCGAGTCGTCCCACGCCAGCAACGAGACATCCCCCGGCACCGACAGCCCCATCTCGGCCGCCACCGACAACCCCGCCACCGCCATGATGTCGTTGTCGTACACGATCGCCGTCGGCCGATCAGGCGGCGCAGCCGTGAGCAGCGACCGTGTCGCCCGCGCCCCCGCCTCCCCGGAGAAGTCGGTCGCCACCTGCCACGCCCCGGCCAGCCCCAGCGCCCCCGCCGCCTCGTCGAACGCGGCCGTACGGATGGACGTGTGCCCGAGCGCCGCCGCCCCGCCCACCCGGGCGATCCGCCGATGCCCCAGCGCGGCCAGATACCGCACAGCCTCCGTCACGGCGGTGGCGTCGTCGGTCCACACCGAGGTCAGCCCGCCCGTGAGCGACGGGTGCCCGACCGCGACCACCGGCATCTTCAGCCGCTGCGCCGCCGCCACTCTCGGGTCGTCCGCACGGAAGTCGACCAGGATCGACCCGCCGATCTGCCGCCCCCGCCACCACGACTCCTGGAGCCCGACCTCCTCGTCCAGATTCCGTACGAGCCTGAGCAGCAGCGAGCAGGAGTGCTCGGTCAGGACGCTCTCCACGCCGGAGACGAACTCCATGTAGAAGGGTTCGAGGCCGAGCAGCCGCGCCGGCCGGCAGATCGCGAGGCCCACCACGTCCACCCGCGACCCGGCCAGCGTCCGCGCCGTGAGGTTCGGCGCCCAGCCCAGCTCCCGCGCGGCCCGGAAGATCCGGTCCCGGGTCGCCTCCGACAGCCCCGGCTTGTGGTTGAAGGCGAGGGACACGGCGCCCTTGGAGACGCCGGCGCGCGCGGCGACGTCCTTGATGGTGACGCGGGGGGTCGGCGTGGCCGTCATCGGCTGGGCTCCATGCAGTAAAGGGCGGAGCGGGCGGCCTCCGCGTCGGGAGTCTCCCAGCCGTGCACCCCGATGGTCACCTCTTCGCCGGGCAGCAACGTGACGAGCCCCCGGTCGGCCCGAGCGCCCGGATGCAGCCGGTCGGCCTGGAGCAGCAGGTCCCGTACGAGGGTACGGGCCGTCACCACGACCCCGCCCGGCGCGAGCGTCACGTCGAACTCCGGGCGCGGATACGGGACTTCGCGATCCGGTACAGGGAAGTGCACGGTACGCAGACCGTCCGCGTCCGCCACGAGGAACTCCTTCGGCCCGACCGGCTCCAGCTCCCTGGGCACACCGACCCGGGTCACCGCCCGCCCCTCGGCGCCGAACCCCACACTCGCCTCGCCGGCCACCACCCCCTCGACGGACATCCGCCGCAGCCGCACCGCCCCCGCCCAGCCCTCGGCCGCCTGATTGACGACGGCCAACTCCAGCCCGCCGTCCCGCACTTGAAGCGTCAGCAACCGATCCGCGTACAGTCGCCGCAGCTCGTGGTACAGCGGCTTCTCCCGCCCGTCCCCGTCGATCGCCGCCCAGGACGTCACCGGCCAGCAGTCGTTGAGCTGCCATACGACCGTGCCCGCGCACACCGGCCAGTGCGACCGCCAGTGCTCGATCCCGGCCGCCACGGCCCGCGCCTGGTTGACCTGCGTGAGGTAGTGCCAGCGGTCGAAGTGCCCCTCGAAGTTCCCCTCGAAGTCCCCCTCGGGAAAGGCGAAATGCCGCTCCAGCCCGCGCCGCAGCTTTCCATTCCCGTCGTCCGCCTTTTGGTGGTGCAGCATGCCGGGGGAGTCCGGCGCGAGCTCCTCGCCCGGCAGCGCGCGCCGCAGCGTGGCGTACGCGGGTGGCGCCTGCCAGCCGAACTCGGCCACGAAACGCGGCACGCTCAGCCGGTAGTCGGCGTAGTCCTCCCGGTTCCACACCTCCCAGGAGTGGTGCGTGCCGTGCGCCGGGTCGTTCGGATGCCGGTCCCACGACCCGGACCAGGGACTGCCCGCCGTGTACGGCCGCGTCGGATCCAACTCGGCCACCACACGCGGCAGGAGACCCAGGTAGTACCCCTCGCCCCAGGAGTCCCCGGCCAGCCGCGACTCCCACTCCCAGTCCCGGAACCCCCACAGGTTCTCGTTGTTGCCGTTCCACAGCACGAGCGACGGATGCGGCATCAGCCGTACGACGTTCTCGCGGGCCTCGGCCTCCACCTCCCCGCGCAGCGGCTGCTCCTCCGGATAGGCCGCGCACGCGAACGGGAAGTCCTGCCACACCAGCAGCCCCAGCTCGTCGCAGGCGTCGTAGAAGTCCTCGCTCTCGTAGATCCCGCCGCCCCAGATCCGTACGAGGTCCACGCCCGCGTCGGCCGCCTGCCGCAGCCGCTGCCGGTACCGCTCGCGGGTCACCCGGGACGGGAACACGTCGTCCGGGATCCAGTTGACGCCCCGCGCGAACAGTCGCTCGCCGTTGACGGCCAGGGTGAAGCCGGTGCCGTGCTCATCGGGCCGCCGGTCCAGCTCGACGGTCCGGAAACCGACCCGCCGACGCCACACATCCAGCGTGTCCTCGCCCTGCAGCAGCGTCAACTCCACGTCGTACAGCGGCTGTTCACCGTATCCGCGGGGCCACCACAGCTCCGCGTCCGGCACCGTCAGCCGTACGACCCCACCCGTCCCGTCGATCTCGGCCCGCGCCCGCACCCCGCCGACCGTCGCCTCCGCGGTGAGCGGCGCCTCGACCCGGGTCCGCTCGACGTCGACCGCCAACTCGACGTGCCCGGTGCCCTGTTCGACGGTCACCAGGGGCCGTACGCGGGCGATCCGGGCCGTCGACCAGTGCTCGACGCGCACCGGCCGCCAGATCCCGGCCGTCACCAGGGTCGGCCCCCAGTCCCAGCCGAAGGAGCAGGCCATCTTGCGGAGGTACTGATACGGCTCGGCGTACGCGGCGGGCCGTTCGCCCAGCTTGCCGCGCACGGCCTCGGCCTCGGCGTACGCGGAGGCGAAACGCACCGAGAGCCGCCCGCTCAGCCCCGTCACGTCGAAGCGGTACGAGCGGTGCATGTTCCGTACACGGCCCAGGAGCCGACCGTCGAGCAGGATCTCGGCGACGGTGTCGAGCCCGTCGAAGACGAGGTCGGTCTGCTCGTGCTGTTCGTTCGCCGAGTGGGCGGACGCCGCCGTCAGGTCGGTCTCATAGGTCCAGTCCCGCCGCCCCACCCACGCCACCTCGGCCTCGTTCCGCCCGAGAAACGGGTCCGGGATCACCCCCGCCGCCAGCAGATCGGTGTGCACACAGCCGGGCACCGCGGCCGGCAGCGCCGCTCCCTCGTGCCGCAGGGTCCATCCGTCGGTGAGCGGTGTGGCCTGAAGCATGCGCGCTCTCCTAAACCGATCAAGTCCCAGTGCGGGTAAACAAATTGGCATCGTCGGTCATCGTTGGCGAGATACGGACTTTACCGGTTAAGAAAACGTTGTCAGAGTTCGGAACCAGCCAACCCGCTCGTGCTCGTCCGTCCCAAGAACGGAGCTGACGCACATGAACCGCCGTACAGTCCTCGCCATGGTCACGGGTGCCCTGCTGCTCTCGGCGTGCACCGGCACCGGAGGAAGCTCGCAGGGCGCCGAGGCCAAGGCCGCCGACGACCCGTCGAAGGTGAGCGGCACCATCACGGTTCTCACCCACCGGACCGACCTCGTACAGGACGGGACGATGAAGAGGTACGCCGCCGAGTTCAACAAGACGTATCCCAAGGTGAAGGTCGAGTTCGACGCCATCACCGACTACGAGGGCGAAGTCAAGATCCGTATGAACACGGAGAACTACGGCGACGTCCTCATGATCCCGGCCGTGATCGAGAAGAAGGACTACCCCAGGTTCTTCGCCTCGCTGGGCACCCGGGCCGAGCGGAGCGAGAAGTACCGCTTCACCGACTACACCACCGTCGACGGCAAGGTCTACGGCCAGAGTCCGCTCGGCGCCGTCCCCGGCTTCATCTACAACAAGAAGGTCTGGAGCGAGGCCGGAATCACCGACTGGCCCACCACACCGGACGAGTTCCTCGACGACCTGAAGGCGATCAAGTCGAAGACCGACGCGATCCCGTACTACACCAACTTCAAGGACATGTGGCCGCTGAGGCAGTGGACGGAGGTCAACGGCTCGGTCAGCTGCGACGCACAGGCCACCACCAAGCTCGCCGAGGGCAACCCGTGGGCCGAGGGCGCCGATCTGCGGACCGGCGACACACTGTTGTACGACATCGTGCACTCGGGCCTCATCGAGAAGGACCCGACGACCACCAACTGGGAGGCGTCCAAGCCCCGGATCGCCAAGGGTGAGATCGCCACGATGTGGCTCGGCTCCTGGGCGGTCATCCAGATGCAGGGCGCGGCGAAGCAGGCCGGCGCCGACCCGGACGACATCGGGTTCATGCCCTTCCCCGCCCAGAAGAACGGCACGTTCTGCGCGGTGACGCTGCCCGACTACAACCAGGCCGTGAACATCGACTCCGAGCACAAGGAGGCGGCCCGCGCCTGGATCGACTGGTTCACCGACAAGTCCGGCTACGCGGCGGACAACCTCGCGCTGTCCCCGCTCAAGGCCGACCCGCTGCCGGCGATCCTGAAGCCGTACGAGGAGGCGGGCGTCAAGCTCCTCGACCTCGACGACACGATGGGCGCCCAGGTGAAGTCCATCGACAACCAGTCCGAGGTCGGCATCTACAAGCCCGACTACCGCCAGGACCTCGTCGACCTCGCACGCGGCGCCACGAAGGGCAGCCTGGACGACTTCCTGAACGGCCTCGGCAAGAAGTGGACGGACACCCAGAAGTCGCTGGGGTCCTGATGACGGACACGACCGAGAAGGCGGAGGCCGAGCCCTCATCAGGGCCGACCGTCCCCGAACCGGCCCCCGCCCCGCGCACAGCCCGTCTGTGGCGCGGGGCCACCCCCTGGCTCTTCCTGCTCGCCCCGCTGGCCCTCCTGCTCACCTTCACCTACGCGCCGATCGCCAACATGGTCGCGTACAGCTTCACCGACTGGGACGGCGTCAGCCCCGAGCTGCACTACACGGGCGCGGAGAACTACGCCGAACTCTTCACACGCTCCGACCTGTTCGAGGTCTTCTGGGTCAGCGGCTACTATCTGGCCGCGTCCGTCTTCCAGATAGTCGCCGCGCTCTACTTCGCGACGATCCTGAGCTTCAACGTCCGCTTCCGGAACTTCTTCAAGGGCGTGCTGTTCTTCCCGTACCTGGTCAACGGGGTCGCGATCGGCTTCGTCTTCCTCTACTTCTTCCAGGACGGCGGCACTCTCGACTCCGTCCTCGGCCTGTTCGGCGTGGAGACGGACCGAGCCTGGCTCGGCACCCCGGAGTCGGCGAACACCTCCCTCGCCGCCGTCTCCGTCTGGCGCTACCTGGGCCTGAACTTCGTCCTCTTCCTCGGCGCGATCCAGTCGATCCCCGGGGAGCTCTACGAGGCGGCCGAACTGGACGGCGCCAGCCGCTGGCACCAGTTCCGCTACATCATCGCGCCCGGCATCAAGCCGGTCCTGTCCCTCACCGTGATCCTCTCGATCTCGGGCTCCCTGTCGGTCTTCGAGATCCCGTACATCATGACGGGCGGGGCGACCGGCACCGAGACCTTCGTGATCCAGACCGTGAAGCTGGCCTTCCAGTTCAACAAGACGGGGCTCGCCTCCGCGGCCGCGGTCGTGCTGCTGCTGATCGTCCTGGCCGTGACCTGGGTACAGCGGCGCCTCGTCCCCGACGACAAGGTGGACCTCGCATGACCCGCCGCGCGGTGGCCCGCACCCTGGTGTACCTGTCCCTGATCGCCGCGACGGTGGTGGTCCTGCTCCCGCTGGCGGCGGTGGTCCTGACGTCGCTCAAGTCCGAGCAGGAGATGGCGAACGACAGCGGAGCGCTGGCCCTCCCCGACGACCTGCTGAATTTCAGCAACTACGCGACGGCGTTCCAGGACGGCCGGATGCTCTCGGCGTTCGCCAACACGGCGATCATCCTGCTCTTCGCCATCGGCGGCACGGTCCTCATCGGCTCGATGACGGCGTACGCCATCGACCGCTTCACCTTCCGCTTCAAGAAGCTGGTCGTGGCCCTGTTCCTGGTCGCCGCCCTGGTCCCCGGCGTGACGACCCAGGTGGCGACCTTTCAGATCGTCAACAGCTTCGGCATGTTCGACAGCCTCTGGGCGCCGATCGCCCTCTACATGGGCACGGACATCGTCTCGATCTACATATTCCTGCAGTTCGTCCGCTCCATCCCGACCGCACTGGACGAGGCGGCCCGCCTGGACGGCGCCAACGCCTTCACGATCTACCGCAAGATCATCTTCCCGCTGCTGAAGCCGGCGATCGCGACGGTGGTGATCGTCAAGGGCATCACCACCTACAACGACTTCTACATCCCGTTCCTCTACATGCCTTCGGAGGACCTTGGCGTGATCTCGACGTCGTTGTTCCGCTTCAAGGGCCCCTTCGGCGCCCACTGGGAAACGATCTCGGCAGGAGCGGTGCTGGTGATCCTGCCGACCTTGATCGTCTTCCTGCTGCTGCAGAGGTTCATCTACAACGGCTTCATGCGAGGTGCGACCAGGTGAGGTGCTTTCAGGGGCGCGGGGCCGTGTTGAATTTGCGGCTACCGCCGCGTGGGCGCGACCAGCCACGACGGACCCGCGGTCGCCGTACGGGAGAACCCTCTACGGCGACTCGGCGGACAAAGCAGCAACCAACACCGGCGTAACCTGCTCGACCTGCCAGGCCCGAGCCCCATAACCAGCCAACGCCTCCGCGACCGACCCGGCGTCGACAACCTTCGGCGGCTCCCAGCAAACCCGCCGCACGGTGTCCGGAGTGATCAGGTTCTCCTGCGGCATGTTGAGCTGCTCGGCCAGCGCGGAAACCGTGGCCCGAGCCGCAGAGAGCCGAGCCGCCGCAGCGGGGTCCTTGTCGGCCCAGGCACGGGGCGGCGGAGGCCCCGTCACCGGCTGCCCAGGCGCCGGCAACTGCGCGTCGGTCAACGCCTTCGCACGATCCACCGCGGACTGCCACTGCTCCAGCTGCCGCCGCCCCATCCGATGCCCGAACCCATTGAGCGCGGCCAGGGCATGCACATTCGCCGGCAAGGAGAGCGCGGCCTCCACAATGGCCGCGTCACTCAGCACCTTGCCCGGGGACACATCCCGCTTCTGGGCGATCCGGTCCCGCGTCTGCCACAGCTCCCGCACCACGGCCAGCTGCCGACGCCGCCGCACCTTGTGCATCCCGGACGTACGCCGCCACGGATCCTTGCGCGGCTCAGCGGGCGGCGCGGCAGCGATCGCGTCGAACTCCTGCCACGCCCACTCCAGCTTGCCCTGCCGGTCCAGCTCCTTCTCCAGCGCGTCGCGCAGATCGACGAGGAGCTCGACATCGAGCGTCGCGTACCGCAGCCACGGCTCGGGCAGCGGCCGGGTCGACCAGTCGACGGCCGAGTGCCCCTTCTCCAGGACGAACCCGAGCACGCTCTCGACCATCGCGCCGAGGCCGACCCTGGGGAACCCGGCGAGCCGCCCGGCCAGCTCGGTGTCGAAGAGCCGGGTCGGCGCCATGCCTATCTCGCGCAGACAGGGCAGATCCTGGGTGGCCGCGTGCAGCACCCACTCCACGCCGGAGAGCGCCTCGCCGAATCCCGACAAATCAGGGCATGCCACGGGGTCGATCAGCGCGGACCCCGCGCCTTCGCGGCGCAACTGCACGAGATAGGCGCGCTGGCCGTAACGGTATCCGGACGCGCGTTCGGCGTCGACGGCGACGGGGCCGGAGCCCGCGGTGAAGGCGGCGATCACCTCGGCGAGCGCTGCCTCGTCGGCGATCACGGGCGGGATGCCCTCGCGGGGCTCCAGCAAAGGGATCGGCGCCTCCGTAACAGAAGATCCGCCGTCGTCCGGAGGGGCGCCTCCGGTGGTTCGCAGTGAACTGTCTGCTGCGGTCTCTTGGGCGTCGGTCACATGTCAAGGGTATCCGTAAGGATGAGCGTCTGACCTGCGGGTTCTGGACACGTTGGCGCTGACCTGCGGAAACATGTCTCGTCGTTTCCCGCGGCTCACCGGTGCTTCTCGGCCACGTGTGCCCTTGATGTGTCCCGCAGATCGCCGGAATCCTCTGAAAACAGCCCATCTCCACCGCTGCTCCGGGCACCGGTTCCCGTGACGCTGCCTCTGCGCGACGCCTCCCCGCCCGCCCTCCGGGCGGGCGACGGGATGTGTCGGACGGCCCTACCCCTCCGGGGCGGAGGTGGCCGGGCGGAGGGTGGAGAGGAAGGCCTGGAAGTCCTCGATGACGTCCTGGAGCTGGCTCGTCCTCGCCGTCAGCGCGATCTCGATCTCGGCGCGTTCACTGCGCCGCTGCGCGTTCTCCAGCACCAGGATGAACTGGCTCTGCGCGAGCTCCATCGGCTGCCCGCTGACGGTGGCCTGGATGCGCAGGTTCTGCACGATCCCCGGGGCGTCGATGAGGCCCGGCGCCGGCGAGGTGCCCACCTCGGTGCGCTTGACGATGTCGACGGCGCCGACGTTCTCGCGCAGCCGCCGCACCGACTCCTCGGCGAGGCCGTGCAGGCTCGACGGGCCCTCGAGGGTGTGGCCGGTGACCGTGATGTTCGGCATGAAGCCCTGGCCCCGGGAGGCCATGTGCAGGGCGACGAAGGCGGCGTGCGGGGCGCCGGCCTCGTCCGGGGGTGCCGACTGCCAGCCCTGCGGGAGCTCGATTTCGAGCGGGACCGGAAGTGTGCCCGGCATGGTGGACCAACTCCTTGCGGTACGGGTTCTGACGGTACGGGAGGCGATGGGGGAGAGGCGACGGCGGGGAGCCCCGGGCGGGGCTCCCCGTGGCGGGTCAGTCGAACCAGTCCCCGACCGCGTCGACCGCGTCGCCGGCCGCGTCGGTGATCTTGCCCGGGTCGATCTCGATCTGGCCGCCGAGCTTGCCGCCGACGCCGACGGCGACGCCCAGGTCGCCGCCGATGACGAACTTGCCGTCCTTCATGCCGGCGTCGAAGTGGGCCTCGGCACCGGCGCCGGCCCACGCCTCCGCCGTGCCACCGACACCGACACCGGCGACGGAGGCGTGCGCCTCACTGGCGGCCTTGGCACCGACGAAGGCCTCGCCGCCGACGTGGACGCCGTCCGTGCCGACGGAGCCCTTGACGCCGGCCTCGGCGCCCACGTACGCCTCGCCCTTGGCGGAGGCCTCGAACAGACCGGCCGAGTACTTGCCTTCGGCCGCGGCCTGGGCGAGATAGGCCTTGCCGGATGCCTGTGCGGTGGCGTTCCCGTCCACGAGTCCCACCCCGGCGGAGGCATCGACGCCGAGGAGGTTGACGCCGGCCTTGCCGGAGACCTCGCCGCCCGCGAAATCACCGCGGCCCTTGGCCTCGGCGCCCCAGACCTTGGCATCGGCCGTGACGGAAGGGCCGGCCACGGTGACGCCCGGTCCCTTGCCCTCGCGCAGCGCTTCCCGCTGCTGCTGCGTCATGTTCTTGTGGTCGCCCCAGGCCCCGATGGTCCGTGGGTCGCGTGCCCGTTCCAACTCGAAGAGCTGCTTGGACGTCGCGCCTGTGTTGTCCTGCGCCGCTTCGGAGGCCCAGAAGAGCCAGTCGGGTGCGTTGTCACCCTCGCCGCCCTGCGCCTTGAACCTGTTGGCCGCCGTGTCGCCCTCCGCCTGGACGTGGGCACGCGCTGCCTCCAGCAGTTGCTCACCGCCGTTCTCGTCGCCCCCTTCGTACAGCCGGATGGCGTCTTCCGCCTGCCCCTGGGCCCAGGTGAGGGCCCTGGCGTAGGCCCGCAGTGCCCCGGCGGCCGCGCTGAGGGAATCCGAGCCGCGGTACCACTTCTGCTTCTGGCCCGAGAAGTCCTCCCAGAAGGCGTCGCTGGCCTGTCCATGCCAGCTGGGGATACGGACGGAGCCGAGCTCGTCCCCGATGCTGTCGAGGGTCTTCGCATGGCCGTCGAGCTTGTCCGCGTCCTCTGTGAGCTTCGACGGGTTTCCCGGGATCAGATCGCGCGGGTCCTGGGTGGAGCCGAGTTGTGCCGCCATTGCTTCCCCGTCAGTAGCTCGGGCCGGCGACCGCGGGCCCGGCGAAGTGGTTCCGGGACTCCCGCTCGGAGTGCTCGTAGGACGCGGCGTTCTCGTCCAGCTTCTCCGCCGAGTTCTCCCCGTCCTCCTTCATCGGGCTCTTGACGGCCTCCATCCAGGTGGCCATCAGCGCGCCGAACTCCTTGGCCGCGTCACCGTGGCCGAAGTCGCCGCTGGAGTCCCCGAGTTCGTCGAGCTTCACCTTGTCGCTCTTGCCCGCGGAGTCCTTGATCTTCTTGGCGGCCGACCGCAGCTCGGATGGCTCGACATCGAACTGGCCCATCCGCTCCCCCGTTTACGTCCGAGAGGGTGCGAACGTACGTCCGCACCCTGATTGTTGAGAACGTCGACAGGGTCTCTCAAAGGCACGGACGCAGCGTCACCGCCCCTGGTCATCACCATGATCCCTACCGGGAAGCTTCATAGTGCGATCGAATCGTGCGCCTCGGGAGGGGAGCGGGTGTCGCACCCCGGGGCGGCTGTGCTACGGCGCCTGCGGAGGCCGGGCGGGCGACATGATTCCCAAGTGGCCGACGGCATCGACGAGATACTCAAGGGGCTCGTCGAACGTCTCACTCCTCAGGGCGGTCCCCTCGCGCCAGGTGATCAGCTGACCGTCGTGGAGGCGGAGCGGCAGCTCCAAGGCGCGAGGGTCGGACGTGAGGAACTCCGCCAGGCCGCCGAGCACAATGGGCCGGGCGCGCTCCTCGTCGCGGGAGACGATGTGGAAGTCCTCGTCGAGCTGCGGGATTCCCACCTTCATGGCCCTTCCCCGCTGGATGGTGTCGAGCCAGCCGTCGCGGTAGACGCGCAGGTCCGGAACCTCCACGCCCAGGTTCAGGGCCCAGACGGAGTGGACGACGACGTTCGTCGTGTTCGTGTCGATGTCGCTGTTGTAATAGCGGTACTCGAAGGCGCGGAAGCCGAATCCGCGGTGAGTGCCGCTGACGACGTTGTCCCCTGGGATGCCGCTGGACTTGATCGGGAGCGGCTCCGACCCCTGGTACGCGTCGACGAGGCTCGGCGCCAACTCCTCATAAGTCCACCCGCGGCCCTCGGCGAACGACTGCAGCCGCACGTACGCCTCTTGTTCCTCGCGCTTCTTGCGGGCCTTGCGCCGGTTCAGCCAGACGACGAGCGTCGTGAGGGCGCCGCACCACAGCAGGAACAGCACTGCTTCCAATCCACTCATGGTGCCAGCATCCCCCGACGCCCCTCGCCGGTCCCACCCCCCTGGTGCTCCATCACAATCCGCACCTCGTGATCACACATTTCCCACGCGCCCGCCCAGGCGGCAGCCCTCTGGCTTCCCTAGGCTGAACCGAGCCGAAGACCGAGCCGAAGACCGAGCCGAAGACCGAGCCGAAGACCGAGCCGAAGACCGAGCCGAAGTCCCCGGCCCGCAGGGGGCTGTGCGGGCGAGGGACCCATATCGCCGATGAGGGGACGTTTTGACAGAGAAGTGGACAGGCGGGCGCAGCATCGCCGAACACGGGCTGAGTGACAAGAAGTTCACGCTGGTCGTCGGTGACAAGGAGTATCCGCGGCGGGTCGCCGCGCTCGTCATGGGCGGGGTGCTGCTGGTGGTGGGCGGGTTCTTCGCCGGCGTGCTCTGGCTCGTCCACGGGGGGAAGTAGGAGCACACCCGCGGTGCGGGTGAGGAGCCGTGCCGGAGCGGGGCCCTGGCCTGGCTCAGGAGGCCTTCTCGTCGACCTTGAGACGGGGCTCCGTTCGGGGTGAGAGGACCACGAAGGTCGGAAGGCGACGCTCGTCGGTGTGACTGTCCATCAGCCCGGGCTGGCCGCCTGGTGGATCTTCACATCCTCCCGCTCCCGCCCGCGAGCGATCTTCACCGCATGGACAGCGCCCGCCGACGGAACGTTCCGTCGGCGGGCGCCTGAGGGTCGCAAACCAGTCGGTCGGCTGAAAGGTCCGGTCCACGACAGATGGGGGACGCGGGCGGGATCAGCGGCCGATCCCGTTCACGTCAGTGAATGATCAAAGGTTCAAATGGAGTGCGGCGGGGATCGGTCGGTGGCGGTGGATGTCGTGGGCGGATGTCAGTGGATGATGCCGGTGCGCAGGGCCACGGCGACCATGCCGGCGCGGTCACCGGTGCCCAGCTTGCGGGCGATCCGGGCGAGGTGGCTCTTGACGGTCAGGGCGGACAGGCCCATCGAGACGCCGATCGCCTTGTTCGACTGGCCCTCCGCCACCAGCCGCAGCACCTCGACCTCGCGACCGGACAGCTCGCGGTAGCCGCCCGGGTGGCTCGGGGCACCCGGGTGGCGACGGTGCATACGGGCGGCGGCGGCGCCGATGGGGGCGGCACCAGGCCGGGTGGGGAGCCCGACGTTGGTGCGGGTGCCGGTGACGACGTAACCCTTCACGCCGCCGGCGAGGGCGTTGCGGACGGCGCCGATGTCGTCGGCGGCGGACAGGGCGAGGCCGTTGGGCCAGCCCGCGGCACGGGTCTCCGACAGGAGGGTGAGGCCGGAGCCGTCGGGCAGATGGACGTCGGCGACACAGATGTCGCGGGGGTTGCCGATGCGGGGACGAGCCTCCGCGATGGACGAGGCCTCGATGACATCGCGCACACCGAGCGCCCAGAGATGGCGGGTGACGGTGGAGCGGACGCGTGGATCGGCCACGACCACCATGGCGGTCGGCTTGTTCGGGCGGTAGGCGACCAGGCTTGCGGGCTGCTCGAGGAGAACGGACACCAGGCCTCCTGGGTGCGGGGACGGCTTTCAAGGTCACAGTCGTCTTCGGCACCAAACCCGTGGCCCTTTAGGGAAAGATCACGATTTAGTGAGTAACAATCGGGGCAATTCAGACACATGGTCGATCGTTCGGCGATTGAATCGGTTCGATCAAGGTCGATTCCTGACCGAAAGTGGCCGTATCGACAAAGTGATGGTCAAGTGTGTGACGGCTCGGCCGCCGCACGGTCCGAGCAGGTGACGGTCGGGCAAGCGGCGATCGAGCAGGTGGCGGTCAGCGGGACTGCGGATCGCGGCGCTGCGGCAGCGTCACCACCGACGCGTCGCCCGGGCCCGCCGGGGGCAGACCCGCGACCTGGGCCAGCAGGTCGCACCAGGACGCCAGATGGGCCGCGGTGTCCGGAACCCCGCCCAGGCCCTCGCGGGGCGTCCAGGAGGCGCGGATCTCGATCTGCGAGGCCGCCGGCCGCTCGGACAGGCCACCGAAGTAGTGCGAGCTCGCGCGCGTGACGGTGCCGCTCGGTTCGCCGTACGACAGCCCGCGCGCCTGGAGCGCACCGGTCAGCCAGGACCAGCACACGTCGGGCAGCAGCGGGTCGGCGGCGATCTCCGGCTCCAGCTCCGCCCGCACCAAGGTCACCAGCCGGAAGGTGCCCCGCCAGGCGTCGTGCCCCGCCGGGTCGTGCAGCAGCACCAGGCGGCCGTCGGCCAGGTCCTGGTCATCGTCGACGACGGCGGCCTCCAGCGCGTACGCGTACGGAGCCAGCCGCTGGGGCGCCTTCGTCTGCTCGACCTCGATCTGCGGCCGCAGCCGCGCGGCCCTGAGCGCGTCGACGGCGGCCCGGAAGGGCGTCGGAGCCGTACTGCTCCCGTCCAAGTCGCCCTCCTTGGCATCCTTTGCGTCGTCCATTCCGCCAGCGCCGTCCGACAGTCGTTCCTGAGCCGCAGCCATGCCGGGAAGATTAAGGGGAACGGGGGCTTCGTGCAGGGAGAGACACCCGGACAACACGGCAACCCCGACGCCGGGCCCTGTGCGGCCGTGCGAGACTTGCCCCCGTGAGTGCCAACCAGACGCCGCCGCCCGCCACCCCCGACGCAGTCAAGGATTCAGCCTTCCTCAAGGCGTGCAGGCGCGAACCCGTGCCGCACACGCCCGTGTGGTTCATGCGGCAGGCCGGGCGCTCCCTGCCGGAGTACCGCAAGGTGCGCGAGGGCATCCCGATGCTCGAGTCGTGCATGCGTCCCGAGCTGGTCACCGAGATCACTCTGCAGCCCGTGCGCAGGCACAACGTGGACGCGGCGATCTACTTCAGCGACATCGTCGTCCCGCTCAAGGCCATCGGCATCGACCTCGACATCAAGCCCGGCGTCGGCCCGGTCGTCGAGAACCCGATCCGCACCCGCGCCGACCTCGCCCAACTGCGCGACCTCACCCCCGAGGACGTCTCGTACGTCACCGAGGCCATCGGCCTGCTGACGCGCGAGCTGGGCCCGACCCCCCTCATCGGTTTCGCGGGGGCACCTTTCACCCTTGCGAGCTACCTCGTCGAGGGCGGCCCGTCCCGCACGTACGAGAACGCCAAGGCGATGATGTACGGCGACCCCGAGCTCTGGGCCGACCTGCTCGACCGCCTCGCCGACATCACGGCCGCCTTCCTCAAGGTGCAGATCGAGGCCGGCGCCTCCGCGGTCCAGCTCTTCGACTCCTGGGTCGGCTCGCTCGCCCCCGCCGACTACCGGCGCTCGGTGATGCCCCACTCGGCCAAGGTCTTCCAGGCGGTCGCCGGGTACGGCGTCCCGCGCATCCACTTCGGCGTCGGCACCGGTGAGTTGCTGAAGCTCATGGGCGAGGCCGGCGCGGACGTCGTCGGCGTCGACTGGCGCGTCCCGCTGGACGAGGCCGCCCGCCGCGTCGGCCCCGGCAAGGCGCTCCAGGGCAACCTCGACCCGACCGTCCTGTTCACCACCCCGGAGGCGGTCGAAGCCAAGGCCCGCGAGGTGCTCGACGCGGCGTCGGGCCTGGAGGGCCACGTCTTCAACCTCGGCCACGGCGTCATGCCGTCCACCGACCCGGACGCGCTGACCCGGCTCGTCGAGTACGTGCACACGCAGACGGCCCGGTAGCAGCGCTCACCACGTGCGGGGCCGCGCCCTCCTGCCGAACAGCAGGCCGCGCGGCTCCGGTAGCGGCGGTGTCCCCGGCTTGAGCGGCCAGGCGAGCGCCATACCGGCCAGGAAGCCCACGATGTGCGCCGCGTACGCCACGGTGCCCGCGTCGGAGACGCCCTCGCCGTTCGAGTACACCGCCTGCAGCACGAACCAGAAGCCGAGCACCAGCCAGGCCGGCAGCCGCAGCGGCAGGAAGACCAGGAACGGGACGAGGACCCACACCCTGGCCTTCGGATACAGCACCAGATAGGCGCCCAGTACGCCCGCGATGGCCCCGGACGCGCCGATCAGCGGGTCGGCGGAGTCGTCGTTGAGGAGCGCGAAGCCGTACGACGCCACGTAGCCGCAGGCGACGTAGAAGAGCAGGTACCGCACATGGCCCATGCGGTCCTCGATGTTGTTGCCGAAGATCAGCAGGAAGAGCATGTTGCCCAGCAGGTGCAGCCAGCTGCCGTGCAGGAACATCGCCGTGAAGACGGACAGCACCGGGGACTTGTCGTACTCCGGCGCGCCGATCACACAGCCGGGGCCCTGCGGGCCCACGGCGACCTCGCCCGTGGGAACCACTCTCGGCAGCTGGTCGTGGATCAACTCCCTCGGCACCGCCGCGTAGTGGTCCAGGAACGCGTGCAGATGGCACAGCTGCGCCAGGCTGCTCTCACCGGCCACGGAGCCGGCTATGCCGGGCGTGGACAGGAACACGTAGACATTCGCGGCGATCAGCGCGTATGTCACCCAGGGCGTGCGGCGCACCGGGTTCACGTCATGGACGGGTATGACCACGAGGGGTTTCTGCCCGGGATACGTCCGGCGAATCGGTGAACGCCGTCGTTCGGGCGCGCGTATCTGTTCTCAACCGCCCGCGGCACGGGGAAGGCGGGTCGCGGGGACTACGTGAGGAACAGGCGATGAACGACCGAGTTACTCCTCCGATGCACGCGTTGCCCGACGGGGAGGCCGAGATCGCCGTGGTGGTGCGGCTGCCGTGGGAAGACGTGGCCCGGCTGGGTCAGGAGGCCGGGCGGCTCGCTTCGCAGATGCAGCGGCCGGTGACCCTTGACGAGGCGGTGAGTCATCGGTTGCGCTCCGCGCGGGGTGCCGCGCATGCGAAGCCGGCGGGGGAGCAGCCCGCTGCCGCGATGCCGCCGAGTGTGAGTGCGTCTGTGTCGTCGTTGCCCTCTCGGCCGCCGGCTGAGCAGGCTCGGCAGGCCATTGAGAGGATCAACGGATCCGCCTGAACGCCGTAGGGGTGCGGGTATTTCGGCGACTCCAGGCCGTCTGTGGCTGGTCGCGCAGTTCCCCGCGCCCCTGAGGGCGTTGGCCGCGCCCCTCGTCGTCATGAGTGTCCGGCATTTACCGCCTTTGTCGCCTTCCTGGCCGCCACCAGCACCGGGTCCCACACCGGCGAGAACGGGGGCGCGTATCCCAGGTCCAGGGACACCATCTGCTCCACCGTCATCCCCGCCGTCAGCGCCACCGCCGCGATGTCCACCCTCTTGCCCGCGCCCTCCCTCCCCACGATCTGTACACCCAGCAGTCGGCCCGTTCGGCGTTCGGCGAGCATCTTGACCGTCATCGCCGACGCGCTCGGGTAGTAGCCCGCGCGGCTCGTGGACTCGATCGTCGCCGTCACGAACTGCAGGCCCGCCCTGCGCGCGTCCTTCTCGCGCAGGCCCGTGCGGGCGATCTCCAGGTCGCAGACCTTGCTGACGGCCGTGCCGACCACGCCGGGGAAGGTGGCGTAGCCGCCGGCGGCGTTCGTGCCGATGACCTGGCCGTGTTTGTTGGCGTGAGTGCCCAGGGCGATGTGGCGCTCCTGGCCGGAGACCAGGTCGAGGACCTCCACGCAGTCGCCGCCCGCCCAGATGTTCTCGTGGCCGCGCACGCGCATCGCCAGGTCGGTGAGCAGCCCGCCGTGGTTGCCTAGGGGCAGGCCGGCCGCTCGCGCGAGCGTCGTCTCCGGGCGTACGCCGATGCCCAGGACGACCACGTCCGCCGGGTATTCGGCCTCCTCGGTGGCCACTGCGCGGACGCGGCCGTCCTCGCCCGTGAGGATCTTGGTGGCCTCGGCGTCGTTGACCATGGTGATGCCCAGGCCCTCCATGGCCTGGTGCACCAGGCGGCCCATGTCCGGGTCGAGCGTGGACATGGGCTCGCTGCCGCGGTTGACGACGGTCACCTCGTAGCCGCGGTTGATGAGGGCCTCGGCCATCTCGACGCCGATGTAGCCGGCGCCGACCACGACCGCGCGTCGGCCACGCGTGCGTGCCAAGGTGTCGATGAGGGCCTGGCCGTCGTCGAGGGTCTGCACGCCGTGCACGCCGGGGGCGTCGGCGCCCGGCATGTCGGGGCGGATCGGGCGGGCGCCGGTCGCGATGACGAGTTTGTCGTACGACGTCCAGGACTCGGCGCCGGAATCGACGTCACGCGCGCGTACCCGGCCGTCGGCCACGTCGATCTCCGTGACCTCCGTCCGCATGCGCAGGTCGATGTCCCGCGCGCGGTGCTCCTCGGCGGTACGGGCGATCAACCGGTCGCGGTCGGGGACGTCGCCGCCCACCCAGTACGGGATGCCGCAGGCCGAGTAGGAGGTGAAGTGGCCGCGTTCGAACGCCACGATCTCCAGCTCCTCGGCGCTCCTCAGGCGCCGCGCCTGCGACGCCGCGGACATCCCCGCGGCGTCGCCTCCGATCACGACCAGTCGCTCTCGCGTACCCCGCACACCCCTCGCAGCGCTCATGTTCATGCGAACACGCTACGAGGGCCGGGCATTTCAGTCGCCCGCGCCGCTCTGTTCGCCGCCCGCGCGCGTGGGCTGCGGTGCCGGGCGGGCGGTCGGCAGCGGGCCCAGGGCCGTCGTCACGGGCGCGGCGGCCGGCCGGCGGGGCAGCCGTGGGCGCAGGACCTTCAGCCACACCAGCACGATCAGCGCCGTCACCGCGGCGAAGGGCAGCACGGCACCGATCGCCACCGCGAGCCAGCGCAGCATCGTCACGAAGGCGTCCCAGCCGCCCGCGAGCGCGTCCAGGAAGCCGGGGTCGTCGTCCTCGACCACCTTCTTCACCGGCGTCTCCGACAGGGAGAGCGTGATCGTGGCCAGGCTCGTGCGGTCCTTCAGGGACGCCTGCTGCGCGAGCAGCGACTCCAGGTCGGCCTGGCGGGAGCTCAGCTCGCCCTCCAGCGTGACGACGTCGGCGAGCTTCGTCGCCTGGTCCATCAGCTCTCGGATCCGGGCCACGCTGGCGCGCTGCGACTTGATGCGGCTCTCCACGTCCACGACCTGGTCGGTGACATCCTGCGCCTTGGCGCTGCGCTCGACCAGCTTGCCCGTGCCCTCCAGTTCGGTGAGGACTTCGGCGTAGCGGTCGACGGGTACGCGCAGGACGACGCGGGTGTGCTCGTGGCCCTCCTCGTCCCGTGTGGTGGTCTCGTTGCCGACGTAGCCGCCCGCGTCGTCCGTGGTGGTGCGGGCCTCGTCGAGGGCCTTCGGTACGTCCTTGACCTGCACGGTCAGGGAGGCGGTGCGGATGATGTGGCTCGCGGTGACCTTGGGCGCCGCGCTCGCCTTGTCGGCGCCGGAGCCGCTGCCCGGGGCGCCCTCCTTCGCACCCGCCTGAGAGTCCGCCTGAGAGTCCGCCTGGGCGGCCTCGCCCCCGGCGGCGCTGCTGCCGGAGGCCGAGTCGTCCGCGCTGCTGCAGCCGGTGAGCGCGAGGGCCGCGGCCAGCAGGAGGCCGGCCAGGGCCTGAACCGGTCGTCGGGATCGTGTGGTTCGTGCGGAGCGTCGTGCGCGCATGTGGGAGTCCCCCCGAGGGTCGTCGTGACGACTGATGCCTCTTCGACGCCGGGGCCCGGCGGAACGTTGGCGGCAAAGGGTCCCGATGCGGTCACGGTCGGGACTCGTGAAGGACACCGGGGCGCGGACGGAATGTCAGTGGGGTCTGAGAGGCTGTGGACATGCGCGAAGTGGAGACACGTACGGGGACGGGACGGGCCGTCGTCATCGGTGGCGGGATCGCGGGGCTCGCCGCGGCCCACCGACTGCTGGACGCCGGCCGGCAGGTGACCGTCCTGGAGGCGTCGGACCGGCTAGGCGGCAAGCTGCTGCCGGGCCGGATCGCGGGCGTGCGCGTGGACCTCGGTGCCGAGTCGATGCTGGCCCGCCGCCCCGAGGCCGTCGCCCTCGCCCGCGAGGTGGGCCTCGCCGACCGCCTCCAGCCGCCCGCCACCTCAACGGCCTCGATCTGGACCCGTGGCGCCCTGCGCCCCATGCCCAAGGGACATGTGATGGGCGTCCCCGGCACCGCGTCCGCCCTCTCCGGCGTCCTGTCCGACGAGGGCCTGGCCCGCATCGAACGCGACGCCGACCTGCCCCGCACGGAGATCGGGGACGACGTGGCGGTCGGCGAGTACGTGGCGGCTCGGCTCGGCCGCGAGGTCGTCGACCGCCTGGTCGAGCCCCTGCTGGGCGGCGTCTACGCGGGCGACGCGTACCGCATCTCGATGCGCTCGGCTGTCCCGCAGCTCTACCAGGCCGCGCGGACGCACGACTCCCTGACGGAGGCGGTCCGCGAGATCCAGGCCAAAGCCGCCGCCAACCAGCAGACCGGGCCGGTGTTCATGGGCATCGAGGGCGGCGTGGGCCAACTCCCGCTCGCGGTCGCGGAGTCGGTGCGCGCGCGGGGCGGCGAGATCGTGACCGGGGCGCCGGTGACCGAGCTGCGCCGCGAGGCGGCCGCCGGGTGGCGTGTCGTCGCCGGTGACCGTGTGCTGCACGCCGACGCGGTCGTCGTCGCCGTACCCGCCCCGGCCGCCGCCACCCTCCTGCGCGCCGAGGCCCCCGAGGCCGCCGCCGAGCTGGCCGGCATCGAGTACGCCTCCATGGCCCTGGTCACCCTCGCCTACCGCCGCGCCGACACCGACCTCCCCGCCGGCAGTGGCTTCCTCGTGCCGCCGGTCGACGGGCGCACTATCAAGGCGTCGACGTTCGCCTCCCAGAAGTGGGGCTGGATCGCCGACGAGGACCCGGACGTGGTCGTCCTGCGGACCTCCGTCGGGCGGTACGGCGAGACGGAGATCCTGCAGCGGGGGGACGACCACCTCGTCGATGTCTCCCGACGTGACCTTCAGGCGGCGACCGGCCTCGACGCCGCCCCCCTGGAAACCCGCGTCATCCGCTGGACCGACGGCTTGCCCCAGTACCCGGTCGGGCACCACGCGCGCGTGGCCCGCATCCGTGAGCACGTCGCCAAGGTGCCGGGCCTCGCCGTGTGCGGCGCGCAGTACGACGGCGTCGGCATCCCGGCGTGCATCGCGAGCGCGTACGCGGCCGTGGACCAGTTGGACGGCGATCTTGGCGGTGTGGAGGAGCTCACCGCCAACCCGGTGCAGAGTCTGCACGGCGGAGCGGGAGAATAAGGGACATGAGTGACGACGCCCCCACCACCGAGTCCGGCAGGATCCCGAACAAGGGCAAGCTGGCCAAGGACCTCAACGAGGTCATCCGCTACACCCTCTGGTCCGTCTTCAAGCTGAAGGACGTGCTCCCCGAGGACCGCGCGGGCTACGCCGACGAGGTCCAGGAGCTGTTCGACCAGCTCGCCGCCAAGGACGTGACGATCCGCGGCACCTACGACGTGTCCGGTCTGCGCGCCGACGCCGACCTGATGATCTGGTGGCACGCCGAGACCAGCGACCAGCTGCAGGAGGCGTACAACCTCTTCCGCCGCACCAAGCTGGGCCGCGCCCTGGAGCCGGTCTGGTCGAACATGGCGCTGCACCGTCCCGCCGAGTTCAACCGCTCGCACATCCCGGCGTTCCTCGCCGACGAGACGCCGCGCGACTACGTCAGCGTGTACCCCTTCGTGCGCTCCTACGACTGGTACCTGCTGCCCGACGAGGACCGCCGCCGCATGCTCGCCGACCACGGCAAGATGGCCCGCGGCTACCCGGACGTGCGCGCCAACACGGTCGCCTCGTTCTCGCTGGGCGACTACGAGTGGCTCCTGGCCTTCGAGGCCGACGAGCTCTACCGCATCGTCGACCTCATGCGCCACCTGCGGGCTTCCGAGGCCCGGATGCACGTCCGCGAAGAGGTGCCGTTCTTCACCGGGCGCCGGAAGTCGGTGGCGGAGCTGGTGGCCGGGCTCGCCTGATCAGTGCGGTAGCCGGGCGGCCGCGACATCCTGGGGCCGGCCGCCCGGGTTCGTCTCCGACTGCTGGCGCAGCTTCTTCGCCTCACGGTCGCCCGGGCGCTCCGGCTTCGGCTCGGGGTGCCCCTCGCACGCCGCCCGTCGAGCCGGGAGGCGGCCCTCCAGCAGGTAGGCGTCGAGGTGCCCGTTGACGCAGGCGTTCGGGCCGTACGCGATGCCGTGCGTGCCGGCGTCCCGTTCGGTCACCAGGACCGAGCCCGCCAGGCGCCGGTGCATCTCCAGCGCCCCCTCGTACGGCGTGGCCGCGTCCCGCTCGGCGGCCAGGATCAGGATCGGCGGCACCTCACCCGGCCCGGTCCGCACGTCGAGGGGCTCCTGCCGGGGCGCCTGCCAGTAGGCGCACGGCAGGTTCATCCACACGTTGTCCCAGGTCTCGAACGGCGCCACCCGCGCGAGCCGCGTGTTGTCCCGGTCCCAGACCGCCCAGTCCGTCGGCCAGGGCGCGTCGTTGCACTCCACGGCCGTGTACACCGCGCTCGAGTTCTCGTCCTCGGCCGCCGCCTCCGTCACCGGTGCGGCCAGCTCGACCAGCGGCTTCGGGTCGCCCTTCAGATACGCCGACAGCGCCTTCGCCCGCGCGGGCCAGTAGTCGTCGTAGTACCCGGCCCGCAGGAACGCCTCCTGCAACTGCCCGGTCCCGATCTTCCCGCCCGCCGGCTTCACGGCCAGCCGCGCCCGCACCTTGTCGTAATTGCGCATCACCTCCTCCGAGGTGTCACCGAGCCCGTAGACGTCGTGGTGCTTGGCGACCCACTCCCGGAAGTCCTCCCAGCGCCCCTCGAACGCGGCCGACTGGGCGAGGTTGTTGCGGTACCAGACCTGCGCGGGGTCGGGGTTCACCGCCGAGTCGAACACCATCCGCCGTACGTGCGACGGGAACAGGGTCGCGTACACCGCGCCGAAGTAGGTGCCGTACGACGCGCCCATGAACGTCAGCTTCTCCTGGCCCAGCGCGGCGCGCAGGACGTCCAGGTCACGGGCGTTGTTGAGGGAGTTGTAGTGCCTGAGCGCGCTGCCCGTGCGCTGGGCGCAGCCGCGGGCGTAGGCCTTCGCGCGGGCGATGCGCTCCTTCTTGTACGCCTCCGAGGGGTACGTCGGCGCCTGCGTGGGCCCCTTGATGGAGTGCTTGGGGTCCTGGCAGGACAGCGGCGCGGAAGGTCCCACTCCGCGCGGGGCGTAGCCGACGAGGTCGTACGCGCCCGCCAGTCGCTTCCACGCGGGCAGGACACCGATCAGCGGGAAGTGCAGGCTGGAGGCGCCCGGGCCGCCCGGGTTGTAGACCAGGGCACCCTGGCTCGGCACGCGGCGCTTGCTGTTGTGCGGGTCCTTGTGGGTGGCCCGCACCCGGCTGACGGTGAGCTTGATCTGCTTGCCGTCGGGATGCGCGTAGTCGAGCGGGACGGACACCGTGCCGCACTTCACGTGGTCCGGCAGCTCGCGCTCCTTCGGGCAGCTTCCGAAGGTGAGGCCTGCCGCCTTGGCACGCGCCACGGCCACGGCCGTGCCGTGCCGCTCGTCCGCGCCCGGGACGGCGGCCCCGGTGCTGCCGGCCGGGGCGGCGGAGAGGGTCGTCAGGAGCATGGCCCCGGCGGCCGAGTAGAGGGCGGCAGCTCTCATCGCGTTTCCCTTCGCAGCACGGCAGCAACAAAAGGGATATTTCGTTTGTCTGTTGGTGAAGGCAAGCACCACCCTGCCGGTGTCGGCGTCAATGCCCCCTATGCGTCACCGAGCCCCGGAATTGCGTCGCCGAGCCCCGGAACTGTCAGTCGCTCCGGCGCGATACCTCATGCTGCGGCTCGCGGTGCGCGAAGGCCGCGCGCAGGTCCGGCTCGCCGATCGCACGCACGCCCCGTACGGCGACGGAGGTGAGGAACGTACGGTCGCCCCCGCCCCGGGAGCGCCGGATCAGGCCGCTCAGCAGGCGCTGCCCCGCCGGGGAGGCCCATTGCGCGTAGGGGTGGATCTCGATCCGGGCGATGGCGAGACAGCTCAGGGTGAGCGCGAAGGGGAGCGCGAACCAGAGGGCGACCAGATGCGCCGGCATGTCCGACTGGGCCGGCGCCAGCAGGGCGACCGCCCCCAGCGCCGGCACGACCACCGCGGCGAGCTGCACCTGCCGGATCGCGGCCGCGATCCCGCTGCGCGTCCCGTCCGGCACGGCGAGGCCCGCGCTGACCAGCCGGTCGGCGAGGCTGCCGACCGCGTCGGCGGCGGCCGCGGCGTCCCGCACCGGCTCGATCCGGGACTGGCCCTGAGGCCCGATGGCCCCTATCACCGAGCGTTCCATCTCGTCCCGGCCCCGCGGATCGACGACCGTCGCCCAGCCGGTGCGCGCGAGCAGCAGCCGCCGCTGCCGCGCCATGGAGACGAGGGTCAGATCGGCGACCCGTCGGGGGCCGCCGGACAGGAACGCGGCCTCGTACAGCGTCAGATCATGTCCCTGGCCTGCGGTCGCCTCTTTCGTTTCCGCGGCCGCGGCGTGTACGGCGGCCAGGCACAGCCGCGTGCACGCCGTGCCGGCGACGGCCCAGGCCAGCAGCAGGAGAAGGACCCAGAACATGCCGCGTTTCTATGCCAAAGGCTCTGTGAAACGCCATGCCTTGTTCAGAATGCGGAC
Source organism: Streptomyces sp. DT2A-34 (assembly GCF_030499515.1). Classification (NCBI taxonomy): domain Bacteria; kingdom Bacillati; phylum Actinomycetota; class Actinomycetes; order Kitasatosporales; family Streptomycetaceae; genus Streptomyces; species Streptomyces sp. DT2A-34. Next base: position 1,948,344 of record NZ_JASTWJ010000001.1, on the reverse strand, counting down.
GGAGAGTTGCCGGGATGTGACGTTCCGGATTTCAGGAGCCGGGCGCTCGTGGGCTGGTGGCGGCCGGCGGCAGGGCGTAGGTCGGCGACGGGGGCGGGGTCATCGGGACGGCCGGAGCGGGGTCGGTGGTGGGGCCGGGCGGGCCGGGGGAGGGGGGCAGGGGAGGTGTGCTGTCGGCGACCATGTCCCGGGCCAGGGCGTCGAAGTCGACGTAACCGGTGGCCTCCAGGACCGTGATGTGGTCCAGCACCGTGGAGTTGGCGTCGTCGGCGAGTTCGCGGACGAGGGAGTTGCGTGTACCGGCCCGCACCTGGGCGACGACGGAGAACACCTTGCCGTGCGCCAGCCGCAGGATGTTGGCGAACTGCCGGTCGTACTCGACGCCTTGGGCCGAGTCCAGGGTGGCCAGCCACTCCTGCTGCTGCTCGGTGGGCTCGTTGGGCAGCTGCAGGCTGAGCTTGGCGGCGACGTCGCGCACCCGCTCGTCCAGGAACGCGTGCCCCTCGATCAGGTGCTGCCCCGCGGTCCGTACGGCCGGTGTGGTGCCCTTCTGCTGGGCCTGCCGGCCGGCCGGCAGCTCCCACAGCCCGGCCAGCCGGACCTTCGTGATGAAGTCGCGGTCGAGGGCGGACAGCGGGCCGTAACCGGTCGAGACGGTCTCGGCGTTGAGCACGTCCAGACCGGTCCCGGACCGGTCGGTGTACGACCAGATCGGGAAGATCATCGCCAGCAGCGTCGCCGTCAGGCCCGTGATGATGAGCCCGGTTCCGCTGAAGATGCCTCGGCCGTTGATGGGCGGTCGCGGTCGCATGGTGCCTCCTGTTGCGGCACCGCACGTTAGTGCGCTTCGGGGGTGGGGTTGGCATATTACTTCGGGGTACGTCGGGGTCTACGCCAACTGCCGTACCGGAGCGAATAGTTGCAACGGGGGTGGTTACGGGCGAATGGGGGAGGAGAGGAGGGTGGCGTACGGTGCCAAAGGCGGATGAAACGGGTGCGCCGGCCGTATCGCGGGCTGGGGTGTTAACCCCGGCACACTCGGAGGGGCCGGGGTGTCCAGTGGGGGAGCGGGAGTTGGCGTAGGCGGGGTCCGCCAGGCTGTGGGTGCGGGGTGGATGGCGTGTGGGCCGGTCAGCGACGGGATCCGCCTGCGCTGCGCATGCCTCACGGGCCGCTCCGGGCGCCGACTGCGTGCCGCTCCGTGCCCGGAGTGCGCCGTTCCGGCGCCCACTGTGTGCCGTTCCGGGCACCTACCGCGTGCCGCTCCGGGCACCTACTGGGTGCTGTTCCGGTGCCCACTGCGCGCTGCTACGGCGATACCGCCGCGCCGCGGGTCGCCCGGCTGTCTCAATTTCCCGGCTCCGTCGTCTCCCAGTCGCGTCGGGCTCCCGAGTCGGGGAGCCCCCGACTCGGGGCGTCCCCCAGCCCCGTTTGCCGGACGCCTCAATTTCCGGGCCGCCTCAAGCTCCTGGCTTCGTCGGTCGCTCGGCCGCCTCAGTTCCCCGGCCGCCTCAGTTCCCCGGCCGCCTCAGGCCCCCGGCTGCCTCAGGCCCCCGGTCCCGTCGGGCGCCCGGCCCGGGGGATCCCCGGCGCCGGGCTCCCGCTCGGTGAGTCCCCCGGCTTGGTGAGTCCCCCGGCTTGGTGAGTCCCCGGCAGCTCCGTGAATCCCCTGGCCCCGGGGCCGCCCCCGGGGCACGTCCATCGCGCGCCCGCCATAGCCCGCTCACCGCCGCAGCAGCACTCGCCGCGTGGCCCGGGCCAGCCGCACCCCCGGCCGCCGTGACCGCGGCTTCGGTCCCGACCGCTCCAGCCACCACTCCCGCACCTCCGCCCGTACCCGCGGGTCCTCGAGCCGGCCCTCGGCCAGCAGATACCCGGCGAAGTCCAGCGCGTCGCGCCGATAGCCGTCGGTCATGGGGTGCCCATGGCTGTACGCGAGGAACGCCCGTCGATACCCGTCCCCGAGGATCACCGGCAACTCCGGCGCGACCTTCGCCACGACGTCCGCCCGCTTCCCGGCGAGCGCCCGTGCCTGCACGCCGAGCCGCACCCGGTCGAACCCCTCCGGCACGGGCGTACCGGCGACGAGCGCGGACAGCAGCGCGGCCTGCGCGAGGGCGAGGCGCTGCCGGGCGGGGTCGGCGAGTGCCCCGGCCGCGGCTCCCTCCGGCTCGCGCACGGCCTCCGCCTGGCGTGCCGGCTCCTGCTCGCGCGCCACGTCCGCTGGGGCCCCCTCCGCGGGCGCCGATCCTTCGGCCGTCTCCGTCTCCGTCTCCGTCTCCGTCGCCGTCGCCCCGCCCGCGACTGCCCGCTTTCTGGGCGCTTCTTCCGAGTGAGCTGTCTCCTGCTGCCCCGCCGCCTCGCGCGGGGCTCCCTCCACGGGCGCCGAGCCTTCGGCTGTCTCCGTCGCCGACGCCCCGCCCATGAGCGCCCTCTTCTTGGACACCGCTTCCGAGCGAGCCGTCTCCTGCTGCCGGGCGGCCTCCTGTGAGGCTCCCGCCACAGGTGCCGACCCCCTAAAGGCCTCCGTCGACGACCCCCCGACCGCGAACGCCCCCTCCCCGGAAGCCTCTCCCGAGTGAACCACCTCCGCGGCTGACCTCCCCTCGGACGCCCCACCCGCAGTTGGCCCACCCGCAGTCGCCCCACCCCCAGTCGCCCACTCCGCAGATGCCCCGCTCTCGGCACCCCCTCCCGCAGATGCCCCGCTCTCGACGCCCACCCCCGCAGACGGTCCCTTCTCAGCGCCCACCCCCGCAGACGCCCCCTTCTCAGCGCCCACCCCCGCAGACACCCCCCTCCCAGCTCCCCCCTTCTCCAAAGCCCCCCGAATCGCCCCCAACTCCCGCTCCAGCTCGGCCGGTTCGGGGAAGTTCTCGTCCCGTTCCAGCAGGACTCCCGGTGGGGACACGCGGGAGGCGAGGTCGGTCAGGATGTCGAGGACCGGCTGGGGGATCGGGTGGGCGTGGCTGTCGTGCCAGACGCCGTCGCGTTCGAAGCCGCCCGCGACATGGACGTACGCGATGGCTTCCAGCGGCAACTCGGCGAGCGCCCTGGCCGGGTCCTCGCCCCGGTTGACGTGGTTGGTGTGCAGGTTGGCCACGTCGATGAGGAGTCGTACCCCGGTGCGGTCGGCGAGGTCGTACAGGAACTGCCCCTCGGTCATCTCCTCGCCCGGCCACGAGATCAGCGCGGCGATGTTCTCCACGGCGAGCGGCACGGGCAGGGCGTCCTGTGCGATACGGACGTTCTCGCACAGCACGTCGAGGGCGTCCCGGGTGCGGGGGACGGGCAGGAGGTGCCCCGCCTCCAGGCGCGGGGACGCCGTCAGCGGACCGCCCGCCCGTACGAACGCGATGTGCTCGGTGACCAGCGGCGACCCCAGCGCCTCCACCCGTTCGGCGAGCGCGGCGAGCCGCTCGGCGTCGGGCCGGTCCGCGCCGCCGAGGCCCAGTGAGACGCCGTGCGGGATCACGGTCACCCCGCGCTGCCGCAGCCGTACCAGAGACTCGGGAAGATGCCCGGGGCAGACGTTCTCGGCGACCGCCTCGACCCAGTCGATGCCCGGCATGCGCTCCACGGCGTCCGCGATCTCCGGACGCCATCCGATTCCCGTGCCCAGCCGCTTGCCCAGTCGCTCCATCGTCCCCTCCTCGGCCGCTTCCGTACCCCGCTGTCCTGTCCCTTCGGACGTGCCGGACGTGCCGGGGGTATGGCCCCGCAGGTCTCGCCCGAACCCCGCGGGCGGCAGCTTCAGAGCAACATTTGAGGTTGGGGCCCACGCACCCCCAGACCCCACAACCCGCGCCCCGCGAACAGCCGCTACCGCGAACGGCCACCGCAAGGTCGTACGCGCGAGCCGCCAGGGTTGTTCAAACGCCCGGCGTCCGCCGCAGCGCCGGGTGGTCGGCGACGACCGTGCACGACCCGGGCGCGATCTCCGTGAACCCCGCGTCACGCACCAACGGCAGCCCACTGGTCGTCAGCTCGGCCCAGCGCCCCGCCCGCGCGGTCCGCACGGCGAGCGGGAACCCCGCGTCGCGCCAGGCGTCCCGCTCCTCGTCCGACAGCTCCCACCAGGCGAGCTGCGCCGCGTGCCCGGCCTGCGCCATCGCCTTGCCGGCCGACATGTCGAGGCCGGGGTTCAGCCAGAGCACGGGCGCCGAGGGGTCGGCGTCCACGGGTGGCTCCGGATCGTCGAGGTCGGTCCCGGACACCTGGAGCTTGGCCAGCTCCTTGGGCCACCCGTCCAACGGCACGGGCGGGAACACCCGCACCTCGGCCGACTTGCCGGTGACCGTGATGCCCGGCAGCCCTTCCACCCGCCGCCATTCGGCTCCGCGAGCCCGCCGCACCACCTTGCGGATACGGGCGTCCTGCCAGTCCCGCACGGCCTCGGCCCACTCGCCTTCGCCGAGGGACCGCTGGTCGCTCAGCATGACCAGCACCGCGCGGGCGGCGGTCTCCAGGGCGTCCGTACGCGGCGGGGGAGCGGCACGCTCGATACGGACGACGAGGGGCAGGACGAACTGGGGTGCCTCGTCGCGCGTCGAAGGCTCGGCGCGAAAGGGGCTGGCGCCGGGAACGGACTGGTCGCTGGTCACGTCCTCCAGTCTGCCAGGCGGAAGATCCGTTCTTCGGCGCGAGAGGATGGGCCCCATGCAACGCGATCTTCGTCTGGACAACGTGGGCCGCCGCTACGGCATACGCGGCCCATGGGTCTTACGCGGCGTCCACCTCACGGTGCCCCCGGGCACGCTCATCCGCATCGACGGCCCGAACGGCACCGGCAAGTCCACCCTCCTGCGCCTCCTGGCCCGTATGGACGCCCCTTCCGAAGGCCGCGTCACCGGACGCCCTCGCACCGCCTACGTCCCCGAACGCTTCCCCACAGCCCTCCCCTTCACCGCCCTCGGCTACCTGACCCACCTCGGCACGGTCCACGGCCTGTCCCGGCCGGCGGCCACCCGTGCCGCCCTGGAGTGGCTCGACCGTTTCGGCGCCGCCGCGTACGCCCGTACGCCGATGGCCCAGCTGTCGAAGGGCAGCAGCCAGAAGGTCGCCGTCGTACAGGCCCTCCTCGCCGAACCGGAACTGCTCGTCCTGGACGAGGCGTGGACCGGCCTCGACGCCGACGCCCGCGCGGAGCTGGAGCGCGCCGTCGCCGAACGTACGGCGGGCGGCACCGCCGTGGTCTTCGTGGACCACGACCCGCGCCGCCTGGCGGGGGCGCCCGACGCGACGTACACCGTGCGGGACGCGGGCCTGGAGCGCCGTACGGAACAGGTGCCGTCGGAGGCAACCGGCCCGCACGTGATCGTCGTCGTCCAGGGCCCGCGCGGCGGACAACTCCCCACCGACGTGCCCCGCGTCGTCACATCGGTCGAGGAACCCACGCCCGGCACCCACCGCCTCACCGTGCCCGCGTCCCACTCGGACGTCCTCCTGCGCACCCTGCTGACCGCCCGCCCGCCATGGCACGTGGTGAGCGTGAGCCAGGAGAGACCTGCCGAGCCCGAAACCGAGAGCCGCCGATGACGCAGATGAACGCCCTCCTCCGCTACCAGGCCGCCCTGCTGGCCCGCTCGCAGCGCTGGCTGCCGCCGTTCATCCTGTACGCCGTCTTCCTCGGCGTCGGCGTGCAGAGCGGGCAGCCCGTGCTCGACTCGCTCGGCTACGCGGCCGCGGCCCTGCTGCCCGTCGCCGCCTGGCTGGTGCGGATCTGCGTCACCAACGAGCCGCCCGCCGCCCGCAGTTGTGTCTCCGCGGCCGTCGGCCCGGGGCGGGCGCACCTGGCCGCGCTGCTGGTGGCACTGGCCGCGGCGGCGGCCCTCGGCACGGTGGCGACCGTCGTCGTCACCCTGATCAGCAACCCGGTCAGCGCCGACCTCCAGACCCGTGTGCCACGGCTGCCCGCCGGCGCCGCCGGGCTGCTCGCCGTGCTGGCCTGCGCCCTGCTCGGCACCGCCGTCGGCGCCCTCACCACCTGGCCGGTGCTGCGCTCGACCGGCCGCGCGGTCCCCACGATGCTGCTCGCGGCCCTGCTGTCGGTGGTGGTGACCGGCTCCCCGGCCCAGGCGGCGGTCAGCGGCCTGGTCACCGGCTCCCGCTCGGGCACGGTCCCCCTGCCCCTGCTGCCGTTGGCCGCGGCGGCCCTGCTCACGGCGGCGGCGATCGCCGTGGCCTGCGCGCTCACCTCCCGCAGATCACCCTGAACAGGCCGTGCGCTGCGCCTCCTGCCACTCGCACACCGGGCAGAGCGTGATCCCCTTGTACGACTCCGGGTACTCCGTCGGCTCCCGGCACAGCACGCACTCCGCGTAGGGCGGCCCGTCCGCCTTGGGGGGCCTGGTCGCGTCGATCAGGCAGTAGTCGGTCGTGGGCTGGTCCTTGCTCATACGTCCAGCGTACGAGCATCAGCCCCGTCCGCCGGCAGCCCCGATCAGCTCGGACACCTTCACGAACCGGAACCCCTTCCCGCGCAGCTCGGGCACGACGCTCCGGACCACCCGCTCGGTCGTCGGAGCGGCACTGAGCGTGCAGTGCAGGACGACCACGGAGCCGGGCCGCACCCCGTCCAGCACCTCCTGGGCGACCGCGCGGGCGTCCGTCGCGAACGCGTCCCCGCTCACCACGTCCCACTGCACGGCGGTGACACCGACCGGGGTCAGTGCCTTCAGAGCACGCCGGTCGTAACAGCCGCCGGGAAACCGGAAGTACGGCATCGCATCCCGCACCCCGACCTTCCGGAACGCGGCGTACGCCCGCTCCACATCCGCCCGCATCCGCTCCTCGTCGACGGTCGGCAGCCCGTAGCAGTCGTCGGTGAAGGCGTGGTGGCTGTACGAGTGGTTGGCGACCTCGAAGAGCGGGTCGCGCCCGATGGCCCGGGCCTGCCGCGGATACTCCTCGGCCCACCGCCCCGTCATGAACACGGTCGCCGGCACCTTCAGCTCCCGCAGGGCCGCGACGAGCCCCGGGTTGTCGAACCGCTCCCCGCTCGCCGCCCGCGGCCCCTGATCGGAGGTCATGTCCGCATCGAAGGTGAGCGCGACGGTCTTGTCCCGGGTGCGGGGGCCGTGCTCGAAGACGGGCGTCAGGCCGGCGGGTCCCGGCGCGAGGGTCGGAGGCTTGGCGGCGGGGGAGGAGGCGGCGGTGGCGCTGGGTGCGGGGAGGGGCGCGCGGGTCGCCTCGGGGGCACAGGCGGCGAGCGCGCTGAGCGCCGCGCTCAGGACGCAGGCGGCGGTGACGCGTCGTACAGGAGTGATCACCGCATGACGATATGAGGATCAACTGGTCATATCGCTATGCCGACAGGTGTGCCGGGTCGGTGTCACCCGCCCGGCGGGGCCGGTCGTCTCAGTCGGGGCGGGTGCAGGAGCCCGTCGGTGCGGTGGCCGGAGGGCGGCACTGGAGGGTGAGGTCGGTCGCGTCCGTGCTCAGGTAGCGGCCGACGCAGCTGTTCGCCGTGGTTCGGCCGTGCTCGGCGCAGAAGGCCAGGGCGGCGCGGCCGTCGGTGAAGGGGCCGGGGGCGTGGATCACCCAGTAGCCGGGGCGGAGGGAGGCGTAGTCGTCGCTGCGCAGGACGGTCGCCTCCGGCACGGATCGGCGGACGGCGGCGAGTCGCCGGTCGCGGGCGGCGGTGCCCGAGGCGATGGGTTCGGAGTGGAGTTGGGCGATCCAGCGGCCTTCCGACGCCCCGATGGGTGTGCCGGTGGGTGTGGGGGTGGGGGTCGTCGGGCTGGGCGTCGGTGAGGGGGACTGCTGCTCGGGTGCCGGGCCGGCGGTGGATCTCGTGACCGCCGGGGTCGTGGCGCCACCGGCCTTGTCGTCGGCCTTGGCGCCGCCGTCGGGGCGCAGCGCGAAGACCAGAGCCGTCGCCGCGGCGATCACCAGCGCCGCGCTCGCCGCCACCACGAGCGGGGTACGGCGCCGAGGGCCCCGCGACTGCTGCGGTGCCGTCGGGCGTGGGGTGTCCAGCTGGGTGGGGATCGGTGGCGGGGCCGGCGTCGGGTGGTGCGGTGCGCCGGCGGTCAGGGTCGGCCGAGCCCACTGCGGTGTCGCCCCCGCCTCCACCTGCGCCAGCATCGCGTCCAGCCGGGCGGCGTCCGGGCGGGCGGCCGGGTCGCGCACCAGCAGGGCGTCGAGCACCGGCGTCAGCGGGCCCGAGCGGGTCGGTGCCGGGAGCGGGGCGTCGAGTACGGCGGCCAGGGTGGCGAGGGTGGTGGGGCGGCGCAGGGGGCTGACGCCCTCCACGCACACGTACAGGACCACGCCCAGTGACCAGAGGTCGGCGGCCGGTTCGTCGTCGTGGCCCCGGATCCGCTCCGGCGCCATGTACTCGGGCGAACCGACGAGCTCGCCGGTGGCCGTGAGGGCTGTCGTGCCCTGCAGGGCGGCGATGCCGAAGTCGGTCAGGACGGCGTCCCCGTCGGGACGCAGGAGGATGTTGGCGGGCTTGACGTCCCGGTGCTGGATGCCCGCCGCGTGCGCGGCCCGCAGCGCGGCGAGCACCTGACGGCCGAGGCGGGCCGCCTCCAGCGGGGTCAACGGGCCGTCGTCCAGCCGCCGTTGGAGCGAGACGCCCGGCACGAGTTCCATCACGATCCACGGATGCGGGTCGGCGTCGATGATCTGATGGACCGTCACCACATGGGGATGGCTGAGCCGGGCCAGCGCCCGCGCCTCCCGCAGCACCCGCTCGCGCACCAAGCCGACCGTGTCCGGATCGGACCGGACCGCCTTGAGCGCGACCTCGCGGTGCAGCACCGTGTCACGAGCTCGCCACACGGTGCCCATGCCCCCGCTGCCGAGCCGCTCCACCAGCTCGAACCGGCCGTCGACGACATCCCCCGGAGCATTCATGCCGCACAGGTTAGAGGACGCGCCGGAGCGCCGACCTCCGCTGGGGGGCCCGTGCCAGGAGCCGTCACCTGCGCCAGGGGCCCGTCACCGCGAACGTCGTACCCGGCGTGTAGCAGTTGACGTACATCGTCTCGCCGTCGGGCGAGAAGGTCACGCCGGCGAACTCGCCCCACTCCGGCTCTTCGGGGGTCCCAATGTTCTGCGCGTTGCGCGCCATCGCGTACACCTCCCCGCGTCGTGTCACGCCGTAGACGTGCTGGGCGCCGTTGCCGTCCTCGCACACCATGAGGCCGCCGCTGGGGGCGAGGCAGATGTTGTCCGGGGACTCGCCGGGGAGCTGCAGGTCGGTGTCGGGGCCGAAGACGATCACGAGGGTCAGGCGGCGGGCGGAGGGATCGTAGCGCCAGATCTGGCCGTAGTGGTCGGCCGCCGAGCCCTCCGATCTGCGGGCGAAGGAGGAGACGAAGTACACGCTGCCGCCGCCCCAGTAGCAGCCCTCCAGCTTCTGCGCGTGCGTGATGCCCTTCGGGCCGAAGTCCTGGAAGCGGATGGGGGTTTGGGTGGCGAGGGGGTCCGGTACGTCGACCCACTCGATGTTCTCGAAGGTCGCGCCGGTCTCCTGGATCGAGGAGAGGTCGGGTACGCCCGGCACGCGCATCGCCTGGAGGCGGCCGCCCGCGCGCAGGGTGCCCAGGCTGCCGTGCGGCTGGTGGGGGAGGAAGCGGTAGAAGAGGCCGAAGGGCTTCTCGAAGGCGTCCTCGGTCTCGTAGACGATGCCGCGCCGTGGGTCCACCGCGATCGCCTCGTGCTGGAAGCGGCCCATCGCGGTCAGCGGGACCGCGCCGGAGCGGTACGGGTTGGCCGGGTCGACCTCGAAGATGAAGCCGTGGTCCTTGGTGTAGCCGTTGGTGCCCGCCCTGTCCTCGGTCTCCTCGCAGGTCAGCCAGGTCCCCCAAGGTGTGGGCCCGCCCGCGCAGTTGACTGCCGTACCGGCGATGGCGACACGCTCGGACAGCACCCGGTTGCGGGAGTCCAGCGTCACTGCCGTACAGCCGCCCTTGCCGGCGGGGTCGTAGGTGAGGCCCTCGACCGTCGGGACGGGAACCCTGCCGTCGGCGCGGTTCTCGTGGTTGCGCACCAGGTGGACGCGGCCGTGCCTGCCGGGCAGGGCCGTCATGCCGTCGTGGTTGGAGGGGACCAGGCCCTCCCCGGAGCGGAGCTTGTCGCCCTCGCGGGAGAGGACGCGATAGGAGAAACCTTCCGGCAGATCGAGCAGGCGCTTGGGGTCGGGGACCAGCGGACCGTATCCGGTGTGGCCGAGGGCCTGCGCGGCGGCGGTGCCCGCGAAGAGTTCGGAGAGGTTTCCGGCGAAGGTGATCGAGACGCCCAACGCACCGGTACGGGCGAGGAGTTGACGACGCGACGTACCGTCGGCGGTCGTGTGCTCGGACATGGGGCAACCTTCCTGCTGGCGGACAGGAACTGTGACCCCGCCGTGTCTATCACCTGGTGCGAGTCGCGGGAACCACGCGCGTAGCGTGTGTCACTTCTGGAGGGGCTGTCCGGGCGTGTCCGGCGTGGATTCCTGGACGGGCTCCGGGGCGGAGCCTTGGACGGACCCCGGGATGGACTCCTGGGCGGACTCCGGGATGGACTCCGGGATGGACTCCGGGGCGGATCCCGGGACGGCTTCCTCGACGGACTTCTCCACGGCGGCGTGCCTGGAGACGGGCGCGCCCTCGTGGTCCGGCGGCGGTTGCGCCCCCCTCTCCAGGAACCGCAGCAACTCCACCGGGATCGGCAGCACCAGCGTGGAGTTCTTCTCCGCCGCCACCGCCATCACCGTCTGCAGCAACCGCAGTTGGAGGGCGGAGGGCGCGTCGGCCATCTGGTGCGCGGCCTCGGCCAGCTTCTTGGAGGCCTGGAGTTCGGCGTCGGCGTTGATGACCCGGGCCCGCCGCTCACGGTCGGCCTCGGCCTGCCGGGCCATGGAGCGCTTCATCGACTCCGGCAGGGACACGTCCTTGATCTCGACACGGTCGATCTGCACGCCCCAGCCGATCGCCGGGCTGTCGATCATCAGCTCCAGGCCCTGGTTGAGCTTCTCGCGGTTGGACAGCAGATCGTCCAGATCGCTCTTGCCGATGATCGAGCGCAGCGACGTCTGGGCCATCTGGGAGACGGCGAAGCGGTAGTCCTCGACGTTGATGATCGCGGCGGACGCGTCCACGACCTTGAAGTACACGACCGCGTCGACCCGCACCGTCACGTTGTCACGGGTGATGCCCTCCTGGGCGGGCACGGGCATCGTCACGATCTGCATGTTGACCTTGTGGAGCCGGTCCACGGCGGGGACGATCAGCGTGAATCCCGGCTGTCGTACGGTGCCTCGCAGGCGTCCGAGCCGCAGGATCACCCCGCGTTCGTACTGCTTGACGACCCGCGCGGCTGCCGCGAGATACGCGAGTCCCGCCACGCCGACGCCCACAGCCGCGCCCAGCAGCTCCTCGACCATGACGACCTCCTCACCGAGAGGTCTGTTCCGTATGCTCCTGTAACGATATGCCCGGTGTCTGGTCCGGGGCCATGGACGGCCCCGGACCAGGGGTCATATCGCGCCAGGGGTCATACGCCGGTCAGGGCGCGGTGACCCGCACCGGTTCCGTTCCTGCCGAGCTGTGCCGCTCGGCCCAGGACTCCAGGGCCGTACGGCAGGCGTGGTCCAGGTGGTGCAGTCCGGACAGGTCCAGCTCCACCGGGCGGTCCTGCGGCAGGGCCTCCAGGCTGTCGAGGATCTTCGGCAGCCTGAGGAAGGTCGCGTTGCCCGACAGGTACGCCTGGATCGGTCCGGCGCCCTTGTCGATGACCTCCAGCTTGACGTGCGAGGCCTCCCAGGCGGTCTTGGCGACCGACAGGGCCAGACCGATCAGCACGCCCTCGAACATGTTCACCGCGACGATGGAGACGGCGGTGACGACGAGGATCAGCGCCTCGCCCCGGTGGCCCCGCCACAGGGAGACGATCCCGCGGAAGGGGATCAGCTTGAAGCCCGCGTGGACCAGGATGCCCGCCAGCGCGGGGATCGGGATCAGCGCCAGGGTGGCGGGCAGCAGCGCCGCGAACAGCAGCAGCCACACGCCGTGCATGACACGGGACGCCTTGGTCTTCGCGCCCGCCTGGACGTTGGCGGAGCTGCGCACGATGACCGCGGTCATCGGCAGCGCGCCGAGGGCACCGCAGACGGTGTTGCCCGCGCCCTGCGCCATCAGTTCCTTGTCGTACTCGGTGCGCGGCCCGTCGTGCAGCCGGTCCACGGCCGCGGCGCTGAACAGCGACTCGGCCGACGCGATGAGCGTGAAGGCGACGATCGTGGCGAGCACGCCGACGTTCGCGAGCTCACCGAAGGCGCTCAGGGACGGCGGCTGGATGGAGCCCAGCAGGCCCTTGACCTCGACGGTGGCGACCGGCAGGGAGAACACGGCGGCCACCGCTGTCGCCAGACCGACCGCGGCGAGCGGACCGGGAATCGTGCGCACCTTGCTCGGCATCCGCTTCCACAGCAGCAGGACGGCGATGGTGCCGGCACCCAGTCCGATCGAGGCCAGCGCCCCGGTGTTTCCGACGGCGTCGGCGAGGGCGCCGGGCAGACCGGCTATTTTCTCCAGGCCGGAGGCGGGCGCCTTGGTGTCCGCGACCGCGTAGAGCTGTCCGGCGATGAGCACAAGGCCGATACCGGCCAGCATGCCCTCGACGACGGAGATCGAGATGGCCCGGAACCAGCGTCCCAGCTTCAGGGCGCCCATGAGGAGCTGAAGCAGGCCGGTGGCGAGCACGAGCACACCGAGGACCGGCAGCCCGAACTCCTGGACGGCCTCGAAGACCAGCACGGTCAGACCGGCGGCGGGCCCCGAGACCTGGAGGCTGCTGCCGCGCATCATGCCGGTGACGATGCCGCCGACGATGCCGGTGACGAGTCCGAGCTCGGCCGGGACTCCGGAGGCGACGGCCACGCCGACGCACAGCGGCAGCGCGACGAGGAAGACAACCAACGAGGCGGCGAAGTCCTGCCGCAGGTGGGGAACTTGGTCATCATGGCGATCACAGCGCCTCGAACGCGTCGGTCTCGGCGTTGTGGGCGCGCACGGCGCCCTTGTGCACCTCGTAGTACCAGCCATGCAGGGTCAGTTGACGCTCCTTCAGCTTCTTCGCGATGAACGGGTACGAGCGCAGTCGCAGCAACTGCGTCAGCACATGGGACTGGACGCCCTCGGCGACCTCCGGGTCCTCGACGGCACCGGACGGGCGCGGGGTGGCGTGTGAGAGCCAGTCGCGCACGGCCGGTACGGCGTCCAGGTCGTCGCCGCGCACCAGCGCGCCGACGGCACCGCAGTGGGAGTGGCCGCAGACCACGATGTCGCTGACGCCGAGGACCTCCACGGCGTACTCGATGGTGGCCGCCTCGCTGGTGGGGTGGTACTCGGAGACGTACGGCGGGACGATGTTGCCCGCCGTGCGCAGCTCGAAGAGCTCGCCGGGGCGGGCGCCCGTGATCAGGGCGGGTACGACACGGGAGTCGGAGCAGGTGATGAAGAGGACCTGCGGGGACTGCCCTTCGGCCAGCTTGGCGAACTCCTCAGGGCGCTGTCCGAACGTACGGGCGTTGTCGATGAGGGGCTGCATATGTGGTGACTCCTCCTGGCGCGCTGCACTGGCGCGTCGGTGTGGTTTACATGACAGAAGTGGGGGGACTGCTCTGCTTCTCAGCAGCGGAAGACCTGAAGTCCCGCCGGAGTGTGGGACGTCGAGGATCTCGACGTGCGCTGGTGCGCGGTGCCGGCTCTGGCCGACTGGTGCGCGGCCGCGGGGTCCCGGGTGAGCAACGGCCGGTCGGGCGCCTGGGGCCCGGAGTCGGCGAAGCGGAGATGGTCGCGGGTGCGCAGCGGACCGGTCGGGTCCCCATCACCCGACGGCAAGCAGTGGCGGGACGTGACTGTTTCGTCCCGCAGCGCCTTCCCGGAGAGCTTGATTCCGGGCTGGGCCTTGGTCTTTGCCTGACTGACTGTGTGCGCGTGTGCGAAGGACGCGGTGGGTGCGAAGAACGGGAGGGCGAGCAGGACGGCGGCGAGGATCGAAACCACGGTCCGTGCCGTCGTACCTCGAAACATGCGCCCCCCTCCAGTCAGTCCACACCTCTTGAACGCGCCAACACTTAGTCAACCGTTGATCAAGAAACACATTAGCCCGGCAAAGTTGTTTGCAGGGTTAACTTAACGTTTCCAGCTGAAGAGAGCCTGAAATACGAGGGTGGCATGGCTGAAACTCCCCCTTGACGTGGGGGAGTTGGCCGGTTAGGGGGCGTCAGGCGGTGACGAGGCCCTGCGCGTCGCGCGCCAGGGCGGTGAGGCGCGAGATGGCGCGGAAGTACTTCTTGCGGTAGCCGCCCTTGAGCATGTCCTCGCTGAACAGCTGGTCGAACGGCAGCCCGGAGGCCAGGACCGGGACCTCGCGGTCGTAGAGCCGGTCCGCGAGCACGACGAGCCGCAGCGCGGTGGACTGGTCCGGGATCGGCTGGACGTCGGTGAGACACACCGCCTTCAGGCCATCGGTCAACGCGCCGTAACGGCTGGGGTGGACGCGGGCGAGATGCTCCAGCAGATGCGGGAAGTCGTCGAGCGAGGCGCCCTCGGTGGCGTACGCCGCCTTCGTCACCTGCTCTTCGGAGTACGGCGCCGGCGCCTCGGGCAGGCCGCGGTGGCGGTAGTCCTCGCCGTCGATGCGCAGCGCGCGGAAGTGGGCCGACAGGCCCTGGATCTCCCGCAGGAAGTCGGCCGCCGCGAAGCGGCCCTCGCCGAGCTTGCCGGGGAGGGTGTTGGAGGTGGCGGCGAGGGCGACGCCCGCGTCGACGAGCTTGCCGAGCAGGGTCGAGACGAGGACGGTGTCGCCGGGGTCGTCGAGCTCGAACTCGTCGATGCACAGCAGGCGGTGGCCGGAGAGGGTCTGGACCGTCTGCTGGAAGCCGAGGGCGCCGACGAGGTTCGTCAGCTCCACGAAGGTGCCGAAGGCCTTGAGGGACGCCTCGGCCGGGGTGGCGTGCCAGAGGGAGGCGAGCAGGTGGGTCTTGCCGACGCCGTAGCCGCCGTCGAGGTAGACGCCGCGGGGCCCCGCGGGAACCTTGGGGGCCTTGGGCCTGCCGAAGCCGAGGAAGCCGCGCCTGGCCTTGCCGGCGCCGC
Organism: Streptomyces sp. DT2A-34; assembly: GCF_030499515.1. Taxonomy (NCBI): domain Bacteria; kingdom Bacillati; phylum Actinomycetota; class Actinomycetes; order Kitasatosporales; family Streptomycetaceae; genus Streptomyces; species Streptomyces sp. DT2A-34. The sequence continues at coordinate 1,933,249 of NZ_JASTWJ010000001.1, read as the reverse complement.
TGGCGTGCGCCCCGCCGAGCCCGGCGGCGAAGTTCTCCAGGATGCCGACCGCCTCGGTCTGGCTGGGCTGGTTCGGGTCCGGTATGTACGTGCTGAACCGGACCGAGTCGAAGCGCGGCGGCGGCACCATCTCGGCGACCAGCCGGTCCGCGGGGACGTGCGGCTCACGGGCGCACAGGGACAGCGGGCTCGCTTCGGCTATCGGGCGCGGACCGGAGGCGGCGGAGGAGGACGACACGGTTCACCATGCTAATCGCCGTGCCACACTCCTTGACATGCGACGCCTGTTCCCTGTGACCGATGAGACAGCAGCGAGGGCCTCCGGCGGTTCGGCCGGGGAGGAGGGGGTGGGAGCTGTCGATGCGGGGAGTGTGGCCCAGGGGCCCGGTGAGTCTGGTGGGCCTGGTGGGCCTGGTGGGCCTTCAGGGGTCGGTGCGGTGCGGGCCGAGGCCTCCGGTGAAGGCCGTGCGGGAGACGGGGGCGGTCCTGGGGGTGGCTTTCCCGGTGGCGACCTGATCGAGCGCGAGTGGAGTCTCGCCGAGATCGCCGCCGCCTATGCCTATCCCGAGCCGGGGCCAGGCGCGGCGCAGCCCTGGCTGCGGGCCAACATGGTGTCCACGTTGGACGGGGCCGCCCAGCACGACGGGCGCTCGCAGCCCATCTCCACCGCGACCGACATGCGGATCTTCGGCACGCTGCGGGCGCTGGCGGACGTCGTGATCGTCGGTGCCGAAACGGTACGTCTGGAGGGGTACCGTCCGGCACGCGCGCGTGCGGAGTTCGCGGCGATGCGCGAGGCGGCCGGGCAGGGGCCCGCGCCGGCCATCGCGGTGGTGAGCGCGAGCCTGGACCTCGACTATGACCTTCCGCTCTTCACCTCGCCCCTGGTGCCGACCCTCGTCCTCACGGGTGCCGCCGCGGCCCCGGACCGGATCGCGGCCGCGGAGAAGGCCGGCGCCCAGGTGGTGATCGCCGGTGACGGCGTCGGCGTTGACCCCGTACGTGCCGTCCAGGCCCTCGCCGAGCTCGGCCACACCCGGCTGCTGACCGAGGGCGGCCCACGACTGCTCGGGCAGCTGGTGGCCGCCGGAGTGCTCGACGAACTCTGCCTGACGATCTCCCCGATGCTCACCGCCGGTGACGCGCAGCGCATCGCCGGAGGGCCCTCGGTGGCTGTTCCGAAGCGGTTCGAGCTGGTGTCGCTGCTGGAGGAGGAGGGTTTCCTGTTCGGCCGGTACCGGCGGACGTGAGGATGGTTTGGGTGGTTCGGAAAAGGGTTCTATCGGTGTCGTGGTCCTGAAAACGGCGGAATCTGCCGTTCCGTTTAGCTTCCGCCGGGCACACTAAAAGTCGCAGTCCCCGTGCGAGCGCGGGGCAGGATGGTTTCCGCAGAAGGGGCGCCCGGTGTTCACAAGCGTTTTGATGATCGAGAAGGCCCTGACGTCCGCCGACGTGGAGTTCGTCACGACCTTGCACGGGGACGAGCAGGTCGCCTTCCATGTCTTGCTCCAGCCGCGCGGTGAGCAGGCCGACAGGTTGTTGCGTGCCATCGACGACATCGCGCTCGGCGAGCTCGACGAGGCGGTCCGGGAGGGGAAGACCCCGGAGGGCGAGGAGGCGCTGAGCACGGGGGAGCGGGCGCTGGAGGTGTCGCTCACGGCGCTGCGCGGGACCGGGGCGGAGGCCGAGGGGCGGCTTTTGGAGGACCATCCGCTGGACGCGCTCAAGGCGGTGGTGGACGAGGTCGGGGCGGACGAGGTGATCGTGTTGACCGATCCCCACTACGTGGAGGAGTTCTTCCATCGGGACTGGGCTTCTCGGGCTCGGCACAAGGTGGGGGTGCCGGTGCTGAAGCTTTTCTCGCACAGCAAGGCGTAGCGCTGCCGCTGGGCTGGGGCCGTGGGCGCCGTAGGGGCCCGGGCGGGTTCGTCGGGTGCGGCTTTATGGGGGCTGGTCGCGCAGTTCCCCGCGCCCCTGAGTTGGCACAGTGCCCGGCGCCCCGTTGCTCAACGCCCATGGGAGGACCCAATAGGCTGGGGCCTCACCGTCGTACCGCAATCTTGGGAGAACACGCATGGCACCCGGCCTTCCCACCGCCATGGACCGACCGCACTTCATCGGTATCGGTGGGGCCGGAATGTCGGGGATCGCGAAGATTCTCGCGCAGCGTGGGGCCAAGGTGGCGGGCAGTGATGCCAAGGAGTCCGGGACCGCCGAGGCGCTGCGGGCCCTCGGGGTGACCGTGCACATCGGGCATGCGGCGGAGCATCTCGCCGACGATGCCAGCTGTGTCGTCGTGTCGTCGGCGATCCGGCAGGACAACCCCGAGCTGGCCCGCGCCGCCGAGCTGGGTATTCCGGTGGTGCACCGCTCCGACGCGCTCGCGTCGCTGATGGACGGGCTGCGTCCGATCGCCGTCGCCGGTACGCACGGCAAGACGACCACGACGTCGATGCTGGCGGTCTCGCTGAGCGAGCTGGGCCTGAAGCCGTCGTACGCCATCGGCGGCGACCTGGACGCCCCCGGCTCGAACGCCCTGCACGGCGACGGCGACATCTTCGTCGCAGAGGCGGATGAATCGGACCGCAGCTTCCACAAGTACGCGCCCGACGTCGCGATCGTCCTGAACGTCGAGCTCGACCACCACGCCAACTACGCGTCGATGGACGAGATCTACGAGTCCTTCGAGACGTTCGCGGACCGCATCACCGACGGCGGCACGCTGGTGATCTCGGCGGACCAGGACGGGGCGCGGGAGCTGACCCGGCGGGTCACGGCGCGCGACGTGCGGGTGGTGACGTACGGCGAGGCCGAGGACGCCGACGTACGGGTCCTGTCCGTGCTGGCGCAGGGGCTGAAGAGCCAGGTCACCGTCCTCCTCGACGGCCAGGAGCTCACCTTCACGGTCTCGGTCCCCGGCCGCCACTACGCGCTCAACGCCGTGGCCGCGCTGGCGGCGGGCGCGGCGCTCGGTGTCCCGGCCGCCGAGCTGGCCCCCGCCCTGGCGGCCTACACGGGCGTCAAGCGGCGGCTCCAGTTGAAGGGCGAGGCCGCCGGCGTCCAGGTCATCGACTCCTACGCCCACCACCCGACCGAGATGACGGCCGACCTGGAGGCCATGCGCTCGGCCGCCGGGGACGCCCGCATCCTGGTCGTCTACCAGCCCCACCTCTTCTCCCGCACGCAGGAGCTCGGCAAGGAGATGGGCGACGCCCTCGCCCTCGCCGACTCCTCGCTGGTCCTGGACATCTATCCGGCCCGCGAGGACCCCATCCCCGGCGTCACCAGCGACCTGATCATCGAGGCGGCCCGGGCGGCGGGCGCCGACGTGACGGCGGTCCAGGACAAGGGCGAGGTGCCCGCGCTGGTCGCGGGAATGGCGAAGCCCGGCGATCTCGTTCTCACCATGGGCGCGGGCGATGTCACCGACCTCGGCCCGCTCATCCTGGACCGCCTGTCGAAGTGAGGGGCACGGACTCATGTCGTACGACGTCGAAAAGCCGGACGAGCAGTGGCGCGCGGAGCTGACGCCGGCCGAGTACGCCGTCCTCCGCCAGGCCGGCACGGAGCCCGCCTTCACCGGTGAGTACACCAACACCAAGACGACGGGCGTCTACTCCTGCCGCGCCTGCGGCGCCGAACTGTTCACCTCCACCACGAAGTTCGAGTCGCACTGCGGCTGGCCGTCCTTCTACGACCCGAAGGACACCGACGCGGTGGAGCTCATCGAGGACCGTTCGCACGGGATGGTGCGGACCGAGGTGCGGTGCGCCCGGTGCGGGTCGCATCTCGGGCATGTCTTCGAGGGGGAGGGGTATCCGACCCCGACCGACCAGCGGTACTGCATCAACAGCATCTCGCTGCGGCTGACGCCGGACGAGGGCTGATGCGGGAGCCGATGCGGGAGGGGTGCCGCTTCCGGCTGCGCTGGCACGCCGGAAGCCGGTGTTCCTAGACTCGTAAGGGACGTCGACGTCCGGCCCCGGTGATCAGTCCGGTGCGGGAAGGCGGTGGCGCTGCATGCCGTACGTCGCTGTGAGTGCGATCAGCCACCCCGGACGGCTGCGCGAGCGGAACGAGGACAGCCTCGTCGTGGGGCCGTGGACGTTGTGCGCGACGGTGACCGAGAATCCGCAGACCCTGGTCTTCCCGCTCGGGACGCCCCTGGTCGTGGCCGTCGCCGACGGGCTCGGCGGGCATCCCGGCGGCGATGTGGCCAGCGCCCTGGTCGTCCGCCGGATCGCCTCGCTCGGTCCCGCCCTGAGCAGCGAGGTCGCCGTCCGCGACGCCCTGAACGCCTGCAACCGCGCCGTGTACCAGGCGGCCGGGGGCGACGAGGGAGGCAAGCTGTCCGCCATGGGGACGACGGTCGCCGGAGTCGTCGTACAGCCCGGCTCGCTGCTGGCGTTCAACGTGGGCGACAGCCGGGTCTTCGCGGTCTCCCGTGACGGGCTGCGCCAGGTGAGCGTCGACGACAGCCCACCGCACCCGGCCGGGAGCACCACCTTCCTCGTCACCCAGTGCCTGGGCGGCTCGCCGACCTACCGTGCCGTCCAGCCCCATGTCATGGCCGAGCCCCTCCAGCCCGGCGTTCGCTACCTCGTCTGCTCGGACGGGCTGACGGACCCGGTGAAGGAGGACGTACTGGACGAGGTCCTGCGGGAACACGACGACGGCCGGGCGGCCTTCGAGCTGTGGAAGGCCGCGATCGAGGCGGGCGGGCCCGACAACATCACGGTGGCGGTGGTGCGGGTCGGGGAGGAGTAGCGCGCGGTCACCGGGGACCGGTCAGCGGTCCGGACGGGGTCATCACCGGTGATGTCAGTCCGAGGCCAGGGGGTCGCGGTGGTCCGCCTCGTCCAGCTTCCAGTAGCCCTTCGCGTAGGCGTGCTGACGGTCCAGGCCGAGGCCCTCCGTGAGGTGGCGGCGGATGTCCCTGACGGCACCGGACTCGCCGGCCGCCCACGCGGCGACGCCCTGCCGCGGCACGGCGGCCTTGAGTACGGCGTCCCGCAGGGCCTCGCCCTTGGACCGGCCGGCCTCCCGGTGGACCCATACGACGTCCAGGTCGGCCCGCCGGGGCACCGGGACTTGGGCCTCGGGGCCGGCCACCTCCAGGTAGATGGCGGCGCCTGTTCCGGGCGGCAGGTTCTCGGCGATGGTGAGGACCGCGGGCTGGGCGCTCTCGTCGCCCGCCAGGAGGTAGAAGTCGGCGTCGGGGAGGGGACGGAAGGATCCCTTGGGGCCACCGAAGGAGACCTCCTGGCCCGGGCGCGCGGACTCGGCCCAGCGTGCGGCGGGGCCCTTTCCGTGCAGGACGACGTCGATGTCGATGCGGGGCTCGGACGGGGACTGGCGGCGCACGGTGTAGGCGCGGCCGACCGTCCGGCCGTCGAGCGGGTCGGTCACGAACAGCTTCACCCACTGCGTGGGTTCGTCGCACCGGAAGGCCGACATCCCGGGCCCTCCCAGGGTGATGCGCGCCATCCGCGGGGCGATCGGGGAGACCGCCTCCACCGTGGCGGTGTAACGGGTTCGGCGTGCGCGGAACATGGGGGAACAGCCTTTCAGGGGGTGGGGTCGGCGGTCGGTGCCCGGTCGGGCGGGGTGCTCTGCCGGCAGGTCAGGACGCTGGAAGCCAGGCGCCCGGCGAACCGCGGGTCCGTCGGCCGTCCCGTCATGAAGGCCCGTCGAAGACGGGGCCGGCCAGCAGGTCGTCGGCGGCTCGCAGAGCGGCGGTGCGGGCGGTCTCGCTGCGCCTCGGTCCGTTTCCGATGCGTCGCCCTTGTGTCGCGCCGGCCGGCTGCGGGGCGTCGTGCGGTGCGTCCATGGCGGCCCTCCTCGATCGTCGATCGATGCGAGCTAGACTAGACGCAACGGTGCGTATAGTCAAAGGGGTGACGGGGAACCCGTTCCTCCTCGGGCAGGGGGCGGCCGGAGGAGGAACGGGAGTCTGCCGACGGGCCGGGCCTCAGCGCCGTACGGCCGCGGCCTCGTGACCGGTGCCGGCCGGCTGCGCGCAGGCGAACAGCAGCCGGGTGCGCATCCGGTACACCGTCGTGCCCTCCTGGTTGACCGCCTCGACGGCGAAGCGGACCGTGCCCGTACCCGGCCGCCGGGGATGCGGCGAGGCCTCCTCCACGGTGGCTCGGCCGCGCAGTTCGTCGCCGGGGCGCACCGGACCGAGGAACCGGACCTCGTCCATGCCGTAGGAGCCCTGGCAGGCGGAGTCCGCGAGCAGGGTGCGCACGAACTGCCCCATGACCACGGCACCGGTGTGCCAGCCGCTGGCCACCAGACCCCCGAAAGGAGAACGGCGGGCCGCCTCGGGGTCCAGGTGGAAGGGCATGGGGTCCCAGGCGCGCGCGTAGCCGATGATGTCCTCGCTGGTCAGCCGCGTGGCCCCCAGCTCGTAGGTGCTGCCGGCGGGGAAGTGCTCGAAGTGCCGCACAGTGACTGTCCTCCGTGGTCGCGGGTCCGGCGCTCAGCCGAGGGATGCCGCGTAGTCGGCGTGCAGGGACATGCCCGCGACGGCCGCGAGGTGCGGATCTACGGCGAGCGGGTGGAGGACGTCACCAGCCACCCGGCCTTCCGCAACAACTCCCGGATGGTGGCCCGGCTGTACGACGCGCTGCACGATCCCGAGCGCAACAGCAAACTGGTCGTCCCCACCGACACCGGCAACGGCGGTTTCACCCACCCCTACTTCAAGGCCCCGTACACCACCGGCGATCTGCGCACATCGGCGCAGGCCATGGCGGAGTGGGCCCGCATGACGTACGGCTGGCTGGGCCGCACCCCGGACTTCAAGGCCGCCTTCCTGTCCACCCTGGGGTCGAACCGGGAGCACTACGCGCCGTTCGAGGACAACGCCGCCACCTGGTACCGCACGGCGCAGGAGAACGTGCTGTTCATCGGCCACGGCATCGTCAACCCGCCGATCGACCGCAATCGGGGACTCACCGAGCTCAGGGACGTGATGCTGACGGTCGAGCGGGAGACCGACGCCGGCCTCGTCGTGTCCGGGGCCAAGGTCGTCGGCACCGGCGCGGCGCTCACCCAGCACATCTTCATCGGCAGCTACGGGGTCATACCGAACGGCGCGAAGGAATTCTCCGCGTACTTCATCGTGCCGACGAACAGCCCCGGACTGAAGGTCATCTCGCGGCCGTCGTACGAATTCGCGGCGGCCACCGTCAGCAGCCCCTTCGACCAGCCGCTGAGCAGCCGCCTGGACGAGAACGACGGAATCCTCGTCTTCGATCAAGTACTGATTCCCTGGGAGAACGTCTTCTGCTACGACGTCGACAAGGCGAACAATTTCTTCTACGGCTCCGGGTTCTTCTACCGGGCCATGTTCCACGCCTGCGTCCGTTTCGCCGTGAAGATGGACTTCCTGACCGGACTGCTCGCCAAGTGCCTGGAGACGACGGGAACTTCCGAGTTCCGCGGCGTGCAGAGCCGGCTCGGTGAGGTGCTCGCCTACCGCAACATGTTCTGGGCCCTGGTGGATTCCATGGCCGAGAACCCGACCAAGTGGCCCGACGGCACGGTCACCCCCAACGGCAAGACGGCCCTGGCGTTCCGCGTCCTGTCCTCCTCCGTCTTCCCCAAGGTGCGCGAGATCTTCCTGCGCGACCTCGGCAGCTCCCTGATCTACAACAACTCCCACGCGCTCGACTGGTCCAACCCCGAGGTCCGGCCCTACCTCGACAAGTACGTCCGCGGCCTCGGTGTGGAGGCGGTCGACCGCGTCAAGCTGATGAAGCTGGCCTGGGACGCGGTCGGCACCGAGTTCGGTGCCCGCTGGGAGCTGTACGAGATGAACTACGCCGGCAACCACGAACAGATCCGCTTCGAGGCGCTGCACGCCCAGCAGGCGTCGGGGAAGTTCGAGGACTACAAGCAACTCGTCGACCGGTGCCTGTCGGAGTACGACGAGCACGGCTGGACGGTTCCCGACCTGATCAATCCCAAGGACACGACCGTCATCGGCGGTGGGACCCCTACCCGGGCCGCGCGGTGAACAGCCGCACCCTGCCGGACGAGGACCGACTCCGGCACGTCCTCGGACAGTTCGTGACCGGTGTGTGCGCGGTGTCGACCCGGTTCGACACCCCGTCCGGAGTCCGGCACGACGCCATCGCGGTGAACTCGTTCACCTCGGTCTCCCTCGACCCGCCGCTGGTGTCCATGTACCTGCGCGGCGACTCCACCTTCCTTCAGCGCGTGCGCACGTCCGGCCAGTGGGCCGTGTCGTTCCTGGGCAACCGGGCGCGATCGCTGGTCGGAGTCCTCACCACGCCCGCGGCGCGGCGCCCCGCCGTGGAGGACGCCGCGGACTGGACCGTCGGACCGCACACCGGCTGCCTGCTCCTGCCGGACGGGCCCGGAACGCTCGAATGCGCCCTGCACCTCACCCAGCCCCTCGGCGACCACGTGCTCGTCGTCGGGCGGGTGCTCGGCGCCGTCGGCCGCGACCACGAACCCCTGGTCTTCCACCGGGGCACCTTCACGGGGATCTCGCCGGCGCAGTGACCGTGCGGCCCGCACACAGAACAGGAGGAGACGCCATGGCGCCCAAACGCCCGTACGTGGCCGTCGTCGGCGGTGGCATCGGCGGACTGGCCGTCGCCATCGGACTACGGCGGCAGGGCATCGAGGTCGTCGTCCACGAACAGGCCCGCGAACTGGCCCACCAGGGCGCCGGCATCGCCATCGGCGCCAACGGCCACCGCGCCCTGCGCGACCTCGGCGTCGCGGGCCGCCTGACCGGGGCGGCCGTCGAGCCCGTGCGCGCCGACTTCCGGCACTGGCGCACCGGCCGCGCCATGGTGACGCACACCCTGACCGGGACGTACGAGGAGAGGTTCAAGGCGCCCTTCTGGACCGTGGAGCGGGCGGCCGTGCAGCAGGCCCTGCTCGCCGAGCTGGGGACAAGCCGGGTCCGGCTCGGCGCGCGCTGCACCGAGGTGGAGCAGACCGGCGCCGGCGCCGTGCTCCGCTTCGCCGACGGCACCGAGACCGAGGCCGACGCGGTCATCGGGGCCGACGGCATCCATTCCGCCGTACGGCACAGCGTCTTCGGGCCGGACGAGGCCGTGTTCTCCGGCACCAGCGGCTACCGCGCCCTGGTCCCCATGGACCGGCTCGGGCACGTCCCCGAACTCGCCGAACGGGTGCTGTGGCTGTGGCTCGGCCCGGGTCGGCACTTCATCGCCTACCCGGTGGCCGGCGGAGCCGCGCTGAACTTCCTCGCCGTCGTCCCCGATGCCGAGTGGACGATCGAGTCCTGGTCCACCGAGGGCGACGGCGCGGAACTGCTCGCCGCCTTCGACGGCTGGCACCCGTTCGTCACCGAGATCCTCGCCGCGTGCGAACGGCCCGGCCGGTGGGCGCTGTACGACCGCGAACCGCAGCGTGTCTGGAGCGCGGGCCGGGTCACCCTGCTCGGCGACGCGGCCCACGCGATGCTGCCGCACCACGGGCAGGGCGCGAACCAGTCGCTGGAGGACGCGGTGGTGCTGGCGCACCTCCTCGGCCGCGCCGGCGCCGACGAGGCCGCGGTGGCCCTGCGGTCCTACGAGCAGCTGCGCCGACCGCGCACCCGTCTGCTCCAGGCGGGCTCCCGCAAGAACGCCACCTGCTTCCAACTGCCGGACGGCGCCGAGGCGGAGGCCCGCAACGCCCGGCTGACCGGGCTGCCCGACGACCTCGCCTGGATCCACGGACACGACGCGCTGGGCGAGCTGCGCGCGTCCACGACAACGGCCGTCCAACCAGCCGGCTCCCTCTCCACCTCGAACGAACGGTGAGAAAGACCATGGCAAGGATCTATTCCTTCGAAGGACACGTCCCCGTCGTGCACCCCACGGCGTTCGTCCACCCCGAAGCGGTGCTCATCGGTTCGGTCGACATCGGACCGGGCTGCTTCGTCGGTCCCCTCGCCGGCCTGCGCGGCGACTTCGGGCACATCGAACTCCGCGCGGGCTCCAATGTGCAGGACGGCTGTGTCCTGCACTGCTTCCCCGGAGCCGACACGGTCGTCGAGGAGGACGGCCACGTCGGTCACGGCAGTGTGCTGCACGGTTGCCGGGTGGGGCGGGACAGCCTCATCGGCATGAAGTCGGTCCTGATGGACGGCGTGGTCGTGGGGCGGCAGGCGTTCGTCGGCGCGGGCAGCTTCGTCAAGTCCCGCTTCCATGTGCCCGAACGGCACCTTGTGGCAGGCAGCCCCGGCGAAGGTGCTGCGCGAGCTCACGGCCGACGAGATCGCCTGGAAGGGCAACGGGACCCTCCAGTACCAGAAGCTGGCCCAGCGCTGCCTCACCGCTCTGCACCCGGCCGAACCCGCCACCGAGCGGGCCTCCGACGCGGCGCCCGCGCACTCCGGCGAACCCGAGCACATCACCCTGCACGAATACCGCACCCGCTGAGACCCTTCCCCCACCAGGAGGCATCGCACTGACCGTTGTATGTGAGTGGCCCCCGGCGCTCTTGCCGGGGGCCACTCACATACAACGGTCCGTCAGGAGAACTTGGGCGACGACTCGCGGGCGAGGGCCAGTACGAGCCGGGTCGTGGACTCCACGAGTTCCTTGTCGATGGGCGCACCGAACACGAGCACCCGGTAGTACAGCGGGCCGAGCAGCAGATCCACGAGGTGGTCGAGGGTCCGGTCGTCGACGGTGATCTCGTGATCGCGGGCGAGGAGCTCGCGCAGGCCGGCCACGTCGCGCTCACGTTGCTCGTTCAGGAACCCTTCCCGCAGTGCCGCGGCCGTGTCGCTTTCCAGCTGGGCCTGGCCGAGCAGGGCCTGAAGCACCTGGCCGGCCGGCTCCTCGAAGAAGTCGGCCACACGCCGCAGATGGGACGCGAGGTTCTCCTCGACGCCCGCGGCCTCGTCCGTCCGCCACTGAAGGGCCTCGCGGGCGTCGTCGACGAGGGTGTCCAGGAGGATGTCGACCTTCGACTTCCACCAGCGGTAGATCGTCTGCTTGGCCACACCCGCGCGCTGGGCGATGCCCTCGATGGTCAGACCGGTGAACCCCCGCTCGACGAGGAGATCGTCCGCGGCGTGCAGTACCGCGAGCCGGACGCTCTCGCTGCGGCGTGGGCCGGTTCGGCTGATGACCGTGGTCTGCTCGCAGGCCGGTCGTGGCTTCCGCGTGGCGCTGATGATCCCGTCAACCTTTCGAGTCGTGCGTGTGCTGAGATTCTGGCACAGGGGGTCCGCCGCGAACCGGTGGGCGGCGGACCGGAATCAGGCGGCCTTCCGGCCGGTGCGCACCAGGCTGAGCAGTACGCCGAGAGAGAGCGCGGCGACCACCGCGCTGAACGTCTCGCCCGCCGGGCGCAGGCTGGTCTCGCGGATCAGGACGCCCACGCCGATCGCGGGCACCGCGAGCATCGAGTACAGGATGGCGAAGAAGGTGGACACCGACGCGCCGCGGTGCTGGGGAGCGCTGCGCGTGGTGATGCTGCCGATGCCGTGCCCCACGGCGATGCCCGTCGCCAGGCCGTTGACGGCGGCGCCGACGAGCAGGGGTGTCAGGGTGTCGGTGGCCATCGACGTGGCGATCAGGCCGGCGGCCACGATCAGCCCCACGCAGGACACGGGCAGGGCGGTAGCCGGCTTGAGGGTGCGGACCAGGAGCTGGCCGAAGGCGGTGCAGGCGAAGGCGGTGAAGACGACGAGGCCGGTCAGCGTATGGCTGGTCTCGTTCAGCACTGTGCCCAGGAACAGGCCGGTCACGGCGGTCAGCACGCCCAACACCGCGAAGCCCGAACCGGCCGCCATGGCGGAGCGCAGGAAGTCCGACCGGATCTCGGCCGGTACGTGCAGCGGATGGAACTGGAGCGAGAAGCCGGACCGGTGCGTGGAGCTCTCCCCGTTCACCATGACGCCGAGCATGCCGACGGCGGCCAGGGCGAGCATGACGACCCACGGTGTGCGCAGCGGGGACGGGGCGACATCGGCCAGGATGCCGGCCAGCAGGGTGCCGCAGGCCAGGCCGCCCATGTTCGCGAACAGGGCGACGGTCGCGGGCTTCACGCGGGCGTGCTGCCCGAGTCGTTCGGCGAGGGAGGCGGTGGCGGCGCCGGTCACCAGAGCCGCCGAGAAGCCGGAGATGACCCGGGCGGCGAGGATGGCCCCGAGGTTCTGGGCGAACAGGAAGACGATCGCGGCGCACACCGACAGCAGCGTGGCCGCGATGAGTACAGGGCGGCGTCCCACCTGGTCGGACAGCCGCCCGAAGACCAGCAGCCCGAGGACGACGCCGAGCGCGTAGACGGCGAAGACCACGGTCACGGTGAAGGGCGTGAAGCCGAACTCCTCGCCGTAGAGCGGGTAGAGGGGGGTGGGCGCCGTGGTGCCCGCCATGGTGATCCATAAGGCGAAGGCCACGCTGAACACAGCGAGCCCGCCGCCCTTCACCCTCTCTGGTGCGCTGGTCCGGTCCATGGCGCGGACGGTCGGGTTCCCCACGGCTGTGGCCTCTCATGAGCGGTCGTGAACGGGACGCACGATCAAGACAAGACTTACCGTTGCGTCTACTCAAGACACTAGACTAGTCGTCTCGTCTATTCAATGAGAACGGAAAGACCGCCGACTCAGAGGATCTTGCGCTGGACCAGGATCGAGAGCACCAGTGCGCCCGGCAGCAGGGGGACCCAGACCGTCAGGACGCGGTAGCCGATGACCGTGGCCGCGGCGAGGCTCGTCGGTGCGCCGAAGGCGGCCATCGTGAACACCAGCGCCGCGTCCACGGGGCCGATGCCGCCCGGTGCGGGTACGGCGCCCACCGCGGTGCCGGCGAGCAGGAGGGCGAGGGTCACCTGCGTCCAGGACAGCGGCAGGCCGAGCGCGAAGCCGACCGAGGCGATCACGCTCGCCTGCAGCAGCGGGGTGGCGGCGGCCCCGCCCCACAGGGCCAGGACGCGGCTGGGCCGGGTGTGCAGGATCCGCGCGTCGGTCAGGGCGGTCCGGACGCAGCGCACGAGGGGGCGGCGCAGCGGCCGTACGGCTGCCGCGAGGACGGCCGCGGTGGCGAGGGCGACCGTCACGCCCGCGGTCACCAGGAGCAACGTCCGCTCGTCCGGGACGAGTTCGCGCAGGTGCAGCAGTTCGGGGAAGGCCACGAGGAAGCCGAGCAGCACCGCCGTCTTCGCGATCGGCTTGACCAGTGAGTACAGGGCGAGTGAGGCGGTGGCCCGGGGCAGCGGTATGCCGCGGTTCTGCAGGAAGCGCAGGGTGACGGCGTGGGCGCCGATACTCGCCGGCAGCACCTGGTTCGCGGCGCCGGCAGCGAACTGCGAGGCGAGCAGCAGGCCCGGCGGGAGCCGTTCCGGCAGGGCCCCTTGGCGGACGCACGCGGCGGCCACCCAGCCCATGCAGGTGAAGAAGAGACCGGCGAGCAGCCACCAGGGGTCGGCGGAGGCGAGCCGGGTGGCGCCGTCGGCGAAGGTGCGCCAGTCGGCCGCCGCCCACGCCCCGATCAGCAGGAGCGGCAGCAGGGTGATGGCGTGGCGGGTGAGGCTTGCGGGAGAGAAGGGGGTGAAGGGGGAGCGGACCGGGGCGGGGGCGGCGTGGGCGGCGGGGGCGGTGGGGAGCGGGCCGGCGGCACCGCCGAGCGGCAGCAGGGACACGGCGCAGGTCGTCCTTTCACGTCACGCCGCGCGGGGACGGGGCGGACGGACGCAGGGCGAAGCAGGAGGGGACGCCGAAAACGTGCCCGCCCGGTGTGACGCCGTGGTGTCCGCAAGCCGAAGCGGCGTCGGCGGGCGAGCGACGCGAGCGCGCGCCGGCCGCATCCGCTCGCCCGCTCCCCCGCACTCACCGCATCCAGTGCCCCCCGGTCCTCCACCCCAGGAAGCGGCGGGCGCGACCGCCGTCCGTCGTGCCGTCGGTGTCGAAGGTGCCGCCCTCGGCGACCAGGAGCAGGCCCGCCAGGGCGGGGGCCGGCCGGGTCGTGACGTGGGCGGGCTGGCGGGCCGTCTCCTCGTCCGGGCCGGCGAGGAACCGCCGCTGTTCGTCGGGCGGGCACAGGGGCAGGTGGAACAGCATCTGACGCCAGGCGTACGCCGCGTCCTCGATGGCCGGCAGCGGACGCCGGTTGCCGTGCACGCGGGCGGCCGGCCGGCACACGGTGACGAAGCCGCGGTGCGCCAGGTCGGACCAGCAGGGCCGCGGGGCGATGTCCACCCGGTGGACCAGCGTGGCCAGGTTGTGCGTGGTGAGGATCTGCGCCTGCTCGATCACCGTGCCGTTCGCCGCCGCCGACCAGGACCCGGGGCCGGATCCGTACCAGGACCCGGATCCGGCCCCGGACGCGGTCACGGCCCGCTCGGCGCACAGTCGCGCGAAACCGGGAGACGTACGGGCGCCGTACACGCCGATGGAGGCCGACGTCAGACGCCGGGATGATCGCCGTACAACCGCGTTTTCCGTAGGTGCCCGGCGCCTGCCCTGTCACACCATTGAATCAGCCATCCATCAGCAGGTTGACTTTCGGCTGATCGAGCCAGAGCATTGCCGGGGTGAGCCACTTCGAGCACATATCGTCCAGGTCGAGCGCGCTCCCCGCCGATCTGGACGAAGCCGCCCACCGCTGCCTCGTCGCCGGGTTCGACGGGGCCATGAGCGTGCCGGACACGCTCAAGGAGCTCATCGACCGCGGCCTCGGCGGGGTCATCCTCTTCACCCGCAACATCCGCGACGCGCAGCAGGTGCGCCGCCTCACGGACGAGCTGCGGGCCATCCGCCCCGACCTCCTCGTCGCCATCGACAACGAGGGCGGCGGCATCGGCCACCTGGTGAGCGCCGGCGCCCCCGACGTCCCCGGCTCCTACGCCCTCGGCGTCGCCGACGACCCGAACCTCACCGCCCGCTGCGCCGACGCGCTGGCCGGGCACCTGGCCACCCTCGGCATCACCGCCTCCTACGCCCCCGTCGCCGACCTCCAGCACCGGCCGGACAACCCGATCGTGCGCACCCGCTCCTTCGGCGCCGACCCCGGACTCGCCGCCCGCCATCTGCACGCCTGGATCACCGCCACCGAGGCCCGCGGCATAGCTTCCTGCGCCAAGCACTTCCCCGGCCACGGCGGCACCGTCACCGACAGCCACCACGGCATGGCGGTCGACCCGAGGCCGTACGACGAACTCAGCACCGACCTCGAACCGTTCCGCGCGGCCGTCGCCGCGGGCGTGCCGATGCTGATGAGCGCCCATGTCGTCTTCCCGGCGCTGGACCCCAACCGCCCCGCCACGCTCAGCCGCCGCATCCTGGGCGACCTGCTCCGCCACGACCTCGGCTTCGACGGCGTTCTCGTCAGCGACGCCCTGGAGATGAAGGCGATCGCCGACGCGTACGGCGAGGCGGCCGGCGCGCGCATCGCGCTCGCGGCGGGCGCGGACCAGGTCATCGTCGCCGTGGGGGACCTGGGTGTCACCTTGGCCTGCCGGGACGCCGTGCTCGACGCGCTGCGCACCGGCCTGCTGGCCCAGGAACGCGTCGAGGAGGCCGCGGGGCGGGTGCGGCGGCTCGCCGCGCGCTATGCGACGCCGCCCCTCGACGTCGCCGGCTGGGACGCGGAGGCCGGTCTCGTGGCCGCGCGTCGGGCGGTACGAGGCCGGGGCGTACCGCCCGCCGTGCGCGGGGCCCACGTCGTCGACCTCTTCCCGCCGCCGCACCCCGCGCTCAACTGGGGCGGCGAGGACCTGCTGACCGAGGTGCGCGCCCTCGACCCCACGGCGACGGGCACCTCCGTCACCGGCGAACCGGCGGATCCTGCCGAGCTCGTCGACGGGATGCTGCGCTCCTGCGGGGGCGCGCCCCTCGTCGTCGCCACGTGCGACGCCGGGCTGCATCCCTGGCAACTGCGGTTGCGGGACGCCCTGTTGGCCCGGCGGCCGGACGCGGTACGGGTGGACACGGGGCTGCCGGAGGGCGGCGCGCTGTACTCGTACGGGCGGGGGCGGGCGAACCTGCGGGCCGTCGCCGAGGTGCTGGCGGGCGTCACCGACGACTGAGGCACGCCCGCCGGTCAGCGGCGGCTCAGGACGGCCGTACGACCTCCTTGATCCCCCGCGCCGCCAGGTACTCCGCGTCCCGCGCCCGCGCGGCCAGGACCACCGCCGGGCGGACGCCTTCCGTCCGCATCCGCATCCACGCCTCGAAGTACGCGCCGCCCGGCCCGGACACCGACCGCGTGCCCGGCGCGCAGTCCAGGACCAGGGCGGTCTTGCGCGGCGGTGCGGGGCGGGGGTGGCGGCGCAGTTCGGCGACGGTCTCGGAGAGTGCCTCGGCGATCGGCTTGGGGCGGCCGGAGGAGTCGAACAGGCCCAGGGTGTACTCCAGTTCCGGGAAGTCGGCCAGTGAGCGGTCGACGTCGTGGGAGCACCACCAGGTCACCCCCCACAGCCCCGCGCACTCGGCCGCGTTCCGTACGGTCGCCCGCGCGAACTCGGGGGCGTCGGCGGCCGGGACGTGCGGCTCGGGGGCGCCCGTCTCCTGGACCCAGACGGGGCGCGCGGGGTCGATGGCGTACGCCTTGGCCAGTTCGGTGCCGTACTCGGCGAGGTGCCGGACCTGTGGGGAGCGGGGGCCGTAGCGGCGGGCGCAGTCGCCGGAGAACACCCAGGGGTGGACGGTGGTCAGGTCGCCCTTGCGGGCGGAGGCCTCGGGGGTGAAGGGATGGTCGTCGCCGTACCAGGCGGCGTCGTACGCGGAGTGCGTGACCAGGCCGGCGCTCGCGCCGAGCCCGTCCCGGGCGGCGGCCAGCAGGGTGTCGAGGTAGTGGTCGACCTCGTCCGCCGTCACCGGGTTGTGCTCGACCAGGTTGTTGAGCTCGTTGCCGAGCTGGAGGCCGATGAGGTGCGGGCGGCCGGCGAGCGCGCGGCCGAGGGTGCGCAGGAGGGTGGCCTGGGCCTCGATGGCCTCCGGGTCCGTGAACACATTGCGGTGGTGCCAGCTGCGGGTCCACTCCGGGTAGAAGTCGAAGCTCGACAGATGGCCCTGGACGCCGTCCACCATGACGTCCAGACCGGCTTCGCCGGCCAGGTCGACGAGGTGCGCCAGCTGGTCCACGGCGGCGGTGCGCACGAGGGTGCGGTTGGGCTGGAGCAGCGGCCAGAGGTGGAAGACGCGGACGTGGTCGAGGCCGAGACCGGCGATCCGGTCCAGGTCCTCACGCGCGCGTGCCGGGTCGAAGTCGTGCCAGGAGTGGAACCAGCCGTGGCGGGGCGTGTAGTTGACGCCGAAGCGGAGCGTGTGGATGGGATCCTCCTCGGGTCCGGTCCCGGTCTGAGCCTGCCTCTTGCCCGGGGCTCGGCTCTTGCTCGTGGCGAATGTATCAACCACCATGGTCGGCAATGAATAGTGATTTGAACCAAACCTCGGCCGCTTCGGCACCTACGGCATACGTCGTCGGCCTGGACGCCGGAGGCACCCGCACCCGCGCCGTCCTGGCACCCCTGCGCGCCGGCGCCCCCGAGGGCGAGGGCGTCGGCGGGCCGGGCAACGCCCTGACCGTCCCCGGTGCGCAGCTCACCGAGCATCTCGCCGAGGCCCTCGCGCACGCCGTGCCGGAGGGGCTGCGCGGCCGTGTCGTGGCCGTGGCGGCCGGGTTCGCGGGCGCCTCGCGCACCGCCCCGGACGAGCCGGGCCGGGTCAAGGCGCACGCCGCTCTCACCGTCGCGCTGAGCCGGCTGGGCATCGGCGCCGCCTCGGTCGAGGTCCACAGCGACATCGAGGCCGCGTTCGCCTCCGCGCCCGGCAACCCCGCCGACGGCCTCGCCCTGGTGGCCGGCACCGGCGCGGTCGCGGCGCGCATCACCTCACGCGCGTGCACGACGACCGCCGGGGGCGACGGCTGGCTGCTCGGGGACGACGGCGGCGGCTTCTGGATCGGACGCGAGGCGGTACGGGTGGCGCTGCGCATGGCGGACGGGAGGGGCGGGCCGACGGCGCTGGCCGCGTCGGTCGGGCGGACACTGGGGGTGCCGGAGGACGTGCTGCCGGGCCAGGCTGCGGGTCCGTGCGACGCCGGAGCCTGGAGTCTGGCCCGGCGCGAGGCGTACCGCATGCACCTGCTGCCCGCCGTGATGGACCGGCCGCCGGTCCGGCTGGCCCGGCTCGCCCCGCTCGTCACCGAGGCCGCCGTCCGGCACAAGGACGTCGTTGCCACCGGAATCCTCGAAACGGCCGCCGAGCACCTCACCGGCACCGTCCGCGCCCTCGAACCCCGGCCGGGCGAGCGGATCGTCGCGACCGGCGGTCTGCTCGGTCCGGACGGACCGCTGACCGCGCCCCTCACCGCACGGCTGCACCCCCTCGGCCTCACCCTCGACTGGGTGGCCGACGGCTCCCAGGGCGCCGTCGCCCTCGCCCGACTGGGGTACGCCGGATGAGCGGCCTCGCCGCGCGGCGCCACCCCGCCGGCCTCCCGCCCACTCCGCTCTACCGCGACCCCACCGCCCCCGTTCACGCCCGCGTCGGCGACCTGCTCTCCCGTATGACCCTGCGCGAGAAGGTGGGCCAGCTCAACCAGCGGATGTACGGCTGGAACGCCTACCGCCGCGCCCCCGACGGCGGCTTCGAACTCACCGAGGCCCTGTACGCCGAGACCGACCGCTTCGAGGGACTCGGCGCCCTGTACGGGCTCCAGCGGGCCGACGCCTGGTCCGGCGTCGACCACACCGACGGGCCCGGCGCCGAGGACGGCGCGGCTCTCGCGGAGCTGGTGCAGCGGCATGTCGTCGAGCGCAGCCGGCTCGGCATACCGGCGCTGTTCGTCGAGGAGGTGCCGCACGGCCACATGGCGCTGGACGGCACGGTCCTGCCGGTCAATCTGGCGGTCGGTGCCACCTGGGACCCCGAGCTGTACGAACGCGCCGCCGCCCACGCCGCCGCCGAACTGCGGGCCCGCGGCGGACATGTCGCCCTCGTCTCCGCCCTCGACATCGCCCGCGACCCACGCTGGGGCCGCACCGAGGAGTGCTTCGGAGAGGACCCGTACCTCGCCGCCCGCTTCACGGAGGCCGTCGTACGCGGCATGCAGGGCGAGCCCGCCGAGTACTTCGCCGCCGACAAGGCCCCCGTCGTCCTCAAGCACTTCGCCGGACAGGGCGCCACCGTCGGCGGGCGCAACTCCGCCGAGTCCGAGCTCGGGCTCCGCGAACTGCACGAGATCCATCTGCCCGCCGCCCGGGCCGGCGTCCGGGCCGGCGCCGCCGCTGTCATGGCCGCCTACAACGAGGTCGACGGGACGCCCTGCTCCGGCAACAGGGCCCTGCTCACCGAGCTGCTCAGGGACCGCTGGGGCTTCGAGGGCCTCGTCATGGCCGACGGCCTCGCCGTGGACCGGCTGGCCCGTATCACCGGCGACAAGGTGACCGCGGGCGCTCTCGCGCTCGACGCCGGTGTCGATCTGAGCCTGTGGGACGAGGGCTTCACCCACCTGGAGGAGGCGGTCGAGCGGGGGCTGGTGGCCGAGGAGGCTCTCGACAGCGCCGTGGCCCGGGTCCTGCGGCTGAAGTTCCGGCTGGGGCTGTTCGACCGGCCGGGCGCGACGCCGCCGCCCTTCCCGGCCCGGGGCAGGGAGGTGAGCACCCGCGTGGCCCGGGGGGCGGTCACCCTCCTCCACAACGACGGCGGGGTCCTGCCCATAGCGGCGGCCGTCTCCCGTATCGCCGTCCTCGGACCCCAGGCCGCCACCGTCGCCCACCAGTCGGGCGACTACACGGCCCCGCAGCGCCCCGGCACGGGGACGAGTGTGCTCGACGGACTACGGCGCCTCGCCCCGCCCGGGGTCGGCATCCGGCACGCCCGGGGCTGCGCGCTCACGGGTGACGACCTGACCGGCGTCCCCGAGGCGGTCGCCGCGGCCGCCGCCTCCGACCTGGCGGTGCTCGTGCTGGGCGGATCCAGCGCCCGTACGCCCGACACGGAGTTCGACGCCAACGGGGCCGCGCGGACCGCCGTTTCGCACATGACCTGCGGCGAGGGCGCCGATCTGGCCGGACTGCGGCTCGGCCGGGCCCAGTACGCCCTGCTGGACGCGGTCACCGCGACCGGCACGCCCACGGCGGTCGTCCTGGTCCAGGGCCGCCCGCACGCCGTCCCCGAGGCCGCGGACCGCGCGGACGCGCTGCTCACCGCCTGGTACCCGGGTCCCTGGGGCGGCGAGGCGATCGCCGAGGTCCTCCTCGGGCACACCGAGCCGACCGGCCGCCTCCCCGTCTCCGTCCCCCGCTCGGCGGACCGACTCCCGGTGTACTACAACCACAAGGAGACCGAGTACGGCGGCTATGTCGACGGCAGCGCCGAGCCGCTGTACGCATTCGGGCACGGGCTGTCGTACACGAGCTTCACGTACGGCCCGCCGCGGCTGGACGGGGACACCGTCCGCGTCGACGTCACCAACACCGGGCAGCGGTACGGCCGTACCGTCGCGCAGCTGTACGTCCGGCGGCTGCGGACCCCCGTCTGGCCCCGCGCCCTCGAACTGCGGGGGTTCCGGGCTGTCGAGCTCGCGCCGGGCGAGACCCGCACGGTCGTCTTCCCCCGGCCCGCCACCGACGCCGGGACCACGGTGGAGGCCCGCGTCGCGGAGTCGGCGCGGGCCGCACTGACCGCCGTACCGACTCAGAGCTTCACGGCACCGGACGAGACGCCCTTGTAGAACCACCGCTGCGTGATCACGAACAGCACCAGAACCGGAATCACCGAGATCACCGACCCCGCCATCACCAGCCGCTGGTCGTACCCGAACGACGACGTCTGCAGCCGGGCCAGACCCAGCGTCAGCGTGAAGTGCTCCTCGGAGCGCAGCACGATCAACGGCCACAGGAAGTCGTCCCAGGCGCTGATGAAGGTGTTGATGGTGACGACCAGGATCGCGCCGTAGGCGGAGGGCAGATACAGGTAGCGGAACCGCTTCCACTCGCCCGCCCCGTCCAGCATCGCCGCGTCCTCGATCTCGCGCGGGACGGCGAGGAACGCGGCCCGCATGATGAGGACGTTGATCGCGGCGACGAAGCCGGGCAGCCAGACGCCGACGAGGTGGTCGACCAGGCCCATGTCCCGGATGCTCAGGAACAGCGACACCATGATCGACTCGAAGGGGAACATCATGGACGCCATCAGCAGCACCCAGACCAGCCCCCGGCCCTTCCAGCCGGGCTTGGAGAGCATGTAGCCGGCCATGGTGGAGAAGACGAGCTGGCTGGCGATCGAGATGACCGCGACGAACAGGCTGTTCCTGATGTACGTCCACACCGGGACCTGGTCGAAGACCTGCTCGTAGGCGCGCAGCGTCGGGTGGTGCGGGATCAGGGAGGCGCCCGCGCCGAAGACGTCCTCGCCCGCGCCCTTGAGTGACGACAGCACCTGCCAGACCAGGGGGCCGACGGTGATGAACAGGACGAAGACCAACAGCAGGTAGCGCAGGGCGAGTTCGCGGGGGCGGCCGTAGTCGCGCCAGCGGGGCATCAGGCGTCGGCGCTTGGCGTCGAGCGGCGCGGTTGTCATGCCTCGTCCTCCTTCGTCAGGCGCTGGGCGAGCAGCGTGAGGCCCAGGGTGAGTGCGAACAGGGCCACGCTGACCGCCGCGCCGTAACCGGCGTTGCCGGTGAGCGGGTCGAGTCCGACGTCCCGGATGTAGAAGGGGAGCGTGCGGTCGGCGCCGCCGGGGCCGCCGGTGGAGCCGCCCAGCATGTAGATCTCGGTGAAGACGCGGAGCGAGCCGATGCCCGTCAGGGTGCCGACCAGCATCATCGACGTGCGGACGCCGGGCACGGTGACGTGCCAGAATCGGCGGACCGCACCGGCGCCGTCCACGGCTGCCGCCTCGTGCAGTTCCCTGGGCACGTTCCCGAGCGCGGCCAGGTAGAAGATCATGTACCAGCCGAGGCCCTTCCACAGCGTCAGGCCCATCGCCGACAGCAGGATCAGCCAGGAGTCGGACAGGAACGGGATGGCCTCGCGGATGAGATGCGCCTTCTGCAGCCAGGTGTTGACCAGGCCCTGGTCGCTCAGCAGCCACTGCCAGCTCAGGCCCACGACCACGCTGGAGGCGAGGACGGGGGTGTAGAAGGCGGAGCGGAAGAAGCCGATGCCGGGGAGGTTCTTCTCCACCAGGATGGCGAGCAGCAGGGGCAGCAGCACCATCAGCGGGACCACGATCAGCGCGTACAGCAGGCTGTTGCGGGTGGCCAGCCAGAAGTCGGAGTCGGACAGCATCCGCCGGTAGTTGTCCAGGCCGACCAGGTTGTACGCGCCGCCCAGCGGCTTGGCGTCGGTGAAGGACACCAGGATCGTGTTGAGGAAGGGGAACACCCCGAACACGGTCGTGCCGACGATCGCCGGGAGCATCCACAGCCACGGCAGCCACCAGCGGCGGTAGAGCGCCGCGCCCCCGGCGTCCGCCGTCGGGCCGGGCCTGACGGAACGCAGGAGGCGGCGCGGCAGCCCCGGCGCAGCGGGCGCGGGGGAGGCGCCGGGGCCCGGGGCGCCCGCCCCCGGGGGAGCGGGGACGGGCACCTTGTCCAGTGCGGTGCGCCGAGTCATCGTCACCCGGCCTGCTCGATCAGCGCGTTGGCCTTGGACTGGGCCTCGTCGAGGGCGTCCTGCGCGCTCTTCTTGCCCTGCATGGCCAGCTGGATCTGGGCCGAGACGGCGTTCAGCTCGCCCGGCGTGAGGGCGATCTCGTCGGCGGTGGCGGTCTGCCGGTCACTCGCGACGATCTTGCGGGCCTCGGCGAACGGGTCGGTGCCCTCGACCTTCTGGAAGAACGGGTCCTTCAGCGACTCGGTCGTGGAGGGGAAGATGACGACGTTCGGGTCCTTCGCCCACTGGAGCTGGTTCTTCGCGTTGGTCAGGAACCGCGCGAAGGCCAGCGCGGTCACCGCGTTCTTGCTGGTGGACGCGACACCGATGTACTGCGGGGCGCCGACGGTGTGGCCGAGGTCGTCCAGCGGGTAGCGGGCGACGCCGGTCTTCTTGTAGACGCTCGGGTTGTTCTGCTGGATGAAGCGCAGGAAGTTGGGGTTGGTCGGGCCGTAGGCCAGTTTGCCCTGGCCGTAGACGTTGGACGGGTCCTGGGTGGAGGAGAGGGAGTCCTTCGGCATCGCCCCCGCCTTGTAGAGCTTGGTCATGCCCTCGACCCACTGCACGGTCTTCGGGTCGTCGGCGAAGGTGAACTTCTTGCCGTCCGCCGAGAGCACCTCGATGCCCATCTGCTGCCAGTCGGCGGGGATGCGCAGCTGCGGGTTGGCGAGGAAGGCGAAGTACTTGCCGTCGGAGGCCTTGGCCATCTTCTCGGCGTCGGCGAACAGGCCGAGGATGGACGTCGGAGGTTTGGCCGGGTCCAGGCCCGCCTTCTTCAGCAGGTCGTTGTTGAACGTCTGTACGATGCCGCCGGAGTACCAGGGCAGCACGCTGTGCACCTCGGTGCCGTCGGCCGCGGCGTAGGTGCTCGACTTCCACATCGACTCGGTGAACGGCTTGCCGGCGTCCGGCGCCTTCTTGTCGAGGTTGAGCAGGTAGCCGTTCTTGGTCAGCGCCACCGCCGTGTTGACGTTGATGTTCACCACGTCCGGCAGGGTGCAGCCCTGTGCGTCGGCGACCAGGCGCTGGGTGAAGGTGGCGTCGCCGGGGTCGTCGATCCACTTGACCTTCGTGCCCGGGTGCTCCTTCTCGAAGGCGTCGATGACGCCGTTGAAGTAGTCGCCGAAGTCCTTCTTCAGGTTGGTCGTCTGGAAGGTGATGTCACCCTTGACGTCCCCGGTGAGCGCACCGGACCCGACGTTCGCCTTGTCGACCTTGCAGCCGCCGGCCGTGGCCTCGCCGTCGTCGGAGCCGCCGGAGAGACCGCAGCCGGCGGCCGCGAGTGCCAGGGCGAGGAAACATGCCAGGGATCCGGGAAGTCTGCTTGCGCGCATGGGTGCCCTCCTGCGGCCGAACTGGGCGGCTGGGTTTCGCTGGTTCAAATCACCAACTTGGACGCTGATTGATGAAAAGGTGGACCAGAATTCATCGGAGGTCAATGGGTTGCCGGGTTGCTTTTATGTTCCGGTCGGTCAGTGGCGGTGCTCGTGGTCCGGGTGGGAGGGGTCGCCCGGGTGCTCGTGGCCCGGGGCGTACTCCACGCCGGTGCGCGCCTGGTCCAGCCAGTCGAAGAAGGCCCGCAGTCCGGCTGTCCGCCGCAGTTCGTGTGCGATGCCCTCGCGGGCGTGCTCGTACGGCAGGAAGTCCGCGGGGGTGGTGGTGGCGCCGAAGGGGTCCACACCGCGTCTGAGCGCGGCCGGGGTGAGGAAGCGGTCGGGGTTGCGGTCGTAGTAGTCGCGTACGGCTGTCTCGGGGACGTGTTGCTCGCTCTCCAGCTCGGCGAGCAGCAGGCGTGCGGCCGGGGAGTGGGCCAGCGCTGCGGCGACGATGCTGCCGAGGTCGGCGACGTCGCGCTCCGCGGGGAGTGCCGCGATAGGCCGTCTCTTGTCTGCGGCGCCGTCGTGGCTGGTCGCGCCCACGCGGCGGAGCCGCATATCGACACCGCCCGCGCTCCTTGACGGCGCTGCCGAACCGTCCTCTGGTGGCTCCAGCCCGCGTTTCGCGCAGGCCCGTCGGGCCAGTTCGTCGGTCACCACCACCTGCGTCGCCCACCGCCGCCGCTGCCGCTCCGCCCGAGCGAGGGCCTCGGGACGGGTCTCACGATTACGGGGAGGGACCACCTCCAAGAAGGCGTCCACGCGTTCCTTGCGGACCGCTTCACCGTGCACGCGAGCCGCGTATTCCCCCGTCATGGCGTCACCTCCAGCTCCACGGCCGCCGTATACGCCACACAGCCATGCCAGCCCACCTTCGCCATCAGCCAGTACGACCCCGGCGGCATCGCCCCGCCGTCCACCTCGATCGCGCACTCCAGGCGCTCCCCGCCCGGCACGGTGAAGCCCTGGCAGCCGGGCGTCACGCCCGCCCAGGTTCCCCACGAGGACACGGCCCACAGCGTGCCGCTGACCGGCCCCCGGGTCGGGTTGCGCAGGGTCACCGGGACCTGGACCCGGTCACCCCGGCGTACGCTCACCCGCTCAACTCCCAGCGCCGTCACCAGCGTGGGACCCGTGTGCCCGTCCGGCACATCCAGTGCCACGACGTCCTCGTACGTCTGCCCGCCGTACGACAGCCGGGCGGCGAGCCAGTGCCGCCCCGGCTCCGCGTCGGGCGGTGGTGTCACCGTGACCTCGGCGATCGTGAACCCGCCGGGGCCCAGGGCGTACGGCAGCTCGGTCGGCTCGACGGACCAGCCGGGCGGGGCGTCCAGGCTCGCCGTGCCCGACACCGGCGCGTCGGTCAGCTCCGAGCTGACCCGGACCGTCGCCGTGACCGGACCGTCGGCGACGGTGAGGGTGGTCGGGGAGACGTACACCGCGACCGGCATGTTGCCGCGCGGGGCGGGGCCGGAGTTGTGCAGCCAGTACCGGGTGGGGATGGGCTGGGCCGGTTCGTGGGCGGCGATGCCGGGACCGGAGGAGCTCTCCGCGTCGGCGGTGGCGAGAACCGTGGCCACCTCGAAGCCGGTCAGGCCGACCGCGAGGGCCCCCTGATCGTCGGGCGTCAGCGGCTCCCCACGCCTCTCCAGCACGTCCGCCCGCGCACCGTCCGTCCACTCCCGCGGCCCGCGCACCCGCGCCCGCACCGGCCGCCCGTTCACCTCGTGCACCCGTACGACGACCCCGCGCCCCGGATCGGCCGCCGCCGCGCTGCCCCGCGCGAGCGGCGACCCGGCCGCCTTGAACGCGTCGAGCAGTACCTCCCCGGCCGGTTCGAGCCCCAGCAGCACGGCTTTCCTGGGGAGTGCCGCATCCTCGGCGGACGTCCGCCGTACCCGTCCCGTCAGCGGATGGTTGAACGCATGCCCGGCCTGCGGCAGCCGCAGCTCCCGCCAGTCGCCCGCGCCGGCGACCACGGCGTACTCGAACGTGTGGGACCAGCGCTGGAGTTGGAAGGCCGAGCCGTCGGGCGCCGTACGCCGGGGCGGGTCCACCCAGATGCCGGAGGGCCAGCCCGTGCAGGAGCGCATCAGGGACATGTAGAGGTCGCCCGACGAGGTCACCACACAGCCCGGCGTTCCCCGGTTCAGGACCGCGAAGCTGCGCCCGTCCCACGCGTCCCCCGGCGGCAGTGCTTCCCCGCCGCCCGCCGCCGTGGCCCCCAGGACCGCGTCCTCCAGGTCGGCGATCAGCGCGTCCACGGCCTTGGCGTCGTCCTCGGGGCGGGCGCCCGCCACCACGAGCAGCGGCAGCCGCTCCAGGTCGCGCAGGTCGGCGCCGGGCACCCACTCCTCCCGCAGCGAGGCGCGCGGCGCGACCCAGACGGCGGCCACCCCTCGTTCGGCGAGCTGTCGGCGCAGTTCGCGCCCGGCCGCCGGGTCCCAGCCGAGGGCCTCGGCGACCACGGAGTTGCGCTCGGGCGCGCCGACCGCGATCCGGATGTCGGGCAGGTTGGAGTCGACCTCCAGGTCGCCGTAGCGCGGGCCCCCGGCGATCGTCGAGGTCGCCGTCACGCCCACGCGCACCAGGGCCGCCGCGAGCGCGGTGCCCAGTTCACCGGCGTCGTCCCAGGAGGAGTACACCAACTCGGCGACTCCGATGGACCGTTCGCCGAGGGGGCGTCCGGAGCCGTCGGCCACCGCGACCCGCGCGGTGGACCCCAGCCCGAACCACGTGTTGGCCGGATTGTCCAGCGTCCACGGGAACCGCTCGCTGTCCACCTCCACGAACCCGAACCCGCGCCCGATCACCGCGTCGGCCACCTCGTGCACCGGCAGCCCGCCCCGGACGTCGGACGGCCAGCGGACCCGGATGAGGCGGTCGGCACCGTCGTAGCCGTCGAGGGTGGTCGTGAGGTCGAGGCGGTCGACGCCCTTCCAGAGGGTGAGGCGCTGGGTGTAGCGGAAGAGGCCGAGGTCGGCGCGGACGGTGATGCGTGATCCGGCGGGGGAGTGCTCGACATCGATGTCCGCCGTGACGTCCCGGCTGCGGGCGGCCGTGGTGCCGGTCGGTGTGAGGTGCCAGGGGCCCTCGCCGAAGCGCGGGTGCCTGGCGTACTCCTCCTGTACGACCAGCTCGTTGCCGATGTCGCCGGGGCGCAGCAGTTCCCGGCCGGCCTCCGCCGGCGCCCGCAGGCTGCTGACGGCGCCGCCGCGCGCGGGATCGACCGTCACCTCGTAGAACTCGTTGCGGATGGTGGTGCCCTCGCCGGGCGTCCACTCGGGGACGGTCCCCTCGGCGAGCGGGAGCGCCTTGAGGCCCATGCCCGGCACCTCCGGTACGACGACGCGGAGGGCGCCGTCCTCCCGTACGGCGGGCAGGGGCAGGCCGGTGTCGTCCAGCGGGACGAGTCCCGGGTCCTCGACCGCCAGTACGTCCCGGCGCTCCCAGGTCGCCGCGTTGAAGACCACCAAGTCCGGTGTGCCGCCCGGTAGTTGGGCGACCCTGCTCGCCAGGGCGTCGGTCGCGTCGGCGTGCACGGTCTCGGCGAGGTCGTACAGCTCCCGCCAGCCGGTGAGCAGGTCGATGTAGACCTGGTCGGACTCCGAGCCGGTGATGGCGTCGTGATGGGCGCCGTAGATCAGCTGCCGCCACGCCTTGTCGAGCGCCGCGTCCGGATAGGGGTGCCCGGTCACCAGCGAGGCGAGCGTCGCCCAGGCCTCCGCGTCGGCGAGCAGCGTCTCGCCGTACCGCTGGGCCTGCTTGGTGTCGATGTAGGAGACGTCCTTGCCGGTGTAGATCGGGTTCATGTCCCGTGTCTGCGGCGACGCCTTGCGGCCCTGCGACTCCAGCTCCGCGCGTACGGCGGCGAAGAAGTCCCGCGGGATGCCGCTGATGAAGCGCGGCCAGACGTACCGGGCGTTCCAGTCCCGGTGGATGTCCATCACCCAGCGGCACGGCGGCGCGTAGTCACCGCCGACCGGGAGCAGCACATTGCGGGTGAGCGCGACCTTCTTCAGTCCCTTGAACAGCTTGAGCGCGGCCGCCTCCGCCTCCGGCAGGGTCGGCGCGTTGTCGATCGCCCAGCCGGCGCCGTAGTGGTTGACCATGTACGCGGTGAGGATGCCGCGCCCCGAGGGGGCGATCCAGTCGAACTCCGCCGGGAACTGCATACGCTGAGGATCCCGCGGCTCCTCGCCGAAGACGGAGAGGGTGGGGCCCCACTGGTGGAAGGGTCCGCGTGCCCACGAACTCGACGTGACGCCCGCGTCCGCCATCAGCCCGGGAAACTGCGGGTCGTGCCCGAACGCGTCCAGCTGCCAGGCCGTCTGAGGGGACGCCCCGATGATCCCGCGCTGGAAGCCGTCGCCGTACAGGGCGTTGCGTACGGTCGCCTCGGCGCCGGTGAGGTTGGTGTTCGGCTCGTTGTAGGTGCCGCCCATGATCTCGACGCGGCCGGTGCGGATCAGCTGGCGCAGGAAGGCGCGCTCCTCCGGGAAGGCGTCCCAGTAGGGCTTGAGGTAGTCGACCTCGGCGAGCACGAAGGTGTACGCCGGGTCGCGGCGCGCCAGATCGCAGTGGGCGCGGACGAGGCTCATGCCGGACTGGCCGCGCGAGTCGAAGGTGCGGGCGGGCAGGCCGGTGGTGGCGGGGTCGTCGGCGACGTCCCAGGTCTCGGTGTAGGCGCCCTGGGTGTTCCACCAGACGGGGTCGTAGTGGAAGTGGCTGACCATGAACATGGTCCAGCCGGGCTCGGTGGCCGTGAACGCTGCGGAGTGCTCCGCGCTGCGGGCCGGGTCGTCGGCGTCCTCCGCCGTGATCCTGATGTGCGTACGGTCGCCGGGGGCCAGGTCGGTCGTCACCGGTATCTCGGCGCGTACGGTGCCGTCGTCCCCGGCGGTCGCCTCGGCGGTGCCGTGGACGCCCGGCCCCTCTGCGGTGAGGCGGATCCTCTGGCCGGGGATGTGCCCGATCTCGACGGCCAGTACCTGCTGCGGGTGGTCCTCGGTGCCGACGAAGAGCTCGGTCGACTCGACAGAGATGACGCGCATGGGGCTCCTACGAGTGCTCTGGGGAGCCCCATCCTGGCACCGAGGGGTTGGTTCAAACAACCATGTGGATGTCTCTTCGGTGGTTCATCCATGCAGTCCTGGACAGGAGGGTCAGCGCGCCCGGCGCGATTTCACCGCGTGCCGCGGGGTGATGTGGTCGGTCAGCGCCAGTGAGGCGCTCGCGCGCTGGTAGGTGAGCTGGGCGACCCGGACGTACAGGCAGTCGACGAGCATCAGGACGGAGTGGCGGCTGCTGATGCTCTCGGCGCGGAAGCTGGTCTCCGAGGACGACGAGATGAGCCGGATGTCGGCCGCCCGGGACAGCGGCGAGCGCGGGTCGGTGGTGAGGGCGACGGTGGTGGCGCCGCGCTCCTTGGCCATCTCGAACGGTTCGAGGGTCTCGCGGGTCGCCCCGGAGTGGGAGATGCCGATGGCCACGTCGGCCGGGGTGAGCAGGGCCGCGGAGGTCGCCGCCGCGTGCACCTCGGTCCAGCCGCGGACCGAGCAGCCGATGCGGAACAGACGTGTCTCGGTCTCCTGCGTCACGGCGCCGCTGCCGCCGACGCCGTAGACGTCGATGCGGCGGGCGCGGGCCAGGGCCTGGGCCGCGCGCTCGATCGCGTCGAGGTCGATCCGGTCGATGGTCTGCTGGATGGCCCGCAGGTCCGCGCTGCCGACGACCTGCACGACCCGTTCGAGGCTGTCGTCGGGGGAGATGTCGGGCCCGATCTCGGCGGTGCCCCAGTCGGAGACCTCGCCGCGGCCGCGCTCCTGGGCCAGTTCGATCAGCAGATGCTGGTAGGAGTCGAGGCCGATGGCCCGGCAGAAGCGGGTCACCGTCGCCTGGGAGGTGCCGGTGCGGCGGCCCAGCTCGGCGGCCGAGCAGTGGGTGACGGCGGCCGGATCCTCCAGGATCAGCTCGCCGACCTTCCGCAGGGAACCGGCCAGCCGGGGCAGCTCGGTGCGGATCAGTGTGGTGACGTCCGTCGGGGGCATGGGGAGAAGGTACCAGCCACCGTTTGCTCCGCAGGTTGAATACCAGGACCGGGGTGGAGGGTGCGACTCCCCGGCTCCTTGCCCCTGCGCTCATTGCTCCCGCCATCCGGTGTGTGATTTATTGATTCACTGATGGAGTCGTATGGGGTGGTTCAATCCACCGGTGGGGAGTGACGCGTGTCCGACGAGTCCCTGAGCGCCCGGCGCTTCGCACGCGAGAGCATGGCCGTCCTCGACCGCATCGCCGATTCCGCCCGCGACGACGTGGTGCGCGCCGCCGAGCTGATCGCCGACTGCGTGCGCGCGGACGGCGTGATCCAGGCCTTCGGCACCGGCCACTCCCAGGCCGTCGTCCTCGAACTCGCCGGACGCGCGGGCGGGTTGGTGCCGACGAACCGGCTGAGCATCGCCGACCTCGTCCTGTACGGCGGCGACTCGCCGAGCGTCCTGGACGACCCGCTCCTGGAGCGTCAGGCCGGGGTGGCGGGCCGGATCTACGACCTCGCCGCACCGCACCCCCAGGACCTCTTCGTCGTGATCTCCAACTCCGGCGTCAACAACGTCATCGTGGAGATGGCCCTGCGGGCCAAGGAGCGCGGCCACCGCGTCCTCGCCCTCACCTCCCTCACCCACACCCGCGCCGTCCCCGCCGGCCACCCGAGCGGCAAGAAGCTCGCCGACCTCGCCGACGTCGTCCTCGACAACGCGGCCCCGCGCGGCGACGCGCTGCTGGAGCTCCCGGGCGGCGGCGCGGTGTGCGCCCTGTCCACGCTGACCGGCGTGATGCTCGTCCAGATGGCCGTGGCCGAGGCCTCCGCCCAGCTCCTGGCCGCCGGGGAACGCCCGCCGGTGTACGTCTCGGCCAATGTGCCGGGCGGCTTCGAGGGCAACCTGGAGCTGGAGAGGCGGTACGCCGGACGGATCCGGCGCACCGCGAGCTGAGCCGCCGGGCACTGGTACGGGCGTGGCCCGAGCCCGGGACATCGACCAGCGACATTGACACGAAACGTACGCGGCCGCCGGGATGGGCGCACACTGGAAGAGTGCTGTCGGTGCTCAAGGGGGTGTCGGCATGGCTGCGTCGGAGTGCACAAGGGTGCGGCTGTGGCGGTGGCGGCGCAGTCCGCTGCGGCGGCGCAGTGACGTCATCGAGGCGTGGGTCGTGCTGTGCGGATGGCTGCTCGCGCTGGTCGGCGCCCTGTTCGTGGGCCTGGCGGCGGCGGACGCGGTCGTGCAGTCGGCGCAGGCGCAACGGGCCGAGAGCCGCAAGGTGACGGCCGTACTCGTGAAGGACGCCGAGGATCCCGGTCCCTCGCGGGTCACCACCGACCATCTGGTGTGGGCCACCGTCCGCTGGACCCAACCGGACGGCTCGACCCGCACGGACGAGGCGCGGGTGCCGCCGAAGGCGCAGGCGGGCAGCAAGGTCGAGGTGTGGACCGACCGCAACGGCGCCATCGCCAGCGAACCGCTGTCCGAGAGCGAGCTGCTCCTGCACTCGATCGCCGGAGGCGTCCTGGCCGGAGCGGGCACCGCCGGCATCGTGCTGGGGTCCACCTGGGTGGTGCGGCTGGTGCTGGAGCGGCGGCGGCTGGAGGAGTGGGCCGCGGAGTGGGAGCGGATGGACACGCCGTGGGGGTGGAAGACGGGCTGACACGGCGTGGCACGACGGGTCACAGCGCCCCGGAGGGCCTCCGGGGCGCTGCCGCTGTCACTTGACGTCCGCGCTCGGCAGCGCCGACGGCGAGGCGGTGTTCAGGTCCTCGAGCCCCTTGGGGATGGCGAGCGTGAGGACCGGGGCGCCCGGCTGGGGCGCGGGCGGGGTGAGCTGGTCCTTGGGGAGCTTCGGCGGGGTGGTCTGCTGGAAGTTGTTCGCGTCGAAGTTCACCATGCCGGTCTTCTCCAGGACCGTCATGTGGTCGAGCACGGTGTCGTTGGCCAGGTCGGCCAGCTGACGGACCATGCTGTTCTGCGTGGTGCCCCGGATCTTCGCGATGACCGGGAAGATCTGCCCGTGTGTCACCCGCATGATGGCGACACCGGTGGCGTCGAACTCCCTGCCCGTCTTGGAGTCCACGGTCGCCACGAACTGCTGCTGCTGTGGACTGGCCTGGTTGGGCAGCGTGATGTTCAGTTCGGACGCGATCTTGCGACAGGCGAGGTCGAGCCGGGCGTGTCCGACGACCAGGTGCTCGCCGGCCTCCTTCATCTCCGGGGTCGTGCCCCGCTCCATCGCCATCAGGCCCAGCGGGTGCTCCCACAGGCCGGCCGCGCGGACCTTGACCACGAAATCGCGGTCCGCCTCGGTCAGCGGCCCGTACTGCGTGTTGGCGATGATCCGGTCCTGCGAGGCGGAGGTGGTCTCCACGCCCAGCATGGCGGGGTACGCGAGGGCGGAGAGGGTCAGAACGAGGGCGCCTCCCACGAAGACGGTCCCTACCATGCGGCGTGAGATGGGCATCGTGCCTAGCCTCCTGAGGTGAGCTGCTCGGTCCCCAGGAAGTACGTAGGGCAACCGGGAAACAATCACCGCCGCAGGCAAAAAAAATTGGGGCCCGCTGTGCGTCGTACGTCACATCGAGGTCTCGGCGCAGGTGGCGCCGCGTGCTCGCCGGTGTCGTCGCGCACTGTCGTGGTCGGCGGCCGCGCTGCGGTACGCCCCACCGCCCAAGGCGTCCGTTGTGATGCACGTCACAAAAGGGCTAGGGTGATTATCGCCTGGAGAAGCCGACTGGACCGCGGGTCGAGCGGCGGCGCGTGACCGGGCCGGCTTCAGGTGAGGGGAGTGATCCCTTTGTCCGTCGCCTGGGACGACATCGGCGGACTCGTCGATGCCCACGAACGTTTCCTCGCCGGCTCACTGGTCGAGTCGGACGTCCGGGGCTCGGTGCTCGATTCGTGGAAGCGATGCCGCTCCGTCGGGCTCGAGCCGCACCGGCTGCTGGTCCGCTACACCGCGGACGTGGCGCTGGACGACCGGTTGCTGCGCGCTGCCGACCCGGTCCTGAAGGGCCTGGCCGCCTCGCTCGCCGACGCGGGGATGACCATCGCCGTGTGTGACGGGCAGGGCCGCATGGTCCAGCGGCTCGGCGGTGGCCGGCAGCTGTGCGAGCGCCTCGACGAGGTGCGGTTCGCGCCCGGGTTCGACGCCTCGGAGGCGGCCGTGGGCACCAACGGCGTCGGCACCGCCCTCGCCGAGCGCGGCCCCGTCTATGTCGCCGGCCGGGAGCACTTCGCCGACTGCCTGCAGCCCTTCGCCTGCGCGGGCGCGCCCGTCCGGGACCCGCTCAGCGGGCGCATCGAGGCCGTCCTCGACCTCACCTGCCTGCGCGACCAGGGCGACCCGGCCATGGTGCGTCTGGTCCGCGGCGCCGCCCGGGACATCGAGGGCCGGCTGCTGGAACAGGCCTCCCAGCGCGAACGCGCCCTCCTCGCCGCGTACCGGCGCGCCGACGGCCACGCGCGGGACTGGCCGAGGCAGCCCGAGGAGCTGCGGTACGGCCACGCCGCCGATGCTCTCGGCCGGATCGACCTGGCGATGCTGCGCGAGAGGGCCGAGGAAATCATCGCCTCACCGCACTGCACCTTCGCCGAGATCACCCTGCCCAGCGGCCGGACCGCCACCCTGTTGCGCCGGCAGGTCGAGGGAGGGGCGGGGGAGACCGGCGTCGCCGTCGAGGCCCGCGTCCTCGGCGGCCCGCGGCTGCGTCACGTCCGCCCGGTACCGTCGGCTGCGCAGGCTCTCGCCGCCTCGGCCGTGCAGACCACGCTCGGACCGGCCGTCCAGGCCGTCCAGGCGTTCCAGGCAGTGCCGGTCGCGCCGGTCGCACCCCCCACGCCCGACGGGCACGCCCCGTCCGCCCCGCCCCGGCCCCAGCACGGGCCGGAGTCCACCAAGGCACCGACCGTGCCGGAGCCGGCCTCCGCACCGCCGGCCACGACGCGCACCGTTCTCCCCGCCCCCGCCGGACAGCCTCCGCGCGCCCCCACCGTCGTACCCCCGCCGCAGCCGTCCACCCGGCCCGCGCCGGACGGCGAGAGTGACGGCGGCGGTGCCGAAGGGTGGCTGCTGCTCGTCGGGGAGCCCGGGGTCGGCCGGCTGGCCGTGCTGGCGCGGCGGCGGCTGGAGCTGCTGCACGACGCGAGCGTCCGGATCGGCACCACCCTGGATGTCACCCGCACCGCGGAGGAACTCGCCGAGGTGACCGTCCCCCGGTTCGCCGACTTCGTCGCCGTGGACCTTCCCGACTCCGTGCTGCGCGGCGAGGAACCGGAAGCCCTCGGCGGTGCCACCGCGCTGCGCCGGGTGGCCATCCGCGCCGTACGCAAGGAGCCCCACAACCTGTACGACGTCGGTGATCTGGTCGAGTACGTCCCGTCCACGCCGCAGGCCCGCTCGCTGGAGACCCGGCAGTCCGTGCTCGAACCCGTCCTGGCCGACGCGGGCGGCTGGATCGCGCAGGACCCGGCACGGCTGGCACGGGTGCTGGCGGCGGGCATCCACTCGCTGATCACCGTGCCGTTGCGGGCGCGGGGCACGACCCTCGGCGTGGTCAGCTTCTACCGCTCCGTGCAGCCCGCCCCCTTCGAGGACGATGACCTGTCCCTGGCCCAGGAGCTCTCCGGGCGCGCGGCGATCTGCATCGACAACGCCCGCCGCTACACCCGCGAGCACAACACCGCCCTCACCCTGCAGCGCAGCCTGCTGCCCCGGGGGCGTTCCGAGCAGAGCGCCGTCGAGGTGGCCTACCGCTACCTGCCCGCGCAGGCCGGCGTGGGCGGCGACTGGTTCGACGTCATCCCGCTGTCCGGCGCCCGCGTCGCCCTGGTCGTCGGCGACGTCGTCGGCCACGGTCTGCACGCCGCCGCCACGATGGGCCGCCTGCGCACGGCGGTGCACAACTTCTGCGCCCTCGACATGCCGCCCGACGACCTCCTCACCCACCTCGACGACCTGGTCGGCCGGCTCGACCGCGGCGAGGGCTGGGCGGCGGAGAACACGCCCGACTCCGGCATCGTCGGCGCCACCTGCCTGTACGCCGTCTACGACCCGGTGTCCCGGCGCTGCACCCTCACCCGCGCCGGGCACCCCCTGCCCGCGGTCGTCGCCCCCGACGGCACGGTCGAGTTCGTCGACCTCCCCTCCTGCCCTCCGCTGGGCCTCGGCGGCATGCCCTTCGAGACGGTCGAACTGGAGCTGGCCGAGGGCAGCCAACTCGTGCTCTACACCGACGGTCTGGTCGAGGACCGGCATCGCGACATCGACGCCGGCCTGGCCAAGCTGCGTACCGTCCTGGCCGACGTCGGCCGCCCGCCGGAGGAGACCTGCGAGGCCGTTCTCGACGCCCTGCTCCCGGCCCGCCCCGGCGACGACGTCGCCCTGCTCATCGCCCGCACCCACACGCTGGGCGCCGACCGGGTGGCCCAGTGGGAGCTGCCCAGCGACCCGGCGGTCGTCTCCCGCGCACGTGTCGCGGTCACCGACCGGCTCGCCGCCTGGGGCCTGGACGACCTGGCCTTCACCACCGAACTGATCGCCAGCGAACTGGTCACCAACGCCATCCGCCACGCCCACGGCTCCGTCCAGCTCCGTCTGCTCCGCGACCGCGCCCTGATCTGCGAGGTCTCCGACGGCAGCAGCACCTCGCCGCGGCTGCGCCGGGCCCGCAGCACGGACGAGGGTGGGCGCGGTCTGTTCCTCGTCGCCCAGCTCACCGAGCGCTGGGGGACGCGGTACACGCCCAACGGCAAGATCATTTGGACGGAGCAGCCGTTGCCGTGACCGGTAGTCCCGGCCCTGAGCAGCGCACATCGGCCGCGGGTACCGTCCCGTCGACGAGATAGGCGGCGACCGTCCCGTCCACGCACGCGTTGCCCCGGCTGGCGAACACGCCGTGCGAGTAGTCGTCGTCGAGGGTGACCAGGCGGGAGCCGGGCAGCACCTCCCGCAGCCTGCGGGCGCCTTCGATCGGGGTCACCGGGTCGTGCGCGGACGCGACCAGCAGCACGGGCGGAGCGGCCGGGCTGCCCAGGGGGGTGCGGTGGTCCGGGCGGTGGTGCCAGTACGCGCAGGCCGACGCCTCCAGTCCGGTCAGGACCGGCTGCGGGTCGAGCCGGCGTATGCGCCGTATGTCCGCCACGACCTCGCGGGGCGTCGGTCCCGGGCCGTCCGCGCACTTCACGATCCGGTTGGCCGCCTCGTAGTTGCGCGATTCCGGGCCGTCGAAGGCGGACGCGGGGCGCAGGCCGTCCGGGCTGCCGTCGGTCAGATAGCCGCGCAGCCCGTCGGCCAGGCCCGCCCAGCGCTCGGTGCGGCCGAGGGCGCGGTAGACGGCGCGGTCGAACTCCGCCGGGCCGAAGCCGTTCACCGGGTGGGCGGCGAGTCCGCCGCGTGCGCGCAGATACGACCGCCGTACGGCATCCGCGCCGGCGCCCAGCCCGAAGCGCTCCGGGTGCTCGGCGGTCCAGGCGAAGAAGGTGTCACGGGCGCGCAGCATCGCCCGGCTCTGGATCACGTCGAAGTCGTGCCAGTCCCACGGGCCGACCACGCTGTCCAGGACCATGCGGCCGACCCGGTACGGAAAGCGCGCGGCGTAGGCGGCGCCCAGGTAACTGCCGTACGAGACACCGAGGAAGCTGGTCCGTGGCTCGCCCAGCGCGGCGCGGATCGCGTCCATGTCGTACGCCGTCTGCTCGGTGGACAGATACGGCAGCACCTCCTTGCCCGCGCCCGCCGCGCAGTCGTCGGCCAGGTGCCGTTGTGACGCGAGGTACGTCCGCTCGGCGCGCGGGGTCGTCGGCACCGGGTCCGCTCCCGGAGCGGCGAACAGGCCGCCCATCGCACCGCAGTCCACCGGCGCGCTGCGGCCGACGCCGCGCGGGTCGAAGCCGATGACGTCGTACGAACGCCGCACGCCCGCGGGGAGTTTGGCGCGCTTGGTGACCGCGTAGGGGAGCCCGGAGCCGCCCGGCCCGCCCGGGTTCACCAGCAGGATGCCGCGCCGCTCGGCCGGGGTGCCGGAGGCGGGGACGCGGGAGACGGCGATCTCGATGCGCGGTCCGGAGGACGGGTGCTGCCAGTCGAGCGGGACGGTCAGGCGCCCGCATTCCACGCGGTCCGGTGCGGGCGGCCGCGGTACGGAGTCCGGGCAGGCGCCGAAGGGGAGAGAGGCCGACGCCCGGGCGGGCGTGGCGGCCGTGGGGAGCAGGGTGGCCGCGGCCACGAGGGCGCACAGCAGGGCGGTGGGGCGGGGCAGGACGGACAAGGTCTCTCCGACTCTCCGAGGGGTGGGTAAGAACGGGGTGGTAATTGAAAATGATTATCGCTAACGTGTCTGCGTCAAGTCCGGCACCCCTCCGACCGAGGGGCGGCCCGGGCTGCCTTGGCGTCTGAACTCACGGCACGAAAAGGGGAGTTGTGGCTCATCTGCTGGTGGTAGAGAGCTGGGTCGGGTCGATGAGCAGGCTGCTGCCACGGGCGATCCGGGAGGGCGGACACGAGTTCACCTTCCTCACCCGGGACCTGCATCACTACCTGCGCTCGGCGCCCGAGGGGACGGCGCACCCGCTGCTCGGGGCCCGCAATGTGATCACGACCGACACCAACGACATCGACGCCCTGCTGCCCGAGGTGGAGCGGCTGCACTCGGTGCTGGGCTTCGACGGGGTGGTCACCTCCTGCGACTACTACCTGCCGACGGTGGCCCGGATCGCCGGGCACCTCGGTCTGCCCGGCCCCGGCCCCGAGGCGGTGGAGAACGCCTGCCGCAAGGACGCCACCCGCCGCGTCCTCGCCGAAGCGGGCCTGCCCGGACCGCGCTTCGCCGTCCACGAGGAGTGGGCCGACCTCGCGCGGGCCGCGAAGGAGATCGGCTACCCGCTGGTCGTCAAGCCGGTCGACCTGTGCGCGGGCATGTATGTGCGGCGCGTCGACGACGAGGCCCAACTCGCCGATGCCTTCAGGGCCTTGGCCGACTTCCCGGTCAACGCCCGTGGGCAGCGGCGCACCTTGGCCGTGCTCCTGGAGGAGCTTCTCGACGGCCCTGAAGTGAGCGTCGAGACCGTGTCGTACGGCGGCGCCGTGCACCTGATCGGCGTCACCGACAAGAGCATCGGCGGAGCGCCCGCCTTCATCGAGACCGGCCACATGTTCCCCGCCGCCCTGCCGCTCGCCGACATCGACGCCGCCGAGCAGACCACGCTCGGCGCGCTCAAGGCGCTCGGGCTGACGGACGGCGTCGTGGCGCACACCGAGATCAAACTGACCTCCGCCGGGCCGCGCGTCGTCGAGGTCAACCCCCGGCCCGCCGGCAACCGCATCACCGAGCTCGTCCGCCATGTCACCGGCATCGACCTCGCCGCCGCCTTCGTGGACGTCGCCCTCGGCCGCGAGCCCGACCTCCGGCGCACGGACACAGGGCTGCGCAGCGCCGCCATCGGCTTCCTCGTCCCGGACCGCGCCGGCACGCTCGAAGCGCTCGACGGCCGCCAACTGGCCGACCGGCCCGATGTGTTGGAGGTGCAGCTCGCCGAGCCCGGCAAGGCCGTGAAGGCGGCGGGCAGCAACAACGAGTACCTGGGCCACGTCATGGCGGGCGACGCGGAGGGCCTCGGCGCCCGTGACCGCGTCGAGGACCTGCTGACCGGGCTGCGTGCGGGGCTGGTGATCCGGTGACCGCC
Organism: Streptomyces sp. DT2A-34; assembly: GCF_030499515.1. Lineage (NCBI taxonomy): Bacteria > Bacillati > Actinomycetota > Actinomycetes > Kitasatosporales > Streptomycetaceae > Streptomyces > Streptomyces sp. DT2A-34. The sequence continues at coordinate 1,894,533 of NZ_JASTWJ010000001.1, read as the reverse complement.
GCGAGCGCCTCGCCGACGGCGCCCTGTCGGACGTACGACGACCTGGTCGCCCGCGTCCGCGCCGGCGCCCTCGGCCCCGACCCGCGCACGCAGCGGATCGCCGTCGCCTTCACCACCCGGCAGGCCGTACGGCACGACGGACGCGGCACCGGCTACCGCAACGAGGTCCTCAGCCTGCGCCTCGCCGAGGCCGTCGGCTCCTGCGCGGTCGAACCCGGGGAACTGCCCGACAGCGCGCTCGACGACTGTGTCGGCGCCGACGTGGCACAGCTGCTGGAGCATCCGCTGGCGGCGGTGCGGGTGGCCGCCCTCGACGCCTACCTGATGCACGTCACCCCGCACACCCCGGACCACGGGGCACTGCCGGTCGACCTGCCCGCCGGGTCCTCCCTGGAGAAGTCCAAGGCCAGGGCGAGGGCGGTCGTCGAGCTGCTGGACCTTCCGGCCGGGGGCACGGTGCTGGTCGTCGGTGTCGTCAACTCCCTGCTGGAAGCGCTGCGTTCGCGCGGGATCGGCTATGTGCCGTGCGACCTCAAGGGTGGCGTGACGGAGTGGGGCGAGCCGGTCGCCGCCGACGCGCTCGCCGCGGCCGGTGGCTGTGACGCGCTGCTGGTGTCCGGGATGACCCTGGGCAACGGCACCTTCGAACCACTGCGGGAGCACGCGCTGCGGCACGGCAAGCAGCTGGTGATGTTCGCCCAGACGGGAAGTGCCGTTCTGCCCCGGTTCCTCGGGCACGGAGTGAGCGCGGTGTGCGCGGAGCCGTACCCCTTCTTCTGGCTCGACGGCGGGCCCGGCGTCGTTCACCGGTACCGCTGTCCCGGGGGTGCGCGATGACCACGACCGCTGTACTCCCCACCGCGCGGCCGGAGTTGCTCGCCCTGCTCGGCCGCACCCCCGTCGTCCGTGTCACCGCCGACCTGCCCCACGCCCACCCCGGTTTCTGGGCCAAGCTCGAAGGCCTCGCGGCGGGCGGCATGAAGGCGCGGGCCGCCGTGTCGATGCTGCTCGGCGCGCGCGAGCGCGGTGAACTGCGTCCCGGCGCCCCGGTGGTGGAGTCCACCTCCGGCACGCTCGGCATCGGGCTCGCCTTCGCGGGGCAGGCGCTCGGCCACCCCGTCGTGCTCGTCGGCGACAGTGAACTGGAGCCGTCCATGCGGCAGTTGCTGCGCGCGCACGGTGTACGGCTGGAGCTCGTCGACCGCCCGGCGCCCCAGGGCGGCTGGCAGGCGGCCCGCCTCGGCCGGCTGCGTGAGCTGCTCGCCGAACTGCCCGGCGCCTACTGGCCCGACCAGTACAACAACCCCGACAACACGGCCGGCTACGCCTCCCTCGCCGCCGAACTCGGCTCCCAGCTCGACCACTTGGACATCCTGGTGTGCAGCGTCGGCACCGGCGGCCACAGCGCCGGCGTCATCGCCCCGCTGCGCCGGCACTGGCCCGCGCTCCGGCTCATCGGCGTCGACGCCACCGGCTCCACCATCTTCGGCCAGCCCGCCCGCCCCCGCCTGATGCGCGGCCTCGGCAGCAGCATCCACCCGCGCAACGTCGCCTACGACGCCTTCGACGAGGTCCACTGGATCGGCCCCGCCGAGGCCGTGGACAGCTGCCGACGGCTCGCCCGGGGCAGCTTCGTCAGCGGCGGCTGGAGCACCGGAGCCGTCGCGCGGGTCGCCGCCTGGGCTGCCTGCGTGCACCCGGGGGCGGTCGTCGCCACCGTGTTCCCCGACGGGCCGCACCGCTACCTCGGCACCGTCTACGACGACGACTTCCTCGCCGCCCACGGCCTCGACCCGGCCGGCGCCGCCACCCGGCCCGTGGAGATACCGCATCCGTATGCCGCCGAGGCGAGCGGGTGGGCGCGGTGTGCGCGGGTCGCCGATCCGCTCTCTTCCGGAAGGACACGATGAAGGCCCGCCTGCGCACCGTACGTCTCGAACTCGCCGAGCCGTTGCGCATCTCCCGCTCCACCATGACCGCCCGCGACGCCGTGTGGCTGGGCGTCGAGCACGACGGAGTGACCGGATACGGCGAGGCCGTCAGCAGCGTGTACTACGGGCTGGACGCCGACACGCTCGTACGGCTGATCTCGGCGGTCGCTCTGGAGCGGTTCGCCGATCCCGAGAGCGCCCTGGAGGCCCTGCCTTCGGCCGCCGTTCCGCCCGCCGTCATCGCCGCCGTCGAGTCCGCGCTGCTGGACCTCGTCGGCAAGCGGGACGGTGTGCCCGTCCACCGTCTGCTGGGGACCGAGACGCCGTTCGGTGTCGCCACCGCACGCACCATCGGCATCACCTCGCTCGCGCACGCGGCCGCCGAGGCCCGGCGCCTGGCCGCGAGCGGATTCGAGGTCGTCAAGGTGAAGGCGGGCTCGCCCGATGCCGAGGACGACGTGGAGCGCGTGCGGGTCATCCGGGACGCGGCCCCTGGCGTGCGGTTGCTGCTGGACCCGAACGGCGCCTGGAGCGTGGCGGAGGCCGAGCGGCTGCTGCCCCGGTTCGCCGCGCTCGGGGTCGAGGCCGTCGAACAGCCGCTGCCGCCCGGCGATCCGGATGCGCTGGCCGCCCTCGCCGAGAAGTCGCCGCTGCCCGTCATCGCCGACGAGGACGCGGTGAGCGTGGCGGACGTACGGCGGCTGGCCGGGCGCGTCCACGGCGTCAACGTCAAGCTCGCCAAGTGCGGGGGAGTCCGAGCGGCCCTGCGGATCGCGGAGTTGATCGAGGGCAGCGGGACGGAGCTGATGCTCGGCTGTCTGACCGCCAGCACTCTCGGCCTGGCACCCGCCGTCCACCTGGCCGACCGTGCCCGCTGGGCCGACCTGGACGGGCATCTGCTGCTCGCGCACGACCCGTGGACGGGGATCGGCGGCGCGGACGGCACCGTACGCCCAAGTGGCCTGCCGGGACTGGGAGTCGAGGAGGTGACGGCGCATGAAGACGTGGCGTGAGATGCGCGGATTCCCGCTCGCCGTCCAACTGCTCCTCGTCAACCAGCTCGGCGTCAACACCGGCTTCTACCTCCTCATCCCGTACCTCGCCACCCACCTCGGCGAGAACCTGGGCATGTCGGCGGCGGTCGTCGGGATCGTCCTCGGCGTGCGGAATCTGAGCCAGCAGGGCCTGTTCATCATCGGCGGCTCGGCATCGGACCGACTCGGGGCGCGCGGCGTCATCATCGCCGGGTGCGCGCTGCGGACCGTCGGCTTCGGGTTGTTCGCACTCGGCGACGGGCTGCCGGTGCTGCTCGCCGCGTCCGTGCTCAGCGGACTCGCCGGGGCGTTGTTCAACCCGGCCGTACGGGCGTACCTCGCGCAGGAGTCGGGGGAGCGCAAGGCGGAGGCGTTCGCGCTGTTCAACGTGTTCGCGACGACCGGCGCGCTGATCGGGCCGCTGCTGGGCAGCGCCCTGCTCCTCGTCGACTTCCGTACCTCCGCGCTGACCGCCGCCGGGATCTTCGCGGTGCTCACCGTGGCGCAGGCCCTCGTCCTGCCCGCGCGGAAGGTCGAGCCCAGCGGCAACAGCGGTGTCCTCGGGGACTGGCGCGAGGTGCTCGGCAACCGGGCCTTCCTGGCCTTCGCGCTCGCCATGGTCGGCATGTTCACCCTGGAGAACCAGCTGTACCTGCTGCTGCCCGACGGGGCCCGCGAGGCCACCGGCTGGGACGGGGCGGCGGGGATCGTCTTCCTCGTCGGTACGGTGGCCAACCTGGCGCTTCAGCTGAGAATCACGAGGAGTCTCAAGTCCCGTGGTGACAGGGCGCGGTGGATCGCCGTCGGCCTGGCGGTGATGGGGCTGGCCTTCCTGCCGCCGGCCCTGGTGGCGGGGGCGGGGTCTCCCGGGTGGCTCGACGCCGGGCCCGTGCTGCTCGGCGCGCTGCTGCTCTACCTCGGCGTCATGGCCGCCTCGCCGTTCGTGATGGAGCTGATCCCGCGCTTCGGGCGACCCGAGCTGACCGGCACCTACTTCGGGATCTTCTACGTCGTCTCCGGAGTCGCCGCGGCCGTGGGCAACACCGTCGTCGGGTGGGCCATGGACGCGGGCGAGAGCGGAGGCCATGCGTGGCTGCCGTGGGTGTGCTGCGCCGTGTTCGGGCTGGCGTCGGCGGGCGGAGTGGCCTGGCTGCACCGGCAGGGGGCGCTGCCCGCGGATCCGGTCCCGGCAGCGGCACAGGCTTCTCAGGAGAGGAGCAACGCATGACCGGCACCCGGGTGGATGCGAGCCCTGACACCGATCAGCACCGCAAAGCCGATGAGCAGCGCAAAGCCGATGAACAGCGCAATCTCCTCACCGACAACCCCGCCCTCTACGAGGCCCGCTTCCCCGACCCCGAGCGGCTCGCCGGACGCTGGGCCGAAGACTGCCTGCGCCGCCACGGCGCCGGTCCGCGGGTCCTTGACATGGGCTGCGGCACCGGCCGCGACGCCGCCCACCTGCACTCCGTCGGCCGTACGGTGACCGGCGCCGACCTCTCCGAGGCGATGCTGGCACACGCCCGCGTCCACCACCCCGGACCGGCGTACGTCCGGGCCGACCTGCACGGCTTCGACCTGCGAGACCCGGACGGGGCCGCCTTCGACGCCGTCGTCTGCCTGGACAGCTCCCTGCTGTACTGCCACACCAACGACCAGCTCGACGGCTTCCTCGCCTCCTGCCGCCACGCCCTCACGCCGGGCGGCCTGCTGGTCGCGGAGATGCGCAACGGGGCGTACTTCCTGGGCCGGACGGACCTCCTCGACACACCGTCCGTCAACGCCTTCACCTGGCAGGGCGCCGCCTACCGCTCCACCACCACACTGACCGTCGACCGCACCGCCCAGCTGCTGCGCCGTACCCGCGTATGGACGTCCGACGACGGCTCGCCGCCCGTCCAGCAGCGCTCGGCCTGGCGGCTGTTGCTGCCGCAGGAGCTACGGCACTTCCTCGCCGCCCACGGCTTCGAGGTGCTCGAACTGCACGACGGCCCCGGCCCGCGCACCGAGCCCGTCTGGTGCGAGGCCGACCTGCCCGGCCACACGACCGACGCGGACCGGCTGCACGTCGTCGCGCGCCGCATCTCTTCCCACTGACACATCACGATCTCGAGGGACACCATGAACGAACGCTTCCCCGGCCTGCGCCGCCGCGGCTTCCTCGCCGCCACCTCGGGCGCCGCCGCCCTCGCCCTCGTCGGCTGCGGCGGCGGCACGGACGACAAGGCGGACAGCGCGTCCGGCACCCCCAAGCGCGGCGGCCGTCTGCGCGCCGCGTTCGCCGGGGGCGGCGCGAGCGAGACCCTCGACCCGCACCTGGCGAACCTCTTCGCCGACGTCGCCCGCGCCAAGGCGCTCTTCGACAAGCTCGCCGACTACGGGGCCGACCTCTCCGCACAGCCCCGCCTCGCCGAGAAGTGGGAGTCCAACAAGACCTTGGACCGCTGGCAGGTGACGCTGCGTCAGGCCACCTTCCACGACGGGAAGCCCGTCACCGCCAAGGACGTCCTCTACAGCTACCGCCGTATCGCCGACCCCAAGCAGGCGTTCCGCGCCAAGGCGTCCCTGGAGCCGCTCGACCTCGACGCCAGCCGCGCCACCGGTGAGCGGAGCATCGAGTTCGTGCTGAAGCGGCCCACCGCCGAATTCCCCAACATCCTGGCCGCGTTCGGCGCGTACATCGTCCCCGAGAACGCCACGGAGTTCGACAAGAAGCCGGTCGGCTCCGGCCCCTTCCGCTTCGTGTCGTTCGCCCCCGGCCGCTCCGCCGTCTTCCGCCGCTACGACGACCACTGGGACGGCGCCCCGCTCCTCGACGAGATCGAGTTCGTCGTCGCCAACGAGGAGTCCGCCCGCGTCAACGCCCTCCTCGGCGGCCAGGTCGAGTACGCGCACGAGCTCAACCCCACCACCGCCCGCGCCCACGAAGGCCAGGGCCAGATCGAGATCGTGCGGCTGCGCAACAGCGCCATGCAGGCGTTCTGCATGAAGACCGACCGGGCCCCCTTCGACGACAAGCGGGTCCGCGAGGCCTTCTTCCTCATCGCCGACCGGCAGGAACTCGTCGACGGCGCGCTGTCCGGCGCGGGCGAGGTCGGCAACGACCTGTTCGGCAAGGGCTACGAGTACTACGCCGCCGACCTGCCCCAGCGCGCGCAGGACCTCGACAAGGCCCGCGCCCTGCTCAAGCAGGCCGGCGCCGAGAAGCTGAAGGTCACCCTGGACACCTCGGCCGTCGCCGCCGGGTTCACCGAGGCCGCCGGCATCTTCCGCGACCAGGCCGCCAAGGCGGGCGTCACCATCGACGTGAAGATGGGCAGCAAGGACTCCTACTGGAGCGACATCCTCGACGGCGGCACCCTGTGCTGCTACCGCTCCGGCGCCATGCCCATCGAGGCCCACATCTCGCAGCGGCTGCTCACCGACTCCACCACCAACGCCACCAAGTGGCAGCACAAGGACTTCGACGCCCTCTACCAGCAGGCCCAGTCCACCCGCGACAAGACCGAACGGGCCGCCGTCTACGAGCGCATGCAGCGCCGTCTGTACGCCGAGGGCGGCTTCCTCATCTGGGGCTTCGCGGACTGGATCATCGGAACGGCCCGCACGGTGAAGGGGGTTGAGACCAAGGCACCCGCCAACACCCTCGACTGGGCCCGCTTCGACAAGGTGTGGCTCGCGTGAGAGTGAGCCCCCTGCGCTCGTTCGTGGCCCGGCGGCTGTTCCTCGGTGTCGCGCAGACCATGGCCGTCGTGCTGCTGGTCTTCGCGCTCACCGAGGCGCTGCCGGGCGACGCGGCCGTGGCCCTCGCGGGCGACCAGCCGGACCCCGCGCGCATCGCCGCGATCCGCGAGGCGATGGACCTGGACCGGCCGGCGTACGAGCGGCTGACCGACTGGGCGACGGGCCTGCTGCACGGCGACTTCGGCACCTCCCTGGCTTCCGGCCGCCCCGTCACCCAGTACATCGCCGACGGCTTCGGCCCCACCCTGCTGCTGGCCACGCTCACGCTGGCGCTCCTCGTCCCCCTCGGCTTCGGCCTCGGCGTGCTCGCCGCCCGCCACGAGGGACGGCTCATCGACCGGCTGGTCAGCTCGGTGACGCTGGCCGTGTACGCCGTCCCCGAGTTCGCCCTCGGGGTGCTGCTGGTGACGGTCCTCGCCCTGAAGCTGGCCTGGCTGCCGCCGACGGCCGTCGGCTACGGCACCGACCTGCTCTCCCATCCGGCGGCGCTGGTCCTGCCGGTGCTGGTCCTGCTGTCCCGCCCGGTCTGTTCCCTGTCCCGCCTGGTGCGAGCCGGCATGGTCGACGCCCTCGCCTCCCCCTACGCGGCCCACGCCCGCCGCTACGGCGTCCCCGGCGCCCGGGTCCGCTACACCCACGCCCTGCCGAACGCCCTCGCCCCGGCCGCGCAGCAACTCGCCCGTACCGTCGACTGGTTGCTGTGCGGGGTCATCGTGGTCGAGGCCCTCTTCGTGATCCCGGGCCTGGGCACGGTCCTCCTCAACGCCGTGGCCGAACGTGACGTACCGGTGGTGCAGGGGCTGGCCGTGGTGTTCGGCGTGCTGACGGTCGTACTGAACCTCGGGGCCGACCTGGTGGCCCACCGGCTCACCCCCCGCGCGGGGGTGGCCGCATGACAGCGCATCGCCGTTTCGCGCTCGGCCTCGCGGTCGTCGCCGTCCCCCTCGTACTCGCCCTCCTCGGACCGCTGTTCACCGGTGACCCCGGCCCCCGGGCCACCTCCTTCACCCTCGGTGACGGCCACTGGCTGGGCACCGACTTCGTGGGCCGCGACGTCTGGCAGCAAGTCCTGCTGGGCGGCCGTACGGTCGTCCTCACCGCCCTGGCCGCGACCACGCTCGCGTACCTCGTCGCCGTCCCGGTCGCGCTCATCAGCGCGCTCACCCGTCTGCGGTGGCTGGAGGAGCTGCTGATGCGGCCGCTGGACGTGCTGCTCGCCGTACCGTCGCTGCTGCTGATCCTGCTCGTGGCCTCCGTGCTGTCGCCGGGTGCCGCCGGGCTCGCGCTGCTGGTGGCGCTGGTGAACGTGCCCGACGCGGCCCGGATCGTGCGGGCGGCGGCAGCGGAGGCCGCCGCCCGCCCCGCCGTCGAGGCGCTGCGCATGCAGGGCGAGAGCTGGTGGCGGATCGCCGTCGGCTACGTCGGCCGGTCGGCGCTGCGCACCCTCGCCGCCGACGCCGGTATCCGGCTGACGGGCGTGCTGTACCTGGTGTCGACGGCCGCGTTCCTCGGTGTGGGCGTCGCGCCGGACGCCGCCGACTGGGCGGTCATGGTCGACCGCAACCGCACCGGCCTGCTCGTGCAGCCCTGGGCCGTGGTGGTGCCCGCGCTGCTGATCGTGGCGCTGACGATGGGCACCAACCTGCTCTTCGACGCCGCACTGGAGAAGAAGGGACGACGTTCGTGAGCGGGGCAACGGATGAGGCCGTCGCCGAGATCCGCGGCCTGCGCGTGGAGATCGACGGTCGTGCGATCGTGGACGGAGTGGACCTGCGGGTGCTGCCGGGCAAGGTGACCGCACTGGTGGGTGCCTCCGGCAGCGGCAAGACCACCACCGGCCTGGCGCTGCTGGGGGAGTACCCGCCGGGCTCCCGGGTCACGGGCGAGGTGAGCCCGCCCGCCGACCGTCTGGTGGGCTACGTGCCCCAGCACCCGGCGGCCGTCCTCAACCCGGCCCGCCGCGTCAGCGCCCTCCTCGACGACATCGCCCGCCCCCAGGTCCGCCACCTGCCCCGCGCCGAACGCCGTACGGCGGCCCGCGAACTGGTCCTGCGCGCCCTGTCCGACGCCCAACTCCCGGACGGCGAAGCCCTGTTGCGGCGCCACCCCCACCAGCTCTCCGGCGGCCAGCAGCAACGCGTCGTCCTCGCCCAGGCCCTGCTGCTCGGCGCCCGCGTCATCGTCGCCGACGAACCCACCACCGGCCAGGACGCGTTGACCAAGAGCCGTATCGTCGAGCAGCTGGCGGCCGTGGCGGCCCGCGGCATCGCGGTCGTCCTGCTCAGCCACGACCTGGACGTGGTCCGCGCCCTGGCCGACGAGGTCCTCGTCATGCGCGCGGGCCGGGTCGTCGAGTCGGGCCCGGTGGAGCGGCTGTGGGCGGCGCCCCGGCACGAGTGGACGCGCCGACTGCTCGACGAACAGCGCGCGGTACCGCAGGGCGCGGAGAGTGCGAGCTCGGGCCAACCGATCCTCGAAGTACGGGACTTGACCGCCGTACACGAACGCAGGACCACCGTCCTGCGCGCCCCGCGCCTCGCTCTGAGCCCCGGCGAGTGCCTGGCCGTGGTCGGCCGCTCCGGCAGTGGCAAGACCACGCTCGCCCGCTGCCTCGCGGGCCTGCACCGTGACCACGACGGCGAGATCCTGCTCGACGGCACACCGCTCCCGCGCAGCCTGCGTCACCGCGACCGCGCCCAACTCGCCGCCGTGCAGTACGTCTTCCAGGACGCCCGCGCCGCCTTCGACGAGCACCGACCGGTGCTGCAACAGGTGGCCCGTACGGCGGTACGCCTGCGCGGCACCGGTGAACGGGCGGCCATGGACGAGGCGTCGGCCACCCTCGATCGCCTCGGCCTGGCAGCGGACCTGACCCACCGCCGCCCCGGCGAACTCTCCGGCGGCGAACTCCAGCGCGCCGCCCTCGCCCGGGCCCTGCTCGCCCGCCCCCGGGTGCTGATCTGCGACGAGGTCACCTCCGGGCTGGACACGGTCACCCGGCGCGGCATCCTCGACGTCCTCGCGGGCCTGGTGGGCGAGGGCGACGACCTGTCCCTCGTGCTCATCACCCACGACCTGGACACGGCACGCCTGGCCCACCGCATCGCCGTACTGGACGCGGGCGAACTGGTCGAACAGGGGGCGACGCAGCGGATCCTGACACAGCCCCGGCATCCGTTCACGATCTCGCTCATGGAGACGACGCAACGCCTGGAGACGGGGACCGGCGCGGGGATCCGCGGATGAGCCGGCCTCCGGGCGCCTTCGCGGAGGAGACGGGAAGGCCTCTGCGAGTGGCCCGGAGGCCGGCGGCTCGTGGTCGTGCGCCTCGCCTACGACGTGGTCGGCAGGCGGCGGCGCGGACGGGCGGTGGCCTCGGCGAGCAGGGCGTGGATCTTGCGCACCGCGTCTCCCGGGTGGGTGGCCGGGGCGGCGAAGGGCAGGCGGGCGTCGTGGTGGGACTCCGCTGTCTGTCTCCACGCGCAGCACCAGGCCGTGCCGGTCGAGCCGCAGCGGCCGTACGCCGGTCGCGCCGAGTTGCTCCCGGGCCGGCAGCAGGCGGGCGAGCGGGGCCACGGTGTCGGCGTGGGCCGCGTCCAGCCGGGCCAGCATCTCCGCCTCGTGGGTGGCCAGCGGGTCGGGGGAGGCGAGGCTCAGCTCGTCGAGGCCGACGACGGTCGTCCCGTCGCCCTCGGTGAGCACCGCCCGGGCCGGGTGGAACACCAGGGTCTTCGGACCGAGGGCGCTGAGCCGGCCGCCCAGCGTCAGCCGGGCGCGCACCCGCTCGCGTACGGCGACGGGGGCGATGTCGGTGAACTCCAGGAGGGCGGTCAGCTCGCCGTGCGGTGCCACGGTCAGCTCGGCGGCCAGGTGGCCGTCCGGCGGGTTGTGCAGGAGCAGCCGCGCGGCGGCGTCGACGGTGTGCAGGCCGATCAGCTCGATGCGATGGCCGTGCGTGGTGACGGTCAGCGAGCCGGCCGCCGCCAGCACCGAGCGGGCACGCTCGGCGGGCGTCGGCTCGGCGCGGGTGGCAGCAGACATGGGAACCCTTCGATCCGGCGAGGTCGACTTAGGTAAGCCTAACCTACCCTCGGATGTTCTGTGGTCACGTCACCAACCCGTCAACAGCAGGTGATTGACGAGCAGCGCGAGCACCGCCTGCGCCGCCAGCCAGCCCCGCGCCCCCGTCAGGAACGCGCACGCGGGCAGCAGCCACAGCGCGAACGGCAGCCAGATCCGCTCCGTCTCCGCCTTGCTCATCCCGGACAGGTCGGCGACCAGCACCGCGACCAGCGCGCCGAACACGAGGAGTGCCGACCGGACCTGGGTTCTTTCCGTACGCCGGATCAGCGCCGCACCTGCCCGCCGCAGCCCCGCCGCCGTCGCCAGGCCCACGACGGCGACCGTGCACGCCAAGTTGGCCCACACCCAGTAGCCGTAGGGCCGCACACCACCGACGCCCTGGTAGTAGCGGGTGACCAGCAGGCGGTACGCCTCCCACCAGTCGAAGCCCACGACGGTGAAGGCGACGGGGGCGACCAGGAATCCGGCCAGCAGGAAGGGAAGCGGGCGGACGCGGCGTGAGCCCAGCAGCAGGACGACGGCCGCGATCACGGCCAAGAGGGTCAGGCCGTAGGAGAGGTAGGCCGCCCAGCCGAAGAGGAGGCCCGAGGCCAGTCCCGTCCACCCCGGCCGGTGACCCGTCACCGCCAATGCCAGGAACGCGACCGCCCACGCGGCGACCGCCGCGAAGTACCCGTCGGCCGAGGTGCCCACCCACACCGCGGCCGGGGCGAGGACGAGAAAGGGCGCGGCGCGGCGGGCGAGTCGCTCCTCGGTCAGGGCGCGTACGGCGACGAGGACCGCGACCGCCGCCGTCGTCCCCACGGTGATGCACCAGGCTCCCGCCCAGCCGCCACCGCCCAGGCCGATCCGGTCGAGGAGGACGAAGGTGAGGGTGGCGCCCGGGGGGTGCCCGGCGACATGGGCGGGCCAGTTGTCCGGCGACTGGAGCAGGATGTGGTCGGAGAAGCCCCGCAGGGTGGCGGGGATGTCCTGGAAGCGGTCGACGACCCGGAGGTACTCGTGCGCGGTCGTCAGCTGCTCCGCGACGCCCCGGTGCCAGCCGTCGACCAGGGCGAGGGACCAGGTCCAGGCCATGCCGGTGACCCAGGTGGCAAGGAGCAGGACCTGCCAGCGCAGCCGGGCCGCCACCGAGGGGCCGTACGCCACGACCGCCGCCGCGACGGCGAGCGCGGCCGGGGTGCCGGGACCGGCATGGGGGCTCCAATCGGCCAACAACGGCGGCCAGTTGACCCGGAGTGTGCCGTCCCGGTGCTGGATCACGGTGCCGACGACGGCGGCGGTCACGACGAGGAGCACGGCGGCCGCTGCGGCGGACAGGTCATGGCGGAGGTCGCGGTTCACGCCAGAACGCTAGGACGGGCACCTTCCTCCGGACGGCTGACAGGCGCGGACGTCAGAGATTCGTCATGGTTCGCGCACCCTTTCCCGGGGTGGACCGGACCTACCGTCGGGGCATGGCACGGACTCCCTCCTCCCCTCTCTCTCCTTTCTCTCCCGTCTTCTGGCGCAGTCCGCTGCGCGGCCCCTGGCTGACCTCGGTGCTCGGCGTCGTACTGCTCGGCGGCATCACGGTGCTGTTCGTGACGGGACTGGTGTCCTACGCCGCCTACAACCCGAACCTGGCACCGGTGAACGACAAGACCCCGGACAAGGGGATCCTGGGCTTCTACCTCTTCTCCTGGCCGACCGACCCGCACTGGCTGTACCGGCTCAACCAGGGCGTCCACGTCACGCTCGGCATCACGCTGATCCCCGTGCTCCTGGCCAAGCTGTGGTCGGTCGTACCGAAGCTCTTCACGCTGCCGCCGGCGCGGTCGCTCGCGCACGCCCTGGAGCGGATCTCGCTGCTGCTCCTGGTCGGGGGCGCCCTGTTCGAGTTCGTGACGGGAGTGCTCAACGTCCAGCTGGACTACGTCTTCCCCGGCTCCTTCTACACCCTGCACTTCTACGGGGCATGGGTGTTCTTCGCCGCGTTCGTCGTGCACACGGTGCTGAAGACACCCATGGCGCTGCGGAACCTGCGTGAACTGCGCGAGGAGAAAAGCGAGTTGACCTCTCCGGCTCCCACCGATCCGACCGTCTCCCGGCGCGGTGCGCTGTGGTTCGTCGGTGGCGGCTCGCTGCTGCTCTTCGGCACGACCGTCGGGCAGAACTTCGACGGGGCCCTGCGCCGGACCGCCCTCCTCGCCCCGCACGGCGGCGCCGAACCGGGCAGGGGGCCGGGCGCCTTCCAGATCAACAAGACGGCCGCGTACGCGGGGATCCGCGCCGCCGACACGGACGAGGAGGCCTGGCGGCTCGTCGTCGAGGGCCGGAACGGGCGGACCGTCCGCCTCAGCCGGGCCGACCTGCTCGACCTCCCGCTGCACAGCGCGGCGTTGCCCATCGCCTGCGTGGAGGGCTGGTCGACGTCCGACCAGTGGTGGCGCGGGGTGCGGCTGCGCGACCTCGCGGCGCTCGTCGGCCACGACGGCGACCCACCCGACGTCCTCGTGGAGTCGCTCCAGCGGCGCGGCGCCTTCCGGCGGGCCGCCCTGCGCGCCAACCAGGTCGCCGACCCCCGCTCCCTGCTCGCCCTGTTCGTCAACGGCGAGGACCTGACCCCCGACCACGGCTACCCGGCGCGGATCATCGTGCCCGCCGCGCCCGGTGTGCTGAACACCAAGTGGGTGGCGCGGATGACGTTCGGAGACCTGTGATGCGACGACTGCGGCCCGCTCTGGGCAGCCCTCTCCAACTCCTCCTGCTCGTCTGCTCGTTCGCGCTCGCCGGATATGCGGGGGTGCGGCTGCTGGAGAGGGACTGGTTCGAGGTCGCGCTGTGGTTCGTGGCGGCGGCGATCCTCCACGACCTCGTGTTGCTGCCGCTGTACGGGGCGGCGGACCAGGCGCTGCTGCGAGGGTTCGCGGCGGCCGGACACCGACGGTGGGCGGCGTACGTCCGCGTCCCCGCCGCGCTGTCCCTGCTGCTCCTGCTGGTCTGGTTCCCGCTGATCAGCGGCCGGGTCGCGGACCGCTACACCTCCGGCACCGGCCTGTCCGCGGACGGCTTCCCGGCCCGCTGGCTGCTGATCACCGCCGTGCTCTTCGGCGGCTCGGCGGTGCTGCTCGTGCTGCGGTGGCGACGGCTGCGCAGGGCGGCGAAGGAACGCCCGCCGGCCGTCCACTGATCGACGGCACGCCAGCCGGCGCGCTCCGCGTGCCGCAGCAGTGCGGGCGTGCCGAGCCGGGCCCACGGGAAGGCGGTGCCGGTGGCGCCCCGGGCGTCGGTGACGTGGACCCGGACCCGTTCGTCGAGGTCCATCTCCGGCACGGTCTCGGCGACCAACAGGCCGCCCGGGGCGAGGAGCTGTGCCATCCGGTCGAGCAGGGCGGCCGGGTCTCCGCCGATGCCGACGTTGCCGTCGACGAGGAGGGCGGTGCCCCAGCGGCCCTCTCCGGGGAGCGGGTCGAAGACGGAGCGGCGCAACGCCGGGCCCCCGAGCCGTACGGTGCGGGAGACGGCGGCCTCGCTGACGTCGATGCCGAGCACGCGGCGCCCCTGCCGGGCCAACGCCGCCACCAGCCTCCCCGGCCCGCACCCCACGTCCAGCACCGCCCCCTCACAGCGCCGCAGCACCTCCAGATCCGCCGCGTCGGCGTCCGCGCACCACCGCTCCACTTCGAGCGGCAACAGCCAGCCGTCGGTGCGGCGCAGGAAGAGGGGGCCCCGGCCGGTGCGGAGGGCGTGCGAGTACGGGTCGGCGGACCAGGGAGCGTTGTCCACCGGACTGCCGAGCGCGCCGGGGCTCGCCTGCCGTGCGATGCGCCCCGCGGTCATGTCCCGCGCGCCGCTCATCGGTCCGCCGCCGGGGCGAGGCGCGCCAACGTCGTCGCGAACCGGCTGCCCGGCGCCGCCTCGGCGACCAGATCGGCGTCGTACGCCGTGTCGACGTCCCGTATGCACGGCAGCTCGCGCACCCGCAGATCCGCGAGGCGGGCGCGCTGTACGGCGCCGGTCCGCGGCGTCGACATCGGTACGCCCCGCAGCCGTGCCGGGTCCGGCGCGGCCAGGCCCAGCGCCCAGAAGCCGCCGTCCTCGGCGGGGCCGAAGTACGCCTCGCAGTCGGCCCAGTCCACCGTCAGCAGCTCCGGCGTCACCTGCGGGGTGTCCATGCCGATGAGCAGCGTCGGGCCGTCGCAGCCCGCGAAGGCGGCGGCCAGCCGTTCGTCGAGACCGCCCGCGCACTGCCGTACGACCTCGAAGCCGGGCGGCAGCCAGGGGCCCGGCGCCCCGTCCAGGACCAGGACCCGGCGCCGGGCGGGCGTGCGCGCCACGGCGTCCAGCGTGTCCGCGAGGGCCGCCTCGGCGAGCGCGGCCGCCTCCTCGGGGGTGAAGGGCGGCGTCAGCCTGGTCTTCACCCGGCCCGGCCGGGGCTCCTTGGCGATGACGAGGAGTGTGGTCACGGGCGGGTTCCCTTCCGTACGGGGGTGTCCGGCCGGGCGTCGGGGCGACCGGCGGGTTCGGGCTCGGCGCCGGCGCCGGTACGCCCTGCGTCGTCCTCCGCCAGCACCCGGCTCATGTCCCGCACCGCCTGCCACGTCCCCCGCCAGGTCCCCGTCACCTTCGACGCACCCGTACGCGGCAGGTACGGCACGTCGTACTCGGCGATCCGCCAGCCCGCGTCGGCGGCGCGGACGACCATCTGGAGCGGGTAGCCGCTGCGCCGGTCCGTCAGGCCGAGGGTGAGCAACCGCTCGCGGCGGGCGGCGCGCAGGGGTCCCAGGTCGTGCAGGCGCAGGCCGGTGCGGCGGCGGAGCAGGCGGGTGAGGGCGAGGTTGCCGACGCGGGCGTGCGGCGGCCAGGCTCCGCGGGTCCTGGGGCGGCGGCGCCCCAGGACGAGGTCGGCCTCGCCCGCCGCGATCCGGCGTACGAAGGGCACCAGGTCGCCCGGGTCGAGCGAGGCGTCGCAGTCGCAGAAGCAGACGATGTCGGCCGTGGCGGCGGTCAGCCCCGCGTGGCAGGCGGCGCCGAAGCCGCGGCGCTCCTCGTGCACGACGGTCGCGCCGAGTTCGCGGGCGACGCGGGCCGAGCCGTCCGTGGAGCCGTTGTCCACGACCAGGGCCCGCCAGCCGGGCGGGATGCGCTCCAGGACCCAGGGCAACGCCTCGGCCTCGTCGAGACAGGGGAGCACGACGTCCACGGACGCCGGAGGAGGGGCACTCGCTCGTGGTGATGAAGTCGTCACGGCTTTCACCCTACGAGCGCAAAAGGTGCATATCGGACTGTGGCTCCTTACGAAACAGGGACGTCGGAGCCGGCACGGCTCCGCACGCGCGCATCGGGTGCGACGCTGGCGGCATGGAGCAGCAACAGCCGAACGCGCAGGCCGGGGTCAGGGTTCTCGTGGTCGACGACGACCCCACCGTCGCCGAGATCGTCTCCGGGTACCTCGACCGCGCCGGATACGTCGTGGACCGCGCCGGGGACGGCCCCGACGCCCTCGCCCTGGCCGCCGCGCACTGGCCCGACCTCGTCGTCCTCGACCTGATGCTGCCCGGCATGGACGGCCTGGAGGTGTGCCGCCGGATGCGCGGCCACGGGCCCGTGCCGGTCATCATGCTCACCGCGCGCGGCGACGAGGACGACCGCATCCTCGGCCTGGAGGTCGGCGCCGACGACTACGTCACCAAGCCCTTCAGCCCCCGCGAACTCGTCCTGCGCGTCGAGTCCGTGCTCCGCCGCACCAGGCCCGCCGAGCCGTCCAAGACCCTGCGCGCCGCGGGCCTCTCGGTCGACCCGGCGGCCCGCCGCGCCGTCAAGGACGGCGGCGAACTCGCCCTCACCATCCGGGAGTTCGACCTCCTCGCCTTCTTCCTGCGCCACCCCGGCCGGGTCTACAGCCGTGAGGACCTGATGCGCGAGGTGTGGGGCTGGGACTTCGGCGACCTGTCGACCGTCACCGTCCACGTCCGCCGCCTGCGCGGCAAGGTGGAGGACGACCCGGCCAGGCCCCGGCTCATCCAGACCGTGTGGGGCGTCGGCTACCGCTTCGACGCGACCGGCACCACCGGCACCACCGGCACCACCGACTCCCGTCCCGACGGGGAGGCGTGACCGTGCGCGACACCCTGCTCATCGCCCTCTTCGCCTTCCTCGGCGCCGCCGCGGCCGGCCTGCTCGGCGCCTGCGTGCTCCTGCTGATCCGGCGCCGCTCGCTCATCGCCCACCTCGCCGTGGTCGCCGGCGTCGGCATCACCGCCATGCTCGCCGGCACGCTCGCCGTCGCGCAGGCGATGTTCCTGTCCGGGCACGACCTGAGCGTCGTCACGACCGTCGTCGCCATGGCCGCCGTGGTCTCCCTGGCCACCGCCCTGCTGCTCGGCCGCTGGGTCGCCGACCGCAGCCACGCCCTCGCGCTCGCCGCCCGCTCCTTCGGCGACGGCGGCGCCTTCACCTCGCCCGACGGCCCCGCCACCGCCGAACTCGCCGCACTGAGCCGCGAGTTGGAGGCGACCAGCACGAAACTCGCCGAGTCCCGCGAGCGCGAGCGGGCCCTGGAGTCCTCCCGGCGTGAACTCGTCGCCTGGATCTCCCACGACCTGCGCACCCCGCTGGCCGGCCTGCGCGCCATGGCGGAGGCCCTGGAGGACGGGGTCGCCGCCGACCCCGACCGCTACCTCAAGCAGATCCGCATGGAGGTCGAGCGCCTCAACGGCATGGTGGGCGACCTCTTCGAGCTGTCCCGTATCCACGCCGGCACCCTGACGCTCTCGCTCGCCCGGATGTCCCTGTACGACCTCGTCGGCGACGCCCTCTCGGGCGCGGACGCGCTGGCCCGCGAACACGGGGTCCGGCTCGTCGGTGCCCGGGTCGAACCGGTGCCGGTGCGGGTGGACGGCAAGGAGATGAGCCGGGTGCTGGGCAACCTGCTGGTCAACGCCATCCGCCGCACCCCGGCCGACGGCACGGTCGCCGTCGCCGCCGAACGCGTCCCCGACGGTGTGGTGCTGTCCGTCACGGACAGCTGCGGCGGCATCCCCGAGGAGGACCTGCCCCGCGTCTTCGACACCGGCTGGCGCGGCACCCACGCCCGCACACCCCCCGCCGGCGCGGGGCTCGGCCTCGCCATCGTGCGGGGCATCGTCGAGGCACACGACGGTCGGGCCACGGTACGCAACGTCCCCGGCGGCTGCCGTTTCGAGGTGGTGCTGCCCGCTGCCGCTTCCTGAAGGCGGGCAGCACCACCGGTCCGAGTGAGACTACGCCCCCCGCAGTCCGGCTTCCGCGAACTCCCGCATCCCCTCCGCGAACCCCACCCCGGGCTTCCAGCCCAACTCCGCCCGCAGCCGCGAGGAGTCCGCCGTGATGTGCCGTACGTCGCCCAGCCGGTACTCCCCGGTCACCACCGGTTCGGGCCCGCCGTACGCCGCCGCGAGCGCGCGGGCCATCTCGCCGACGGTGTGCGGGTCGCCGCTGCCGGTGTTGTACGCCGTGAGCGCGCCCTCCGGCAGCGCGGCCGAACTCGCCTCCAGCGCGGCCACGTCGGCGGCGGCCACGTCCCGTACATGGACGAAGTCCCGGCGCTGGCGCCCGTCCTCGAAGACCCGCGGGGCCTCACCGCGGGCGAGTGCCGAGCGGAAGAAGGAGGCGACCCCGGCGTAGGGGGTGTCGCGGGGCATGCCCGGGCCGTAGACGTTGTGGTAGCGCAGCGACACCGCCGTGCCGCCCGTCGCGCGCGCCCACGCCGCCGCCAGATGCTCCTGGGCGAGCTTGGTCGTCGCGTACACGTTGCGCGGATCGACCGGGGCGTCCTCCGCGACCAGGCCGGGCGCGAGGTCGGCGCCGCACACCGGGCAGGGCGGCTCGAAGCGCCCCGCGTCCAGGTCGGCGACGGCACGCGGGCCCGGCCGCACGACGCCGTGGCGTGCGCACGCGTACCGCCCCTCCCCGTACACCACCATCGACCCGGCCAGCACCAGCCGCCGTACGCCCGCGTCGGCCATGGCGGTGAGCAGGACGGCCGTGCCGAGGTCGTTGCGGGAGACGTACTCCGCGGCGTCGCAGAAGCCGGCGCCGAGGCCGACCATCGCGGCCTGGTGGCACACCGCGTCGACGCCGGTCAGGGCGGCGCGGACGGTGTACGGGTTGCGTACGTCCGCTTCGGGGTCGGCGCGGACGTCGTACACCACGGGCTCGTGCCCGTGCGCCGCGAGCGCCTCGACGACATGGGACCCGATGAACCCGGCACCGCCGGTGACCAGTACACGCATGCGCTCACGCTAGGGGCGCGACGGGCGTTTCGGCCGTTCGGCGCCGGTCATGTCACGGGTCCGTAAGACGTCCGAGCGTGAGCGGGATCGTCACCGTGAACACCGTCGCCCCCGGCTCGCTGGTCAGGTCGATCCGGCCGCCGTGCGCGTGCACCAGTGACTGGGCGACCGCCAGACCCAGGCCGCTGCCTCCCCGGTCGCGGCTGCGGGCCTTGTCGACGCGGTAGAAGCGGTCGAAGACGCGCTCCCGGTCGGCGGGCGGGATGCCGGGGCCGGCGTCGGCGACCCGGACCTGGGCCGAGCCGTTCGCCATCGACACCGCCACGGAGACCTGCGTGCCGGGCGGGGTGTGCATCGCCGCGTTGGTGAGCAGGTTGTCCAGGACCTGGCGGACGCGCTGAGGGTCCAGGCGGAGCTTCAGGGAACCGGGGCCGGGCGCCACCGCCAGCGGGTGGTCGGCGTGGGTGACCCGGAACGCGTCCGCCGCCTGCTCGACCAGCTCCACCAGGTCCGCCTCCTGCGGGCGCAGCGGCGTCTCGACCTCCGCGGCGTCCAGGCGGGCGAGCAGCAGCAGGTCGTCGAGGAGGAAACCCATACGGGCGGCCTCGGCGCGCAGGCGGGCCAGGTGCCTGTCCCGTTCCTCGGGGGCGTTGGCGGCCGCGTACTGGAAGAGGTCGGCATAGCCCCGCACCGACATCAGCGGCGTGCGCAGCTCGTGCGAGGCGTCCGCCACGAAGCGCCGCAGACGCTGCTCCGCCTCCGCCCGCACCGCGAGGGAGTCGTCGATGTGCTCCAGCATCGTGTTGAACGCGGTGCGCAGCTCCTCGACCTCGGGCCCGCCACTGCGCCCGTCGTGCCGCACCGGCAGCCGTGCCGAGTCCGTCAGGTCGTGCGAGGTGATGCCGCGGGCGGTGTGCGCCATGTCGCTCAGCGGCTTCAGGCCCCGCCGCAGCATCCCCCGCCCCAGGACGACCAGGGCCAGCAGCGCCAGCCCGAAGGTGACCACCTGGATGGTGATCAGCTGGCCCACGGTGTCCTCGATGTCCTCCATGGGCGCGGCGCTGACCAGCACCACACCGGGCTCGACCTCGCAGGCGCGCAGCCGGTACTCGCCCTTGCCCCGCAGGTGCTCGGTGCGCAGCAGCTCCGTGTGCGCGGCGGTCTGCGCCTGGGCGAGGGAGGTGAAGTCGTCGACGTCCTTCGGCAGGTCGGCGGGGTCCTCGGGCCTGCGCAGCTCCGGGGTGCCGTCCGCCACGTCGTACACGGCGTAGAACCAGCTGTAGTACTTCTTGCCCGACAGCGTGCCGTAGTCCGCGATGCTCTTGGACTGGGCGATCTGGCCCTGCGCGAGCTGCGTGTCCAGCTGGGCCGACAGGTAGTCCCGCATGTACGTCGTCAGGGCGGTGCCGACGACGCCGAACACGACCAGGGACAGCACGCCGAGACCCAGCGCCAGCCGGGTCCCGAGCCGCATCCCGCGGTACGCCCGCCGCAGCCGCCCGATCACTCGGACGCCTGCCGGATGACGTACCCGAAGCCCCGCACCGTGTGGATCAGCGGCGCCCTGCCGTCGTCGGACTCGTCGAGCTTGCGGCGCAGCCGGCTGACGACCAGCTCGACGACGTTCGAGCGGCCCCCGAAGCCGTACTCCCACACATGGTCGAGGATCTGCGCCTTGGTCAGCACGGTCGGTGACTTGCGCATCAGATAGCGCAGCACCTCGTACTCGGTCGGCGTGAGCGTGAGCAGCCTGTCGCCGCGGCGCACCTCGCGGGTGTCCTCGTCCATCATCAGGTCCGCCACCCGAAGGACGGAACGCTGGAACCCGGGCCCGGCGCTGCGCCGCAGCACGGTCCGCAGCCGGGCCATCAGCTCCTCCACCGCGAACGGTTTGACCAGGTAGTCGTCGCCGCCCCGGGTCAGCCCGGCCACCCGGTCGGCGACCCCGTCGCGGGCGGTCAGGAACACCACGGGCACCATCGTCCCGGCGCCGCGCAGCCGGTCCAGGACGCCGAAGCCGTCCAAGTCGGGCAGCATCAGGTCCAGCACCACGATGTCCGGCCGGAACTCGGCGGCCAGCCGCAGGGCCTCCTGACCGGAGTTCGCGGTGACCGCCTGCCAGCCCTCGTAGCGGGCGACCGTCGCGACGAGGTCGGCGATGGGCGGGTCATCGTCCACGACCAGAAGGCGTACTTTCTCCACCCGTTCATAGTGCGGCACCCGGCGACCATTCCCGGGGGCGGGGCGGGTACCGCGACCACATCGATAACCAGTTGAAAGAAGTACGACAGCTTTTCGACAGCAGCGGCCGGACAAGCTCGATATCCACAGACGAGATCAAGGAGCTGTCGCCCGTGACGACCGTCAAATCGCCCCCTGCGCCCCCCACGGCGATACGCCCCAGGGTGGTCGCCCGCACGGGCCTGTACACCCTGCTGGCCGCGAACGTGGCCGTGGTGCTCTACTTCTTCTTCGCCGCAGGGTTCGCCTCGAACACGCTCATCGTGCTCGGCCGGCTGACCGGCCTGTTCGGCGCCCTGCTCATGGCGTTCCAGCTGCTGCTGGTGGCCCGGCTGCCCTGGTTCGACCGCCGGATCGGCATGGACCGGCTGACCTCCTGGCACCGCTGGACCGGCTTCAGCGTCCTGTGGGCCCTCCTCGCGCACGTCGTGTTCATCACCTTCGGCTACGCCGAGTTTTCCTCCCTCGACCCGGTGAACCAGCTGATCGACCTCGCCGAGACGGTCGAGGGCGTGCTGCGCGCCGTCGTCGCGCTGGGGATCATCATCGTGATCGGCGTGGTGTCGGCCCGGTTCGCGCGCCGCAAGCTGGCGTACGAGACGTGGCACTTCATCCACCTGTACACCTACGTCGCCGTCGTCCTGGCGTTCACGCACCAGGTCGCGGTCGGTACGTCCTTCACCTCGTCCTCCGCCGCCACGGCGTACTGGTACGCGGTGTGGGGCGTCGCCCTCGCCTCGGTGTTCGTCGGCCGGCTGGTCCTGCCGCTGTGGCGGAACTGGCGCCACCAGCTGCGCGTCTCCGCGGTCGTCGCCGAGTCCGACAACGTGGTCTCCGTCTACATCACCGGCCGCGACCTGGACAAGCTGCCCGCGCGGGCCGGCCAGTTCTTCCTGTGGCGGTTCCTGACGAAGGACCGCTGGTGGCAGGCCAACCCGTTCTCCCTGTCCGCCGCCCCCGACGGCCGTACGCTGCGCCTGACCGCCAAGGCGGCCGGCGCCGGCTCGGCGGGCCTGAGGCACATCAAGGTCGGCACGCGCGTCTTCGCCGAGGGCCCCTACGGCGCCTTCACCACGATGCACCGCACCCGGCCGGAGGCCGTCCTCATCGCGGGCGGCGTCGGCGTCACCCCCATCCGGGCGCTGCTGGAGGAGCTGCACGGCCACGCGGTCGTCATCTACCGGGTCGCCACGGACCGGGACGCGGTCCTGTACGGCGAGCTGGTCGAGCTCGCCCACGCCAAGGGCGCCGAGCTGCACTTGGTGACCGGCCCGCCCGTCCCCGACAAGCTGGCCCCCGCCGAGCTGACGCGACTGGTCCCGGACATCACCGACCGGGACGTCTTCCTGTGCGGCCCGCCGCCCATGATGAACGCGGTGATCGGCAGCCTGCGCGAGCTGGGCGTGCCCAAGCAGCAAGTCCACTTCGAGCGTTTCAGCCTGGCCGGCTGAGAAGGACGGGAAAGACACGTGAAGCGAGCAATACCTGTCCTGGTCCTGAGCGTCGCGGGCCTGGTCCCGGTCTGGCTCTACGAGCCGTCCCTCGGTACCGCCTCCACGGAAGCCTCGACGCCCTCGGTGTCGTCCTCCGCCGCG
Organism: Streptomyces sp. DT2A-34; assembly: GCF_030499515.1. Taxonomy (NCBI): domain Bacteria; kingdom Bacillati; phylum Actinomycetota; class Actinomycetes; order Kitasatosporales; family Streptomycetaceae; genus Streptomyces; species Streptomyces sp. DT2A-34. The sequence continues at coordinate 1,871,650 of NZ_JASTWJ010000001.1, read as the reverse complement.
TCGGGTTCGGGCTCCGGCGGCACGGTCGTCAAGGGCTCGACCCTGCAGACCGAAAAGGGCCCCGTGCAGGTCCAGGTGACCTTCCAGGGCACCAGGATCACGGCCGTGAGGATGCTCCAGCAGCCGAACCATCCGCAGACGACGGCGGCGGTGCCGAAGCTGATCGCGGAGACGTTGGAGGCGCAGAGCGCGGACATCGACACGGTGTCCGGCGCCACGATCACCAGCGGCGGCTACAAGGAGTCGTTGCAGGCCGCCATCGACGCGAACGCGAACGCGGAGTCGGCGTCCTCGTCCTCCGCCTCGCCCTCGGCGGCCGCCGCCGCGCAGACGGTCGACGGCCCGACCCTGCAGACCGTCAAGGGCCCCGTGCAGGTCCAGGCGACCTTCGAGGGCGAGAAGATCACGGCTGTGAAGATGCTCCAGCAGCCGAACCATCCGCAGACGACGGCGGCGGTGCCGAAGCTGATCGCGGAGACGTTGGAGGCGCAGAGCGCGGACATCGACACGGTGTCCGGCGCCACGATCACCAGCGGCGGCTACAAGGAGTCCCTCCAGGCCGCGATCGACGCGAAGGGCTGATCATGCACCGAGTCGAACACGTCATGGGGTTCCCGGTCTCGCTGCGGGTCGACGACGAGCACGTCGGCGAGGAGGTGGCCGACGCCGTGTTCGCCTGGCTGCGCGAGGTCGACGCCCGGTTCAGCCCGTTCAAGACCGACAGTGAGGTGTGCCGCCTGGATCGGGACGAGATCGCGCGGAGTGACGTCAGCGCGGACCTCGACGAGGTGCTGGAACTGTGCGAGGAGTACCGGCTCGCCACCGGCGGCGCCTTCGACGTACGGCTGCCGGGGCGCGGTCTCGACCCGTGCGCGGTGGTGAAGGGCTGGTCCGTGCAGCGGGCCGCCGAGCTGCTGAAGGCGGCGGGAGCGCGGCGCTTCGTCCTCAACGCCGGTGGTGACGTGGTCGCCTCCGGCGGGCCCTGGCGGGTGGGGGTACGCCACCCCGAGCAGGCCGACAAGGTGTGCACGGTGGCCGAGCTCACCGACGGGGCGATCGCGACGTCCGCCCGCTACGAGCGCGGCGACCACATCATCGACGGCCGCACCGGACGTCCGGCGACGGGACTGCTCACCCTCTCCGTCGCGGCGTCCTCCCTGACCGTGGCGGACACGGTGGCCACCGCGGCCTTCGCCATGGGCGCGGACGGCGTCGAGTGGGCCGCCTCGCGGGAGGGCTGCGAGGTGTTCGCGGTGGACGCCGAGCGGCGGGTCTTACGTACCGAGGGCTTTCCGGTGGCTCGGGCGGAGGCACGGGCGGCGTAAAACGGCATAAAAGGGGCCGGTTCACCGGCTGACGCGACCCGAGCGGCGGCGGCATCATGTCCAAGGGACATGCGAGTGCCGTCGCCGGCCTCATGTGGGGCCGCGCAGCCGGGGGAGCGGTACATGAGGTGGTTCGGGCGGGGGCGGCGTGTACCCGAGTGGTACGCGGAGTTGGGCAGTATGACCAGCGAGGAGTTCCAGCTCGGCGTCCGCTGTCTGGAACGGGTGCTGTGGGAGTGCGGCCCTGGCGAGTACGCCCTCTGGCACCGCAGCGGCCGCATCCCGGTGACCGGGACCTTCACCCGACCTCGGATCGACATCCACATCGGCCCTCTGCTGCGTGACACCTGCACCTGGGAACGGCCACGGTGATCGGGGTGAGGGTGAGGGCCGGCGCGGCGATCGTCGCCGCGATCACCCCGAAGTCCCGCTTGACCATCCGGTACAGCAGCGCCACCGAGCCGACGCCCACCGCGACCATCGGCAGCATCAACTGCCAGGTGCCGTAGCCGAAGACGCGGGCCGACAGGCCCATCACCCACAGCGCGAACGGCGGTTTGTCGACGGTGATGAAGCTGCCGGCGTCCAGCGCGCCGAAGAAGAACGCCTTCCAGCTCTTGGTGCCGCTGTAGACGGCCGCGTTGTAGAAGGTGTTGCCGGTGACGGAGGAGAGGTTCCAGGCGTACAGGGCCGTGGCCAGCACCAGGATCGCCCACAGGGCGGGGCGGGCCCAGCGCGGGTCCTCGGGGGCACCGGTCAGCAGCCTGCGCGCACGGGTGGCGAGACCGCCGCCGGCCGGCGGTTCGGCGCGGTGCCGGGGCCCGCCGTCCTGGACGGGCACGGGGGGTGGGGCGAGAGTCGTCATGACGCGTACTCCAGGTGGGTGTTCGCCCCGACGGGCAGGACAGCGGCGGTGGTTCGGGCGGCCGGCGCCTGTGAGGCGCGGGTCCGGCGGGGTACGGCGGGGACGCGGGCGCGGCCGGTGACGGTGGAGCGCAGCATCCGGCCCATGCCCTTGAGGTCGTCGACGGCGGTGCGGACGATGTCGACCCGGCTGTCTGGGTCGTCCACCCAGTCGACCGGCACCTCGTGGATGCGGAGCTTGTTGCGCTGGGCCAGGACCAGCAGTTCGGTGTCGAAGAACCAGGCGGTGTCCTCGATGTGCGGGGCGAGCGCCCGGAAGACGTCCGTGCGCACCGCCTTGAACCCGCACTGCGCGTCGGAGAAGCGGGCCGCGAGCCCGAGCCTGAGCAGCAGGTTGTAGGACCGGGAGATGAACTCCCGCTTGGGGCCGCGCTCGACGTCCGCCTGCCGGTGCAGCCGGCTGCCGATGGCGAGGTCGCTGTGGCCCGACAGGAGCGGCGCGACCAGGGGCAGGAAGCCCTCCAGACCCGTGGACAGGTCCACGTCCATGTAGGCGACGACGTCCGCGGCGGAGCGGCTCCACACGTGCTGCAGCGCCCGCCCGCGCCCCTTGGCCTCCAGATGGACGGCGTGCACGTGCGGCAGCCGCTCGGTGAGTTCGGCGGCGGCCTGCCAAGTGCCCTCCGTGCTCGCGTTGTCCGCGATCGTGATCCGGAACGGGAACGGGAAGGACGTTTCGAGGTATGTGTGGAGACGGCCGATGCTGTCGGCGAGGACGTGCGCCTCGTTGTGGACCGGCACCACGATCTCGACCGACCGCCGCCGGACGCCTCCCGCGTTCGTTTCGTTCATGTCAGTGACCATCAGGGTCGCTTCTGGGGGATCCCTGAGGCCGCTCTGAGGGAAGGGTGAGAATCAGCGGACTCACAGGGTGCGCACAGAACAGTGCTGACCGGCACCGAGGAACCGGCCCGCGAAGACCCGAAACACAAGAGGTCTAGACTCTGCCGGACGGTTCCAGACCCGAAGGGTGTTCGGCGTTTTGATACGGATGGATTCAGTCACCAAGCGATACCCGGACGGCACGGTGGCGGTCGACCGGCTCTCTCTGGAGATACCCGACCGCTCGATCACCGTCCTCGTCGGACCCTCCGGGTGCGGCAAGACCACCACCCTGCGCATGATCAACCGGATGGTCGAGCCCAGTGAGGGCACCATCCTCCTCGACGGCAAGGACATCCAGCAGCAGCCGGTCAACACGCTGCGCCGGTCCATGGGTTACGTCATCCAGAACGCCGGTCTCTTCCAGCACCGCACGATCCTCGACAACATCGCCACCGTGCCCCGCATGCTCGGCTGGGGCAAGGAGAAGTCCCGGGCGCGGGCGCGGGAGTTGATGGAGCGGGTGGGGCTCCACGGGGCGCTCGCCAAGCGGTACCCGTACCAGCTCTCCGGGGGCCAGCAGCAGCGCGTCGGCGTGGCGCGGGCGCTCGCCGCGGATCCGCCGGTGCTGTTGATGGACGAGCCGTTCTCGGCCGTCGACCCCGTGGTGCGCAAGGGCCTGCAGGACGAACTCCTCCGCATTCAGGACGAGTTGGGCAAGACCATCGTCTTCGTCACCCATGACATCGACGAGGCCGTCAAGCTCGGCACGATGGTCGCCGTGATGCGCACCGGCGGCCATCTCGCCCAGTTCGCCCCGCCCGCCGAGCTGCTGTCCCACCCCGCCGACGCGTTCGTGGAGGACTTCCTCGGCGCCGACCGCGGCATCCGGCGGCTGTCCTTCTTCCCCTCGGCGGGCCTGGAGTTGCTGACCGAACCCATCGTCGCCGTCGACGCCACCGCCGAGCAGATCGCCGCCGCCTCCTCGGCCGAAACCCCCTATCTCCTCGTCACCGACCCGGACGGCAAACCCCTTGGCTGGAGCGAGCCGCAGGAGCTCACCGCCGGGGAGATCGAGGCCGGGCAACTGCTGTCGCATGGCCGCCCGTTCGTGGCCGGCACCGACTCGTTGCGGGCCGCCCTCGACTGTGCGGTGCTCTCGCCGACCGGCTGGGCCGTCGCCGTGGACGCCGAGGGCCGGGCCGCCGGGGTCGTCTCGCAGCAGAGCATCGGCGAGGCCATCCGGGGGGCGCACGCGGAGCGCGGCACGCACGCGGAGAGCGGTGCGGACGCGGAGCCCGGTGCCGACGGCAAGGTCCAGAAGGTCGCGCCATGAGCGAACTGTTCGACCTGCCCAGCGACCTCCAGAACAGCTATTTCGGACTGGTCGCCCTGCACCTGCGCGAGGCGCTGATCCCGGTGCTGGCCGGGCTGCTCGTGGCTCTGCCCGTCGCCCAGTTGTGTGTGCGGGTGCGCTGGCTGTACGCGCCCGTGCTGTGGGTGACGACCGTGCTGTACGCGATCCCCTCGCTCGCCTTCTTCGTCATCCTCATCAACTACACCGGCCTGAGCGAGTTCACGGTGATGATCCCGTTGGCCGTCTACAGCCTGGTGGTGCTGGTACCGGCGATCGTGGACGGGGTGCGGTCGGTGCCGCAGGAGACGCTGGCCGCCGCCACCGCCATGGGCTTCGGGCCCGTACGACGCTATCTCCAGGTGCAGTTGCCCATCGCCGCGCCGGCGATCCTCGCCGGACTGCGGGTGGCGTCGGTGTCGAGCATCTCCCTCGTCAGCGTCGGCATGCTGATCGGCAACGAGGGCGCCCTCGGCAACCTGCTCAACAGCGGCCTGATCTACAACCAGCCCCGCCTGATCTGGCTCTCCGTCGTGGGCACGGCCGTCCTCGCCCTGCTCGTCGACGCCGCCCTGATCGGTCTCCGCGTGCTGCTGACGCCCTGGATGCCGCGCGCCACCCGCAAGAACCCGCGCCCGCTCGCCGTGAAGGAGGCCGTCCGGTGAACGTACTGAACTTCATCAACTCCTTCTTCAGCGACAGCGCCCACTGGCAGGGTTACGACGGCATCCCGGCGCGGCTCGCCGAGCACGTCGAGTACACGCTGATGGCGCTCGGCATCGCCGCCGCGGTCGGCCTGCCGGTCGGCCTGCTCACGGGCCACACCGGGCGCGGCGGCAACGCGCTCGCCCTCATCGCCACCTCGGCCCGTGCGCTGCCCAGCTTCGGCCTGATGGTGCTGATGTTCATCCTGCTGGGCCTGGGCATGGCCCCCGTCATGATCCCGCTGGTCGTGCTCGCCATCCCGCCCATCCTCGTCACCACCTACGAGGCGATGCGCTCCGTCGACCCCGCCCCGGTCGACGCCGCTCGCGGCATGGGCATGGCCGAGACCGCGGTCCTGTTCCGGGTCGAACTGCCCGTCGCCCTCCCGTTGATCCTCAGCGGCCTGCGCTCGGCGGCCATCCAGATCGTCTCGACGGCCACCATCGCCGCGTACGTCAGCTTCGGCGGCCTCGGCCGCTACATCATCGACGGCCTCTACCAGCGGAACTACGAGAAGGTGGTGGGCGGCGCCACGCTGGTCGCCGCCATGGCGCTGACGACGCTCGCGGTGTTCTGGGCACTGGGCCGGCTCGCGGTGTCGCCGGGGGTGCGCAGGCGTCACTGACGCGTCGGAGCCGGCCGTACGGCGACCGCGTCGACCTCGAAGAGCATGCCCGGCAGTGCGAGCGAGGCGACCCCGCTCAGGGTCTGGGCGGGGAGCCGGTCGCCGAAGCGGGCGTGCAGCGCCTTGCCGAGGGTCTCCAGCTTGCCGGGGTCGTGGTCGACGATGAACGTGCCGAGGCGGACCACGTGTTCATAGCCGAGGCCGACGCCCTCAAGGGCCGAGCGCAGCCGGTCGAAGGCCAGGTCCACCTGGGCCGCGAAGTCACCGGGTACGGGCGCGCCGGAGGCGTCGGAGGCGTACTGGCCGCCGATGAAGACGGGTTCGCCGGGCGCCGAGACTGCGTGGCTGTAGCCGAACGGGGTCGGGTCGTGCAGGGCGGGCGGGTTGGTGATCGTGCGCTCGTCGAGGCTCATGGCTGATGCCAACGCCCGTGCGCCCGCGGGCATTCCGCGTCCGCCGTCACCCCTGCGTGCGCGCCAGCGCCAGTTCCAGTACGACCAGCAGGGCGTCCCGTACCGAGCCGCGCTCGCGGGCGTCGAAGACGACCAGCGGGACGCCGTCGGTGACGTCGAGCGCCCAGCGGACCTCGTCCAGGGTGTGCTCGACCTTGCCGTCGAAGGCGTTGACGGCGACCGCGAAGGGGATGGCTTTGTGCTCGAAGTAGTCGACGGCGGCGTAGCAGTCGTCGAGGCGGCGGGTGTCGACGATGACCAGCCCGCCGACCGCGCCCTCGACGATGTCGTCCCACATGAAGCCGAACCGCTCCTGGCCCGGCGTGCCGAACAGGTACAGCTTCAGGGTGGGGTCGATGGTGATGCAGCCGAAGTCCATGGCCACGGTGGTCGTGGTCTTGCCCGGGGTGTGGCTGAGGTCGTCCACGCCCGCCGCGACCTCCGTGATGGCGGCCTCGGTGGTTAGCGGCTCGATCTCGGATATCGAGCCCACGGTCGTCGTCTTGCCCACGCCGAAGCCGCCCGCGATCACCATCTTGACCGGCAGCGGCGGTCGCACGGCGGCCTGTTCAGTCGTCGTCACGGAGTGACCCCTCGTGAGTCGGGGATGGCGCGCAGGCCGTCGATGACCCTGCGCAGGACGGATGCGTCATGGACGACGCCCAGGTCGGGCACGTGCACCGTCAACTGCCCCGCGGCGCGCAGGTCCTCGGCGAGGACACGCACCACGTTGAGGTGCAGCCGCAGCCGGGCCGCGATCTCCGCGATGGACTGCGGCAGCCGGCACACGGCGACGATGTCGTGCCGCTCGAAGGCGAGCCGGTCGAGCGCGTCGAGCCCCTCGGTGGTGGCGACCACCTGGGTCTCGACGGGCATCGACCGGCCGTCGGCGTCGGCCGCCACCCGGCCGGCGGTGACCAGGAACGGCCGTACGGCGGGGGCGGGGCCGACCGGGGCCGGGCCGTCGGGGTCCGGCGGTGGGGTGCCGTCCGCCATGGGCTTGTCCGTCCTCAGCGGGCCGACGCGGCGCCGACGCTGTTCTTCAGCTCCAGCACGAGCTGCGGGCTGAGGGCGGACCCGGCGCGGTTGGCGAACACGGTCATCTCGTAGGCGATGTTGCCCAGCTTGGCCTCCTTGTCGGTGACCACGCCGAGCACGGCGCCGCTGCCGATCACGGAGACCAGGACGTGGCCGCCCTCCAGGTCGATGATGACCTTGTTGAGCCCGCCGAGGCCGTAGTTGCCGGAGGCGCCGGTCGCCAGGCTGGTGATGCCGGAGACGATCGCGGCGAGCCGCTCGGAGTCGGCGTGCTCACGCAGTTCGGAGACGGCGATGAGCAGTCCGTCGGACGAGACGGCGATGGCGTCCACGACGCCGGCCGTCTCCTTCGCGAAGCGATTCAGCAGCCAGGTGAAGTCGGCTGCGGCGGCCTGCAGTTCGGCCGGTGTGGTGCCTCCCGCCGGGGTGCCACCTGTCGACGTGCTCACTGCTCCGCTCCTTCCGGGGGGTCGTTCTGGTCTTGCGTACGGGGGGTCGGGTGGGTGGCCGGGGCGGAGTGTTCTCCGCTGCCGGCGCGTCGGCTCTCGCGGTGCGCGCGTTCCACGGCGGCCTCGAACTCGTCGAGCGCGGCCCGCACGGCCTCGGGGTCCACGGTACGCACGGTCTGCCGCAGCGCCGCCTGCGGGGCGGAGGCGGCCGTCGTCGGCAGCGTCGCGCCGCGGACGCGGCGACGCAGGGGGCGGGTGGCCGGTTCCTCGGCGCGGGCCTCGGGGGCGGACGGTGTCTCGTCCGGTCGCAGGGCGGCGCCCCGCTGGGAGACCCGGCGGGGAAGAGGACGCGGCCCGTCGCCGTCCGCGCCGTCGTCCGGCCGTACGGCATCCCCCCGCACGGCGGCCGAGGGCCGCGGCCCGGAGGGGGCCGAGGGCGTCGCGGGGCCGGATGCCGGGGCGCCGACCGCACCGGCGGGGTCGGCGTCGTCCGCCTTCGTACCGCCCGGAACCGCGGCCAGGGCCGCCATGGCCGTCGTCCCCGTCGTGCTCCCGGTCACCAGCAGCGACGACGGCACCGTCACCTCGGCCGTGACGCCGCCACCCGGTGTACGCGACAGGACGACCGAGATCTCCCAGCGGCGGGCCAGCGTGCCGACCACGAACAGGCCCAGGACCTTGGTCGGTACCAGGTCCAGTCGCTCGCGGCGGATGAGGCGGGCGTTCTCCTCGTCGAGGCGCTCGGGGCTCATGCCCAGGCCGTGGTCGGCGACGACGATCACCGCGCTGCCGTGCTCGCCGTCCGCCACGGTCACCTCGACCGGGCGGCCCTCGGGCGAGAACGACACCGCGTTCTCCAGGAGTTCGGCCACCATCAGCGTCAGGTCGCCGATGACCTCCGGCTCCACCACGACCTCGGTCCGCGCGCGCAGTTCCACCCGCTGGTAGCCCTCGATCTGGCCGAGGGAGGCGCGTACGACGTTGGTGAGCGCGAGGGGCCCGGTGTCGAGGACCGCCTCGCGGATGCCGGCCAGCAGCATCAGACTGTCGGCGTTGCGGCGCAGCCGGACCGCGATGTGGTCGATGGAGTAGAGGCGCTCCAGGAGCGAGGGGTCCGTCTCGCCCCGCTCCACCACGTCGATCAGCGACAGCTGACGTGACGTCAGGTTGCTGACTCTGCGGCCCACGTTGCCGAACATCTCCGCCGTGTTGCGCCGGCTGAGCACCTGCCGCTCCAGCAGCGCGACCGCCGTGGTCTGCACCTGGTTGAACGCCTCGGCGAGTTCGCCGATCTCGTCGCGCGCCATGACCGGCATCTCGCCCAGCCGCGGTGGACCGTCGTCCTCGGCGTCGTCGTCGGCCACCCGGGCCAGCTCGCGCTCGGCGACCTCGGCGACCTGCCGCGCCGCACCCGTGAGGGCCTGCACCGGGCGGACCACCGAGCGGCGCACCAGCATCGTGAGGACCAGCCAGACGGCGAAGCCGAACAGGGCGAGCCCCAGCAGCGACAGCGCGCGCCAGGCCGCCGTCTCGGAGGCGCTGTCCGCCTGGTCGGCGATCTGGTCGATGAGCGAGGTGGTGATCGCCAGCCGGGTCCTGGCCTGGTCGCGGTAGGCGTCGTAGGAGTCGAGCGCCTGAGCGAGCGACTCGCGGACCTCGGCGGGCGACTCGGCCTGCACCGCGCCCGGGTCGATCTGCAGCTCGGCGTACTGCCGGCTGATGGTGGTCTGCGCCTGGGTGTACTTGATCCCGTCGAGCGTGCGGGCCTGTTCCTCGGTGGCGAACCGGGCGAAGCGCTCGGCCTGGTGGGTGTACTCGTCGTAGGCGCCGATCGCACCGATGAACTCGATGAGCGCGTTGGAGTCACCGGTCGACGCGGAGAAGACGCCGGTCTCGAAGGCGCTGTGCGCGGCGCCCGCGCGCAGCAGCGAGTCGAGCAGGTTGCCGGTGAAGGTCGTCGCGAGATCGGGGTTGCGGTCCAGCCCCAGGCCGTCGATCAGGCCCTGTGAGGCATGGGTGTACGCGGGGTCGATGTTGTCGGCGGCCAGATACCCCTGCTCGACGGTGTCACGCAGGCTGCTCAGGCCCTCGACCGTCTTCAGGGCCTGCGCCTCGGTCTCGGGCAACTGGTCCCCGAAAGCGTCGCGCACCCGCTGCACCTGGGCGTTCACCAGGGACTGTGTCGTGCGGTAGGCCGCGGGGGAGGGCGCGCTGCCCTCGGCGGCCTCGTGCCGTACGGAGAGCAGCACGGCCTGCTGGTGCTCGGCGGCCAGCCGGTCGACGAGCCTCGCGACCTCGACGCTCTCCCGGACCAGCCGGGCGGCGTCCGCGGTGTTGCGCGACTGCGCGGTCTGGTCGGCGATGAGGTAGGCGAGGAGAGCCGCGACCACGGTCAGCGGTACGCCCACGAGAAGGTTGAGTTTGCGCCGGAACGGCCAGCGGGCGGCGAACCCGCGCATACGTGCCTCCTTCGTGGCGTCACACGGCGCGCGAAGGCTTCACGTGACCGGTGTTGAGCAGGTCAATTTCGGGGAGACTACAGTCTCTTGCTGGTCATGACCGAAACTGGACATCAATAATCCGTTACAACACCCCGTGCCTCAACCGCCCCGCCCTCGCATCGGCCCACAACTACCCGTTTTCCGGGGCCAATCGTGACCGGGCTGCTCTTGACTGACCAAGATGCGGCTGGATTGGATCAGTGGAGAGCGTTCTTTGCGCACCACAATCCCCTGAATCCGGAACGGGAATCGTGACTCTCACCGCCCCACGCAGCAGGTCCCTCAGGAACCATCCCGGCGCGGCCGCCGTCGCGCTCGCCGCCACGGCGGCGCTGCTGGCGGGATGTTCCTCCTCCGACAAGTCCGACCCGCTCGCCGAGGACGGAGCCGGCGGCGACACCGTGGTCGTCGGCTCGAACAACTTCGCCGAGAGCATCCTGCTCGCCGACATCTACGGCGAGGCCCTGAAGGCCAAGGGCATCAAGGTCACCTACAAGCCCAACATCGGCAGCCGCGAGACGACCTACGGCCTGCTGAAGAACGGCTCCGTCACGGTCCTGCCCGAGTACAACGGCTCGCTGCTCGCCTACCTCGACCCGAAGGCGGAGCAGAAGTCGGCCGACGCCGTGAACGCCGCGGTGAAGGCCAAGCTGGACGCGAAGCTGACGCTGCTGGAGTCCTCGCCGGCCGAGGACAAGGACTCCGTCAGCATCAACGCCGAGACGGCGAAGAAGTACAAGCTGACCGCCGAGTCCAGCCTGGAGGACCTCAAGGACATCGCCCCGGAGCTGGTGATCGGCGGTTCGCCCGAGTTCCAGACCCGGCAGCAGGGCCTGAAGGGCCTGGAGTCCGAGTACGGCCTGAAGTTCAAGTCCTTCAAGGCGCTGGACGCGGGCGGCCCGCTGACCCAGGCGGCGCTGACGAAGAACACCGTGCAGGCCGCGGACATCTTCACCACGGACCCGACGATCACCAAGGAGGGCTTCGTCGTCCTCAAGGATCCGAAGAACCTCTTCGGCTTCGCCAACGTGACCCCGCTCGTCTACAAGAGCGGCGTCTCCCAGGAGGGCGTCGAGGCGCTCAACGCCGTCTCGGCCAAGCTGGACACCAAGACGCTCCTGGACCTGGACTCCCAGGTCCAGCTGGAGAACAAGGACCCGCTGGACGTGGCCAAGGCCTGGCTGAAGTCGGCCGGTCTCGACTGACCTCCGGCAGGCTCACGCGGGGTTGTGACGAGCTCTCGTCACAACCCCGCTGTGATGCTCAGTAGCCGACCTGGAAGGTGGCGTCCTGGCGCTCGGTGGCCGTGGAGATCGGGTCGATGCGCAGGGCGAAGTCGGCGTGCCTGATGTAGCGCGTCGGGTTGTTGTACGAGCGGAACGACGCCCACGAGGAGTCGGCGAGCCCGGCTGTCCGGTAGAACGTCGCGTCCGCGGCGAACGTCGACGTGCCGTCGTTCGCGTCGAGGCGCAGGGCGTAGCTGTAGTGCCGCAGATAGCGGGTCGGGTAGTTGACCGACTGGAAGGACACGCCCGAGGAGTCGGCGAGGCCCGGGACCAGCTTCCACAGCGAGTCCTTGTAGGGCTCGATGGGGTACTCGTCGATACGGCCGGCGTAGCCGGAGTGGCGGACGTAACGGGCCGGGTAGTTGTACGACTTCAGCCGGTTCCAACTGGGGGCGCCCCACTTGGCGACGAGGTTGTTGTACTGGGTCGTCGTGATCGTCGTGATGCCGCAGTGCTTGGAGTTGACCGGCTGGGTGTACGTCCGCTGGTCGAGCGCGGTCCAGGTGCCCCCCGACAGATCGGTGGACTGCCAGGCGTAGAAGACGCCGTTGGGCGTGTACGTGTCTCCCCACAGCCAGTAGGTGCTGGACGTCAGGGACTTGACGACGGTCGGGGCCTCGGTGCCGCCGTGCGCCACGCCCGAGGTGAAGGGCGTGAAGCTGCCCGGGTTCAGGGAGGTGGACCGCGCGCCCACCAGCGTCCCGTTCCTCTTGAAGTAGAGGTAGTTGACGCCGTTCGCGCCCACCGTCATGTCGCCGTCGATGACGTCGTACCCGGGGTCGAAGAAGACCTGGGGCGCCGAGACCGTGACGAAGTCGGTCGTGTAGTTGACCATGATCACGTTGTGGCCGCTGGAGTTCACCGACGAGTAGATGATCGCGTACTGGCCGCGGCCCGCGTCCCAGAAGGCCTCCGGCGCCCAGCTGTGGGTGACCATGTCGTGCAGCTTCAGCCGGTGGTAGCCGGTGAAGGTGCGCAGGTCGGTCGAGTTCCAGACGTGGATGTACTGGCTGTTGTAGGTCCAGTCGGTGCCCTTGAGGTCGGTGGCCAGCACCACGAACGTGCCGTCCTGCTTGCGCAGTATGAACGGGTCGCGCAGCCCGCCGGCCCCCTCGGTGGGCGTGACCACCGGGTTGTTCTGGTTCAGCGGCATCCAGCGCAGGCCGTCCGTGCTGACGGCGAGGTGGAGGCCGTAGTCGGTGCCGTCCCCGAGGTTGGTCGACTCGGTGAAGTAGCACATGACGTACGCCGAGTCGGCGGCGTGGGCGGTCCCGGAGCCGAGGGCCAGCGCGCCGGTGGCGGCGACGGGAAGGGTCGCGGCCATGCCGAGGAGGCGGCGGCGGGAGAGGTGGGCGGCATCAGTCATGTGCGCTCCATGGAGGTATGTTGTCGAAATATCGAACAAAGTTCGGCTAATCGATCAGAAGGTAGGGAGGTGGTGCCGACGGGTCAATCGTCCTGTCACGCTTGGCGGATTCCCGCCATCCGCCTGTGAGCTCGATGTGAACGGCTACGCCGTCTTCGCCGCCGCTATCAACTGGTCGATCAGGGCGATCAGTACGTCCCGGCACGACTCGCGCTCCCGCGCGTCGCACAGCAGCACCGGCACATGCTCGGGGAGGGCGAGGGCGTCCCGGATGTCCTCGGCGGGATAGGGATGTTCGCCGTGGAAGCCGTTGACGCCGACGACGAAGGGGATGCCCCGGCGCTCGAAGAAGTCGAGTGCCGCGAAGCTGGAGTCCGGCCGGCGGACGTCGACCAGGACGACGGCCCCGAGCGCGCCGATCGCCAGGTCGTTCCACATGAACCAGAACCGCTGCTGCCCGGGCGTACCGAACAGATACAGCACCAGCTCCCGGCTGATGGTGATCCGGCCGAAGTCCAGGGCCACGGTGGTGGCCCGCTTCTCCTCGATGCCGTTGAGGTCGTCGATGCCCAGACCGGCCGTGGTCAGGGGCTCCTCGGTACGCAGCGGGGCGATCTCGCTGACCGACCCGACCATGGTGGTCTTGCCGACGCCGAAACCGCCGGCGATGAGGATCTTGACCGTGTCGGGCGGCGCGACCGCCTCCGCGGTGGTGTCAGAGCCGGCCAAGGCCGTCCCTCACTTTCTGCAGCAGGTCCAGGTCCGGGGTGCGAGGAGTGACGGGGTGCGGCGGGTGCACGGTGATCAGGCCCGCCTCCAGCAGATCGCAGAGCATGATGGCGACCACGCTCACCGGCAGGTCGAGATGGGCCGCGAGCTCCGCGACGGCGATCGGCCGGGCGCAGCGCCGCAGGATCCGTGCCTGGTCGGGCTGCGGCCGCGGCGCCCGCTCCGGCGGCGGATCCACCGCCGTCACCGTCGTGATCAGCGTGAAGTCGGTGCGGCTCGGCCGCGTCCGGCCGCCGGTGAGGGTGAAGGGACGTACCAGCCGGGCCGCCGAATCGTCTCCGCTCACCTCACGCGCCAGGACCGACATGGGCCCGCGGTGCCGCCGACAGATGCTCGCCGATCTTCTTCACCAGCATGTTCATCTGGTACGCCACCACGCCGACGTCCGCGCCCTGGTTGGTGAGGACGACGAGATGGGCGCCCGGGCCCGCGGAGGTCAGGATCAGATAGCTGTGGGCCATCTCGATCAGCGCCTGGCGCACCGGTCCGCCTCTGAAGTCCATGCTGACGCCCTTGCTGAGGCTCATCAGGCCGGACGCGGTCGCCGCCAGTCGCTCGGCGTCGTCGCGCAGGAAGCCGGTGGACTTGCTGACCACCAGGCCGTCCTCCGAGAGCACGACGGCGTGGTTGACGTCGGCGACCCGCTCCACGAGTCCGGTGAGCAACTGGTCGAGCTGGGTGTCCGTGGCGGGGGTGGGGCGTGTCATGGCGATGTCCTTCATGAGCGGTCGGCGGACGGGGTGGAGGACGTGGGGGAGGAGGCGGAGCGGGCCGAGCCGGCTGTGGGCGGCTCCTCGTGGCGGCCGTCGTCACACGCCCCCCGAGCGGCCGGGGCCCGCTGGTCCTCGGCCTCGGGCGCGTCCGGTGCCTCGTGGTCGCTTTCGTCGCGGGCCTGGAACGTCCCCCGCTGGAAGCAGGCGAGCGAGGAGGCGGCTCGTTCCGCGGTGAAGTCGTCGGCGTACCCGTCCTCTTCGGCGACCGAAGCCTCCTCGCGCAGCTCGGCGGCCAGGCTGGTCTGCGGCACGCGCCGGGGGAGCGGGGAGAGGCGGTCACGGCCGGCGGCGGGCGCGGCGGTCCGCTCGGGCGCGGTGCGGGCCGGGATGACCGGGCGGGACTCCCGTACGGGCTCCTCCGGTTCGGCGGCCCCGGCGTGCTCCACCTCGTCCCGGTCCGGCGCGGGCACATCCCGCACCACGATGTCGTGCGGGATCAGCACGATCGCCGTCGTGCCGCCGTACGGCGAGGAGCGCAGGGTGACGGCGATGCCGTGCCGGCGGGCGAGCTGGGCGATCACGAACATGCCGAGCCGCAGGTCGTCGGCGAGCGCCACCACGTCGAACTGCGGGGGGTCGGCCAACTGGGCGTTGAAGGAGTCGTAGTCCTCCTCGGACATGCCGAGCCCGCGGTCCTCGACCTCCACGGCCAGGCCCTTGGCCACCATCGCGGCCCGCACCCCGACCGGGGCCGGCGCGGGGGAGTACAGGGTGGCGTTCTCGATCAGCTCGGCCAGCAGATGGATCACGTCCGCCACCGCGGGCGGCGCGACGTGCACCTCCTCCTCGGTGTACACCTCCACCCGCTGGTACTCGGCGACCTCGCCGACGGCACTGCGCAGGATGTCGATCAGCGCGACCGGCTCGCTCCAGCTGCGGCCGGGCCGCTCGCCGCTGATGATGACGAGGTTCTCCTCGTAGCGGCGCAACTGGCTGGCGGTGGAGTCCAGTTCGTACAGGCCCTTGAGGATCTCCGGGTCCTGGTGCGCGCGCTCCAGCGCGTCGAGTTTGGTGAGCTGGAGGTTGACCAGGTTCTGGCTCTGCCGGGCGATGCCGAGGATGACCTTCTGGAAGCCGCGCCGGGTGTCGGCGAGTTCGACGGCGGTGTGCACGGCGGTGCGCTGCGCGGTGTTGAACGCCTTGGCCACCTGGCCGAGTTCGTCGTGGCCGTAGTCCAGCGGCGGGGTCGCCAGCTCCACGTCGACCTTCTCACCGCGGTCGAGTCGGGCGACCACGTCCGGCAGCCGCTCCTCCGCCAGACTGAGGGTGGCCACGCGCAGACCGCGCAGGCGCCGGGACAGGGAGCGCGTGATGCGCCAGGACATCACGGCGCACACGAGTACGGCGACGAGGCCGCCCACGCTCAGGGAGCCGGCCTTGATGAGCAGCGAGCGCGCTTGGTCGTCGGTGCGGTCGAGCAGGGCCCGGGTCTGCTGCTGGATCAGGGCGGTGTACTGGTCGGAGAGAGTGTCGATCGCTGCGGCCCACTGCTTCTGGGCGTCGGGCAGGACCGTGCGGACGGCCTCGCCGCTGCCCGATGCGCGCGCCGCCAGCACCTGGTTCTCGATGACCTCCAGGTTCTGCCACGCCGACCCTTGGAGGATCCGCTCCGTCTGGGTCTTCACATCGCCGCGCAGGGCGGGGACGATCTGGTCCTTGAGCAGCCACCGGCGTGCGTTGACCAGTTCCGTGAACCGGGCCCGTACCTCCGCGTCGAGCTCCCCGGACGGCCAGGCGAGGGTGAGCAGCGCGTCCTCCTGGGAGACCAGCTCCGCCGCCTGTTCCAGCATGACGAGCGGGCCGGCCTGCGAGGTGAGGTTTCCGTCGTCGACCTGGGAGAGCTCCCGGAAGGCGTTGATCTGGTCGTCGATGATCGAGGTGTACTGGCCGAGTGCCTGCTGCGGGGAGATGTCGGTGAGGTCGTCGACCTGGTCCCGGTAGTACTCGAGGCTTCCGACTCCCGCGATGACGGAGTACATCCGGTCGCCGATGCGGTACGGGGCGTCCTCGATCGCCTCCGACCGGCCGACCAGCTTCGCGATCGCCGCGTCCGTCTGCCGCCGCTGCTGGTCGAGGGCGGTCCGGGCACCGCGCTGACCGGCCAGGAACGCGGCCGACAGACCGCGCTCCCGCTGCAGGGCGAGGGTCGCGTCGGTGCCCATGGCGCCGCTCGACCTGCTCAGCTCGGTCTGCTCCCGCAGCCGCAGCCCCTCCGAGAACATCTGCGTCGTCGTCACCCCCCACATGGCGGCGAGGGTGATGCTGGGGATCAGTGCCAGGAGGATCAGGGAGAGACGTATGGAGCCGAGGCGGCGCCGGGCACGTGTCTGCGGAGACATCGTCGTCCTAGGGCGATCAGTGGGGGGAGTGGGCGGCGGAGACGGAACGGCGGGGGGTGGGGAGGCGGGGGACGAGCGTGAGGGGTGACGACGCGTCCGGTACGGCACAAGGGATGCGCAGGATGTTATCCGCACAAGTGACCGTACAGCCCGTGAGTGACCGAATCTTTGGCGACACCGTTGTACAAACGGTTCCGCTCAGCGCGTCCCGTTGGCCGCGAACCTCGTCACCGATGACACATTGGCCTTCGAGACGATCGCGGGACCGGTGAGCACAGGCGCCTCGCCGCCGCCGAGGGTGTTGCCGTTGGTCTTGTAGAGCCAGAGCGAGTCCACGGCCAGATAGCCCTGGAGATACGGCTGCTGGTCCACCGCGAACTGAACATCGCCGTCCTTGACGGCCTTGACCAGGTCGCTGTTGAGGTCGAAGGTCGCGACCCGGGCGTCGCTGCCCGCCTTCTTGGCCGCGTCGACCGCCGCGAGCGCGAACTGGGCGCCCAACGTGACCACTTCGTCGATGCTGGAGTCCTGCCGCAGCCGGTCCGTGATGGCGGCGGTCGCCGCGTCCATGTCGGTGCCCTCCACATAGAGCATCTCGGTCTCGCCGCCGAACCCCTTCTTCACCCCGGCGCAGCGCGCCTCCAGGGCGACGTTGCCGCGCTCGTGGATGACACAGAGGGCGTGCTTGGCCTTGAGGCCGTCGAGCCTGTTGCCGACGACCGTGCCCGCGACGCTCTCGTTCTGGCCGAAGTACCCCAGCAGCCCCGCGGACCGCCACTGGTCCATACCGGAGTTGAGGCCGACCACGGGTATGCCGGCGGCCCGCGCCTCGGCGACCGGACCCGCCATCGCCGACGGCTTGGCCAGGGTCACCGCGATGCCGTCGGCCTTCTCACGGATCGCGTCCCGCATCAGCTCGGCCTGGCCCGCCGGGTCGTCGTCGTGCGCGTAGGTCAGGTCGACGCCGTCCTTGGCGGCCGCCACCTCGGCACCCTTCCGCACGAGTTCCCAGAAGGCGTCACCGTCACCGCCGTGGGTGATGAGGGTGATCTTCATCCCCGAGGTGCCCGCCGCCTCCGCCCCCGACGCGTCGTCGGACCCGCCGACGGCGGAGCAACCGGCCAGCAGCAGACAGGCGGCGGCCGTCAGGGCCGCGATGCGAGCGAAAGCGGAGGAGGGGGGTGGAGTCTTCATGAGGGTGCGGCACCTCGCTGTGCGGCCGAGCCGGAGGAACGAACGAGAGTACGGCCCGCGCCGCACGGGAGTGCGCCGACCTGGTGAACTCTCGCTGTGCCGGAGCCAATCGCGTGTGACCACTGATCGTCAAGTGTGCAACCACTCGGCGTGAGTCGTTGCTGCCACATCGTGATGAACCGCTGGCGGGAGGGCGGGCCGAGGACCGGCCCACCCCCGCTGCTCCCGCTCGTGAACCGGGTCAACTCGGCTTGCGCGCCACCGCCCCGTACATCGCGATGTCCTCGTCCCGGATCACCTCGGTGCCCGTTCCGTCCGGTCGCCACTTGTGCACCTGCACGATGCCGGGCTCGACAAGGTCCAGACCGGTGAAGAATTCCTCGGCCTCGGCACGGCTGCGCAACCGCATCGGCATGCCCCTGGCCGCGTACTCCCGGGCGACCCGACCCACCTCCTCCGGCGCGAACTCGGCGGTGCCGATGGACATCGCGAGGTAACTGCCCGCGGGCAGGGGCTCGATCAGCCGCCGCACGATCCCCACCGCGTCGTGCTCGTCCAGCAGGAAGTGCACGATCGCGATGACGGTGAGCGCGACCGGCTCCCCGAGATCGAGGGTCGCGCGGAACGCCGGGGCGTCGAGCACGGCCGCCGGATCGAGCATGTCGGCCTCGATGTACGCCGTCCTCCCCTCGGGTGTGCTCGACAACGCCCCCTGGGACAGCGCGATGACGAGCGGATCGTTGTCGACGTACACGACCCGCGACTCCGGGGCGACCGACTGGGCGATCTCATGAATGTTGGGCGACGTCGGAATCCCGGACCCGATGTCGAGAAACTGCCGTATCCCCACCTCCTCGACGAGATACCGCACGGCCCGGTTCATGAAATCCCGGTTGGCCCGCATGTGCACGGGCAACGCGGGCCACTCACGCGCCATGGCATCACCCGCTTCCCGGTCGGCCGGGTAGTGGTCCTTGCCGCCGAGGATGTAGTCGTAGATACGGGCGGAGTGGGCGATCTCGGTGTCAATACGTTCGGCGCGCATGAGGCCTTCGGGACACGGACGTCGGGCCGACTCAGTCTGTCAACGCCCCGGTGGGGGAGGGAAGTTGGGCGGGGGCATGTATCGCTGGGGGAGGGCTGGGAAGCTGATGGTTTGGCATGCCAACCCCGGGGAGTGCTGGGAGGTTGGTGGTTCGGCACGCCAACCCCCGGGTGCGAAGTCGGCGGTTCGGCACGTCAACCCCGCAGGCGCCGGGAACCCGGTGGTTCGGCACGCCAACCCCGGGCATTGGGCGGCCGACGGTCGGCATGCCGCCCCCCGCCGGCCGACCGAGAAGCCCGGTTCAGGCGGGCTCCCCAGCCTGCTGAGCGCCCGTCACCGCAACGCCCTTCCGCCCCCGCCGCCGACGCCCCCGCGGCTCCTGATCCGGCAGCCACCCAAAGGCAAGGGAACTTCCGACGACCCCCAGCAGGAGGCCCGCGAAAAACCCGCCCAGATTCGACGTGGGCCAGGTCCCCAGGGCGACCAGAACCCCAGTGATCGAGTAGAAGAGCCGCTGCGCCGGATTGAACAAAATCAACAGCCCGAGCAGCACCATCAGGGCAGGCAGCAGATACCCCGCCAGCCCCTGCATCCCGACATGAAGAACGACCTTCATCGACGCCTTCATGGTCAGCAGAATCTCCGCCCCGCCCAGCGCGAGCAACAGCCCGCCCCAGAACGGCCGGTCGGCCCGCCAACGACGGAAGGCCGACCGGAAACCCGCACGCTCACTCATCAGCAACCCGTGCTGCTGAATCGGAGCTTCAGGCCAGGAAGCTTGAAGACCGCCGCAGTGGTCGCATAGTTGGTCTGCCGCAGATTGGCGATGCGCACGGTGTCCGCCTGCTGGCTGAAGACCCCGATCGGCCCCTTCACCCCGGCCTTGGTCAACGTACTCGCGTCGTTGCCGATCTCGATGTTGGTGAACGCCGCGTCACCCGACAGCTCGGTCGAGTCGGTGGTCAGATCGCTCGCGGTCACCTTCTCGGCACCACTACCCGCGGTGATCAACAGGTTCGTACCGCCGAGGTCGACACTCTGGCACAGCTTCGTGAGCGTCGCGTTCTTGATCGCGGACGTGACCACCAGCACCTGCCCGCCGGTGTCCCCCGCGTTGGGGCTGCCCGGCGCCATGTTGTCGAGGCCGCCGAACTGCTCGAACCCGGTGCCGTTGAGCTCGGTCGCGGTGACCGTGAAGGGCATGCCGGAGATGGCGAACTGCACGCCCAGCGCGCCTTCGGCGGTGAGGACCGCGAGGGCGCCGGCGACGAGGGTGGCCGGCACCGCCATCACGGCGGCCCGGCGCGCCCGGACCCGCCCGCGTCTGGCGGGGCCGTCGGTGGTGTCGGACGCTTCGGACCCGGAACCGCTTTCCGGGTTCTCGGGGAAGTTCTCGGCGGACGAGGTGACGTCCGAGGACGAGGCCATAACTGCTCCCAGGTGCATGAAAGTGCGGGTAGGGCATCAGCGGCACGTTGTCCTGGCGCGGACAGCGCCCACGGCGCACGCCCCTCGCAACTCCCGGCGGGTGCAAGGGCTTTCTCGTACTCCGCAGTAGCCAGCCGGGAAGTTACCGGTGGTTACAGGCGAGGGTCAAGGCAGTTATGGAAAAACGGTGTTGATTGTGTGTCACCTGTGGGTCAAGGAGGCGTCGAGGGCTCCGCAGAACCCCTCCGTCGACATCAACTCCCTTGCGACTCCTTGACGTTGACTGACACTCAGGTCTACAACTTGCCCTGGCTCCCCCCTGGATCCGTGGCGCCGGATCCGCCGCCGCGTGGCCTTGGCCCGCGTTCCCGGACTTGATGTCCTTCACATTTTCTCGAGATCACTCCATGGCGCCGTCACGGTCGCTTCCCCCCTCGGCCCGTGCCGGACGCCCCCGCCCGGTCCGGCCAGGAGCCCTCCCCAGGGACTCAGGCCGGTCACCGGTCGGGCTGCCGTTGCCGGTCCGTGATGTACGGAGAAGGCGTCACGGACCGGCAACGGCGCACATCTCCTCAAGCGCCCCCCACCACCCCCCACCCCCTCACCCCCCGAACCCTGAGCCGCTCAGCTGCCCTCAGGGCACACCCCCAACGAAAGCCGAGGTACACCCCCATGCGCACCCGCACCCTCCTCACCCTCGCCGGCACCGTCGCCGCCCTCACCCTCCCCATGGCCGCCCCCGCGTCCGCGGCCGACGGCACCGTTCTCACCACCGGCTCCGTCGGTGGTACGGCCGTCGCGGTCGGCGAGGTCCTCACCGCGCCGCTGGCGAGCGGCACCGCCGCCACGTTCTACTCCAGCGCGACCGGTACGAGCGGCATCTCCTGCACGTCGTCGCAGTTCACGGCCACTGTGGCGGACAACCCCAGCGCGCCCGGGACCGCGACGGAGTCGGTCTCGGCGCACACCTTCGACGCCGCGAGCTGCACCACCAACGTGGTCGGCGTCCTCGGCGTCACCAGCATCACGGTCGACAATCTGCCCTACAGCGCCGCCGTGACCTCCGACGGCACCGTCACCGTCACCCCGGCCGAGGGGTCCACCATCCAGACGACGGTCGTCCTGCGGACCCTGCTGGGCAGCATCAACTGCGTCTACCAGGCCCCCAGCCTGTCCGGTACGGCGAGCAACGACGACAACACGATCAACTTCGCCGGCGCGCCGTTCGCCAAGGTCTCCGGCTCGTCCCTCTGCTTCGCCAACGGCTACTTCACCGCCAAGTACGCCCCGGTGACCGGCAGCGGCGAGGCGGTGTACGTCAACTGACGTCAACCGTGCGGGAGTTCACCTCCTGCGCAACCGCAGCGCAAGGGCGGCGCCCCCGGTGAGCACCAGCACCGCGGCGGCGCCGCCCGCGAGCAGCGGCGTCGAGGGCCCCGAACCCGGGCTGCCGGTGGAGGCCACCGGCGTGCTGTCGGGCGCGGCGGCGTTCTGCGTGCGTCGGCTCTCGCCGTCGGCTGGGGCGGAAGGCGTCGGTGAGACGGTCTTGCGCGGCTCGGTCGCCGGCGAGGAACTGGCGGTCGCACGACCGTTGTCGCGGTCCGCGTTCGCGGCGGCGGAAGCCGTGCTCTCGCCGCCGCTCTCCTCGGCGCCTCTGTCCCGCTCGGCCGGGAACACCACGTCCGAGCACGAGTAGTACGTGTCCGGCGTACTGCTGTTCTGCCAGATCGTGTACAGCACATGGCGCCCGGCCCGATCGGACGGCAGCGTCGCTCTGATCCCGTACGCCCCGTCCGTCAACGCGGGATCCTTCACCTCCGCGAACGGCTTCTCCGGGAGGTCGGACCAGGTCAGCGGCTTCGTCGGGTCGTAGCCGGGCTTGGTGAGGTAGAGCTTGAAGGTGCCGGTGTGCGGGATCGTCGAGACGTACCGCATCGTCAGGGCGGAGCCGGGTGTCAGCCGGGTCGACGGCCAGTCGGCGCGGGCGAGGTCGAGGCCCCGGTAGGCCGGCAGTCCGCCGCTGCACAGCTGTCCGTCGGGGACGACCTGCCGGTCCCGTCCGTTCACATGCGCGATCCGAAGGTTGTCCCAGGCCGTGAAGGGTCGGCCGTTCGAGGCGACCGCCGCCCGGCAGGCCGCCGACCGCGACGTGCTGCCGCCGTCGGGGGAGCAGCCGTACACCCGGCTGACCGGATCGGTCGGCGCACCGTGGCCATGGGCCGGGCCCGCCGCCCACAGCGTGAGCAGCAAAGGTGTGACGGCGGTGGCCGCCAGGGCGGTGCGGTGCGATCTCATCCAGGGCATCCGGGACATCCGGAACGTCTCCTCGGCCGGCGCGGAAAGGGTTCTCGTGCAGTACGGGAAACCGGCGCGGCGCGTTCACTGCGCGACGAGGGGGGCGAAGTCCGTCATTACCGGTCAACCGTCCGACGTAGAGGGTGGGTTTCCGGCCGGATCGAGGGTTTCCCCTGTATCCCGATGACCTTTCCTTTGCCTATTGTTCGACCACAGCTGACCCACAGGTAACCCCGAACGGGTCGTAGCTCGCGCCAGGCCGGCCGCCGCGCCCCCGCACTTCGCACCACCCCCGCCTGCACTTCGCACCACCCCACCCGCCTTCCGGCGTACCCCCCCCGCCGCTTCGAGGACGAAGCGAAATCGACCGCCGCTCCGCGCTGCCCGGAGTACGGCCGGCCACGAAAGGCAAGCCCCTTGCGTACCTCTGCATCCATGAGACGGAAGCTGATATCCGTCGCCGCCGTCTCCGCCGCGCTGTTCACGGCCGCCACCACCGTCGCCGTGGCCCAGGACACCGCCGCCCCGCAGGCCACCGCCCCCGTCCCGGCGGCCCAGACCGAGGCCGCCCCCGGCACCCCGGCCGAGCGCCTCATCGTCGGCTACAAGTCCGGTGCCAACGAGGCCAAGTCGAACAAGGCCGCCGAGGCCGACGCCGCCGCCAAGGGCAAGGAGGCCGGCGAGGACCTCGACTTCCAGCGCCGCCTCGGCTCCGGCGCGGCCCTCGTCGACCTGGGCGAGAACCTCACCAAGGCCGATGTCGCCGACGTCGTCGCCGAGTACCGGGCCGACCCGCAGGTCGCCTACGTCGTACCGGACCGGCTGAACAAGCCGACGGCCACCCCCAACGACACCGAGTACAGCAAGCAGTGGGACCTGTTCGAGACCACCGCGGGCATGAACGTGCCGGGCGCCTGGGACGTCACGACCGGCAGCGGGGTGACCGTCGCCGTCATCGACACCGGCTACGTCACCCACTCCGACCTCGCTGCCAACGTCGTCGCCGGCTACGACTTCATCTCCGACACCGCGGTCTCCAACGACGGCAACGGCCGCGACAGCAACCCGGCCGACCCGGGCGACTGGACCAACGACGGCCAGTGCGCCAGTGACTGGACGGCCACCACCTCCTCCTGGCACGGCACCCACGTCGCGGGCACCATCGCCGCGGTCGCCAACAACAGCAAGGGCGTCGCGGGCATCGCGTACGGCGCGAAGATCTCCCCCCTCCGTGCCCTCGGCCAGTGCGGCGGCTACGACTCCGACATCATCGACGCCATCACCTGGGCGTCCGGCGGTACGGTCTCCGGCGTCCCCGCGAACACCAACGTCGCCAAGGTCATCAACATGAGCCTCGGCGGTGGCGGCGCCTGCTCCTCCGCGACCCAGAGCGCCATCAACGCGGCCGTGAACCGCGGCACCACGGTGGTCGTCGCGGCGGGCAACGAGAACGACAACGCGGCCAACTACTCGCCGGCCAGCTGCAACAACGTCGTCTCGGTGGCCGCGCTGGGCCGCTCCGGCGCCAAGGCCTACTACTCCAACTTCGGCTCGACCGTGGACATCGCGGCCCCCGGCGGCGAGACCCGTACGACCACGGCCAACGGCATTCTGTCCACGCTGAACACCGGCACGCAGGGCCCGTCGAGCGAGACGTACAAGTACTACCAGGGCACCAGCATGGCCGCCCCGCACATCGCGGGCCTGGCCGCGCTGATGAAGTCGGCCAACGCCTCGCTGACCCCGGCGCAGATCGAGTCCGCGATCAAGACCAACTCGCGTGCTCTGCCGGGTACCTGCTCGGGCGGCTGCGGCGCGGGCCTGGCGGACGCGGCCAAGACGGTGCAGGCGGTGAGCGGCAGCTCCGGCGGCTCCACGGGGGGCACCACCTTCACCAGCACCTCCGCCGTCTCCGTCCCGGACAACGGCTCCGCGATCGAGTCCTCCATCGCCGTCAGCGGCCGCAGCGGCAACGCCCCGTCGGCCCTCCAGGTCGGCGTGGACATCACCCACACCTACCGCGGTGACCTGGTCATCGACCTGGTGGCGCCGGATGGTACGACCTACCGCCTGAAGTCCGCCAGCTCCTCGGACTCCGCGGACAACGTCAAGACCACCTACACGGTCAACGCCTCCAGCGAGACCGCCAACGGCACCTGGAAGCTGCGCGTCCAGGACACGGCGGCCCAGGACACGGGCACGCTCAACAGCTGGAAGCTGACCTTCTGACAACAGTCACGACGACCGACAACTGAACGCGTGCCCTGAGCGGGCGCGTACCACAAGCGGGCGGGCCGGCCGGTGCGGATGGGGCATCGGCCGGCCCGTCGTACGTCGAGAGCGTTTCGACCACCGACCGGCCCGGCGAAAACCGTCGGTCCGGTCGGTGTCGTGTACTCAGTGTGCGGACAGGTCCATGGCGACCGGTTCGACGTCCGCGGCGTCGAGGGCGGCCAGCACGCGCAGCCCGCGATCGGGCTCCCGGTCGATGCCGGTCAGCAGGCCCGGTAGCGCGATGCTCGGCAGGAGGTGTCCCCACAGGACCGATATCCGTTCGGCCAGATCGTCGCGGTCGTTCAGGGCCCGGGACATCAGCTGGATGCCCGCGAACGCGCCGACCACCAGCTCCACCGTCTGCCTGGGCTGCACCGTGGGCAGCAACTCGCCCTGGGCACGGGCCCGTTCGAGTATCCCGAGCAGATGGTCCGCCCACTGCCGGAACGGCCCGGAGTGATCGACACCGGGCGGCGCGCACTGGTCCACCGCCAGCCGCACACTGCCCTTGAGCAGCGAGTTGCTGAGCAGCCGCTGCCCGAACACGAAGGTGATGTCGACGAGTTCCTGCAGCTTGCACGGCTGTGGCGGCACCGCGCCGAGCGAGAGCTGCTCGTCCAGCACGGCCTGGGCGAGGGATTCCTTCGAGGGGAAGTGGAAATACAGGGCGCCCTTGGTCACCTCGGCCCGCTCCAGGACCATCGCGATGGTCGTCGCGGTGTACCCGTGCTCGTCGAAGACCGCGCCCGCGGCCTCCAGGATGACCTTCCGCGTTCTGATGGCGCGCTCCTGCCTCGCCATAAAGCCCCTCCGCTGCGCCGAGTTGACCTCTGCGTCCGGCGTGCGCCGGAGCGGGTTCGGGCACGGTCGGGCGACCCGAGGCCGCATTGAAAACAAACCGGTCGCCTCGTACTCTAACGCTCGCGGCACGGGCACCTCGCCGTCTGTCCACGCACTTACGGGGGGACCCAAGGAGGGGACATGCCTCATCCGCGGCAATTCGCCACGATCCCGCTCGCCGAGACCCCGAGGGTGACGGACGGCCTGACCGCCACCGTACCCCGTCAGCTGGTCCATCGCGCCTCCGTCGCTGAAACGTTTCTCACCGGGGCGACCAGCACCGGCACCGACCGGTTCACCGTCTTCGCCCAGTGGCCGCGCGCACACCAGTTACACGTGTCGCCGGACCGCTCGGCGTACGAACCGCTCCTGGTCGCCGAGACCGTCCGCCAGGTCGGCGCACTCCTCGCGCACACCGCCTACGACGTGCCGCTGGGCCACCAGTTCGTGCTCAGGGAGCTGCGGATCACCACCCGGCCCGAGCGGTTGGCCGTCGGCGCCGCGCCCGCCGAACCCGTCCTCCACATCACGGTCTCCGACGTCGACCACCGCGGCGGCCGCCCGGCCGGATTCCGCTACGACGCGGACATACGGCTCGGTGGCGAACGCGTCGCGACCGGGCACATAGCCGTCACCTGGACGAGCGAGGCGGTCTACCGCCGGCTGCGCGGCGGCCGCACCGCGACCACCGTGTCCGCGCCGCCCGTCCCACCCGGTCTGCCGCCCGCCGAGGTGGACCGCGCCCTGCCCGCGGACGTCGTCCTCGCCCCGACCGGCCAGCCCGGCCGCTGGCAGCTGCGAGTTGATACCGCACATGCTGTTTTCTTCGACCATCCGCTCGATCATGTGCCCGGAATGCTGCTGCTGGAGGCTGCCCGCCAGGCCGCACGGGCCCGCCGGCGCGGCAGCCGACGGCGGCCCGTCTCGTTCCGTGCCGTCTTCCATCAGTACGCCGAACTCGACCAGCTCACCTGGATAGAGGCGGTCGACGGGGAGAGCGCGAACGGCGACGCCGTCCAAGTCCTGGGACGGCAGGGAGAGTCGACGGTTTTCGAGTGCGAGGTGGGAACCGAGGGGCGGTGAGATATCGTGTGCGGAGAGTTAGAAACAAACGGCATGACCCGTTCTTTTCCCTCCCAGGAGAGTCCAGCCGATGGTGAGGCAGTTACGCGCCGAACAGACCCGCACCACGATCCTCACAGCCGCCGCCGAACTGTTCGACCGTCACGGCTATGAATCGACCAGCCTCAGCGACATCGTCGAACACGCCCAAGTCACCAAGGGCGCCCTGTACTTCCACTTCGCGGCGAAGGAGGATCTCGCCCAGGCCATCCTGGAACTCCAGTCCAGAGCCTCCCGCCAGATGGCGACCGAGATGGACGGCAGGGGCTACTCCTCGCTGGAGGCCCTGATACGCACGACGTTCGGCATCACGCGTCTGTCCGTCGAAGGGCCGATACCCCGGGCCGGCCTGCGCCTGGCCACGGGGGGAGTGGTGATACGGCCGCCCCTGCGGCACCCCTACACCGAGCTGCTGGACATCACCACCCGCAAACTCCTCGGCGCCGCCAAGGAGTCCGACATCCATCCGGACGTCGACGCCGAGGCCGCGGCGCACTCCCTCGTCTGCTTCTTCGTCGGTACCCGCGTCGTCGGCCGCTCCCTCGAACCCGTGGCACGCCAGCCCCGCAGGGTGGCCGAGATGTGGCACTTCATGATCCGCGGCCTGGTCCCGGTACCCCGCCGGGCCCGCTATCTCGCGCTCGCGACACAGCTGGAGCGGGAGACCAGAGCCGTATGACAGGCGCGATACGGTGAGCCGCATGCCCGACAGGTCCGACACCCCGCTCGCACCCGTACTCCTCGGCAACGAACCCGGCTCGTTCCCGCACAGCGTGCTCGCCGAGCGGCATCCCGCGATCATCCGGCAGGTACGGGAGTCCCTCCCGTACGACCCCGAGCAGCAGCGTGCGCTGGACGCGCTCCTCGCGAACTGCACCAAGGGCGTGATCGAACCGCTCCCCGCCGACGCGCACGACGGGGGCCGCTGGGCGTCGTGGGGCGCCGACACCTGCACCGGCCGGTCCTGGTTCGACGTACCGTGGCTGTGGTCGGAGAGCTACTTCTACCGCCAACTCCTCGAAGCCGTCGGCTACTTCACTCCGGGCCCCTGGCAGGGCATCGACCCCTTCCGCCCCTCCAAGCTGGCCGAACTCGACGCCCCCGAGACGGACGAGGAACTCGCCGCCCTGGACGCCCTCGCGGACCGGCCCGCCGACGAGCAGGACCGGGCGCTGCTGCACGGGTCGCTGTGGGGCAACCGCGTGGACCTCGGATTCCGTATGTCGGCCGCGCAGCACCAGGCGTCCTCGGACACCCCGCCCCTGGTGGCCGACGACAGCGAGACCCTGTGGTCCCTGCTCCCGCCCTCGGGCGCCGCCACGCTGTGCCTGATCGCCGACAACGCGGGCCGCGAACTCGTCCCCGACCTGCTCCTCATCGCCCACCTCCTCACCCAGGGGCGCGTCGGACGGGCCGTCCTCCACGTCAAGCCGTACCCCTACTACGTCTCCGACGCCACGCACGCCGACGTGCTCGACGCCCTGCGCCGACTGACGCAGGCACCGGGCGCGGCCGCGACGTACGGCCGGGTGCTCTGGACGGCGATGACGGACGGCCGCCTCGCCGTCCGCGCCCACCCCTTCGCCGCCGCCCCGCTGCCGTTCGCGGCGATGCCCGGTGACCTCCGCGAGGAGCTCGCCGCGGCCACCGTCACCATCGTCAAGGGCGACCTCAACTACCGCCGCCTCGTCGGCGACCGACTGTGGCCGCCGACGACGCCGTTCACCGAGGTGACCGCCCACTTCCCTGGCCGGGTCGCCGCCCTGCGCACCCTGAAGTCCGACGTGATCACCGGCCTGGACGCCCGCACGGAGGCGGCGCTGGTGGCGGCGGAGGGGCAGAGGTGGCGGACCGGCGGGACACATGCGCTGATCCAGGTACGGACGTGACGACCGCACTGGCTCACCGGGCGGCTCTCAAGTGATCCGCACGGGCAGCGACTTGAGACCGCGGTCCGAGCCGTCCGCGCCGTCGTCCGCGCGCAGGAAGTCCTCGACCACCCGGATCAGCTCCAGCGGGGTCTCGTCCATCGGGTAGTGGCCCGCGGCGGGGAGTTCACGCAGCTCGGCGCGGGGATACCAGGTCATCCACGTCCGGCGGAGGAGGTCGGCGGACAGGGCCGGGTCGAGGGTGCCGGCCACGGCGAGCGCGGGTACCGGGGAGCCCTCGACCTGGGTGTGGAAGTCCTCCCCGGCCCAGGAGTCCAGCCAGGCACGGAACGCCTTCTGGTCGCTGACCGCGAGCGAACGGGCGACCATACGGTCGAGCCAGGCGGCCGGTCGGTGACCACCGGTGGTGAGGTCGATGATGACGCGCCGGTTCTCCGGCTTGTGCGCCGCGTCCGCGAACAGCTCCCACTGCTCCGGCGGCAGCGCCAAACCCGAGGCCGGCACCGGCGAGACCCCGACCAGCCTGCGCAGCCGGTGCGGGGCGACGGTGAGGAGACGCTGTCCGACCGCTCCGCCCATCGAGTGCCCGACCACCGAGAACCGCTCCCAGCCGAGCCGGTCCGCGAGTTCCACCAGGTCGAGGGCGGCCTCCGCGGTCGTACACGAACCGACGGCGTCCTTGGCGCCGCCGTAGCCGCGCAGATCGACGAGGGCGTAGGTGAAGGCCGTCCGGTCGAGGTCCGGCAGGACGGGTGTGTAGGCGGACCGGTCGGCGAACCAGCCGTGCACGGCGAACACCTTGTGGGCGCCGTCGCCGTGCAGCTCGTGCGGGAGTGTGAAGGAGGTCATGGGACCAAGGTGGCGCATATCGGCGGAGACCGGCAGATTGACGGGACGTCATTCACGTGCTGTATGTGGTGATCATGACAAAAGCTTGGTAGTCATGTCGACATGCCGTTACGCCAATTGCGCTCGGGAACGAGGACAGCGGCCGCCGCCGCGGCCACCCTCATGCTGGTGGCCCTCACGGCCTGTGGCGACGACGGGGACTCCTCGTCCGGGGCCGATGGGCGGAAGACCGTCACGGTGGCCGCCCTGCCACTGATCGACTGCGTCGCCCTCTACATCGCGCGCGATCGCGGGCTGTTCGAGAAGGAGGGCCTCGACGTCCGCGTCCAGCAGGTCCAGCAGAGCCTCCAGGCGCTGCCGGCCCTGGCCAAGGGGCAGATCGACATGGTCGCGAGCGCGAACTACGTCACCTATCTGCAGGCTCATGAGCAGGGCACCCTCGATGCCCGCATCGTCGCGGAGGCGATCAGGGCGGCCCCGCGCATGATGGAGGTCCTGGTGCCCGAGGACTCGGACATCAAGACCGTCGCCGACCTCGAGGGCAAGAAGCTCGCGGTCAACACCCTGAACAACGTCCAGTCGCTCACCTTCAACGAGATCCTGGACAAACAGGGCATCGGGCACCCGGTCTACCGGGCGATTCCCTTCCCGCAGATGGGTGCCGCCCTGGACAAGGGGCAGGTTGACGCCGTGCACGTGGTGGAGCCCTACGACAG